>DATJIO010000051.1:0-28346 GCA_035493215.1 Caulobacteraceae bacterium
AAAGGTCGCGCGGACGCCGGTCCATCAGGGTCTCGATCCCCAGGACCGCGGCCACCTCGTCCAGCCCGACGCGCAACGGCCGGCCGCGGGCGCGTTTCAGCCCATAGCCCAGGTTGCCGGCCACGCTGAGGTGGGGGAACAGCCGGGCGTCCTGGAACACCCAGCCGACCGCGCGGCGCTCCATCGGCAGATTGACCCTGGCCGCCTCGTCGAAAAGCAACTGGTCGCCGAGCGCGATGCGGCCGCGGTCGGGGCGCAGGGCGCCGGCCACGGCGGCCAGCACCGTGCTCTTGCCCGCTCCGGAAGCGCCGAAGATCGCGGTCACGCCCCTGGGTGCGGCCTCGAAGGCGGCGTCGAGCCGAAAGGCGCCCAGCCCCTTCTCCACCCGGACCGAGAGCGAGGCTCCGCTCACCGGCCGATCCAGCGGCGGGTTCCGCCCGCTATGGCCTCGGCGGCGACCAGGGCGACCACGGCGATGGCCAAAGACAGCCCGGCCAGACGCATGGCCGCGGCGTCGCCGCCGGGGGACTGCAGGGCGGTGTAGATAGCCAGCGGCAAGGTCTGGGTCTGGCCGGGCACATTGGCGGCGAAGGTGATCACCGCCCCGAACTCGCCCAGGCAGGCGGCGAAGCCGACGATGGCCGCGGCCAGGACCCCCGGCGCACTGAGCGGCAGGGTGATGGTGAGGAACCGGTCCAGCGTTCCGGCCCCCAGGCTGCGCGCGGCCTCCTCCAGCCTGGGGTCGACCGCGTCCAGGGACAGGGCGACGGCGCGGACCATCAGCGGGAAGGCCATCACCCCCGCCGCCAGCGACGCTCCGGCCGAGGTGAACACCAGCCGGACGCCGAAGGCGCGCTCTAGCAGGCTCCCCGCCGGCCCGTGGACGCCGAAGGCCAGCAGCAGCAGGAAGCCGACCACCACCGGCGGCAGCACCAGGGGCGCGTGCGCCGCGGCGTTGAGGGCGCCGCGCCCCGGAAAGCGGCCGCGCACCAGGGCCAGGGCCGTGAGCACCGCCAGGGGCAGGGCGACGGCGACCGCCCGACCGCCCACGATCAGGCTGGTGCGCACCGCGGCGATCTCGTCGGGGCTCAAGGCCAGATCCATGGCCCTAGCGTCGCCGCTCCCCCGGCGCCGTGCAAGCGCCGTCAGGGATCGTGGTGATGAACGGCCATCCCGGTCGGCGCCGCCGGTGCGTCTCCGACGATCAAGACCGGGGCCGGGTGGGACAGGGCGCCGGTCGTCGATCCCCTCGGCGGGATCTCCCCCCACCGGACGGTCTGGTCGCCGCAGATTTGGTCCGCAGGGAAATAGAGCGGCCCGGCGGCGGAGGGCAGGCGAAGCCCCAGGGGGAAGGTGTCGGCGGTGCGCTCAGGCGAGGGTCCGCCCCGCCAGGTGACCGTGGCCGGAGCGCTCGCGGTGGCGGGACTGACGACCGTATTCCAGCCCGGCTTGGCTATCGTCTGGGCGACGACACCAGGCGGAAGTTCGACCCGGAGACCGGTGGTCGCGAGCGTCTTGCAGCCGTGGCTGATCCGGAAGGTGACGGTCATGGCGCCGCCGGGGAGGCCGGAGGCTTCGACGATGGCGACATGAGCGCGGGCGGCGCCGGCGAAGGCGAGGGCGACCGTGAAGGCGGCGATGGCGTGTCGAGAGGTCATGGCGCGCCCTCAGTAGCTGTACTTCAGCTCGGCCACGACCGTCCGCTGCGGGAAGGGGTGGAAGAGGAAGTACTTGTCTGAGTTGAGGTTATCGACACCGACCGCCGCGTTCCAATGCCGGTCGAGCTGGTAGCTGGCCCGCGCGTCGACGACGAAATAGCCGTCGAAGCCCTGGTAGGTGTGGCCGACGGTGTCGGTGTTGTCGATCGTGCCGAACACGCGCCCGCTGTAGCGGGCGGCCACCGACAAGGCCAGGCGGTCGCCGGGGCGCCAGGTGGCGGTGACGGTGGCGCGCCAGCGGGGAACCTGCGGCGTCCGCTTGCCGACCGCGGCCGGGAAGGCGGCGTCGCGGTCGATCTTCGAATCGACCCAGGCGGCGCTGGCCGAGACCTCGACAGTCTTCAGCATCCGGTAGCGCTCCAGCACCAGCTCGACCCCGCGTGAGCTTACCCGGTCCACGTTCTGGACGAAGTTGAACAGGGCGGTGGACCCCGGGAGCAGCGGGGCGCCCTGGGAGATCAGGGCCCCGGAGATCTGCTCGCCGAACGCCGACAGGCGCAGCGAGCCGGCTCCCAGGTCGCGCTGCACCGACAGTTCCCCGGACCGGGCTCGCTCGGGGCGCAGATTGGGGTTGGGGACGCTCAGCACGGCGCCCGTGGTGACGGTCTGGTAGAGCTCGGTGACCGTGGGGAAGCGGTAGGCCTCGCCCAGAGAAGCCTTGAACAGCCAGGGGGCCGACGGCCGCCAGGCCAGGGACGCCTTGGGCGAGACCCGCCAGGAGGACTTCTCGGGCTGGGTGACCGACAGGGCGGGGCTGAGCGAATAATTGAAGCCGTCGAAGGCGCGCCAGTGCTCCCAGCGGGCGCCCAGGGTCAGCTTCACGGTGTCGGCGACGGCCCAGGCGTCCTGGGCCCACAAGGCCTGGGTCTCGGTCCGGCCGCGGGCGTTGACCGTCAGGGCGCCGGGGCTTCCCGAGATCCAGTCGGCGGCGGCGTAGCGCGGGTTGTCGAGCTTGAACCGATCCTGGTGGGCGCCGAAGCTGACCTGGTGCGGTCCCTCCATCCCTGCCGGCCGCCAGTCGGCGACGGCGTCCAGGGTGGTCCAGCCCGTGCCCGAGCTGTCGTTGATCGTCCCCGCGCCGCCAGCGGCTGCGCCCGGCAGGGCCGTGGACGGGGTGCGCTGGATGTCCTTGCCGTAGTCGTAGCGGGTCGCCGTCGCCGAGATGTCCCAGACCCCGCCCGTGCGGGTGGCGAGGTTCAGGCTCTGCATCCAGTGGTCCTGCTCCAGCCGGTAGACGTTGTTGGAGAAGGCGCTGGCCGCCACGGCATAGGCGTAGCCGCCGAAATTGAACGTCCCCGCATAGGCGGGAGCGCCCGAACCGTCGCGCAGATAGGTCCGGGCCTCGGAATCGTCGCGGTGGCGGAACCAGCCGACGGTGTAGGCGGCCCGCAGGTCCGGGGTCAGGTCGTAGGCGAGCTTCAGCTTCACCGTGTCCTGGACCTGGTGCTCCAGCCCGCCCGATCCGATCACGGCGATGGCCGCGCCCGTCCGGTTCAGGTCGGGATACGCGCCCGTGACCGGGGCGCCCGCGGCGGATGGGGTGGCGGGTCGGGTCGCGGTGACATAGGCCAGGGGCTGGCTATGGGTGTCGAGGTGGTTGGCGCTGAGCCAGAAGGAAAGTCCGCCCAGCCGGTCGCCCAGGGTCGCGGCCAACCGGCCCGAGCCGTAACTGTCGCGGGTGGAATATTGGCTGAAGCGCTGCCAGGCGCCCTCGGCCGTGACGGTCGCCTCGAACTTCGTCGGCATCCGCGTGGTGACGTTGACCACCGCGCCGATGGAATTGCCCGGGTGCTGCGCTGCGAACGGGCCGTAGAGCACGTCGATCCGCTCGACCTCCTCCGGGGCGATCAGGCCCCACTTGGGCGAGGCCGTGGAATTGTTGTTGCCGATCAGGGCTGAAAGCAGCACCCCGTCGGCATAGACAAGGCTGCGGGCGGACGAGCCGACGCCCGAGGTGCGGGTGGTCAGCGGCGCCTGGGTGTCGCCGATGTGGCGTTTGCGCAGGAACAGGTTGGGCAGGTACTTCAGCGAATCCTCGACGTTCACCGCGTTGACGCCGACGGCGAGTTCGGCGGCGGTGACGCTGGCTGTAGACTGGGGGGGCGCTGGGCCCCGGCGTCCGGTCTGGACCAAGAGCGGGGAGACGTCGGCGACGAGGGTCTCGGCGCGGGCGGCGGTCGCCAGGGCCAGGACGCCGAGCGCGAGCGCGCCGGCGCGAGTATCTGAAAAGGTCATGAGGTCAAAGTCCTGACGCGGCCCAGTGCAGGGCCGGCGAAATGCGGGCGTCCGGACGGGTCCGGGCGCGACGGCTTGGCGTCAGGCGAAGGCGGGCGGCCCGCGGGCCTTGGGAGCGCGGCCGGGCGGGCCCCTGGGCTGGACATGGCGGGCGAGGGCCGGCGTGGCGACCCTATTCAGCCCGCCGGGGATCAGGAGTTGCGTCCCCGCCAGCAGCGGCGGGGTCGCGGCGGCGCCGAGGAGGCAGGCGCCGCAATGGTGGTCGCCGTGCTCGGCGCCGGGGGTCTGGCCGCCGTGGCCGGCCTTGGCCTTGTCCGGGGAGCAGACCGGAATGGCGGCGAAGGGATTGGCGCCGTCGGCCTGGGCGCGGGTCGCGGCGATCCCGGCGCCAGCCTGGAGCAGAAGCGCCAGGAGCAACAACGGCAACGCGAAGATCCGGCCCGCGGGTCTCATCGGCGCGCTCCTAGCATGGCTCTTCAGGGAACGCGACGCCCGGGGAAGGGTTTGCCCACAGTCCCTTTCGGAGCCCAGCACGGCCGTGCCCGAGACCCTGTCGCCCGCCCTGCCCGATGCCCTCGACGCCCGGGTGGAGGCCCTGCTGCAGGCGGTGTGCCGCCGCGACCTGCGGCTGGCCACGGCGGAGAGCTGCACCGGCGGCCTCCTGGCTTCGCTGCTCACCGACGTCACCGGCTGCGGCCATGCCTTCGAGCGCGGTTTCGTCACCTATACAGACGCGGCCAAGCACGAGCTGCTGGGGGTGCCGCGGGCCCTGCTGAAGGACCCCGGCGCAGTCTCCGAAGCGGTGGCCCGGGCTATGGCGGAAGGGGCGATCGCCCATTCCGGCGCCGACATCGCCCTGTCGGTCACCGGCTACGCCGGCCCCGGCGGACCTGACGCCGTGCCGGGCCTGGTGCATTTCGCCAGCGCCGTGCGGGGCGGGCCGACCCGGCATCAGCGCCGCAGATTCAAGGAAACGGACCGAGCGGGGGTGCGTCTGCGCTGCATCGAGGTCGCCCTCGACATGCTGGAGGAGCGGCTGGACTGAGGCGGTGGCCCGCAGGGCCGAAGGGGATGGATCAGGCCGCGCGGATGCCGCTGGAGCGGTAGTCTGAGCCGACGCCCAGCAGCTGGTCGTAGCCCAGGATCATGTCCACCCGCTTGCCATCGCTGGCCAGCGGCAGGCGGATCCATAGAATCGACAGGTGGGTGGCGCCGCGCCAGGACAGGGAATGGCAGCCGACGGCCGGGCGGCCCTCGTCGACGATCCGGTCCAGCTCCACGCGCCAGTAGTCGGCTGCTTCCTCGGAATAGACGTCCTGCAGCCGCTTGCCGGTGATCTCGCCCCCGTAGACGCCGTAAAGGCCGGTGCCGGCCAGGCGCAGCCGGTAGTCGCGGGGATTGCGGCGAACGTCGATCAGGCTGACGGTTGGCAGGTGGCGCTTGAAACGGTCCGGATCGATCTGGGCGCGGCAGGGCAGGCGGCCCTCTTCGCGCAGAGAGGTCCAGTAGCTGAACAGCTCCTCGTGACTGCGAGCGGCGGAGGGGGATGTCCCCATTTGCGCCAACATCTTCGAAGTAGCCCCCAACCCTTTGGATTCGCGATGCTTACGATGCCTTAACCAGCGAATCAGGGAAAGCGGATTTTCACTCGCGCGGGGAGTCCATTTGTCGCGCCCAGGTTGTAGGGCGGGGGCTCAAACACCGTCGTCCCGGACGGCCTGAAAGGCCGATCCGGAACCAGGGGGCCAAAGGTGCGCCGGTCACCTGGGTCCCCGACCCCGCGTATTTTCCCGCGGGCGCGCTTAACGCGGCCCGGGCGGGGCGGCCGGAAGGACGGGGGGGCGGTTCAGCGCGGCTTCCGGCCGCCCTGGCCCAGGCCCATCTGCTTGGCGAGGTCCGAGCGGGCGCGGGCGTAGTTCGGGGCCACCATGGGGTAGTCCTTGGCCAGGCCCCACTTGGTCCGATAGTCCTCGGGGCTGAGGTTGTATTTGGTGCGCAGGTGCCGCTTCAGCGACTTGAAGCGACGCCCGTCCTCCAGGCAGATCAGATAGTCGGGGGTGAGCGACTTCTTGATCGGCACCGCCGGCTCCTTGGGCGCGGCCGGTTCGGGTTCGCCGGCGCCGGCGACAGTGGCCAGCGCCCGGTGGACGCTGTGGATCAGGCCGGGCACATCGGCTGCGGCCACATTGTTCGAAGCGACGTACGAGGCGACGATTTCCGCCGTCATCTCGATGAGTTCAGGTTGGTCTTGCATGTTTCGCTGTGTCCGCAAAAGGCCCCGCAGGGACTCACCGTTCGCCCAGGGCTCCCGAAGTCCCCGAACGTCCCATATAGACCTTTGCTTTGCAGGACAACCGCCGGCAAGTTCCCGCGCTAATCACGATCCCGGTGATTGTAATGCCCGGAGCGTCTTGGCCTTTTTTTGACCGGTCTAGCCTCCGAAGTCGTCGGCCAGCGCCAGCATGGCGGCCCGCTGCGGCGGCGAGAATTCGTCGAGGGCTTCGTCGTCGCCGGAGCGGATGGCACGCACCAGGGTTGGGGTGAGGCCTGAAGACAGGGCCCAGTTCCAGTAGCGCAGCACCGTTTGGGCCCGGTCGACCGCCATCATGTCGTAGACGGTCAGGGTCCGCTCCAGCGCCGGGGTCATCGCGCCTTCCGAGTCGGTCTCGGGCCGCCTCAGCCCGCGCCACAGGGCGCGCACCGCCGACCGGGGCAGGCCGGTGGCCTTGCACAGGATCGCCAGGGGCTCGCCGCAGGGATCGGTCATGATCTTCGCCCCGGTCATCGGCTTCAGCCCCGACAGGTAGGCGATCTCGCTGGCCAGCTCGCGGGTCATGCCGGCCTGGGCTTGGCCGACCGCCTCCTCGAGCGAGCCGAACGGGCTCTTTTCGATCGCCGCCCGGTTGCGTTGGCGCCGTTCGATGAACTGCAGCGCCTTTCGCACCAGGGGGTCCTGCCAGCCTTCGGCGGCGGCGAGGGGGAAGACGTCGCCGGCGCTGTCCTGGAGGATTTCGCGCGAGACGGCGAAACGGGTCAGGATCAGCCGGCGCGCGTCCGGCTCGGCCCACCAGAACAGGATGTAGGCGTGGCTGGGCTTCAGCTCGGTGCGGCGCAACAGCAGGGGAATGTAGGCCCCGTGAAAGCGCGAGGCGGCCACCACCGTCTCGATCGCCGCCTGGCTGAATTTGGCGCCCTCGTTCAACAGCAGGGCCTCGACCACCGGGGCCTCCAGGGCCTCGATCACCGCTTCGCAGACCACCTCGCTGATGTGGCGGCGGGCGGCGATCATGCGCCGGTGGCCCTGGCTGGCGTCGCGGGCGCAGCCGATCAGGTCGGTGTCGGTGAGGGCATGGCCCTCTTCCAGGAGGGGACGGGCGACCTCCGGATCGTCGCGCAGCAACAGCCGCAGCAGAGGGCTCGGGATGTCGGTCAGGTTGGCCAGGCGCTTGGCCACCCGCAGCCGCTCGGCGGTGGAGGCTTCACGCAGCATCTCCACCAACAGGTCGCCGGTCATGGCTCGCTCGAAGCCGTTGACCCGGCTGATCGGCAGGCAGACCACGTCCGCCAGGCGCTTCAACAGCGACAGCCGCGCACGCCCGAGCGGCAGCGGCGACGGGTCCTGATGCTGGAGCGCGGGTTCGGCCATCCCCCAATTAGGCCTCCAAGCCGTTAATCGCCGGTGTGCGGCGCAACGATTGACCGGACCTCCTGCGGCGCCTAAACACGCGGCCGTTTGTTCCTGATGCCGGCGCCCTCGGCTCTTTGCGCCTATATGGGGGCCGAACCCGCCGATTCCCCGTCAACCGCCGTCCCAAGGAGGCTTCATGCCCGCCCAGCTCATGCCCGGCGCGACCGGCGTCCTGGTGCTCGCCGACGGCACGGTGCTGCAGGGGATCGGCGTCGGGGCCTCGGGCGAGGCGGTCGGCGAGGTGTGCTTCAACACCGCCATGACCGGCTACCAGGAAATCCTCACCGACCCGTCCTACATGGCCCAGATCGTCACCTTCACCTTCCCCCACGTGGGCAACGTCGGGGTGAACCTGGAGGATGTGGAGCAGTTCGGCCAGGGCGCGCGGACCACGGCGCGGGGCGCGATCTTTCGCGAGGTCCCCACCGCGCCCGCCAACTGGCGCGCTGACCACGGCGCCGCCGGCGATTTCAGCCAGTGGATGAAGCGGCGCGGCATGGTCGGCCTGGCCGGGATCGACACCCGGTTCCTGACCAAGCTGATCCGCGAGAAAGGTATGCCCCACGCGGTGATCGCCCATGCGCCGGACGGCCGGTTCGACCTCGACGCCCTGGTCGCGCAGGCCCGGGCCTGGACCGGGTTGGTGGGGTTGGACCTGGCCAAGGACGCCACCTGCCTGCAGCCTTTCAACTTCGACGAGGGCCTGTGGTCCTGGCCGGAGGGCTACGCCCAGCCGCGGCCCGGGCCGCGGTTCGAGGTGGCGGTGCTGGACTACGGTATCAAGCGCAACATCCTGCGGGCCCTGACCTCGATCGGCGCGCGGGCGACGGTGCTGCCGGCCTCGACCACCGCCGAGGAGGTGCTGGCGCGCCAGCCGGATGGAATCCTGCTCTCCAACGGCCCCGGTGACCCGGCCGCCACCGGCGAATACGCCGTGCCGGAGATCCGCAAGCTGGTCGACAGCGGCACGCCGCTGTTCGGCATCTGCCTGGGCCACCAGATGCTGGCCCTGGCGCTGGGGGCCAGGACGACCAAGATGGACCAGGGCCACCACGGGGCCAACCACCCGGTCAAGGATCTGACCACCGGCAAGGTCGAGATCGTATCGATGAACCACGGCTTCACCGTCGACCGCGACAGCCTGCCCGAACCGGTGCGGGAGACCCACGTCTCCCTGTTCGACGGCTCCAACGCCGGGATCGCGCTCAAGGATCGTCCGGTGTTTTCGGTGCAGCACCACCCCGAAGCCAGCCCCGGGCCGACCGACTCGCTCTACCTGTTCGACCGCTTCGCCGAGCTGATGCAGCCTCAAGGCTAAGGTTTTTCGGGCGGCCAGCCTCCCCCGGAACGGGAAAAAACGATGGACTTCGGCGCGCTAGACCCCCATCTAGCCTTTCGTCGATTTCTGTTCGCGCAACGCTCCTATCTCCGCCTCGCTCTGCGCGCGGACGACCAAGACGCCGCCCCTTCAGATCTCGATGCCACAGGGCTCTTCCTGCGGCTCACTTGAACGGAGGCGGAGAATGGCCGTCGGTACTGTCAAATGGTTCAACGCCACTAAGGGTTATGGCTTCATTCAACCCGAAGATGGCGGCAAGGACGTGTTCGTGCATATCACTGCCGTGGAGCGGTCCGAGCTCAATGGCCTGAACGAAGGCCAGAGGATCGCCTACGAGCTCGAGAAGGATCGCCGCACCGGCAAGGAATCCGCCGTCAATCTGAAGAGCGCCTAAAACGCCAGTCGCCGGGGGCGCTCATCGAGAGCGTCTCCGGGGACGCCGCAGAAGCGCCTAACGCCAGCCTGGAGCTGCATGTCTAAGGAAGACTTCCTCGAATTCGAAGGCGTTATCACCGAGCTGTTGCCCGAGGGCCGGTTCCGCGTGCGCCTGGACAACGACCACATGGTGCTGGCCTACACGGCCGGACGCATGAAGCGGAACAAGATCCGCTCCCTGGTCGGCGACCGGGTCACGGTGGAGATGACGCCCTACGACCTCGAGCGGGGCCGGATCACCTTCCGCCACAAGACCGAAGGTCCGCCGCGCATGGGTCCCCCGCGCACGCCCTTCCGCAAGCGCTAGCCGCCTTCCTGCGGCTGATGGGCTGCCCGTCTTGCGTGGCGGAGCCTTCCCCATGATGTTGCGCCCGTGAACACGGATCGCATCAGGGGGTTCGACGGGTTGAGGGCGTTGGCCCTCGTCTACGTCTTCGCACAGCACTACACGACCCTCGGGCGCGACCTGGCGACCGGCGGCTACGGGGTGTGGCTGTTCTTCTGCCTCAGCGGCTTCTTGATCGTCCGCATCCTGGTGGGCGAGCGCCGCCGCGTCGAAGCCGGCGTGCTGACCGTGGCCGCCGGTCTGCGCCGGTTCTTCTGGCGCCGCACCGTGCGGATTTTCCCGGCCTATTACTTGGTCCTGGTCCTGTTCACCGGGCTGGGTGCGCTGCACCTGGTGCACGACTGGACGGCCAAGGCTGCGCCCTGGCACTACGCCTACCTCTCCAACATCTATTTCGGCTTCGTCGAGAACCGCTGGGTGGGCCGTTTCGGCCATTTCTGGAGCCTGGCGATCGAGGAGCAGTTCTACCTGCTGGCCGCGCCCTTGCTGCTGTTGTCGCCAAGCCGCTGGGCCAAGGCGATCTGCGCCGGGGTGGTGCTGTCGGCGCTCACCTGCGACCTGCTGCTGCGCTCGGAGCAGGCCAGCGAAATGGTGATCTACGTCAATCCCCTGACCAATTTCGGGGCGCTCGCCTTCGGCGGCTGGGTCGGGCTGCGCTTGCCCGCGAAAGCCAAGGCGGGGCGGGCGTCCTGGCCGGCCGCCATATGCCTGGCGCTGATGCCGGTGTTCATCCTCGGCTTCGACCGGCTGCCGTTTTTCGACCCGGTGGTGGCCAGCCTGGTCGCGGCCGGCCCCCTTTGGGTGGCGATCCTGCTGTCGACCGGAGCCCTGGCGGGAATCTATCTGAACCAGAACAGCCGGCTGGTCCGGGTGCTGGAGTGGCGGCCGATCGCCTGGTTCGGCAAGGTCTCCTACGGCTTCTACCTCTACCACAACCTGCTGCCGCGCCGGATGGTCGGGCGGCTGGCGGCGCAGGCGGGCGTGCATCTGAACACCAACGAGGGGGTCGAGGCCCTTTTCGCCTTCGCCGTCGCTTTGGGGCTGGCGGCCCTGTCGTGGAAGCTGATCGAAGCGCCGCTGCTGCGGTTGAAGGACCGGCCGCCGCGGCCGGGCGCCATCCTGGCCAGGTTGAAGGCGCCTGCGCCCTTGCGCGCCGAGGGCTGATGATGATCCGCCTGTCCGTCCCGGACCCCCTGGCCGCCGGCGCCAAGGTCGATCCCTCTCCGGAGCAGGCGCGCTACCTGACCGCGGTCATGCGGCTGTCGGTCGGCCACGCCCTGTTGCTGTTCAACGGCCGCGACGGGGAGTGGCGGGCCAGGGTGGACCAGGTCTCCAAGCGCGGCTGCCGGCTCGCCGTGGAGGCCCGCACCCGCGACCAGGCCGCGCCGCCCGACCTGGAGCTGGTCGTGGCCCTGGTCAAGCGGGCCCGGCTGGAGACCATCGTCGAGAAGGCAGCCGAGCTCGGCTGCCGGCGCGTACGCCTGGTCACCACCCGCCGCACCAACGCCGATCACACCAAGGTGACCAGGCTCCGGGCCATCGCCACCGAGGCCGCAGAACAGACCGGACGGCTCGACGTCCCCGAAATCGCCGACCCCGAACGGCTCGAAAGGCTGCTGGCCGACTGGGACCCGGGCCGGCGGCTGATGTTCTGCGACGAGGCCGGCGACGACCCGGACCAGGACTGGGGCGGCGCGGGCGGGCGGGCCAGGCCGGCGGTGCAAGCCCTTGAAAAGGCTGGCCTGGGCCTGGGCGGCTGGGCGGTGTTGATCGGCCCCGAGGGTGGCTTCGACCCCGAGGAGCGGGCGCGGCTACGGGCCCTGGCCTTCGTCACCCCGGTGACGCTCGGTCCGCGCATCCTGCGCGCCGACACCGCCGCCGTCGCCGCCCTCAGCCTGTGGCAGTCCACCCTCGGCGA
This sequence comes from Caulobacteraceae bacterium, assembly GCA_035493215.1. GTDB lineage: Bacteria > Pseudomonadota > Alphaproteobacteria > Caulobacterales > Caulobacteraceae > NCED01. The sequence continues at coordinate 11,680 of DATJIO010000051.1, forward strand.
CTGGGCGCCCGGCTGAGACATTGCCGCTTGAGCCCGGCGGTCGCTCTGCTTAAGTGGCGGCGCCGCGGGGTTTCGCGGCGGCATGGGGGCGTCGCGACGCTCCAGGAGGCTCTTTTGGGGGATTGCGTGCTGGACGACCGCCCTCTGGAGCTTGCCGACCTTGCGGCCTACCTCGCCAGCGGGGCCAAGCCGCCGAGCCAATTCCGAGTGGGCGCCGAGCACGAGAAGTTCGGCTTCCAGCTCGGCTCCCACGCCCCGGTCCCCTATTACGGCGACACCGGCATCGAGGCCCTGCTCAAGGGCATGATGCGGTTCGGCTGGCAGGGCGTCTACGAGGACGGCGACATGGGCCAGACCCTGATCGCCCTGTCGCGCGACAGCGAGAACATCAGCCTGGAGCCGGGCGGCCAGTTCGAGCTCTCGGGCGCGCCCCTGGAGTCCATCCACGACATCTGCGGCGAGACCAGCCGCCACTTGCGCGAGACCCGCGAAGTGGCCGACGAGCTGGGCATAGGCTTCCTGGGCCTGGGCTTCACGCCGATCTGGACCCGCGAGCAGGTCCCGGTCATGCCAAAGGGCCGCTACAAGATCATGCGCGCCTACATGCCCAAGGTCGGGGGCAAGGGCCTGGACATGATGTTCCGCACCTGCACGGTGCAGGCCAACCTCGACTTCGCCTCCGAAGCCGACATGGTCGAGAAGCTGCGGGTGAGCCTGGCCCTGCAACCGGTCGCTACGGCCCTGTTCGCCAATTCCCCCTTCACCGAGGGTCGCCCCAACGGCTGGCTTTCGGCCCGGGCGGCGGTGTGGCTGGACACCGATCCGGCCCGCACCGGGATGCTCGACTTCGCCTTCAAGGAAGGCTTCGGCTTCGGTGACTACGCCAACCACGCGCTGGACGTGCCGATGTATTTCGTCAAGCGCGACGGCCGCTACATCGACGCCTCGGGCCAGTCGTTCCGCGCCTTCATGGCCGGCGAGCTGCCGGCCCTGCCGGGCGAGCGCCCGACGATGAAGGACTGGATCGACCACCTCTCGACCCTGTTCCCCGAGGTGAGGTTGAAGACCTATCTGGAGATGCGCGGCGCCGACGCCGGGCCCCAGAGCCGTCTGTGCGCCCTGCCGGCCCTATGGACGGGCATCTTCTACGACGCCGCCGCGCTGGACGCGGCCTGGGACCTCTGCAAGGCCTGGACGGCCGAGGAGCGGTCGGGGCTGCGGGTGGACGCCGCGCGCCACGGGCTGAAGGCCCGGATCGCCGGGCGCACCCTGCAGGCCGTGGCCCAGGACATGGTCGCCATCGCCAAGCAGGGGCTGACCCGCCGCGCCCGCCTCGACGGCGCCGGCTCGGACGAGACCGGCTACCTGCGCGAGACTGAGGAGATCGCCGCCAGCGGCGTCACCCCGGCCGAACGCCTGCTGGAGCTCTACCACGGACCTTGGGGCGGGGACGTGCGGCGGGTGTTCGACGAACTGGCCTACTAGCCATGCCGCGGAGCGTACCGGGGCGCATACGCGTCGGCGTCGGCGGCTGGACCTACGAGCCTTGGCGCGGGGTGTTCTTCCCCGAGGGCCTGGCGCAGGCCAGGGAACTGGCCTACGCCAGCACCCAGCTCACCACCATCGAAATCAACGGCACCTACTACCGCACCCAGTCGCCCTCGACCTTCGCCAAGTGGAAGGCCGAGACCCCCGACGGCTTCGTCTTCGCGGTCAAGGCGCTGCGCTACACCACCAACCGCCGGGTCCTGGCCGAGGCCGGGGAGTCGGTGGGGAAGTTCCTCGGCAGCGGCCTGACGGGGCTGGGCGACAAGCTGGGGCCGATCCTATGGCAGTTCGCCCCCACCAAGAAGTTCGACGAGGCCGACTTCGCCGCCTTCCTTGAGCTGCTGCCCGAACGGCAGGACGGGGTGCGGCTGCGCCACGCCGTCGAGGTCCGCCACGACAGCTTCCGCGACCCCGCCTTCGTCGCCCTGCTGCGCCGGCACGGGGTGGCGGTGGTGTTCGCCGATTCGGACAGCTTTCCGGCCATCCCCGACCCGACCGCCGACTTCGTGTACGCCCGCCTGCAGCAGACCCGCGAGAAGGAGGAGACCGGATACGCCCCGGCCGAGCTCGACCGCTGGGCCGCGGTGGCCAAGGCCTGGGCCGCGGGCGAGACCCCCGAAGCCCTGCCCTACGTCGCCCCGCCCGTACCCGCGGCCGGTGCGCGCGACGTCTTCGTCTATATGATCAGCGGGGCCAAGGTCCGGGCCCCGGCCGCGGCCAAGGCGCTGATCGAACGAGTGGCCTAGAGGCGGCGCCGCTAGCGTCGGCTGTCCACCGTCGTGCTCCTGAAAGCGTGCTGGGGCGCGCTCACCTCGATGGTGTTGCGCCCGGCGTACCAGAACAGGCCGATGATGATGGTGGCCAGCATCAGGCCGTCGATCAGGACGACGAGAGTGCCTACACTCCCGCGAAAGTTGTCCTTCATCGCATTCCCCCCGGGCTTTCCCCTAGGCGCATAATCCGTTTATAAAGGACACAGTTCCGCCATACACGTAAAAATTGTAATTACGGCCTTCCCCACTCAGGGGCGGGCGTCCATGAGGCGGACGATCTCCGCCGCGGCGCGGTCGGTCTCGCGCAGGGGCTCGTAGCTCCAGCGGTAAAAGGCGCCCCCGAAGGGCCGGGCGACGCCGCGGGCCTCGAGGTCCTCATGGAAACGGCGCATCCGCAGCGACTGGCCGTCCATCTTCAGGACGAACACCGGCTTGCCGGTCGCGGCGGCTTCGGCGGCCATGTTGACTGAGTCCTCGGTGACGGCGACGAAGTCGGCCGCCGCCAGGAAAGCGAAATAGGGGTTCTCCCCGGTCCCGTCCCAGATCAGCCCGGGATGGCGCCCGAGTCGCTCGGTCAGGACCGCCTTGGCCTTTTCGGGCGTGCGGCGCGAGAAGGTCATCAGCACCGAAGCCCGCTCCTGCTCCAGCGCCAGGTCGAGTTCGGCCGCCAGCGTCGCGGCCCGGGCCGGGGTCAGGTCGAAGGCCTTCGAGCGCCCGCCGATCAGCACCGCCGCCCGCGGTTGCGGCAGCGGCTCCAGCCGGTCCTTGAAGCGGTCGTAGTCGGCCTCGAGCCGCTCGAGGGTCAGCCGGTTGGGGGCGCCGGTCAGGGCGAACACATTGTCGCCGTGCACCCGGTCGTGCTTGGGCGGGATCACCAGGTCGAACAGGCGGGTGGGTAACTTGGGGTCCTGGACCTGCACCACGAAGGTGGCGCCGTCCGACCATTTTCGGGCCCGCATCGACAGGGGCAGGGAGGCGCGGCCGGCCCCCAGCCACAGGTCCGGCCAGGGCGGCGCGATGGAATCGGCGTTGGGCGACAGCCACCGCCGCGGCGCCAGGTTGAGCAGGCTCGGCAGGCGGCCGACCTGGCCGCGGTAGGCTATCCGCTTGACCGTGACCTGCGCGGGGCGCAGCCGGGCGACGGCCTCGGCCAGACCGACGATCTGGTTCTCGATCCCGGAACGGCCGTCGGAAACGGCCCAGATGCGCAGGGGCGGCGCGTCTTCCGGGAGGGGCGGCCTCACATCCACTCGACCTTGAGGATTTCGTAGGCCTTGACGCCGGCGGGGGTGATCACCTCGACCACATCGCCGGTTTCCTTGCCGATCATGCCGCGGGCGAGCGGCGAGGTCAGGGACAGGCGGCCCTGTTTCACGTCGGCCTCGTGCTCGCCAACGATCTGGTAGCGCGCCTCGTCCTCGGTGTCCTCGTCCACCACGGTGACCGTGGCGCCGAACTTCACCTGCTTGCCCGAAAGCTTGGAGACGTCGATGACCTGGGCGCGGCTGATGCGGTCCTCGATCTCGGCGATCCGGCCCTCGATCCAGCCCTGGCGCTCCTTGGCGGCGTGATACTCGGCGTTTTCCGACAGATCGCCATGGCTGCGCGCCTCCGAGATCGCTTGGATCACGGCTGGACGCTCCGTCGTCTTCAAACGCTTCAACTCTTCGTCGAGGGCGCGATAGCCCTCGGCGGTCATCGGAACTTTTTCCATCGCGGATTGGATCGCCGGTCGCCCTGTCGGAAGAGGAGGTCTATGCACACAGCCGCGGGCGCAAACGGCTGGCCGCAGAGGATAAGGGCCGAAGGTCTAGACTGCAAGGGCGCCGCATCTGCGGCGCGCTTGCGGTCCGGCGCCGCGCGGGCCCAGGACGGGGCGAGGAGGCCCTCGGGGATGGATTTCAACAAGCTGTTCGCCCGGATGGCCGGGGCCACGGCCCATGCGACGGGGACCCCGATCGCCTTCCTGCTGTGCGTCACGATCGTGGCCGTATGGGGGCTGACCGGGCCCCTGTTCCATTTCTCCGACACATGGCAGCTGGTGATCAACACAGGCACCACCATCGTCACCTTCCTGATGGTGTTCCTGATCCAGAACACCCAGAACCGCGATGGGGCGGCGATTCAGATCAAGCTGGACGAGCTGATCCTCACCTCTCAGGCCGAAAACGACTTCATCGGCATCGAGCGGCTGACCGACGTCGAGCTGGAGGCCCTGCACCGGCGCTGCCTGTCTGCGGCCGAAAAGACCCGTCGGATGGCCGACCAGGCCGAGGCGGTGCTCCACGCGCGCCGGTCGCACCACAAGAAGGTCGTGGCCGAGGTGGAGTCCACGGACGAGCCGAAACCCAAGGCGCCGGCCAGGCGCAAGCCGGCGCCGAAGAAGGGGTAGAGGCCCCCTCAGTCATCCTGCGGGTGACAGCGAGGTGGCCAGGCGCGCCGGAGCGGGCAAGCGAGTCTAGGCGTAGCTTTGCAGCGGCCGGACATCGAGGGAGCCGTGCTTGACGGCGCCGATGGCCTGGGCGGCCGCCAGGGCCCCGGCGGTGGTGGTGTAATAGGGGATCTTCATCATCAAGGCGGTACGCCGGAGCGAGAAGCTGTCCTCCAGGCTCTGGCGGCCCTCGGTGGTGTTGAAGACCAGCTGGACGTCGCCGTTCTTCATCGCGTCGACGATGTTGGGACGGCCCTCCAGCACCTTCTTGACCCGTTCGATGGGCAGGCCCTGACCCTCCAGGAAACCGGCGGTGCCGCCGGTGGCCAGGATGCGGAAGCCCAGCCCGATCAGCAGGCGCACCGGCTCGACCACCCACGACTTGTCGGAATCCTTGACCGAGACGAACACCGCTCCGGCCTCGGGCAGCACGACGCCCCCGGCCAGCTGGCTCTTGGCGAAGGCCCGCGCGAAGGCCGCCGACATCGGTTCGCCCTCGCGGCGCCAGTCCAGGCCCATGACCTCGCCGGTCGACCGCATCTCGGGCCCCAGGATGGTGTCGACCCCGGGGAAGCGGGCGAAGGGGAACACCGCCTCCTTGACCGCGATGTGGTCGGTGGACATCGGCCGCAGGTCGAAGTCGGCCAGCTTGGCGCCGGCCATCACCTTGGCGGCGATGGAGGCCACGGCGACGCCGATGGCCTTGGCCACGAAAGGCACGGTGCGGCTGGCGCGGGGATTGACCTCCAGCACATAGATCCGCGGCTCGGCCGAGTGCGGCTCCTCGATGGCGAACTGGACGTTCATCAGGCCGCGGACCTTCAGCGCCCGGGCCATCAGCTCGGTCTGGCGCTTCATCTCGGCGATGGTCTCCGGGCGCAGGGAGAAGGGAGGCAGCGAACAGGCGCTGTCGCCGGAGTGCACGCCGGCCTCCTCGATGTGCTCCATCACCCCGGCCACGAACACGGCCGCGCCGTCGCAGATGGCGTCGACGTCCACCTCGGTGGCGCGGCTGAGGTACTGGTCGATCAGGACCGGGCTGTCGCCGGACACGTGCACCGCCTCGCGGACGTAGCGGGAGAGCTGCTCGTCGTCGCGGACGATCTCCATGGCCCGGCCGCCCAGCACGTAGGAGGGCCGGATGACGATGGGGTAGCCGACCTTGTGGGCGCCGGCGAAGGCCTCTTCCGAGGAGCGGGCGATGGCGTTGACCGGCTGCATCAGGCCGATCTCGTGCAGCAGCTTCTGGAACCGCTCGCGGTCCTCGGCCAGGTCGATGGCGTCCGGGCTGGTGCCCAGGATCGGGATGCCGGCGTCTTCCAGCGCCTGGGCCAGCTTCAGGGGCGTCTGGCCGCCGAACTGGACGATGACGCCCAAGAGCGTGCCGTTGGACTGCTCCACCGCGATCAGCTCCAGCACATCCTCGGCGGTCAGCGGTTCGAAATAGAGCCGGTCGGAGGTGTCGTAGTCGGTGGAGACGGTCTCCGGGTTGCAGTTGACCATGATCGACTCGACGCCGATCTCGTCGAGGGCGAAGGCGGCGTGGCAGCAGCAGTAGTCGAACTCGATGCCCTGGCCGATGCGGTTGGGACCGCCGCCGAGGATGATCGCCTTGCGGCGAGCGGTGGGCTGGCTCTCGCATTCGGGGACCTGGCCCAGGGCCCCGGTCTCGTAGGTCGAATACATGTAGGGGGTCTTGGCGGCGAACTCGGCGGCGCAGGTGTCGACCCGCTTGAACACGGGGCGGACGCTCAGCGCTTGGCGGGCGGCGCGGACGTCGGCCTCCCTGCGGCCGGTGAGCTTGGCCAGTCGGGCGTCGGAAAAACCCTGGGCCTTCAGCTTGCGGAACGCCGTGGCCTCGATGGGCAGGCCGCCTTCGCGGACGGCGGCCTCGGTGCGGACCAGGTCCTCGATCTGGCGCAGGAACCAGGGCTCGTAGGAACAGGCGTCGCCCACCTCCTCCACCGACAGGCCGTGGCGGAAGGCCTGGGCGATCACGCGCAGCCGGTCCGGGGTCGGCGTGCCGAGCGCCCGGACGATGGCGGCCCGGACGCTGGAGAGATCCTCGGCGTCTGCGCCGGCGATGGCGATCTCGTCGAAGCCGGTCAGGCCGGTCTCGAGCCCGCGCAGGGCTTTCTGGCAGGACTCGGCGAAGGTCCGGCCGATGGCCATGACCTCCCCCACCGACTTCATCGAAGTGGTCAGGTATGGCTCGGCGCCCGGGTACTTCTCGAAGGCGAACCGGGGGATCTTGGTGACCACATAGTCGATGGTCGGCTCGAACGAGGCCGGGGTGGCCCCGGTGATGTCGTTCATCAGCTCGTCGAGGGTGTAGCCGACGGCCAGGCGGGCGGCGACCTTGGCGATGGGGAAGCCCGTGGCCTTGGAGGCGAGCGCCGAGGACCGCGACACCCGCGGGTTCATCTCGATCACCACCATGCGGCCGTCCCGGGGATTGACCGCGAACTGGACGTTGGAGCCGCCGGTCTCGACCCCGATCTCGCGCAGCACCGCGATCGAGGCCGACCGCATCCACTGGTATTCCTTGTCGGTCAGGGTCAGGGCCGGGGCGACGGTGATCGAATCGCCGGTGTGGACCCCCATCGGATCGATGTTCTCGATCGAGCAGATGATGATGCAGTTGTCCGCGGTGTCGCGGACGACCTCCATCTCGTACTCCTTCCAGCCGAGCACGCTCTCTTCGATCAGCACCTCGGTGGTGGGCGACATGTCGAGGCCGCGCTCGACGATCTCGCGGAACTCCTCGATGTTGTAGGCGATGCCGCCGCCGGTGCCGGCCAGGGTGAAGGACGGCCGCACGATCGCCGGCAGGCCGACGAAGTCCAGGCCTTCCAACGCTTCTTCCATGGAGTGGGCGGCGTGGCTCTTGGGGCTCTCGAGCCCCAGGTGGTCCATGGCGTCGCGGAATTTCTGCCGGTCCTCGGCCTTTTCGATCACGTCGGCCTTGGCGCCGATCATTTCGACCCCGTAGGCGGCCAGCACCCCGGACTTCTCCAGGGCCAGGGCGGTGTTCAGCGCTGTCTGGCCTCCCATGGTGGGCAGGAGTGCGTCGGGACGCTCCTTGGCGATGATCTTCTCGACCATCTCCGGCGTAATGGGCTCGATGTAGGTGGCGTCGGCCAGCTCCGGATCGGTCATGATCGTGGCCGGGTTGGAGTTGACCAGGATGATCCGGTACCCCTCGGCCCGCAGGGCCTTGCAGGCCTGGACCCCGGAATAGTCGAACTCGCACGCCTGGCCGATGACGATCGGGCCGGCGCCGATGATGAGGATCGAGGAGATGTCTGTGCGTTTGGGCATGGGCGTCCGCGCATAGGGGCTGCACGCGATCGCGCGCCCGGCGTATTCGAGCTTCGGGTTAAGCGGACCGTTTAGAGGCGTGCGCCGGACGGGGCAAGCGCGCACCTGAAAAGAGGGCGTCAGACAACGGCGGCGTCGCGGCGGATACGCTCGACCATGGAGAACAGACCGTTCGAGCGTTGGGTGGACAGGGCGTTCGACAGGCCGAGGGCCGAAAACCCCGCCTTGGCGTCGAAGGCGGTGATCTCGCCGGGGGTGCGGCCGGAATAGAGCCGCAGCAGGATGGCGATCAGGCCGCGCACGATATGGGCGTCCGAATCGCCGCGGAACGTCAGCCGTCCGTCAGCCGCGCGTTCGGTGACCAGCCACACCTGGCTGGCGCAGCCGCGCACCTTGTTGGCGTCGGAGCGCTCCTGGTCGGTCAGGGGCGCCAAGGCGCGGCCCAGGTCGATGACGTGGCGGTAGCGCTCCTCCCAGTCGCCCAGGAGCTCGAACTCGGCCTCGAGCTCTTCGAGTTCGGTGTCGATGCTGAACATGGGACGATCCGTACGCGGCGATGGGTCCGGGGTCTAGGACCTAGACCTACGCAGGATCAAGCGGCGTGGCCGGCCCCTTGGCCGTTCACCGGCCGGCCGGCGGGCAGGCGGACCCGCGCCAGCAGGCCCTGGCCGGGGGAGCATTGCAGCCGCAACGCCCCTTCCATCGCCTGGCACAACAGCCGGACGATCGGCAGGCCCAGCCCCGCGCCCTCCGACCGGCGGGTCAACGGCGCTTCGCCCTGTTCGAACGGGCGCATGAGCCGGGCCAGCTGTTCGGGAGCGCAGCCGTCGCCCTCGTCCTTGATCTCGATCCACACCGACGCCTCGTGCGGGACCAGCCGCACGCTAATCTCCCCGCCTTCGGGCGAGAAGGTGACGGCGTTCTGCAGCAGGTTCGTGAGAATGGTCCTGAGCGCCCGCGAATCGGCCATCACCGGCGGCAGGTGCGGGTCGGCTTCGACGCTGAAGCGCAGCTTGCGGCCCGCGACGTCGGCGGCGAAGCCGGCTATGGCCTCGTCCACCGCCGGCCGCAGAGGCTCTGGACGGATGTCCATATCCGCGGCGCCCGACTCCAGGCGGGCGATCTCCATGATCTGGTTGACCAGCTTCAGCAGCTTGAGGCCGCTGTCGCGCACGATCTCGGCGTGCTCGCGGTACTTGGGCTCGTTGATCTTGCCGTACAGCTCGCAGGCGATGATCTCGGAGAAGCCGATGATGGAATTCAGCGGCGTGCGCAGCTCGTGGCTGACCATGCGCAGGAACGAACGCTTGCGCTCCTCCTGCTCCTGTTTGCGGACGGCCGCAGCCGAAGGTCCCTCGCCGCACCGGTGCTGGGGCGGTCCGGTCCGGGAGGGAGGGCCTTGGGAGGCTTGGGGGGCGCCCATCGCGTTTTGCGGACCATGCAACTATCGGGACCCCATCATCGCCGAACGAGCTTACGATTCGGTTTGCGCCGGCGTGTGTGGTTACCGGGAATCGCGCGGGGATTGTGTCCGCTCGCGGAAGGCGGGACAGCCCGCTAAGGTCGGGGCCGAAGAATCTCCTCCTTGGAAAGTGTCGAGCTCCCACCGGTGAACGACCAGGCCGCTTCCGTTCCGCCCGCGTCGCCATTCCCGGCGAACCGGCCCTTACCCCCGGTCGCCCCTCTGTGGCACCTCGGCTGGGCCGTGGGGGCGCTGGCCGCCGGCGCGGGCCTGTTGGCTTGCCTGGGAAACGTGTCTTCGCCGACCCTCGGTGCGCTCGCGCTCGGGGCCGCGCCGGGGCTGCTGGGCTATTTCTGGCGGCCGACGGGCCAGGCGCGGCCGGTGCTCCTGGTGGCCTGGGCCCTGGCCGCCGTCGCCGCGGCGGCCATCGCCGGCGGCGCCACGGGCCCTTTGGCGGCCTGGTGCGTCACCCCGCTCCTGGCGGGCGCTCTCATCGGTATGCCGGCCGAAGGCGCGGTGCTGGCGGCAGCCGCCCTGGCGACGACGGTCCTGGTGCAGATGTCGGGCATGGCCCTACCGGCGCCGTCCGGCCCGTTCGGCGTCGGCCTGGCCGCGGCGGGCCTCCTGACCCTGGGCGGGGCGGCCGCGGGCGCGCTGGGCCTCGTGGCCCGCCGGGGCCGGGAGCAGCAGGCCCTGGCCGAGGAGGACCAGGCCTGGATGAGCGGGGTGATGTCGGATCTGCCGCACTTGGCCCTGGCTCTGGACCGTGAGGGCCGGGTCGAAGCTATGTTCGGCGCCGCCCTGCCCGGACTGGAGATTCACCGCCTGCGCGAAGGCCTGAGGGCGGCGGCGGCGGAAGACGACCGCGACGCCATTCGCGCCGCCATCTTCGAGACCCTGGACCGGGGCGCGGGCCAGACCGCCTTCAAGCCGGCCGCCGCCCCGGACGCGCCGGTGATCCTTTCGATGCGGCGCCGTGGCGACGACGGGATCGTCGCCCTGGTCCGCCACCTCGCCAGCGTGCCGGCCGACGTCGCCGGCAGCGGGACGAACGCGCCCCCGGCCGAGGCGCGCGCCGCGGCTCTGGACCAGCAACTCAGGGCTGCCGAGACGGCCCGCGACCAAGCCATCGAAGCCCTGGGCCAAGCCCAGGCCGCCCGAATCGAGGCTGACACCGGCCGTGAGAACGCCCTGGCCCTGGCCAACGCCCGGTCGCGCTTTCTGGCCAATATGAGCCACGAGCTGCGCACGCCGCTGAACGCGATCATGGGCTTCTCGGACATCATGCGGTCGCGGATGTTCGGCGACCTCTCCGCCAAGTACGGCGAGTACGCCGAGCTGATCCACGAGTCGGGCCGATACCTCACCGACCTCATCAACGACGTGCTGGACATGTCGAAGATCGAAGCCGACCGCTACACCCTGGACCTCGACCTGTTCGACGCCCGCGAGCCGGTCAGCGGGGCGCTCAGGCTGATGCGGCTGCAGGCCGACGAGGCCGGGGTGCAGCTTCGAGGCGTGCTGCCGCAGCAGGCGGTGATGGTCGACGCCGACCGCCGGGCGTTGAAGCAGATCGTCCTGAACCTGGTCTCCAACGCGCTGAAGTTCACCCCCGGCGGCGGTTCGATCACCGTCACCGTCCAGGCGGTGGGCGACGCCCTGGAGCTGATGGTGGCCGACACCGGCGTGGGCATCGCCCGCGAGGATCTGGAGCGGCTGGGCCGGCCCTACGAACAGGCCGGCGACGCCGAGCACAAGGCCCAGGGGACCGGCTTGGGCCTGTCCCTGGTCAAGGCCTTCGCCGGTCTGCACGGCGGCGAAATGACCATCGAGAGCGAGCTCGGCGAGGGCGCGGCGGTGACCGTGCGCCTGCCGGTGCTGCACCACGACGCGGCGCCCAAGCCGGAGGTCCGGCCCGAGCCGGCGTCTAAGCCCGGGACGTCCCAAGCGCCGCAGGTGCGAGACGAGGACTTCGCAGCACCGCCGGCCGTCGGCAATGGCGTCCAGGCGGGACCGTCGACGACGGAAGAGGACGCTCCGCGGGCGGCGATGGCCAGCCCGCCCCACAGCGCCGAGATCATCCCGCTGAACCTGCCGCGCTAGCGGCGCGCCGACAGGAAGGCGCGGCCGGCCGCGAAATCGCCCACCTCGATGGGGATGGTCTCGACCCGTTCGCCGCCGCCCCTGGCCGGATAGACCAATTCCAGCACCACCGCCTCGCGCGGGTCCAGCTCTTCCATCGCCGCGGCGGCGGCCGGGGAGAAGCGGAAGGTGGCGCCGCTGTAGGCGCCGGTCGGCAGCAGCGACGGCGCCGTCGGCTCGCGGGCGCTGGCCAGGAAGCTGAGGGTGACGCTGCGCGGCGGCGCGCGGTTCGGAAGGTCCGTGCGGCGCGGGTCGAGATAGGGTCGGGACGCCTTGGAGCGGTCGCGCATCACCAGCCGGGCCCCGGACGCCGCCAGGGCGCCGGGCCATCCGGCGACGGCCGTCAGGGCTTCGGTTTCGCCCGGCGCGGCGGCCACTCCGAACACCACCGGTCCCGCCGCCGCCTTGGCGCTCTGGGACAGCCGCCAGTCGCTGGGGAAACGCTTCTCGCCGCCGCGGTCGGCGCGCCAGGCCGCCGAATCCCCGGGGAAGGTCATGGTCTTGATCTGGCTGTAGCCCTCGAAGCCCTTGCGCACCCGCGCGGCCGCGGTCGCCAGGTCCGGCGAGGCGCAAGGAACACCCGCCGCCCGGTTGCGGGCGCGGGACTCGGCCGCGCTGAGCACGTCGGGGTCGACCCCGGCGCGCAGGGCCGCACCCTTGGCCTGACGGCTGGAGGCCAGCAGCGCGGCCGCCACGCCGGTGTCGAACAGGTGGCAACGGGCGCCGGCCGCACTCATCAGGCTGCGCTCGTAGAACAGGTCGGACGGCGTGTTCGCCGCCGCGGGCGCCGCCCATGCGGCTAGGGCGACGAGAGGTGCGAGAAGGAGCGGCGCGCGGCGGGCGGTCATCGTGTTCAAAGGTCCGGTCTTGAGCCGCAGGCGCGGGCGGCGGACACTAGAGCCCTTTACCGCTTTCGGTTCGGTTAGCGAGGCCGCCCCTGCTCCTTTCCTCCGACCTCTGGGTGGCGGCCCTGATCCGCCGGGCCGAACAGCAGGGCGCCTACGCCACCGTGGCGCGCAAGGGCGACCCGCGCGCCGGCGCGGTGCTGGTCAAGGCGATCGACCGGCGGGCCGGGACCGCCCGGCTTTACGCCGAGGCCTTCGGCCGCGACGGCGAGCGGATATGGATGGAGCCGGTGGGGTCGACCGCCGAGGCCGAGCTCGACGCCTACGCCGCCCGCGCCGCGCGGATCGATCCCGACCTGTGGCTGGTGGAGATCGAGGACCTGCAGGGCCGGCACTTCCTCACCGAAACTGTGGAGAAACGTTAACCGCGTTCCTCAACCAGACCCTAAGTGAGCTGTGGCAAGGTGGCTGAAGTCGCCGCCCAGGAGTTCCGCTTGCTGTTCCTCATGAATGACGCCGTGCTGACCTTGGACACCCGCGCCATGAGCTTGCCGCTGGAGGCGCAGCGATTCCGTAGCCTGTCGCTGTCGTTCGTGATCCAGCTGGGCCAGGAACTGTTCTCGGAGCATCCGCGTCTGCAGCACACCGATCCCGAGAAGGCCGGGCGCCTGGCCCTGCTGCTGGCGGCCAAGCAGCCCGACATCAACGCCGCCCTGTTCGTCGCGTCGGCCCAAAGCTGTGCGCCGAGCGATGTCGCCACCCGTTTCTGCGGCCTCTCCTTCGAGGTGATGGCCGCCCTCTACGCCCGCCAGAACGACGGCGGCCTGACCCCCGTCACCGCCGACCGCGAGGTCTGGCGCCGGTTGGCGGCGTAACGGGCTCCCGCGGGAAAGAAACACGCGCGGGATGACAGACGGGCGCTCGCAGGCTAAGCCCGCGCGCCCATGACCCCCTCCGCAAACCCCGCCGCCGAAGCCGCCCGCAGGCGCAGCTTCGCCATCATCTCGCACCCCGATGCGGGCAAGACCACGCTCACCGAGCACCTGCTGCTGGCCGGGGGCGCGATCCGGCTCGCCGGCGCCGTGCGTGCGCGCGGCGAGCAGAGGCGCACGCGGTCGGACTGGATGAAGATCGAGCGCGAGCGGGGCATCTCGGTTTCCGCCTCGGTCATGACCTTTGAGCACGAGGGCCTGGTGTTCAACCTGTTGGACACCCCCGGCCACGAGGACTTCTCCGAGGACACCTACCGCACCCTGACCGCCGCCGACGCGGCGGTGATGGTGCTGGACGCCGCCAAAGGGATCGAGCCGCAGACCCTCAAGCTGTTCGAGGTCTGCCGCCTGCGCGACATCCCCATCGTCACCTTCATCAACAAGATGGACCGCGAGGCCCTGGACCCCTTCGCCCTGCTGGACGAGATCGCCTCGAAGCTGGCGCTGGACCCGGCGCCGCTATACTGGCCGGCCGGCTCGGGAAACCGCTTCCGCGGTATGCTCGACCTGCGGGCGAAGACGTTCCTGCCGTACGAGCGCAACGCCGACGCCGAGCACGCTCCGGAGGCGGTGGCCCTGAAGTCCAACGCCATCGCCCGGCTGCTGCAGCCCGACGAGCTGGAAGAGGTCGAGGAGGGCGGGATGCTGGTGCAGGAGGCCTCCAAGCCCTTCGACCCGCAATCCTTCCTCGAAGGCCACATGACGCCGGTGATCTTCGGTTCGGCTCTGCGCCACTTCGGCGTCAACGAGCTGATGGCCACCCTGGCCGCCTTCGCCCCGCCGCCGCGGGCGGTGGCCGCCACCCGGGGGGGGACCTCGACCCACGTGGCGCCCGGCGAGGCCGAGGTCACCGGCTTCGTGTTCAAGGTCCAGGCGAACATGGACCCGAACCACCGCGACCGCATCGCTTTCGTGAAGCTGTGCTCGGGCAAATTCACCCGCGGCATGAAGCTGAAGGTGGCCAACACCGGCCGGCAGCTGTCGGTCCACAATCCGATCCTGTTCCTGGCCGCCGACCGGGAGCTGGCCGAGGAGGCCTTCGCCGGCGACGTCATCGGCATCCCCAACCACGGGGTTCTGCGGGTCGGCGACAGCCTGTCGGAGACGGGGACCCTGCGCTACGCGGGCCTGCCCAACTTCGCGCCCGAGATCCTGCAGCGGGTGCGGGTGAAGGACCCGCTGAAGGCCAAGCACCTGAAGCGCGCCCTCGACGGCCTGGCGGAGGAAGGGGTGACCCAGCTGTTCCGGCCCATGCTCGGGGCGGATTTCATCGTCGGGGCGGTGGGCCAGCTGCAGTTCGAGGTCATGGCCGACCGGCTGGCCAACGAGTACGGGCTGGAGGTCATCTTCGAGCCCGCCCCGTTCGCCGAGGCCCGCTGGCTGTCGGGCGCCAAGGCCGACATCGAGGACTTCATCGGCAAGCACCGCGGCGCCATGGCCCAGGACATCGACGAGGGCCCGGTGTTCCTGGCCAAGTCGGCGTGGGAGATCGGCTACGTAGCCGACCGTTTCCCCAAGCTCGGCTTCCTCAAGACCAAGGAGCGGGGGTAGCTCCCTCTTTCGTCCGCCTCAGGCGCAGCCTCCCGGAAGCCGGTGGGACTCGACTCCGCCGCGCTCCGGCAACATCCTTGCTCATTCCCTAACAAGCGCGCTCGGGACGTCCCGCAGCGGCACAGTGGGGAGTGCGCCACTTGGATTTCGGTCGGGACCTGAGGCGGATGGTCGGGCGCGAGCTCAAGGCTCCGGCCTTGTGGGCGGACGCCGCCTCCCTCGAACTGTTGCCGCTGGGCGCGTTGAGACGTGAAGCCGCCGCCGCCGGCCTTGCTGTCCACCAAGCCGGCAAGCCCGAACGCAGCACCCGTTTGCTGAGCTATGCGGTGATGCTGCGCGAGCTCGCCCGTCGCACGGGCGAGGCCGAAGCCCTGGGCAAGGCCGCCTCCGCCGCCGAACAGGCTGGCCGCGGCGCCGAGGGCGGGGTTCTGGTCGCCGCGAGGCTGGAGCAGGCCGCCAGCGCCCGACTCACCGCCGAACTGTTCGCCGACGGCCCCGCCCTGACGGCGACCGAGACCTGGCTGACGGCGGCCGAACAGGTCCGCCCGACCCCCGAGATTTCCGTGCGCCGGCTGGCCCAGCGCGCCGCCTTCGACGCCGCCAACGCCCTGCAGGCCTGCGACCTGGACGAGGGCGTCCTGGCCGCCACCCACCTGGACGAGGCGGTCCACCAGTTCGACCAGTGGGTGCGCGACAACGACAAAGGCCGGGCCGAGGCCGCCGCCCTGCGCTGCGAGCGCGCCGACTTCCTGATCGGCTTCGGCGCCCGGCTGAAGGACAAGTCCATGCTGATACAGGCCGAGAACGACCTGGCCCAGCTCTCCAAGCGTCTGGACCCGGCCTATCTGCCCCTGTCGTGGGCGCGGTCGGAAGGCCTGCGCGGCGAAGCCCTGGCAGGCCTGGGCGACCTCACGGGCGACGCCAACTGCCTGGCCGAAGCCGTACGGGTCCTGGCCGCCGCCGCCGAGCACATCGATTTCGACCACAGCCCCCTCGACCGGGCCCGCCTCAGCCACACCCTGGCGCTGGCCCTCGAGGCCCTGTCCGAGGCTTGTGGGGACGAGGGCTTGCTGGACCATGCCCTGGCCGCCTTCGACCAGGCCCTGGTGGTGCTGGAGCCGAGCCAGGCCCGGGCCCTGCGGGCCCACGCGGCCTATGACCGGGCGGCCTGCGTCGCCCGGCGCGCCGAGCGCGAAGGCGACTCCGAAGCGCTCGTCCACGCCGAATCCGCCTTCCGCGCCGAGCTGTCTCGAAGGGACGGGCCGGTCGACCCGGCAACCTGGGCGGTGGCCCAACTGGCCCTGGCCCGTGTCTACGACGCCCGCGCGGCGCTGGAAGGCGAGGCCAGCCGGCCCAAGGAGGCCGCCGTGGCCCTGACCGAAGCCTTGGACGTGTTCACCGAACTGGGCCTGAAGACCCTTGCCGAAGCGGCTCAGGCCGCTCTGGAGCGGGCGCGGGGCGAGGTTTCGGAAGCGGGCTGAGGCTGGCTGACTGCGTGCTTCGAGACGCGCGATTGCAGCGCGCTCCTCAGCATGACGAACCTTTGTGCAGTCCACCCACGCTCGTCATGCTGAGGAGCCGGATGCAATCCGGCGTCTCGAA
>DATJIO010000052.1:0-40463 GCA_035493215.1 Caulobacteraceae bacterium
CCACGAACCCTTCGGCCTCCAGCGTGCCCAGGGCCTGGCGGATGGTGGCCCGCGCCACCCCGCAGTCGGCGGCCAGGTCGTCCACCGTCGGAATCTGCCCCCCCACAGGCCACTGCCCCGACTCGATCCGGCGACGGAACAACGTCGCCAACTGGATGTAGCGGGAGACTGCGCTGCGGGTCAGATCCGCACGGACGTCGGGCTTGGCCATGTCATGTCCTTATCGAGGGCCGCGGCCCGGCTCAGCGGCCGGGTCACCCAGACCTTCGCCGGTGATGGCCGCCCGGCGCAAGCGCTGGGCGGTGCGATAGCGGCCGTCCGGGCACGTCCGCGCCAGGGCGTCGACGACGGCCGTCAGCCGGGCCGCGCCGATCCGGTCCGCCCAGGCCAGGGGGCCGATGGGATAGTTCGCGCCCTTCACCATCGCCATGTCGATCTCCCCGGGGGCGGCCAGCCCCTCCGCCGCCGCGTCCGCCGCCTCGTTCGCCAGCAAGGCTACCGTCCGCATGACCGCCATGCCAGCTATGTCTTCAATCGGTGACACGTGCTTGCCGAGGGCCTGGAACAGGCCGCAGGCCGCCGCCCGCTGCGCCGAGGTGGCGCCGGCGGCGAAGGCGAGCGCGATGCGCCCGGTCGCGCGGTAGTCCAGGGCCAGGTCGAACAGGGCCGTCGGACGGCCCGACGCGGCCTGGCGTTCGGTGGCCGTGCGGCCGTCGGTGAGGACGAGGTCCAGGCCGTCGAGGTGGATGACCCCCTCCCCGGCCGTCGGCGGGCCGGCCAGCCCCGCTTCGGCCAACATGGCGCCCAGGGCGGCGGCCGGGCCGAGGTCGCCCATGATCTCGATCCGCTCGGGACGGGAGCCCGCGGCCGCCTCATGGGGAGCCGGCGCCGGCGCGTCGTCCCCGTAGACGTAGAACCCCCGGCCGGATTTCCGGCCCAGGCGGCCGGCGGCCACGAGCTCCTTCTGGATCAGCGAAGGCCGGTAGCGTGGGTCCTGGAAGAAGGCCTGGTAGACCGAGCAGGTGACCGCGAAGTTCACGTCGTGGCCGATCAGGTCCATCAGCTCGAAGGGGCCCATCCGGAAAGCCCCGCAATCGCGGAAGATGGCGTCCAGCGTCGCCGGATCGGCCGCGCCCTCGTTCAGCAGCCGCAGGGCTTCGCCGTAGAACGGACGGGCGATGCGGTTGACGATGAACCCCGGGGTCGAGCGGCAGCGCACCGGGACCTTGCCCCAGGCCGCGGCGGTGTCGAACAGTATGTCGGCGACGGCGGGGTCGGTCGCCGCGCCGCTGACCACCTCCACCAGGGGCATGACCGCCGCCGGGTTGAAGAAATGCAGCCCCGCCACCCGCTCGGGGCGGGACAGGCGGGCGGCCAGCTCGGTGACGCCCAGGGACGAGGTGTTGGTGGTGACGATGGCCTCCTCCGCCAGCCGGGGCTGAAGCCGCCCCAACAGGTCGGCCTTGGCGTCGAGGTCCTCGATCACCGCCTCGACCACGAGCATGGCGTCGGAGAGGGATTCCACGGTCACGGCGGGGGCGATCCGGGCCAGCCGGGCCTCGGCTTCGGCCGGGTCCAGCCGGCCGCGGGCGACCCGTCCCTGAAGCTCCGTCCGCAGGCGATCCAAGGCGCGGGCCACCGCGTCGGGAGCCACGTCGTACAGGCGCACCGGGTGTCCGGCGGAGGCCGCGACCAGGGCGATGCCCGCGCCCATGGCGCCGGCCCCGAGGACCGCGACCACGGCGTCTTTCGACAGGGCGGCCATGCTCAGAGCACCCCGCGGTCGTAGAGGTCGGCGATCTCTCCGGGGCTCAGCCCAAGCTCGGCGAGGACCTCGGCCGTGTGCTCGCCCAGGAGCGGCGGCGGGCGGTCGAACGACAGGGCCGCGTTCTGGAAGCGCATGGGGCTGACCACCTGGGGCACGGTCCCGGCCGTCGGGTGGGGGATCTGGCGCAGCATCCCCCGCTCCACCACCTGGGGCTCCTCGAACAGGCCGGGGATGGTGTTGATGGCGCTGGCGGGCACCCCGGCGGCGTCGAAACGCTCTGCCCAATAGGCGCGGTCGTGCTCGATCAGGGCGGCCTTGATGATCTCCACCAGGGCCGCCAGGTTGCGGACCCGGTCGGCGTTGCGCTTGAAGCGGGAGTCCTCCCCCAGCTCCGGCCGGCCGATCACCTGGGCGAACTTGACGAACTGGCCGTCGTTGCCGACCGCCACGGCGAGGTGGCCGTCGCGGCAGACGTAGACGTCCTGGGGCTGGATGTTGGGATGGCTGTTGCCGCGACGGACCGGCGCCTTGCCCGAGACGAAGTAGTTCATCGCCTGGTTGGCCAGGAACGCCGTCTGCACGTCCAGCATGGCCAGGTCGATGTAGTCGCCCTCCCCCGTCTGGTCGCGATTGGCCAGCGCCGCCAGGACGGCCACGGCGGTGTACATGCCGGTCATCAGGTCGACGATCGGCACGCCGACCTTCTGCGGTCCGCCGCCGGGCGCGTCGTCGCGCTCGCCGGTGACGCTCATCAGCCCGCCCATGGCCTGGATCATGAAGTCGTAGGCCGCCTGCTCGCGCCGCGGCCCGGTCTGGCCGAAGCCGGTGACCGAGGCGAAGATCAGCTTGGGGTTGACCTGTTTCAGGTCCTCGTAGGCCAGGCCGAAGCGGGCCATGTCGCCGAACTTGTAGTTCTCCAGCACGATGTCGCAGCGGGCCGCCAGGCCGCGGACGATGGCGCGCCCGTCCGGGTCGCTCAGGTCGACGGTTATCGACCGCTTGCCGCGGTTGACCGACAGGAAATAGCCGGAATCTGTGGTCGGCCGGCCTTGCGTGTCGGCGAGGAACGGCGGTCCCCAGCCGCGGGTGTCGTCGCCGACGCCGGGCCGCTCGACCTTAATGACGTCGGCCCCGAGGTCCGCCAGGATCTGGCTCGCCCAGGGTCCGGCCATGATCCGGCTGAGGTCGAGCACGCGCACATGCGACAGGGGGCCGCTCACGCCGCCGCCCGGGGAGCGCGCGTGGCCGGGACGGTCGGAACACTGGTCATGGATACCCTTAGGCTAGTCTTATAGTTCTTTTTGGCGGCGCCGTCGGGACGAGTCAAGCGTCGCCGGGGCCGGCAGGATGCGACGCCCGGACCGGAGACGCCGGCTCATTTCGCCGGTGCGATCCCGACCTTCCCGTCCTTGTCGTAGATGATCCTCTCGTTCGTGCAGTAGAATTCGCCGAGTTCGACCTCGGGCGTCAGGTCGTAGATGAGAGATCCGGTGACGGGACGGGTCAGCGCCTTGGCGTCGTCGATGGTCAGCTGGTTCTCGAGCTTGTTGTAGGCGGTTCGGCGGAGGCGCTGGACGACGTGGAGGACATCGGAGTGCGGGCCGCCGGCGTCACCCGAAGACGCGCCCAGCCCGACGGTGTCGATCACCAGGGTGTCGCCGTCCCAGCGGCCGACGGAGTCGCCGTACAACAGGGGTTCCACGTCGTCCGGCGCGGGGTGTGGCCGCTTGAGGTAGACGCGGTAGATCGACCCGTTCGACTTGGAGATCACCAGTCGGTCGTCGCCGATGGCGGAGACCTCCAGCGGACCGGTGGGCAGCGTCATCATGAAGATGAGCGGGGCCGGGACGCAGGGATTCTGGCCGCGGTTGTTGGGCCTGCCGGCCGCTGCGGCGTCCTGCTCGGCCTTCTGGATCGCGGCGTATTCCGGGGTGAAGGGAAAGGGGCCGAAGTTGGGGCGGGTGGCGTGCGTCCACACGCCCGTGAGGTCGTGGGCGTTGTAGGGACGCGGGTCCACGGCCGCGGCCGCGGCGGCGGCCGCCGTCGGCGCGAGCGACCACCCGGAGAGCGCCGACGCGGCGATGATGGCTATGACGGCTGGCTTCATGGACAGACCTTCCTGAAAATGGCCGTAGAAATCGCGGGCGGCCGCGCGGACGCGACAGCGGCGCCGCATGGCTCCGAAATCCTCCCGACCGGCGCTCCCGTTCCCTCCCTGGGATCCGGTTGACCTGAAAGCCCTCAGGGCCAGCAGGCGCTATAGGTTAATTGTTTGTATTTTTGGCCATCTCGACCGCATCGTCAAGCGGGCTCCGCCCTACGCGTCCGCCCGGAACAGCCGATGAGGCGTTCGCCCGCCGGCGGCGTCTTCCAGGTCCAAACCGGAACCCCTCTTCCGTACGGCAGGCCGCCCATGAGCTTCGTCCGCTTCCTGCACGACCAGGCGCATCGCCCTCTCCGCCTCCGTCTCGCGACGGCCGCGGCCGCGGCCATGATCGCCACGCCGGCCCTGGCCGGGACGGCTTCGCCTCCCCTGCCCGGCGGCGGCGAGATCAGCGTGCTCACCTACAACGTGCACGGCCTGCCCTGGCCGCTGTCCTCGGGCCGACCCACGGCCTTGCGGGAGATCGGCGACGAACTGTCGGAGATGCGGCGCGACCACCGCGAACCCGACATCGTCCTGATCCAGGAGGGCTTCACGGGCAGCGTTGCGCGGCTGATCAGGACCAGCGGCTACGCCTACTGGGCGCAGGGTCCCGGGCGGAGCGACCGGGTGCGCGACCCGGCCCTAAAGGGGGCGATGCCGAAGGGTTCGGTGCATCACCCCGAAGTCGGCGAGGGGTGGGGCAAGTTCACCGGCGCCGGCCTCTACATCCTGAGCAACTATCCGATCGTCCACGTGGAGACCCAGGCCTACAAGTTCTGCGCGGGCTGGGACTGTCTGGCCAACAAGGGGGTGATGCTGGCGCAGATCGCCATTCCCGGACTCCCGGAACCGATCGACGTCGTCAACACCCACCTGAACTCCAGGCACGCCGCCCGGGTGCCGGTGTCGTGGTCGATCCAAGCCTACGCCACCCAGGTCGCGCAGTTGCGCCGGTTCATCGACAGCCGGCGGACGGCCGCGTCGCCCTTGCTCGTCGGCGGCGATTTCAACGTCAAAGGCGCCCCCGACCGCTATTCCCTGCTCGTCCGCGACCCCGAGTCCTATTCGACGGTCAGCCAGTATTGCGTCGGTGCGGCGTCGTGCCGGGTCCGCCCGTTCCCGGCGGATTCGACGCCTTGGCTCGACAGCCAGGACCTGCAGGCCTTCGGCGGCGCCGGCGGCGTGGCGGTCTGCCCGACCGAGACCGAGCGGATGTTCGACGGCGCCGTAGAGCCCAAGCTGTCCGACCACGACGGTTATCTGGTCCGCTACCGCCTCAGCTGGGGCGGCGGCGTATCGCCTTGCGGCGGCCCCGGAGGCGCGACCTAGGGCCCCGGGTTCGCTTCGCTCAGGTGAAGGGCGAAACCACCACCGCGGTCGGCCGCGGCCGCAGGTAGCGCCAGACCAGGGCCGGGGCGAGCAGCAGGCTCATGATGGTCGAGGTCGTCAGCCCCCCCAGGATGACGATCGCCATGGGCCCCTGGATCTCCCGGCCGGCCTGGCCGGTGGCCAGCGCCAGGGGCAGGAGGCCGAGCGCCGTGACCACCGCCGTCATCAGGATCGGCGTGACCCGTTCGCGGGTGGCCAGGATCACGGTGGCCAGCGACCAGTCGTGACCCTCGTCGCGCACTAGGTGCTCGGCGTGGGAGATCAGCAGGATGGCGTTGCGGGCGGCGATGCCGAACAGGGTGACGAAGCCGACCAGGGAGCCCAGCGACAGGCTGGCCCCGGTCAGGGCCACGGCGATGACGCCCCCGGCGAGGGCGAAGGGCGCCGAGCCCAGGACCACCGCCGCGGCCGGACCGCTGCCGAAGGCGACCAGCAGCAGGGCCACCACGCCCAGGGCGGCGATGGCGACGTTGAACATCAGCTCGCGCTGGGCCTGTTCGGCGCCGGCGGCGGCGCCGGTGTAGTCGAGGTAGACCCCGGCCGGCAGCACCACCTTTCGGGCGATGGCCTTCCGGGCCGCGGCGGTGACCCGCTGTACGTCGCGGGGCTTGGGGTTGGCGGTGACCACCTGGCGGGGTCGCCCGCCCTCGTGGGCGATGCTGGTGCGGCCGTCGGTCAGGTAGACGTGGGCGACCGAGGACAGGGGCGCCGCCACGCCGGTCCCTGAGCGCAGCAGCAGCTGGCCCACCGCTTCCGGGTCCTGCCGCAGCTCCGGCGCGGTGGTCACGGCGATGTCGATGGCGCGGTTGTCGGCGAACACCTGGGCCGCAGCCGAGCCCTGATAGACGGTGCGCACCGCGTCGAGCACCTCAGCCGACGACAGGCCGTAGTGGGCCAGCTTGGCGAAATCGAGGTCGACCCGGACCACAGGGGTTTCGGGCGGGGTCTGGACCGCGACGTCGACGGCGCCGGGGACCCCTTCGAGCACGCCGGCGATCTGGCGGGCGGTGCGGTCCAGGGTGTCGAGGTCGCCGCCATAGACGCCGATGACCAGGGCGGCGGTTTCGCCCGACAGGGACTCGCCGATGCGGTCGCCTAGGAAGGTCAGCACCTCGGTCTGCAGGCCGGGATAGCTGTCCAGCACCTCGTGGATGGCGGCCTGGATCTCGTCCTGCTTCTTGGCCGACAGCTTGGGCTTCAGCTCGACGTGGAACTCGCTCTTCTCGGGCCCCCAGGTGTCCTCGCCGCCCTGGGCCCGGCCGATCTGCTGCTCGGCGGTCTGCACCCCGTCGATGGCCAGCAGCCCCTCGGTGATCCCCTCCCCGTAACGGCGCATCACCGCCAGCGAGGTCCCCGGCGGCCCGGAGACGCCCAGGACGAAATGGCTCTCGCGGAAGGCCGGCAGCAGCTCGGAGTTGAACAGCATCAGCCCGCCGACGGTGACCGACAGGGCCGCCACGGCGCCGGCCACGGCCACGATCGGGTAGCGGCAGATCCGGACCAGCAGACCGCCGTGCCAGTCCTTGGTCCGGGTGATGACGCGCGGCTCGTCCGGCAGCCGCGCGTTGCCCAGCAGCAGCAGGGTCAAGGGCGGGGTGACGACGATGGCCACCGCCAGCGAGACCAGGGTGGCGATGATGAAGGCCGCCGCCAGGGGCGAGAAGAACGACCCCTGCAGCCCGTGCAGCAGCAGCACCGGGACCAGGGTCAGGGCCAGCAGCAGGGTGGCGTAGATCACCGGCGCGCGCACCTCCAGGGAAGCGGCCAGCACCACCTCGCGCGGGACATCGTCGGCGCCTCGGGTGCGCAGGCGGCGCACGATGTTCTCCACGTCGATGACCGCGTCGTCGACCACCACCCCCAGGGCCACAGCCAGGCCGCCCAGAGTCATGGTGTTGATGGTCCAGCCCAGGGCCCCGATCACCAGCACCGCGGCCAGCAGCGACAGGGGGATCGAGACGAAGGAGACCAGAACGGTGCGCGGGTCGCGCATGAACAGGAACAGCACGAGCGCGATCAGCACCGCGCCGATGACCAGGTCCTCGCCGATGCCGCCCAGGGCCGCCGAGATAAAGTTGGCCGGCCGGTGCAGCCCGGCCTCGATCCGCACCCCCTGCGCCTCCAGGGCCGGCCTCAGCTCGGCCAGGGCCGCCTCCACCGCCCGAGTGGCGTCCAGGGTGTTGGCCCCGTACTGGCTGGAGATGCTGATCAGCACCCCGCGCTTGCCCATGATCACGGCTTCGCCGGTGTCGGGGGCGGCGGCCTCGACGACCTCGGCCACGTCGCCGATGCGCAAGGGTGGCTGGCCGGCGACCGTGCCGGGGATCTGGCCGGCGGCGATCTCGTCCGGGGTCAGGGCCTGGCCGCGGGGCTCGACCAGGATGCGCTGCTGCGGGGTGTCGATGTAGCCCCCGCCGCTGAGCCCGGTGGCCTTCTGCACCGCGTTCAGCACGTCGGTCAGGGACAGGTCGCGGGCGGCCAGGTCGGCGGGGCGGACCCGCACCTCGATCCGGCGCACCTGGCCGCCGTAGACGGTGGCCCGCGCCACTCCCGCCGCCGCCAGGATGCGGGGCCGCACGGTCCATTGCACCAGGTCGCGCAGGGCCATGGGGCTCAGCCGGTCGCTGAGGAAGCCGACCTTCAGCAGGTCCATGGTCGAGGAGGTCAGAGGCGCGACCTTGGGGCTGCCGATCCCCGCCGGCAGGCTGGAGGTGGCCTCGGTCAGGGCCTCGGACACCACCTGGCGGGCGCGGTAGGGATCGGAGCCCTCGGCGAACACCACCGTCACCACCGACAGGCCCTGGATAGATTCCGAGCGGACCGCGGCCACCCCGGCGGCGCCGTTGATCGCCTGCTCCACCGGCCGGGTGACCAGCTGCTCGACCTGTTCGGCCGTCAGGCCCGGCGCCTCGGTCTGGACCTCGGCCTGGGCGGGGACGAAGTCGGGGAAGACGTCGAACTTGGCCGTGGTCAGGGCGAAGGCCCCGTAGACGAGGAGAAGGATGGCCGCCGCCGCGACCATCAGGGGCCGCATCAGCGTCCAGCGGACGATGCGTGCGAGCATGGGCTATTCGGCCTCGGTCGGCGGGTTGGCGGCCGCGTTGAGGGCCGACGCGCCCTGGACCACCACCTGTTCGCCGGGGGTGAAGCCGCGGGCGACGAACAGCCCCTGAGGGTCGGTCACGCCGCCCTCGGCCGCGCGGGTCTCGAAGGACCCGGCGTCCCTGCGGACATAGACCAGGGTCCGGCCCCCCAGGCGCAGCAGGGCCGAGCGCGGCAGGATCACGCCGACGGCGCCCGGCCCGGCCGAAAGGACGACGGGGGCGGACAGGCCGGTCGGCAGCTTCAAGGCGTCGGGACCGTCGACGCGGGCGATCAGCCCCGCGGCCAGCAGGCGCGGGTCGCTGGAGCGGGCCGGGCCGAGCACCACCGCAGTGACCAGGCCGCCGGCGCCGAGGTCGATCTGGGCGGTGTGCAGGCCGGGGGTCACGCCGCCGGCCATGTCGATCCTGACCAGGGCGGTGCGGCCGGCCGAGAGGTCGCCGATCAGCCGTCCGCGGCCGGCGTCGGACAGGGTGGCGAAGGCCGGTCCCCACTCCAGCCCGACCCGGCGGCGCAGGGCGGTCAGCCGGGCGGCGTCGGCCCGGGCCTGGGCCTGTGCGGCCTCGGCGACCTTGGCCGAGACGGTGGCGTCGGCGGCGTGCAGGACGCGGGTGCGCTCGGCCTCGGCGCGGGAGGCCTGGTAGGCGGCGGCGGCGGCGGCGATGTCGGCGTCGAGGACGGCCAGGGGCGCCGGGTCCATCACCCGGGCGAAGCCGGCGGCGGTGGCGGTGCGGCGGACGGCGACCAGGGGGGCCGTGACCACCCCCAGGCGCTTCTGGGTGGCGGCGTCGAGCTTCAGCGGCTCCTTCTCCTCCGCCGCAACGGCGGGCAGGCCGATCGCCGCCAGACCAAGGGCGAGAACAAGACCTCGGCGGATCATCCGGCAGCTCCCAGGGTTTTGACGGTCTCTTGCAGCAGGGCGGTCTCGGCCGGGTCGAAGGATCGCCTCAGAGCGTCCTCCAGGTCGACCCCCGCCAGGGCCGTGGTGCGGCGAAGGTCCAGGATGGCCAGCTCGACGTCGATCTGGGCGGCCTCGGCGGCAAGCTGGTCGAGACGGTCGAGTTCGCCCCCCTGGACGAGGGCGCGGGTGGTCGAGGCGGTGCGGGCGGCGATGGCCAGGTCCACGCCCTGGATCCGCGCCGCCTGGGCCCGCGCCGCGGCCAGGGCGGCCACCGCCTGGTCGACGGCGGCCAGGGCGTTGGCCTGGACGGCCTCCAGGGTGCGGCCGCTTTCGGTGCGCCTGGCTTCGGCCTGGGCGATGGCGGCCCCGTTGAGGTCGCGGGGCGGCAGGACCAGGGTCAGGTTGAAGGGCAGCTTGGTCAGGCCCCGCTCCCAGGTGTAGCCGGGCCCGATCCGCACCTCGGGGTACTGTTTGGCGATCTCGAGGCGCAGGGCGGTCTCGGCCAGGTCGTAGTCGGTCACCGCCCGTAGCACGTCCCGGCGCGACAGGGCCGCCTCGGTGCGCCACGCCGCCAGGGCCGTCTCGTCCGGGGCGCGGATCACGGAGGCGACCGCCAGGGGCGGCAGCTGGGCCACCGACATGCCCAGCGCCTTGGCCAGGGCGACCCGGGCCGCCTCGCGGCGGGCGCCGGCGTCGGCCACGCGCCGCTGGCTCGTCGCCAGGTCGGTCTGGGCCAGCAGCGAAGCCGGCCGCGCGTCCTCGCCGGCCGCGACGCGGGCCTGGAGGCGGTCGAAGCGGTCCTGGCGCACGGCCACGGCCCGCATCGCCAGGGCGATTTCGTCGTCGGCCACGGACAGCTCGACCTCGGCGCGGGCCAGGGCCGTGCGCACCGCCCATGCGGCCTCGCCGTAGTCGTACAGGGCCTGGATCACCGCCAGGTCGGCGGCGGCGTAGCGCGTCGCCTTGCGCCCGCCGATGTCGAGGGGGATGTCGGTGAGCCCGCCGAACAGCCAGGGCGACGAGGTGGTGGCGTCGTTGGCGTATTCCGCCGTCAGGGTCAGGGTCGGCGGCGGCGGCGTCCGGGCGGTGCGGGCCGCCGCCAGGGCGGTGCGGTAGCGGGCGGCGGCCTGGGCGACGACGGGATTGCGCGCCAGGGCCGCCGCCAGCAGGTCGGCGCTCGACCACACCGCTCCGGCGGGCCGGTCGTCCAGCCGCCGGGCGTCGAGGGCGGCCGGAAAGCGCGCCAGCTCCGGCGGCGCCGGCGCGTAGCGCTGGTAGTGGCCGCAGGCGCCCAACAGCAGGCAGACTCCTGCGGCGACCCAAGCCCTCATTTGCCGACGACGAGCAGTTCGAACGTGCCCGGAACCATCGGCGGGCGGCCGCCGGCGGCGGGGACCGGACCGGACTTGGCGGTCGGCAGGTAGACCCGGCCGGTGCGCTGATCCAGGCCGATGGTCCGGGCCCGGGTCTGGGTGGCGACGGTGTCGACCAGGGTGGCGGTCCCGCCCGCGATCGAGATCACCGACAGGGTGCCGGTTCCGCCGGAAGGCACGAAGGCGAGCTTGCGGGCGACGTCGAACGCCACCCCGTCGGCGCCTTCGCCGATCTTGATGGACTTGACCAGCTTGCCGGTGGCCGCGCTCACCACCTGGGCGACGCCGTCGCAGGCGGTGATCAGCAGCTTGTCGGCCGGGGCGTAGGCGATGCCGGTCGGGCCCTCGCAGCCGTCCACCTTGTAGCGGGCCACGACCTTGGCGGCCTTGATGTCGACCACGGCGATCTCGCCCTTGTCCTCGACGTTGACGTAGGCGCGCCCGGCCCCGTCGAAGGCCGCGGCTTCCAGTTCGCCCCCGACCTGCACGGTCCCCACCGACCTGCGGGCCTTGGGGTCGATCAGGGTGATGTCGCCGCCGGTGTGGTTCATCGCCAGGACGAGGCCCGTAAACGGGTCGAAGGCGGCGGCGTCGGGATTCTTGCCGGCGGGGATGGTGGCCAGGATCGCGCCAGTCTTGCCGTCGGCGATGGTGACGGTGTTGGCGCGGCCGTTGGTGATGAGCACCTGGTCGCCGCCGTTGATCGGCAGGGCCTGGTGGATGCCGTCGCCCTTGGCGAAGGATGCGGTGACCGCGCGGGTGGCCAAGTCCACGGCCATGACGTCGCCGCCCCGGCCGACCAGGACACGGTTGTTCCTGGCGTCGACCGCGGCGTAGTCCCAGCCGCCGTCGGGGCCGGCGATGCGGTCGACCACCCTGTAGCGCGCGGCCGGCGCGGCCGGCGCGGCGGTGGCCGGGCCGATCGACATGAACGCGAAGGCCAATCCAGCGGCGGCCACGGCGGTCCGATAGGGCGTCATCGTCTGTTCCTCCCCAGAGGCCGGCACGCTAGACCGCGGCAGATAACCGGCAGGTGGGCCGAACGTTGGGAAAACCCAACCTTCCACCTCACGGCCCGGCGGCGAAGTCGATCCTGGCCTCCAGGCCGGGCCCCGCGTCGCCGAGCACGATCTCGGCGCCGTGGGCCCGCGCCACCGCCGCCGCCAGGGAAAGTCCCAGGCCGCTGCCCGGCGTCGAGCGGCTTCGCTCCAGCCGGTAGAAGCGGTCGAACAGGCGGGTGCGCTCGTCCGGCGGCACGCCGGGCCCGTCGTCGGTCACCACCAGGGTCACGCAGCCGTCCTGGCGCTCCACCCCGACGCGGACCGCCGATCCGGGCGGGGTATGGCGCAGCCCGTTCTCGACCAAGTTGACCAGCATCTGGGTCAGGAGGCCGGCGTCGCCTTCGATCACCGCCGGGCCTGAGCCGTGGAAGGTCAGAGCGCGACGGCCCTCCTCGGCGGAGGGCGCGAAGCTGTCGACCACCGAACGGGCGGCGGCGGCGAGGTCCAGCGGACGGAAACCCACGCGGCGGGCGCCGCCCTCGACCTCGGCGATACGCAACAGTCCGGCGAAGGTCTCGAGGATGGCGTCGAGGTCGTCCAGGGCCCGCTCCATGGCCTGGCGGCGCTGGTCCTCGTCGCCGGCCTGCAACCCGGCCTCCAGCCGCTGGCGCAGCCGTGTCAGGGGCGTGCGCAGGTCGTGGGCGATGTCGTTGGAGACCTGCCGCAGGCTGACCATCAGGGCGGCGATGCGGTCGAGCATCCGGTTGAAGGTCAGGGCCAGATGGTCGAGGTCGTCCCCCGCGCCGCGGACGGGCACCCGGCGGCCCATGTCGCCGTCGATGATCGCCTCGGCGACCCCGGAGATGGCGGCGAAGCGGCGGCGCAGGTCCCGGCTCAGGCCATAGCCTCCGGCCGCGCCCAGCACGACCACTCCCAGCAGGGCCAGGGCGAACCCCCGTAACACGACCCCGTCCAGCGCCTGGATGCGGCCGAGGTCGTCGCCGATCAACAGCCGGTAGCCGTCGGGCAGGTCCACGGTGAGCAGCCGCACCGTCTCGGACCGGCCGCCGCGCCGGCGGACCTGGACGGCCGACCAGCCGGTCGCGGTGCGCTCCCCGGCCAGCCGCCCGGCCAGCGGTCCGGCCGGGCCTGTCAGGCCGTAGTCGAGGGAGCCGGGGGTGCGGTCGCGCTCGCGCACCGCCTGCAGCACCCCGTCGAGCCCCTCGGTGCGGTATTCCTGGACCAGGGCCGCCGATTCCGCCCCGATGCGCGACTCGAACTGGTCGCTCAGGGCCGATCGGGTGGCCGCCAGGATCGTCGCCCCCAGGGTCGCGACCGCCAGGGCGAAGGCGGCCGTATAGACCGCCGCCAGACGCAGGCTGATCGAGCGGGCCACCTATTCGGGCCCGCGCAGGCAGTAGCCCGCGCCGCGGACGGTGTGGATCAGCTCCACCCCGTGTCCGCGGTCGACCTTGGAGCGCAGCCGGCTGACGTGGGTCTCGACGATGTTGGTCCGCGGCTCGAAATGAAACTCCCACACCGCCTCGAGCAGCATGGTCCGGGTCACGACCCGTCCAGCGTGGCGCATGAGGTATTCCAGGAGCTGGAATTCCCGCGACTGCAGCTCGATTCGGGCCCCGCCCCGGGTCACCGCCCGCTTCAACAGGTCCATGCGCAGGTCGCCCACCTGCAGGACCACGGGGGCGTCGCGGGCCGGCGGCCGGCGCGCCAGGGCGTTGACCCGCGCCAGCAGCTCGACGAAGGCGAAGGGCTTGACCAGATAGTCGTCGGCCCCCTCCTCCAGCCCCTCCACCCGCTGGTCGATGCTCCCCAGCGCTGTGAGCATCAGGACCGGGATCTCCACCCCTGACGCCCGCAGGGTGCGCAGGATCGTCAGCCCGTCGACGTGGGGCAACATGCGGTCGAGCACGAGCACATCGTAGGACTCGGTCACCGCCAGCCGCAGGCCCTCGCGTCCCGACGGGGAATGGTCGACGGCGTGGCCGGCCTCGGTCAGGGCGCGCTTGAGATAGGCGCCGCCTTCCAGATCGTCTTCGACGAGCAGCAGCTTCATGGTGCGATAATGCGGGGCCTTTTCGGCGCCGAACAGCCCCCGGCAGGCAATAAACCAGCCGATTGCTCAAAACTGGACGCTACATTGAAAATTTGTAATGAATCGATCGAGGATCGCCACCCTGAATTCGTCAGCTATCTGAAGTTTTCGCGCTACAATCGGCAGCACATTTCACAAAACAGAAGGGGGATTCGGCGAGCCAAGCGCTTTTGGCTCCGCGATACCATCCTTCATTTAACAATAGTGTCACCCAAGCGTCGTCAAAGCGTCGTCAAAGCTTGTTTTGCGCAGCCTCGCGGGCTGCTGTCTTTCCCGCCTCACAACGAGCGCCGCGACCGGACCACCGCGCGGCCGGGACTAGGGGATCGCATCATGCCGACACCGACCGCGCGTCCGCGCGCCGACGAGCACGCCTGGATTGCAAGCTCGGCCTTAGCGCTCGCCCTGGCCGCCGCGGCCGGCGGCCGCGCCTGGGCCGAGACCATAGACGCCCCGGTCAGGATCGACCCGGAGAACGCGGACTTCGGCGCGCGGGTCGACGAACTGGTGGTCAAGGCGACGGGGCCGGCGGCCCTGGCGGCGCCGTCATGACCGCTCTCCTGCTCAAGCCCGCCATCGCTCCCAAGGTCGAGGCCGCCCGCGCCGAACTGCGCGCCGCCGGGCTCGCCGGCCGCCACCGTTCCGACACAGGCCCGGCGTACTGAATCGCAGGACTGTTCGTTCGATTTGTAAGAACGGCTGGACGGCCCTGGCGAGTTGACGATCCCCCGCCGTGGGGTCTTCTGGCCCGAGACCAATCGTCGGAGCCTGGACTGGCCCGCGCCAGA
This sequence comes from Caulobacteraceae bacterium, assembly GCA_035493215.1. GTDB lineage: Bacteria > Pseudomonadota > Alphaproteobacteria > Caulobacterales > Caulobacteraceae > NCED01. The sequence goes on from DATJIO010000052.1 coordinate 14,582, forward strand.
CTGCTTGCGAGCGGCCGGTTCCAACGGCCGTCAGGAGGAACCCATGAAGACCAACCCGTACATCAAGCGCCACCACCACATCACCCTGAACGTGGGCGGGGCGCAGGAAGACTACGACTTCCACACCAAGGTGCTGGGCCTCAAGAGCGTCAAGAAGACCGCGCTCTACGACGGCGACGAGCCGATCCACCACCTCTACTACGGCAACGACCTGGGCGACGCCTCGACCCTCATCACCTGCTTCCCGATGCGCCAGTCGGGGCGCAAGGCCCGCAAGGGCACCGGCCAGATTTCCACCCTGGCCCTGTCGGTCCCCACCTCATCCCTGGGCTTCTGGGAGAAGCGCCTGGCCGAGCACGGCTACGCCCCGCGGCGGGTGGAGCGCTTCGGCGAGACCCTTTTGGCCTTCTCCCACCCCTGCGGCATCGACTACGAGCTGGTCGGGATCGCCGACGACGACCGCAAGCCCTATTCCAACGGGGCCGTCCCCACCGAGTTCGGCATCCGCGGCACCCACGGCATCACCGTGTCGGTCCGCGACCCGGAGAACACCGACGAGTTCATGCACTACGGCTGGAGCGGCCAGGACCGCCGCACCGAGGCCGACTACATCCGCTATGAGGTCGGCGCCGGCGGCACGGGCACGATCATCGACTTCCGGGTCCAGCCCAACCTGGAGCAGGGCTCGTGGGCCTACGGCGAAGGGGTCACGCATCACTGCGCTTTCGAGGTCGACGACCTCGACGTGCAGAAGGTGGTCAAGTTCCACCTCGAAGGCCTGGGCTACACCGACGTGTCCGACGTCAAGGACCGCGGCTATTTCGACAGCGTCTACGTCCGCACTCCGGCCGGCGCCCTCTTCGAGGCCACCGTCTCCAAGAAGGAGGGGTTCCTGATCGACGAGCCGTTCGAGCACCTGGGCACGACCTTCCAGGTCCCCCCGGTGTTCGCCCACCGTAAGGACGAGTTGCTCGAGTACCTGGAGAAGATCAACTACTGACCGGACGGGACGCGGCCCGCTATGCGTCACTCCCGGCTGGACTTCCCCTCGGCGTCGTTCGGCGCCGAGGAACGCCAGGCCTTGCTGGCCGCGGTGCTGCTGCACGGGCGCCACGAATCCCCGGCCCACATGGTGGAGATCGCCCGCCGCCTGGGCGCCCCCGGCGTCCGCTACCTCGCCCTGCAGGCCCAGGGGTCGCAGTGGTACCCCCGCAGCTTCCTGGCGCCGCTCGAAGCCAACCAGCCCGCCCTCGACTGGGCGCTGGAGCGGGTCGAGCAGGAAGTGCAGGGGCTGGAGGCCAGGGGGTGGCCGCGCCGGCGCATCGCCCTGATCGGCTATTCCCAGGGCGCCTGCCTGGCCTGCGAATACGTCTACCGCCACCCGACCCGCTGGGCGGGCCTGCTGGCCTTCACCGGCGGGCTGATCGGACCGCCGGGGACTGAATGGCCCGCGCCGGGCGACCTCGCCCGCACCCCGGTCCTGCTCTCGAACGGCGACGCCGACCCGTGGGTGCCGTGGCCACGGGTGGAGACCACCGCGCGCCGGTTCGAGGCGGCCAACGCCGAGGTGGACCTGCGGCTGTACCCCGGCCGCGCGCACGAGGTCTGCGACGACGAGATCGCCGTGGGCCGGGCCATCCTTGACCGCGCGCTGGATCGCGCCAAGGCTGGGGACTGACAGGGGCCGACGCTGGGCCCGGACAGGCGGGGCCCATTGGATCTCTTCGCAAGCATAGAGGCCTTCTGCCGGGTAGTGGAGACCGGTAGCCTGGGCAAGGCGTCCCTACGCATGGGGATCGCCAAGTCCATGGTCGCCACCCGGGTGCAGCAGCTCGAGAAGCGGCTCGGCGTACCCCTGTTCCACCGCTCGACCCGGGCGATGAAGCTGTCCGAGGCGGGGCAGAAGTACTATGCCGACTGCGCCGACCTTCTGGCCCGGGCCCAGGAGCTGGGGTCGCATCGCCACGACGACCAGGTGGTGCTGTCGGGCAAGCTGGCGATCCAGGTGCTGCCGGGCTTCGCGCTGGGGCACTTCTCGGGGGCCCTGGTGGAGTTCGGCGCCCTCCACCCGGGCGTCACCTTCGAGATCGTGGTCTCCGACAAGCTGGTGGACCCAGTCAACGAAGGCCTGGACCTGGTGTTCCAGATCTATCCGCCGGTGAGCGACGCCCTGATCGAGCGGCGGCTGTTCCCCCATCGCGGGGTGTTCTGCGCCGCCCCGGAATACCTGCGCCGCTCGCCGCCCCTGGTCGCGCCAGAGGACCTGATCCGGCACAGGTTCATCCGCTATTCCAACTATCCTTGGGACGACCGCTGGCCGTTCCATCGCGGCGAGGAGCGCGTCGAGGTCAAGATGGCCCCGGCGATGAAGACCAACAGCGTGCACCTGCTGCTCGACTGCGTGCGCCACGGCGGCGGCGTCGCCTACCTGCCGACGATCCTGGCCGCGCCGGGCCTGGCCGACGGCTCCCTGGAGCGGGTGCTGCCGGACTACTCGCCGCCGCAGCTGTGGCTTTCGGCGGTCTATCCGGCGTCGCATCGCTCGACCACCAAGGTGAAGGTGTTCCTCGACTTCATCGCCAAGCGGTTCCCCGCCGAACCGGCCTGGGACCGAGGCGTCACCCCGCCGCCGGCCTGAAGCGGGCTACCAGGCCTCGCGCAACAGCTCCAGGATCTGCGCCGGCGACGCCGGCCGCGGGTTGGCCAGGGCGGCGGGCCGGCCGGCGATCTTGCCGGCCAGGGTCGGCAGGACGGCCTGCGGCACGTCGTAGTCGCGCAACCGCATCGGGCAGGCCAGGGTCCCCAGCGCCCGCGCCCCGTCGGCCGGGTCGTCGCAGCCCATCGCCTCGCCCAGGGCCGCCAGGGCGCCGGCCGCCACCTCGCGGTTGAAGGCCAGGGCGTGGGGCAGGCATACCGCGTTGAGCGGCCCGTGCGGCAGGCCCAGTTCGCCCCCCAGCGCCTGGACCATGGCGTGGCCCAGACCCATTCCCGCCCGCAGGGCCGAGCCGGCCCGCATCGCCCCTTCCAGCAGGCTGCGGCGGGCCTCGAAGTCGTGACCGTCCTCGATCACCCGGGGCAGCCAGCGGGCGATCAGGGCCGCCCCGCCCAGGGCGTCCGCGTCGGTTTCCGGGGTGCGGCCTGGGGCGTACAGGGCCTCGGCGCAATGGGCCAGGGCGTTCAGCGCCGTCCCGCAGGTGTCGAGGGGCGACAACCCCAGGGTCAGGCCCGGCTCGTAGACGATGGCCGCCACCTGCGCCCCGGCCCCGGCCGACTTGACGCCGGCGGCGGTGTCGCGGACGCCGTAGAAATGGGTCCACTCCGCGCCGGAATAGGTGGTGGGGATCGAGACGATCGGCAGGCCGGCGGCCTTGGACACGGCCTTGGCGGTGTCTATGGCGCTGCCGCCGCCCAGGGCCACCAGCCCGTCGGCCCCGTCCAACGCCGCCAAAGCGGCCTGCACCCCGCCGGTTTCGGCATGGGGCAGCGCCCCGTAGAAGCGCTGCTCGACCGGCAGCTCGATGTCGCGCCACCGCGGCGTCGAGACGAGCATGGCCCGGCGCACCGACAGGGTTTCCAGAACTTCAGGCAAGGCCCCGAGGCCCCAACGGACGATCACGCGGCGGGCTCCCTCAGGCGCGAAAACCGGCCGGACTATGGACATCCCGCCGGATCGCCGCAAACCGAACCGGGCGCCGGATTGGCCCGCAGACAGGACGCGCCGTTCTGTCATCCAGTCCGATGGCCTTGCTTGTCCCCTTCCCGGAGGGGCGCCTATCGTGCGGGAACGACAACCCCAAGGGTGGGCCAGCCCATGCGCAGCGACGGACGGATCCTGACCACCCACGTCGGCAGCCTCCCCCGGCCCCAGGCCGTGGTGGACCAGGTCTTCGCCGAGGACCGCGGGGAGCCGGTGGACCGCGCCGTCTACGACCGGGTGATCGGCGAGGCGGTGGCCGCGGTGGTCCGGCGCCAGGCCGAGTGCGGCGTCGACGTCGTCTCGGACGGCGAGATGAGCAAGATCGGCTACGCCACCTATATCCGCCACCGCCTGTCCGGCTTCGAGCTCGGCGAGGTCCCCCGCGCCACCCCGGCCGACCTCGACGCCTATCCGCGCTTCCGCGACCGCCAGGCCGCCGAGGGGGTGGCCCCCAAGTACCGGCGCCCGATCTGCCGTGGCCCCATCGCCTATGTGAACCGGGCGCCGATGGAGACCGACTTCGCCCACATGAAGGCGGCCCTGGCCGGGGTCGACGTCGCCGGCGCCTTCATGAACGCCCCCTCGCCCGGGGTGATCGCCCTGTTCCAGCCCAACGAATATTACAAAAGCCGCGAAGAATACCTGTACGCCGTCGCCGACGCGATGAAGACCGAGTACGAGGCCGTGGTCGCCGCCGGCCTGTACCTGCAGATCGACAGCCCCGACCTGGCGATGGGGCGTCACATCATGTACCGCAACGATCCCGACGCGGCCTTCGTCCGCGCGGTGGACCTGCACGTCGAGGTGCTCAACCACGCCCTGCGCGACGTGCCGGCCGAGCGGGTGCGGCTACACCTGTGCTGGGGCAACTACGAGGGGCCGCACCACTGCGACATCGACCTGGACAAGATCGTCCAGGGCTTCCTGAAGGCCAAGCCTTCGACCATCCTGTTCGAAGCCGCCAACCCCCGCCACGAGCACGAATGGTCGGTGTGGCGGGACGCGAAGATCCCCGAGGACAAGATCCTGGTCCCCGGCGTGATCTCCTCGACCACCAACTATATCGAGCACCCCAAGCTGGTCGCCGAGCGGCTGTCGCGCTTCGTCGACTTCGCGGGGGTGGGCCGGGTCACGGCCGGAAGCGACTGCGGCTTCGGCACCTGGGCCGGGTTCGGGGTGGTCGATCCCGACATCTGCTGGGCCAAGCTGAAGTCCCTCGCCGAAGGCGCGGCCATGGCTTCGGCCCGCGCCAGGGTGGCCTGAGGTCCTTCGCCGCGGGGAGGGCTTTCGCATTCGCCAGTAGAGCGTAAGGTCGCCTCAAGAACAAAGATCAGGGTGGGAAACATGGCTACGGTCTCGACGCAGGCTCCGGCTTCGGAGCGCTGGGACACCGGATACGAATTCAGGACCGTGCTTTTGCTGACCCTGGCCTTCGGCCTCGTCGGCCTCGACCGCTGGATACTGCCGCCCCTGTTCGCCGCCCAGATGGGCGCGGACCTGGGCCTGACCCCCGCCGACCTCGGCAACCTCGTGGGTGCGCTGGGGATAGCCTGGGGCGTGTCGGCCATCTTCATGGGCGGCCTGTCCGACGTGATCGGCCGGCGCAAGGTGCTGGTACCGGCGGTGATCCTGTTCTCGGTGATGTCGGCGCTCAGCGGCGCGGTCACCGGCCTGATGAGCCTGTTGCTGATCCGCATCATGATGGGCGTGGCCGAGGGCGCGGTCGCCCCCACCGGCGTGGCCGCGGCGGTGGAAGCCTCCCACCCCAAGCGCCGGGGCATGAACAACGGCCTGTTCCAGTGCTCCTTCGCCCTGTTCGGCCTGGCCATCGCCCCGATCCTGGCGACCCAGCTCCTGAAGGTGATGTCCTGGCACTACGTCTTCATGATCGTGGCCATCCCCGGCCTGATCGTGGCGACGCTGCTGTGGTTCACCATCCGCGACCCCCTCACCTCCGGCGGGGGGGCGGAAAAGGCGCCGCGGGCGCCGCTGTCGTCGATCTTCCGGCACCGCAACGTGGGCCTGGCCATGTTCGGCCTGCTGTGCGCCATGGCGGGGATCTTCGTGATCGCCGCCATGCTGCCGAGCTATCTGACCGGGCCGCAGAGCTACCTGCACCTGACGGTCGAGCAGATGGGCTACGTCACCTCGGCGATCGGCCTGGGCGGCTTCCTCGGCCAATTCGGCGTGCCGGCCTTCTCCGACCGGTTCGGGCGGCGGTTCACCGCCATGGCCTCCTTCGCCCTGGCCGCCCTGTTCCTGTGGCTGTTCATGCAGGTCGGCGCCGACAACCTGCCGCTGCTGTTCGGCTCGCTGTTCTTCGCCTGCCTGTTCAACTTCGGGGCTCTGGCGCTGATCGCCGGCCCGATCGCGGCGGAAGCCGCCCCCCTGGGCCTGATCTCGTCGGTGGCGGGCATCGTCATCGGCGCGGGGGAGATCTTCGGCGGCGGCGTCGCCCCGGTGATCGCCGGCAACATCGCCCAGAACCACGGCATCCAGTACACCCTGTGGTTCGCCATGGGCGGGCAGCTGCTCGGGATCGTGCTCAGCCTGTTCTTCAAGGAGACCGCCCCACGGCTAGCCGGCGCCTCGAAGACCGGCGAAGTCTCCGAGCTCGACCAGTTCGAGGCCGCCCACCCCGAGGGCGTCACCCGCGCGGATTAGCCCCCGCCGATGACCTACGCGATCACCGTCAACGGCCGCGGCCATGTCGTCGACTGCAAGCCCGACCTGCCCCTGGTCTGGGTCCTGCGCGACCTGCTGGGTCCGGGGGTGGTGATGATCGGCTGCGGCCGCGGCAATTGCGGCGCCTGCACGGTGCGGCTGAACGGCGAGATCGTCCATTCCTGCAGCGTCCCCATCGCCGCAGCCGCGGGCGGCGTGATCACCACCCCGGGCTACCGGGCCCCCGCCTGACGGCCGGGCTTTGGACGGGGTGTTCTGGAATGGAGGACGGCCGGCCCGTGGAGCGACGCCGCCCGGTCGTCTAGGGTCGCGGCCGGACCAGGGGCCGAACCCCTGCGCCAGGACAGCATAGGACCGGAACCCGATGAAGAGCAGCACGCGCGTCGCCGCCCTCGCCGCGGTGGTGGCGGCCGGAATGGCCCTGGTCCCCGCCTTGGCCTCCGCCGCCGAGGGCGGGCCGCGGACCGACCTGCCGTTCACTCCCAAGGGCCAGCGCGGCGCCTATAACGGGCGAGGCTCGACCAAGGAGGGGCCCGGCGAAACCACTCCCTACGCGTCGGCGAAAGAGCATTGGGAAACGCTGAAGCGCGCCGCCGGCGGCGGCCGGATGCTGAAGGCGGCCGAGTTGCCCGACTGGTCCGGGGTCTGGGGCCTGGACGGCGGCAACGTCAACTTCGACCCCAGCCTGGCCCGTGACGCCACCCGATACGGGCCGCTGTCGCCCGGCAACCAAGCCTTCTACGAGAAGACCTTGCACGACGTCGAGAACGGCATCGAGTGGGACGCCCTGTCCTACTGCCTCCCCGCCGGCTTCCCCCGCTGGATCTCCGAGCCCTTCCTGCGCGACTTCGCCGTGACCCCGACCGTGGTCTACCTGACCAACGAGCAGCAGTCTGAGGTGCGCCGGGTCTATACCGACGGACGCGGCCACCGTCCCGACGACGAGGCCGCCCCGCTGTGGGAAGGCGACTCCATCGGCTTCTGGGACGGGACCGGGGATTCCGCCAAACTGGTGATCTGGACCAACAACCTGAAGTCCGGCGTCTACCACCGCAACGGCCCCCGCTATTCGGACAAGGCCGAGATCGTCGAGGTGATGCAGAAGGTCGACCCGACCCACATCAAGGTCGAGCTGACCGTCTACGACCCCGTCGACCTGACCCGCCCGTGGAAGGTCCAGCGCGGCTACCGTAAGGACGCCCTGCCCAGCGGCCACATCGACCTGTGGTCGTGCGAGGAGAACAACAACGTGGTCAAGACCGGCGCCGGGGGCTCCGACTTCGTTCTGCCCGGCGAGGCCGGGTACAAGGACCCCGGCACGCGCGGCGACCCCACCAACCAGCAGGGCGCCGCCAAACCCTGACGCGTCCGACCCTCCCTCTCGAGGGGGAGGAGGAGGTGCGGCGTGCCCTGCTCCCCGTGCGAAGTGGGAGAACCGTCGCCCGAAAGGCGGCTGAGGGGGGCCTCTTCTAAGTCCTGTGCTTTAGGCCGCCGTCACGAGGGCGGGCGCCGGCCCGCGCCATAAAATACCAAGGGACCCATTCAATTTGGGTTGTATGCCGTTTCGAAAAGTGACAGCTTTTTGTCACGTGGGGAAAATATTCCGGGAGTCGATCTTGTGCGCCGTCGCAACGACGACGGTATTCGTTGATCTCTCAAACAAAAAAACCCCGCCCATACGGGGGCGGCAGCAATATTCGGGGAGCAACATGAAACGCCCATCTCTAGCGATCAGCGGATTATTCCTCTCGACGGCGCTCGGCGCCATGACGATGGCGCTGAGCGCCCCGGCCGCCCGGGCCGCCGAAGCCGCCGCCCCGACCTCGGGCGAGGACAACCTCCTCAGCGACGTCGTCGTCACCGCTACGCGGCAGGTCGATACGGTCAGCCGCATCCCCCTGTCGATCACCGCCGTGACCCAGAGGGCCCTGGACCAGCAGGGCATCCATGACCTCGTCGACCTGCAGCGGACGGTCCCGTCCCTGACCATCTCCGACCAGGCCGGCACCGACCTGATCACCATCCGCGGCATCGGCTCGCAGCTCGGCGCCGCCACCACCGGCATGTTCCTCGACGACACCAACCTGACCAAGCGCGGCCAGGCCGGGGTCGCCCCCACCAACGGCTCGCCCGCCCCGCCCCTGTTCGACCTGGAGCGCGTCGAGGTCCTGCGGGGCCCGCAGGGCACCCTGTTCGGCGGTAGCTCGGAGGGCGGCACGGTCCGCTTCATCACCCCCCAGGCCAGCGTGACACGCTATTCCGGCTACGCCCTGGCCCAGGGCTCGACGACCCATCACGGGGCGGCCAGCTACAAGGGCGGCTTCGCCATCGGCGGCCCGATCGTCCAGGACAAGCTCGGCTTCCGCACGGCGATCTTCGCGGCGCGGGCTGGGGGCTGGATCGACAATATCGATCCCTATACCGGCAAGACCTATCGCGTCGATTCCAACCGCCAGAACGAGGAATCGATCCGGTTGCAGTTGCTGTGGAAGCCCACCGAGCGGCTGTCGGTCGGCTGGTCGGTCTACGCCTCGGCCACCCACTCCTCCGACACCTCGGCCTACACCCTGCCGATGGCCTCGACGACCGACATCGCCGCCTCCGGCCTGATCCCCGCCTCGGTCCTGGCCCTCGGCTGGGGCGGGGTGAGCCCCCTGTGCATCCGCTACACCGGCACCGCCGCCGTGCCCCTGTCCACCAGCGCCGGCACCGGCGTTCCGTGCACCACGCCCGGCCTGACCTTCATCTATCCCGCCCACCCCTGGGGGCCCTACAACACCAAGCCCTATGAGCGGGTCACCGAAGCCCCCACCGCCACCTCGCCGTTCCTGAGCGAGCTGCAGACCTCGGCCCTGACCTTCGACTACGAATTCGACCACATGAGCGTGAAATCCATCACCTCGTGGCTGGCCGACGAGGAGAAGCGGCAGACCTACGACACCTCGGTGGTCAGCTCGGTGTTCAAGGGCTACCCGCAGCAGCTGTTCAACGACCCCTGCTGGAACTGCAACCTGGGCTACGGCAACTTCCGGCCGAAGAACCGGCGCCACGGCATCACCCAGGAGCTCCGCTTCGCTTCCGACCCGAGCGCCCCGCATTTCAGCTGGGTTGGCGGGGTCTACTACGCCTTGATGAACCAGGCCGGCCAGACCGTGAACTGGGAAGACATGGAGCGGGTCGGCCGGGTCCTGACCGGCCTGCCGGCCATCGCCCGCTACGGCGTGGCCGAGCAGTTCGAGATCCAGTCCCGCGTGCTACAGTGGCAGAGGGATGTCGAGATCGCCGCCTACGGCGAGGTCAACATCCACGTCACCGACAAGCTCCGCGCGATCGCCGGCATCCGGGTGTCGCGGGTCACCTATAACTACTACGAGCTGCTCGATGGCCTGACCAAGGTCCAGTACAGCCCGACCGTCGAGAACGGCGGCATCGTCCAGGGCGGGATCAGCGCCTCCCCGGTCACGCCGAAGTTCAGCCTGCAGTACCAGATGACGGACAACGACCAGGTCTACGTCACCGCCGCCAAGGGCTTCCGTCCGGGGGGCATCAACTCCCCGCTCACGGTGGCCACCTGCGGCCCGGCGCTGGCCCAGTTCGGCCTGACCGTCAACGACATCCCCGCCGGCTACGACCCCGACCAGGTATGGAGCTACGAGGTCGGCGGCAAGAGCCGCCTGTTCGGCAACCGCCTGCAGGTCAACGTCGCCGTCTACGACATCGAGTGGTCCAAACTCCAGACGACCCTCAACGTCAACAGCCTCGGCTGCGGCATCCCCTGGGTCCAGAACGTCGGCACGGCGCGCAGCCGCGGCGTCGATTTCGAGGCCTCGGCCCGGCTGTTCAAGGGCTTCGTCCTGAGCGCGGCGATCAGCTACGACAAGGCCTACTACACCTCGGACGCCCTCGGTCCGCGGCCGGCCAACGGCACGGCGGCGACCGTGTTCGCGGCCAAGGGCCAGCTCCTGGGCGTGCGCCCGTGGAACATCTCGGCCAACGCCCAGTACAACTTCAACGTCATGGGCAAGTACGACGCCTATATCCGCAGCGACGCCACCTATGTGCCGAAGTACGACGTCGCCCAGTTCGGCCTTACCGGGTACAGCCCCGACAGCTCGTTCAGGAACAAGACCTTCCTGGTCAACGCCCGGTTCGGGGTGGTGATCGACAAGATGGACGTCAACCTGTTCGTCAACAACCTGCTGGAATCGCGGGACGGGACCCCGACGGGCGGACGCAGCGGCTGCAGCGCCGCCTCGGGCCCAGCCTGCACCGTCTTCACCAACTACAACCCGCTGTTCACGCTCAACACCTTCCGCCCCCGGGAGATCGGCCTGCAGGCCGCCTACCGGTTCTGACCGGGGCGCGGCGCGCCGGGGGTCGTCCGGCGCGCCGTAGCTCTAGCGCTTGTCGACGACCACCTTGCCGGCCTTGAGGACCACCTTGGCCTTCAGCATGTCGTGGAAGTCCGTCAGCGGGTTGCCGTCCAGCAGGACTATGTCGCCCAGCTTGCCGGCTTCCAGCGTGCCGATCTGGTCGGACATGTTGAGGTAGGCGGCCGTGTTGGGGCCGATGATACGGAAGATGTCCGGCATCGAGAACATCACCGCCAGGGACTTCAGCTCGTGCTCCAGCACGTCCTTGACCGGATAGTTCTGGTCGCTGCCGTAGCCCAGCGCCGTGCCCTTCGAGGCGTCCCAGATGCGGCGGGCGTTGATCAGGGTATAGGCGCCCTCGGTGCCGGTGGCTCGGCCCTTGGCGTCCCGGTTGGCGCCGGCGATGGAGTCGGGCCAGGGCATGCCGGTGCGGAAGCGGGGCAGGTCGTCCTTGGCGAAGACGTCGATGATCGGCGCTCCGAAGCTGATCAGGTCCAGCACGATCGTCCCGCTTTTGACGATGGCGTCGGCGTCGTCGTAGCTCATGAAATCCTTGTTGGGCAGGTGGACCTGCCGGCGGACGCCCGCCTCGGTGGCCGCCATCATCGCCGGGGTCGAGACGGCGTGGACATTGACCTGCACCCCAACCTTGGCGCCCTCGTCCACCGCAGCCTTCAAAACCTCGATCTCGGCCGGCGGCGGGCCGGGCTCGGGGGTCACGGCGATCTCGCCGGTGTTGCGGATGCCCTTGGCGGCCATGGCGCGGATCGCCGCGCGGGCTTCCTCGGGCGTGCCGCGCAGGTTGACCCGCTCCGAGGCCAGCACCCGCGGCCCGACGATCTGCCCGGACTCGATGTGCTGGATCAGGGTCTGGTTGCCGTCGCCAGGGCCGCCGCCCGACAGGACGGTGGTGAAGCCGGCCTCGATCAGGTCGGCCATGTCGGCCTTCTCGTTCGGCCCGGTGTTGATGTGCTTGTGGGCGTCGATGTAGCCGGGCACGGCGGTCATGCCCTTGGCGTCGATGACCTGACCCGACCGCGCGGCCGGCGCCCCGGCGGCGACCGAGGCGATCTTGCCGTCCCGCACCACGATCGACCCGCGCTCGATCACGGTTCCGTTGGAGACGATGATCCGGGCGTTGGTGATGGTGACGTTCTGGGCGGCGGCCGGCGTGACCGCCGCCAGCGCCACGCAGGCGAGCAGGGTCGGGATGTGTCGCGTCATGGGCAGTCCTCCATATGGTCTTTTTTGGCGGCGAGCCGCAGCCGGACTATAGCCCACCGACCTTGGCGGTAGGGAAGCGGCTTGGCCGGAAAAGCGCCGCCGGCCGGCCCCGGCTCAACTTGAACGTCGCTTCCGATCCATTCAGGTCACAGCCGCACTTGGAGAACAACCGATGGAAGCCAGCGTAAGGAAGCTCTTCGAGCGGTACGAGAACGCCTTCAATCGCTCCCTGGGCGGGGACATCGACAACGACGAGATCGCATCGCTGTATGCTTCGGAGTTCATAGCGGCATCGCCTGCCGGGGTGATGACCGGAAAGAATGACGATCGGCTCAAGCAGGTCATGGCGCAGGGCTATGCGCACTATCGGGCGATGGGGACCAAGGAGATGCGGATACGCGCCGTCTCGCTCTCGCCCATAGACGACCGTCACTGCGTGGCCCACGTCGCCTGGATGGCGACCTATGCCGGCAAGGACAGACCGGACGTGGTGATAGATTTCGACGTTCACTACTTCGTCCAGCAGTTGGACGATGTAGCGAAGGTTTTCGGTTGGGTGTCGGGCGATGAGCAGGCGCTTCTAAGGAAGCACGGCGTCATCTGAATCCTCTCCCACCTTAACGGAGACCCGAACTGGATACCGCCCCCCGCCGGCGCATTGACTCGGGGGCGGGAAGCTCGACAGGATCACCCTTCGATCGCCGCGATCGTCAGCCTGGGGTGAGCATCATCCGCTACCTTCCTCCGACAGCCGGACGCGCCGTTGCAGCCCTGTGGCTCGGCCTGGCCATGGCCCCGGCCGCCCTCGCGCAGCCGGCGCCCGCACCCGCTCCCGCGCCGCCCCGCAACGCGGTGACCTACTACGAGGCCGACCCCGCCAAGGCGGCCGAGGCGGCCTCGGTCCTGCGCGCGGAGGTCCGGCGGCTCCGGGCCGAGCCGGGGGCCCCGGCGGTGATGCTGATCCAGGAGGTCGGCCACCCCGAACGCCTGGTGGTGGTCGAGCGGTGGGCCGGCGAGCCGGCCCTCGCCCAGAGCCAGGCCTCGCGGCCGGCCTCCAACGCCAGGCTCGCGCCCCTGCTCGTCGCCCCGCCGGACCTGCGGCTGGGCCTTGCGCCCAAGGCGGCGGTCGCCCCGCCCGCGGCCTATCCCAAGGCTGGGGTGGTGGCCCTGGTCCACGTCGACGTGATCCCGGTCAAGCTGGCCGACGTCGTCGACGCCCTCGACGTGCGTATGCGCGCGGCCCGGACCAGCCCGGGGGCGCTGGAAGCCGATGTGCTGCAGCAGGCCAACCGGTCGAACCATTTCACGGTCCTGGCCGCCTGGACCGACCGCGCCGCCTACGCCCGGTGGGCCGCTTCCGCGCCGGCCAAGGCGTTCCGGGCGATCTTCCACGAGGTCCGCGGCGCCCCGTTCGAGGAGCAGCTCTACACGGTGCTAGACCCGGTCCGGTGAAGGCCGTCGCCAGCCCTCGGCGGGCCGGCGCCGCCGAGGCAGCGGTTTCGGCGCCGCGGCCCGGACGCTGCCGGAGGACGCGCTCTGCCCGATCCCCGCCTAGTCCTTGGCGCGCTCCACGTATGAGCCGTCCTCGGTCATGACGACGATGCGGGTGCCGACGGTGATATAGGGCGGGACCATGGTCTTCACCCCGTTTGACAGCATGGCGGGCTTGTAGGACGACGAGGCGGTCTGGCCCTTGGTCGCCGGCTCGGTGTCGACGATCTCCAGCGCCACCCGCGCAGGCAGCTCCAGGGCGATCGGCAGGTCGTTGTGGGTCGAGAGCTGGACCTCCATCCCGTCCTGCAGATAGGGGGCGAGGTCGCCGACGATGTCCGGGCCCGCGACCAGTTGGTCGTAGTTCTCCGGGTTCATGAAATGGAAGCCTTCGGCGTCCTGGTACAGGAAGGTGTGGGGCCGCTGATCGACGAAGGCGCGCTCGACCTGTTCGGTGGTGCGCCACCGCTCCGACACCTTCACCCCGTCGGAGATCCGGCGCATGTCGACCTGGCTGACCGGCGTGCCCTTGCCCGGGTGGATGTTCTCGATCCGCAGGACGGCGTAGAGCTTGCCGTCGACATCGACGACGTTGCCTTTGCGGAGGGAGCTGGCGGCGACCTTCATATGTCTTCTCTCAAGGTGGGGTTATGCGCCCCTATACGATCCGTCGCCGCATCGCCAGCCGTCTTGGCGCCGCGCGGCGCGGCCCCCGAGGTGATCCGACGTGCCGACCCCTCCCGTTTCGCCCTGGTGGACCCCCGAGCGCCACGCCGACCGCCGACCGTTCCTGCTGGCGCGGGGCCGCATCAAGACCGCCGTCCGAGCCTGGTTCGAGACCGAAGGCTTCGTCGAGGTCGAAGCGGCCGCCCTTCAGCTGTGCCCGGGCGCCGAGGCCCATCTGCACGCCTTCGCAACCGAGGCGGTCGGGGCCGGCGGGGCGCGCACGCCGCTCTACCTGCACACCTCGCCCGAGTTCGCCTGCAAGAAGCTGCTGGCGGCGGGGGAAGAGAAAATCTTCGACTTCGCCCGGGTGTGGCGCAACCGCGAACGCGGCGCCCTTCACCACCCGGAATTCACCCTGCTCGAATGGTACCGGGCCGGCGCGCCCTATACGGCGCTGATGGACGACTGCGCCCGCCTGCTGGCTCTGGCCGCCGGGACCGCCGGGGCCGAAAGTCTCGCCTTCCGCGGCCGTGCCTGCGACCCCTTCGCCGAGCCCGAGCGGGTGACGGTGGCGCAAGCCTTCGAGCGGTTCGCCGGCGTCGATCTCCTGGCCGCCCTCGACGACCGCGACGCCCTTGCCGGCTCCGCCGCCGCGGCGGGGGTGCGCGTCTCGGCCGACGACACCTGGGCCGACGTGTTCAGCCGGGTGATGGTGGAGCGGGTCGAGCCCCGGCTGGGTATCGGTCGGCCCGCGATCCTGTACGAATACCCCCTCTCCCAGGCCGCCCTGTCGCGGCCCAGCGCGGCGGACCCCCGGGTGGCCGAACGGTTCGAGCTCTATGCCTGCGGGGTCGAATTGGCGAATGCGTTCGGCGAACTTACCGACCCGGCCGAGCAACGCCGGCGGTTCGAGGCCGAGATGGCCGAGAAGGCGCGGGTCTACGGCGAGCGTTTCCCCCTGGACGAGGACTTCCTGGCGGCCCTGGCGGCGATGCCTCCGGCCAGCGGCTGCGCCCTGGGCTTCGACCGCGTGGCCATGCTGGCCACCGGCGCCGACCACATCGAGCAGGTGCTGTGGACGCCGGTAGTGGAGACGCCCTGATAGGTGGGTGCGACCGCAAGGCTTTCGGGCGCCGCGCCGTCGTCAGCTTGCCCTCGCCCTTCCCTTCCGCCACTTCTCCCCCATGACCGCCGCCACCCTCCGCAGCCCGCAGGCGCTCCTCCACGCCGGCCTCGTCGCCCCGGACCAGCTGCCGGCGCTCCAGCAGGTGGCCGCGCGCTACGCCGTCGCCATCACCCCGGCCATGGCCGAGCTGATCGACCCGGCCGACCCGGACGATCCCATGGCCCGCCAGTTCGTCCCCAGCGCCGCCGAGCTGGACAGCCGGCCCGAGGAACTGGGCGACCCCATAGGGGATTTCGCCCATACGCCGGTCGAGGGTCTGGTCCACCGCTACCCCGACCGGGTTCTACTCAAGCCCACCCACACCTGCGCCACCTACTGCCGGTTCTGTTTCCGTCGCGAGATGGTGGGGCCGCAGGGCGAGCGGCCGCTCTCGCCCGCGGCCCTGGACGCCGCCTTCGCCTATGTCGCCGCCCGCCCGGCGATCTGGGAGGTGATCGTCTCCGGCGGCGATCCCCTGCTGCTGTCGCCGCGCCGCCTGGGCGGGCTGATGCGACGGATCGAGGCCATTCCCCACGTCAAGGTGGTGCGCTTCCACACCCGCGTCCCGGTGGTCGAGCCGGGCCTGGTGACGCCGGCCCTGGTCCGAGCGCTGGGGGCCGCCGGCAAGGCGGTCTACGTCGCCCTGCACGCCAACCACCCCCGAGAGCTGACCCCGGCCGCCCGCGCCGCCTGCGCGCGGATCGTCGACGCCGGCCTGCCTATGGTCAGCCAGACCGTACTGCTGAAGGGGGTGAACGACGACCCGCAGGTGCTGGCCGCACTGATGCGCGCCTTCGTCGAGACCCGGATCAAGCCCTACTACCTGCACCACGGCGACCTCGCCCCCGGCGCTTCGCACCTGCGCACCACCATGGCCGAGGGCCAGGCGCTCATGCGGGCCCTGCGGGGCGGTCTGTCGGGACTGGCCCAGCCGACCTATGTGCTGGATATTCCTGGCGGCCACGGCAAAGTCCCGATCGGTCCGGGCTACCTGACCCACGACGGCGACCGCCTGCTGGTCGAGGACCCGGCGGGAGAGCGCCGCCCCTACCCCGCCTGAGCGGGCGCGAAGCCTCGCGGGAAGGCGAAAACGATGCGGCTCTTGGGGGTGACGGCGCCTGCCGAAGCGGGGGGCAGATCCCCGACCGGAGACTGGTGCTAATCCCCGGCCGGGGCTGATCGGCTATTGAAGGGGTCGCCGTCATAGCCATGACGTCGCCGCGGATTCGAAGCCGTAATCCCCTGTCGCGTGTATTCGCGACCGCCCGCGGCCCGGTCCTACAGTCCCATCGCCAGGGTCAGGCCCACGGTGCGCGGCCGCAGCGGCGTGGACTGGCGCACCCGCCCTTGGGTGAAGGGGTCGCCGAAAGCGAAGGTGTCGCCCTCGGCGTTGGCGGGATTGTCGACGTAGGCGGTCAGCCGCCAGGCCCCGGTCTCGATCCCCGCCGCCAGCCGGGCGGTGACGTAGTTGCCCATCTGCGAGGCCGCCTGCTCCTGGAAGGTCAGGATCGAAGCGCCGACGTAGGCGACCCGTCCGTAGAGTACGCCGGTGAAGCCCGGGGCGATCTCCCGGCGCCAGTCGCCGATCACCGAGGCGGAATAGCGAGGCACCGCCGGCAGGCTGGCGTTGGGCCGCGCCGGATAGGTCGTGTCGCGCTGAATGAGCTGTGGGCTGTTGACCAGGAAGCTGACGCGCAGGGAGAAGGCGGGGTCGACCCTAAGCGCGGCCTCGCCCTCGAAGCCGATGTTGACGGCGCGGCCGACGTTGGCGGTGTAGGGCAGGCCCGAAGGGAGGAACTGGTCGGACTGGACGTCGCGCCAGTCGGTGTAGAAGGCCGCCGCCCGCACCTCCAGCCGGCGTTCGCCGAAGGACGCCTTGGCCCCCGCCTCGTAGCTCCACAGGGTGTCGGGCCGGTACTGCCGGTTGGGCTGGTTTCCGGTGGTCGACGCGTTGAACTGCTGGTTGGTCCGGCCGGTGGTGTTGAACCCGCCCATCCTGTAGCCCTGGGCGGCCTGGAGGTAGAACAGTTTAGACGGCGTGGCCTGCCAGCTCAGCTCCACCTTCGGCGACACGTCCTGGGAATGCAGGGAGCCGGAGAAACTGCGGGTGATCGCCTGCTGCGCCCGCAAAGAATCGGTGTGCAGCCAGGCGTCGAAGCCCCTGAGGCCGGCGGTGAAGGTCAGCCGCGGGGTCAGGGCGTAGGACACCTCTCCGTAGACCGCCACCTCGCGGAGGCGGTCGCTGCGGTCTTCGCGGTACAGTCCGACGTCGGGCGAGCCGTTGGCGGCGCTGATGTCGAGGTGCAGCTTGTCGGTGGTGCGTGAGGCGAACGCGCCGGCGAGCCACTGCAGCCGCCCGCCCGGCGGGGACGTCAGCACCGCCTCGGCCACCTGTAGCCGGACGTTGTTGGCCTGGTCGAAGGTTCCCGACGGGCTCAACGAGCCGAACAGGAGCAGCCCGTTGGAGGCGTCGTAGCGGGCGTCGAAGGCGTGGTGGAGGTAGGCGGCGGACAGCCTCAGCCGCCCCCACCGGCCTGAACCGTCGACGGAGACGTAGGCCTGGGCGAAGTCGTTTCCGTGCGGCTCGCGCACGAGGTTGTCGCGCTGCAGCCGCCCGGCGTCGCCCTGGGCGTATTGGGAGTCGTCGGAGCGGAGCGACTGCCGGGTGAAGCCGACGGTGGCCTGCCAGTCGGGGTTGATCACGCCGGTGGCCGCCAGCCGCCCGCCCGTGCGACGGGTGCGGTTGGCGTTCTTAACCCCCAGCGCCACGTCCTCCACATAGCCACCTGCGGTCTCGGAGTAGGCCACGCCGCGGAGCGCCAGCCGGTCTGTCACGACGGGCAGATTCAGCATGGCGTCGACGGAATAGCTCGGCGCGCCCGAATCCGTCAGGGCGCCGCCGACGGCCGCGCCGGCCGCCGGGGCGGCGAGGTCGGGCTTCCTGGTGACGATGCGCACGATCCCGCCCATCGAGCCCACGCCATAGAGCGGACCTTGCGGTCCACGCAGGAGCTCGACCCGCTCGACGTCGATGATCCGCAGGTCGGGGTCGGGGGTGTTGTAGGTGATCGGCACGTCGTCGAGGTAGAGGCCGACGGTCGATTGGGTCCTGCCGGTGAAGGCCCCGTCCGACAGGCCCCGCACCAGCACCTTGTTGCGGCCGGGCCCGAGGTTGGTGACCGTGACGCCGGCGAACTCGGGCGCAAGGTCCTCCAGGCTCTCGATGTGCGCCGCCGCCATGAAGGCCCTCGATGCGACGCTGACCGAGGCAGGGGTGCGGCTGACCAGGGACGGGCGGCGTGTGGTGGTCACGGTCAGGTCCAGCAACAGCTCGTTGGGCTGGGCCGGGGCCTCGGGCCCGACCCGTGCAGGGTTTGGCCGTTCCACGGCTGCCCCCGCCACCCGCGGCGCCACGTTGAAGGCGCGGGCGTCCACGGCGGTGAAGTCGCACCGGGTTCCGTCAAGCAGCCGCGCCAGGGCCGCGGCCGGGGTATAGCGGCCGACCACAGCCCTGGACATCGGCCCGCAGCCCGTCAGGTCCCGCGACCCTACCGAGACCCCGGCCTGCAGGGCGAACTTGACCAGGGCCTCGCCCAGGGGCTGTGCGGGAATGCCGAACGTGACGGGGGCCTGCTCGGCCAAGGCGGCGGCGGGGAGCAGCAGGGCCGCGCCGACGAGCGCCGCGACGGAGACCGCGCCGCGGCCCAAGAGCCACGCCCGGCGGCCGGCGGGCGGCTGGACGGAGGCGGCGGATGGAGGCGACGGCTGAACGGTGGATGGCGATCGGCAATAAGACATGCAGCCGACGAACAACGCCCCCTCCCCTGGATCTTGGGCGGGACGTCGAACCGAGGCCCCCCCGTGCGAGGCCTAGCATTGGCGCAAGCGGGGAGGAATAGCGGTGGATCAACAGGCCGCAGGCAGCGGCTGGCTTGCGCCTAGCGTGCGGCGGTGCGCATCCGCAGCGTGACGCCGCTCGGCTCGCGGTCGACGGCGATCGGCAGGAACCCCTGCAGACGGCGCAGGACCTGGTCTTCGGTGTCGATCGCCAGCACGCCGGAGAAGCGCAGGTCCGACGCAGGGCCGGTGACGCGCACCGGGGTGGCGAAATAACGGTTCAGGTCGGCGACCACCTCTTCGAGCGGCTCGTCCTGGTAAACCAGGTCGCCGCCGCGCCAGGCGAAGGCGGCCTCGGGGTCGACCTTCTGAACGGTGGAGACCCGGCCCCCGGCCTCGTGCTCCAGCTGGTCGCCCGCCCTCAGCAGCACCGGCTCGCCGCGCATCGCGGTCTGCAGCGGCTGCACCGCCACGACCCCGCGCCGCACGGTCACGCGCAGCATTCCCTCGTGGCGAAGCACGTCGAACTCGGTCCCCACCACGCGGATGCTGCGGTCGCCGACGGCGATCAGGAACGGACGCGCCGTGTCCTTGGCCACGTCGAAGGCGGCCTCGCCCTCGGCCAGGTCGACGTAGCGGGCCTTGCGCTCCAGCCGCACCGAGATGCGCGAGGCGCTGTTGAGGTGGATATGGCTGCCGTCCGCCAGCTCCAGCATCCGGTTTTCGCCCTTGGCGGTCTGGTAGACCTGCGTGGGCACCGGCGGGACTGGGCGGATGGCGACGAACAGGACGGCCGCGGCGGCGGCGGCGGCGAGGCCTCCGACTGCGCGCCAGACCATCGGGCGCGCCATCGGGCGACGGGCGGCGACGCGGGTGCGACGCGCACCGGGGATCCGCGAGCCCAGGGCCCGCACCAGCTCCGGCGCGGCGGCGGACAGCTCGGCCGAAACCCGCTCGGTCCGGTCGTAGGCGTCGCGATGCGCAGGCGCGGCCTCCAGCCAGGCCCGATGGGCCAGCCAGTCGGCTTCGGTCGCGTCGGAGGCGTGAAGACGCAGCAGCCACGAGATCGCCTCGCGCTCCGCCGACTCCCGCCTCTGATGCTCCATCCGCCAATTCATGGCGCAGCGCTCCGGGCCCGCAAATGAGGGCCTTTCCCCAATGACGCCGCCGAGGGCGTCAACCCGTCATCCCGCGCCGCACTCGGACGAATTTCCTCGCCGGGAGCCCTCATCCCAGCCTCGCGGTCAGGTGGGCCAGCGCCGCCTTGAGGTACTTCTCCACCGAGCTGAGGGAGACCCCCAGCGCCGCGGCGGTGGCGGCCTGGCTGACGCCCTCCAGCTTGTGCAGGCGGAAAGCCTGGCGCTGCTGCGGCGGCAGGTCCTCCAACGCCTCCAGCATCAGGGCCAGGCGCTCGCGGCCGATCAGGACCTCGTCGGCGGACGGCTCGTCGGCGATCTCCTCGCCCTCGACCAGGGTGACCCCGGCGCTCCTCCAGTGGCCGTCCCGGGCCGCGGCGCGGCGTTGCTGGCGCAGCCGGTCGAGCATCAGGTTGGAGCCGAGCCGGTAGAGGAAGGCCGTCTCGTTCTGCACCGGCGCATCCGGGGCCAGTCCGCATAGCTTGAGATAGATGTCCTGCACCACGTCCTCGGCCGCGGCCGGCGAGCCGAGGCGGGCGGTGAAATAGCCCAGCAGGGCTTCCCGCTTCTCGAGATAGATGGCGACCAGACGTGTCAGGCTAGCCTCGGTCGGCGGACGAGGGGTCGAACTTCGACCGGAATTGGCGCCCTGTCACGCGCATACCCTCTGCCGTTGAACCGGGCGCTCCCCATGGGAGGGCCGCCCGAAAGGGAGGATTGCATAGGGGCGCCCGCAGCGGGGTGCAAGCCGCCCAGGTTCGAGGCTAGGGTCGCGTCATGATTCTCGCCGTCCTGTTCCTCGCCGGCCTGTGGGCCGGAGCCCAGAATGCGCTCGCCGGCGGAGGGTCGTTCATCACCCTGGCCGCCCTGATCCTCGCCGGCGTCGACCCGCGCGCGGCCAACATCACCTCGGCGGTGGCTTTGTTTCCGGCGCAGGTGGCGTCGGGTGTCGCCGGCCGCAACCTCCTCGCGCCCTCGCCGGGGCTGCGCTTTCGGTGGCTCGTGGCCATCAGCCTGGTCGGCGGCGTGATGGGGGCCTGGCTACTGCTCGCCACCCCTTCGGCGGTCTTCGCGCGGATGGTGCCGTGGCTGGTGCTGACGGCGACGGGCCTCTTCACCCTGGGCGCCGTCGTCCGCCCCAAGCCGGGGGCGTCCCCGCGGATCGCCCCCTTTGCGATGGGCGCGCTGCAGTTCGCGATCGCCGTCTATGGCGGCTATTTCGGCGGCGGGATCGGCTTTCTGATGATGGCCCTGCTGGCCCTGGCCGGCTACGCGGTGCGCAGCGGGTCGGCGACCAAGAACATCCTGGCCGCGGTCATGAACGCCAGCGCCGTGGCGATCTTCGTCCTGTCCCCTGAAGTCCGATGGCTCGAGGCCGCCGCCGTGGGCCTCGGCGCGGTCATCGGCGGGGTCGCGGGGGTTTATCTTCTGCGACGGGCGCCCGACACCTTGCTGCGGGCGCTGGTGATCCTGATCGGCCTGGTCCTGACCGTGGCCCTGTTCGTCCGGCAGTCGTAGGATTCAGATCCGCGGCGGAAAGCGCCCGGACGCGGGCTTGCCGTCGACGAGCACGGCGTCGACCTTCTCGTTGTAGAAGGCCACCAGGCCCTTGATCTTCAGGCACTCGTCGTAGGGCCCGTCATAGCTCCAGACGACGTTGTCGTGGACCCGTCCGGCCAGTTCCACGGAGCGGTAGCCGGCCTCGCCCTTGTAGGGGCAATAGGTGCGCAGGGCGCTCGGCCGCAGGATTCCCGGCCGCACGTCCTCGATGGGCATGTAGTGGCGGGTGACGTGGCCGGTCTCGAACAGGAACACCGCGCGGCGGGTGTCGGCCACGACCTGCCCGTCCAGCACCACCTGCACCCGCCGAGAACTGTGGATGCAGTCGACCCGGACATAGGGGTTGCGTGGGTGGCGCAGAATCTCCTCGTCTTCCTCGAACCAGCGCACCGCGTCCCAGGCGACGGTGAGATGGTCGGCCATGGGCGCCAGCCCGTGGGCGTCGCCCTCGAAGGCGGCGGCCACGCCCTCCAGCGTCACGCGGCCGGCGTGGAGCGACCAGATGCGGTCCGGGGCCGCGGCCGAGGGCAGCAGCGCGCCTGCCGCGAAGTCGGCCTTGGGCAGGTAGTAGACCGGGTGCCGGCCCGGCGAGATCAGCATCATCGCGCGGTCAGAATCTGCAACGACATCATCGTTCAAGCGCAATCTTATGCGGCGGTCCATCGGCTCGAAGATGGCGGGGGCTTTGAACATCAGACCTCCAGCGCGCTGTGGACGCAGGCGAGAGCCGCGCCGTCGTCGACCGCGGCGGCCAGGGCCTCGACGTCCTCGGTGGTGCTGCGGTCGTCGTCGACGAACGCCACGTGGCGGCGGATGAAACCGTGCAGGGCCGCAACCACCGGCGGCAAGCGGGCGGGCGGGCGCAGGTCCAGCGCCTGGGCGGCCACGATCATCTCGCAGGCCAGGGCCTGGCGCAGGAAGCCGAGCTGGTCGGCGGTGCGGCGCACCGACTGCAAGGTGAAGGGCGCCTGGTCCTCCACCCCCATGGGGGTGACGTCGTCGTTGGAGCACGGCGCCGAGCAGTGGCGGGACTCCCGCGACAGGGTGCGCGCCACCATCCCGACCAGCCCCACCCCCGCCCGCGTCACCCCGTGGCGGGTCAGGCGCGAAGGCAGGCCCGACAGCTCCGGGTCCATCAGCCGGGCGCAGCGCTCCGAGGACTGGCTGCCGAGCTGGGCCAGGGCCAGCCGCAGGGCGTCGAAGGCCACGGCCAGGAGGGCGGTGTGGAAGTTGCCGGTCGAGACGATCTCCCCGTCCTCGGCCAGGATCAGCGGGTTGTCGGCCGTCGCGTTCAGCTCGACCTCCAGGTCCTGCTCGGCCCAGCCCAGGGCGGCGCGGACGGTCCCGTGGACCTGGGTGGCGCAGCGGAAGCTGATCGGGTCCTGCACCCGGCGCGGGACCCCCGGCTCGAACAGGCTCGAACCGGCCAGCATCCGGCGCAGGGCGGCGGCGGCCTGTTCCTGGCCGGCGGCCGGGCGGGCGGCGGCGACACGGGCGTCGAAGGGGCTGGGGTTGCCGGCGAAGGCCTCGTAGCTCATGGCGAGGACCGCGTCGGCCAGCGCCAGCAGGTCGTGGACATCGTGGGCGACCAGGGCGCCGTAGCCGACCGAGACGGCGTTGGCGCTGCACAGGGCCAGCCCCTCCTTTTCGGTCAGGGTCACGGTGGCGACACCCGCGCGGGCCATGGCCTCGGCGCCGGCCAGCACCTCGCCGCCGTGCTCGGCGCGACCCAGGCCGATGATCGGCAGGCCCAGGTTGGCGCAGAGCAGGAGGTCGGAGGTCCCCACCGAGCCGATGCGGGGGATAAGGGGCGTGACCCCGGCCGCCAGCATGGCCAGCTGGGTCTCGACGATCACCGGGCGCACCCCTGCCCCGCCCCGGGCCAGGGTCGCGGCGCGGACGAACAGGGCGGCGCGCGCGACCTCGGTCTCGAAATAGCCGCCGGCGCCGGTCGCCCGGCCCTTCAGCGCCGTCTCGCTGAAACCGGCGCGTTCTTCCAGGGGGATGGTCTGGGCGGCCCGGTTTCCCAGGCCGCGGGTCAGGCCATAGACCGCCCGGTCCTGGCGCGACCAGTCCTCCAGCACCGCGCGGGCCTGGTCCAGCCGGCCCGCGGCGGCCGGCGCGAGCATGACGGCCGCGCCGCGCCGGGCCACCGCCACGACTTCGGCGACGCCAATCCTGTCCTCTCCGATCGCGATGGTCATCATGCCGCGAAGATCGCCTTGCGGTGGACGTAGCCCTGGAGCCGGCCGGCGCCGTCCTCCACCGCCACCGTCTCGACATCGGAGGCGACCATCAGGGCCAGGGCCTCGCGCAGGGACGCGCCCAGGACCAGCCGCGGGCCGCCGTCGGCCAGCCCCTCCGGCGACAGCAGGGCGTCGACCTTCAGCAGGCCCAGGCGCTTGAGCGGCCCGTCCGCGCCGATGAACTCGGCGACGAAGGCGTCGGCGGGGTGGGACAGGATCTGGTCAGGGGTGTCGTATTGGACCAGGCGCCCCGCGCGCATGATTGCCAGCCGGTCGCCGAGCTTGATCGCCTCGTCGAGGTCGTGGGTGACCAGGACCACGGTCTTTTTGACCTTGCTCAGGATCAGCCGGAACTCGTCCTGGAGCCGCAGCCGCGCCACCGGGTCGATGGCCCCGAACGGCTCGTCCATCAGGAGCACCGGCGGGTCGGCCGCCAGGGCCCGGGCCACCCCCACCCGCTGGCGCTGACCGCCCGAGAGCTGCCACGGGAAGCTCGGGCGGGTGACGGCGGCGTCGAGGCCCACGAGGTCGAGCAACTCGTCGGTGCGGGCCAAAATCTTGGCGCCGCTCCAACCCAGCAGCTTGGGCACCACGGCGATGTTCTGCTCGGCGGTCATGTGCGGGAACAGGCCGACCTGCTGGATGACGTAGCCGATCCGCCGGCGCAGCAGGACGGGATCGACCGCGGTGACGTCCTCCCCCTCGACGAAGATGCGCCCCGAGGTGGGCTCGATCAGGCGGTTGATCATCCGCAGGGTGGTGGTCTTGCCGCAGCCGGACGGGCCGATCAGGGCCACGGTGGCGCCCTCGGGGACCTCCATCGATACCGCGTCCACCGCCGGCGGGCCGCTCTGCGAATAGCGCTTGGTCAGGCCGTCGAGGGTGATCATCGCCTTGAGCCTGCCCCGAAGAAGGTCTTTTCCGCCAGCCCCATCGCCACCTCGCTGAACAGCGCCAGCAGCGCGATGGGGATCGCCCCGGCCAGGAGCCGGGTGGTGTCGCGCAGGCCGATGCCGGTGGTGATGAAGTCGCCCAGGCCGCCGCCGCCGATGAAGGGGGCCAAAGCGGCGCCGGCCAGGACCTGGATCAGCGAGGTCCGCACCCCGGCGAACATGGCCGAGGCCGCCAGCGGCGCCTGCACCCGCCACAGGATCTGGCGCCGGCGCATCCCCATGCCCGCGGCGGCGTCGAGCAGGTCCGGGTCCACCCCGCGCAGGCCGGCCACCGAATTGATGACGATGGGCGGCAGGGCCAGGATCACCAGGGCCACCACGCAGGGCCAGCGGCCGATCCCCAGGAACGGCATCATGATCGCCAGGATCGCCAGGCTCGGCACGGTGCGCAGGGCGCTGATGCCGTTGACGACGACCAGGGACAGGCGCTCGCGGCCGGCGATCAGGATCGACACCGGCAGGCCGATCAGTATGGCCGCCGTCATGGCGATGCCGCACAGGATCAGGTGCTCGGACAGGGCGGTCAGGAACTCGCCCCAATGCTCTGAAAACCAAAGGATAAGCGCCATATTCTCAGGCCCTCCGCCACGGGGCCATGCGGCGGGTCAGCCAGCCGATGGACAGGTCGAAGCTCATGGCCATGATCGCCGCGGCGGCGCCGCCGACGATGATCTTCTCGGGATAGGCCTGGCCGATCCCGGTCAGGATGATGGTCCCCAGGCCCCCGGCGTTGATGAAGGCCGCCACCGTGGCGATGCCGACCGCGGTGACCAGGGCGATGCGGACGCCCGAGACGATCAGCGGCAAGGCCAAGGGCAGCTCGATCCGCACCAGTCGGCGCCAACCGTC
>DATJIO010000053.1:0-89649 GCA_035493215.1 Caulobacteraceae bacterium
GCCTATCTGGCCACCGGCTTCATGCTGATCCGCCGCGAGGTGCTGGAGAAGATGGCGGCCGCCCATCCGGAGCTGCTCTGCATCATCACCGACATGAACGCCCCGCCCAAACGGACGGTCATGTTCTTCGAAAGCATGATCGAGCCGGACAACCGCGAGCACCTGAGCGAGGATTACGCCTTCTGCCGGCGCTGGCGCGACATCGGCGGCGAGATCTGGGCCGACTTCCAGACGCGGATGACCCACGTGGGCCATGCCGCCTACTCCGGCAGCCTGATGGACGCGGCGGCGACCTAAGGCCCCTTCACCGCCACCGCCCCCACCGCGGCGATGCGCTCGACATCGGCGTAGGGCGGCTTTTCCAGTTCCTCGCCGAACACGTCCGGGTCGAGCTCGCGGTAGCGCAGCCGGCAGCCGGCGGCGGCCATGGCGGGCTCCAGGGCCGCACGGAGGGCGTCGCGGCCCTCCACGATCGCCGCGCCGGTGTAGAGCAGCAGCTGTCCGCCCGGGGCCAGCCGGCCGGCGGCCTGGCGGGCGAGGTCGAGGGACAACCGCCCCCCGTGCATGTCGCCGCCGTCGCGGTAGTCGCGCCCCGCCGCGTCGGCGATGTAGGGCGGGTTGGCCAGGACGAGGTCCCAGGGCCCGTCCAGGCCGTCGAACCCCTCGGTCGTCACGGTCTCGACCTCGACGCCGGCGAAGGCGGCGTTGATCCTCGCCAGGCGCAGGGCCGCAGGGTTCACGTCGCTCAGGGTTGCGCGGGCCTTCGGCGCCAGCCTCGCGGTGACGAGGGCGCCGACGCCCGATCCCGCGCCGATGTCGACCACTCGCAGCGGCTGCGCGCCCGCGCCGCCGATCTCCGCGGCGATGAAGGCGGCGAAGCGGTAGCTATCCGGTCCAAAGAACACCGCGTCCTCTTCGTCGGTGGGATAGGCCGAGTGCAGGAACAGCCCGCCGTCCATGCTGGAGACCCGCAGGCGGCTCTTCAGTCCCGCCTCGGTTTCGGCCAGGACGCCGCCCCGCGCCAACAGGTCGAGCAGGTCCGGCTCCAAGAGGTCGCGGTCGAAGGGCAGGCTCCAGCCCAGCACGTCGCGCAGGGACCTGGCGCGGCGGCGGTCCGGCCGCGCCAGGACGCGGGCGTGGGTGGCCGGTGTCGGGGTGACGAAGCGGTAGTCGCGCGCCTCCAGCGCCCGCAGCAGCGCCAGCAGGGCCTCGTCCTCGGGTCCGCTCACGCCGACAGTTCCGCCAATATGGCCGGGACCTGCCCCGGAATCTCGCGGGCCAGGAAGCCCAGGGGGCCGCGGAGGCGGGCCAGGCGTTCGCCCGCCTCGGCATGGACCCAGACGCCCCAGAGCGTCGCGGTGACCGGATCGGCGCCGCGGGCCATGAGGCCGCCGATGATCCCCGCCAGGGTGTCGCCGGAGCCGGAGGTGCCCAGGCCGATGTCGCCGTGCGGGGATTCCCAGGCCTCGCCGCCCGGAGCGACGATGCGGGTGCAGCTCCCCTTCAGGGCCACCACGCTGTGCAGGCCCTCGGCCGCGCGCCGCGCCACCGTCAGCGGGTCGGCCTCGACCTCGTCGAGGTCCAGGCCGAGGCAGGCGGCCATTTCGCCGGCGTGCGGGGTGATCACGGTGAGGCCGCGGCGGCGCGCCAGGGCCTCTCGCCGGTCGGCCAGCCCCTCAAGCGCTCCTGCGTCTAGCACGGCGGGGTGGTCGAGGCCCTCCAGCAGCGCCCTGGTCAGGGCGGGGGCCGCCCGACTGTCCATCAGGCCCGGGCCCAGCACCAGGGCCGAGCAGGCGGCCACGTGGGGCTTCAGCCCCTCGGCCGCCTCGGGGGCGACGGCGCCGCCGGGGGTCTCGGGCAGGCGGAATGTCCGGCATTCGGGCACGGCCACGGCCACGCCCCGGGCCGTGCTCTCGCAGGTGGCGATCTGCAGCTTGCCGGCGCCGGCGCTGAGGGCGGCTATCCCGCACAGGATCACCGAACCGGGCAGGTCGACGTCGCCGCCCACCACCAGCACCCGGCCGCGACCCTCCTTGTCGTCGCCCTGGCGGTGGCGGGGCAGGGGCTTTGAGCGCAACAGGTCGGGCCCGACCTCGACGACGCGGCTCATCGGGCGGCCACGATGGCGTCGGGCTCGGCGGTGACCGGCGCCCCGGCTTGCTCCAGCGGCGCCGCGAAGTTGTAGCGTTGCAGCACGAGCCGGCCGCCTTTGCCCTGGCGCGGATCGAACCGGTAGTCGGTCACGCCGCAGTTGGCGACATCCCCCTGGCGGTCGATGGCCATCAGCTCGGCCTCGCTGAGGTTCTCCAGCAGGTAGCGCAGGCACATCACCACCACCTCGTGGCCGACGATCAGCACCCGGCGGCCCCCGTAGTGCAGGGCCACGGTGTCCATGGCGCTGCGCAGCCGCAGGATCACGTCGCACCAGCTCTCCCCGCCCGGCGGGCGGTGGTAGAACTTGCCCAGGACGCGGCGGAATTCGGCCTGATCGGGGTGGCTGGCCAGGACCCCGGCGGCGGTCAGGCGGTCGAGGATGCCCTGGTCCCTCTCCCGCAGCCGCTCGTCGGCCGCGAACTCGGGCAGGTCGGCGGAAACGCCGCCGCATTCCTGGATCAGCCGGGCCGTCCGCTGGGCGCGCAGATAGGGCGAGGTCAAGACCACGTCGGGACGCTCAGGCTCGGGCATGGCGGCGAACCAGCGGCCGAGCGCGCAGGCCTGTTTCTCGCCGAGCGGGCTCAGCGGTACGTCTACGTCGCGTTCGGCAAGCTCGATGCGGGCGGCTCCGGTCGCGTAGGCGGCGTCGCGCGCCACGTTGCCGGCGCTTTCGCCGTGACGCACGACCCACAGCCGTTCCGGCCACCTCTGCATAGGAGAGTCTTCCAAGCCGCTGCGGAAGGACTAACCCCCGAACGGCCAAGGCGTTCACTGGCGCGAAAGGGGGGGGCGGTCAGTGCGGGCGGGACTCCGCCCCGCGGACCGCGTCCTGGATCATGGTGAGCACCCGGCTGGGCAGGTAGGGCTTGGGGACGAAGACGCCGCCCGTCACCCGCTCGCGGGCGAAGTTCTCCTGGGAGCCGCCGGAGGTGTAGATCACGGTCAGGTCGGGCCGCGACGCGCGGCCGTGGCGGGCCACCAGATAGCCGCCGCCGCCTTGGTCGCCGAGGTCCACGTCGAGGAAGGCTGCGACGATGCGGGCGCTCCCGTCGAGGGCCTGGAACGCGGCCTGGGTGGAATTGGCGTAGAGGACGTCGAAGTCGGCGCCTTCGAGCACGTCGCTAACGATCTCGCGGATCATAGCGTCGTCTTCGACGACCAGAACCGCCGGCTTGGATATTGCTTGGGCCACGACAACCTCCTCTTCTCGCCGGCGACAACGCCCGCAAGCCCGGCCTGTTCCAAAATAAGAGAATAAATATCGCGGTAATAATTTGTAAGATGCTTGGAGAGTATCGGCATGTGACCGTAATTGCAGAATTTGACTCCTAGGCAACTCAAATTAACGCCGGGTTTCCGAAATATTACTTCAGTCACGAATGGGGCCCTGCGTGGCTTAGCCCGAGGATGCCGAGCGGGGCCGGGCGGACGTGGCGAACGGTTCCTTAAATCCTGGCCCCTATGAAGCGTGACAGCATCCCATGGCACGTCCCGCACTCATCAAAACCCTGGACATCACCTCGGTGCGCGCGTCGCTCGAGGCCCACAGCCGTTTCCTCGACGGGCGCAGCGGCGGGAGACGGGCCAACTTCTCCTATGCCGACCTGTCCAACTTCGACCTTAGCGGCGTCGATCTCTGCGACGCCGAGTTCACCGGCGCGCGGTTGAACGGGACCATCCTGTCGGACGCCAAGCTCGACCGGGCCGTGTTGTTCGGGGTCGACCTGCGCGACGCAGACCTGCGGCGGTGCTCGCTGAACCGGGCCGACCTACGCGGCGCCTGCCTGCGCGGCGCCAACCTGGCCGGGGCGGATCTAGCCGGATGCGACCTGCGCGAGGGCATGATCGCCCTGCAGGACATGACCCAGGGGTTCCGCATCCTCAAGCACGAGAAACGGGCCGGGGAGCTGGACTTCGCGGTCCTGTCCGGGGCCAACCTCCAGGGCGCCCAGATGACCGGAGCCCAGGCCTGCGCCACCGACTTCAGCGACGCGGACCTGTCCGGCGCCCAGCTCGGCGGGGCCAGGCTGTGCAACGCGGTGATGGACGGCGCCAACATGACGGGCGCCCAGCTCTATCAGGCCGACCTCACCGGGGCCTCGATGCGGGGGACGGTCGTGGTCGGCGCCAACATCGGCGACGCCACGGTGGACCGGGGCGCACTGGCCGAGACCCTGCGGGCGCCGCCGCCGATCTTCTACATTGACGACCAGCCCCTCGACGAGGTGCTGCGCGCCCACGAGCAATGGTGCGTCAGCCACGGCGGCGGGGGTCTGGCCGCACGCCTGTCGGAGGTCGATTTCCGGCCCATCCGCACCCTGGCCGAACGCCGGCTCACCGCCCTGGTCGCGCCCAATTCGGTGTTCTTCGGCCTGAACATGAAGGCCGTGCAGCTCCAGGGCTCCGACCTGAGCGGCGCGGACCTGCGCTCCACCGACCTGCGCGGCGCCGACCTGCGCGGGGCCAAGCTGCGCGACGCCCAGCTCAACCGCGCCGACCTGCGCGGCGCCAGGCTGGGGCCGCTGCCGATCGACGGCGGCCGGGTGGTGCGCACCGACCTCTCTCGCGCGGTCCTGCGCCACGCCGACCTGCGCGCCGCCGACCTGCGGCGTTCCCGCCTGCTCGGCGCCGACCTCGGCGGGGCCAAGCTGGACGGCGCCGACATGGACGGCGCCGAAACCGAGGTCTGAACCCCTACAGGTGCAGGATATTCGCGCCCGTGCGGCCGGCGATCCGCTCGGCCACCACGGTGCGGTGACAACACGCGGGGTCGGCCTCGTAGCAGAGCAGGCAGGCGCGGCGGCCGAGCGATTCCTCGATCGCCAGCTCCAGCGCCCCGACCGCGGCGGCGGTGGCCAGCTGCTGTTCGAAGATCGCCTTCATCTCCCCGATGCGTCCGGCGCGCGCCGCCTGGCGTCCGGCCTTGGGCGTGCCCAGGTCGCGCAGATGCAGATAGCCGATCCCGGCGTCGCCCAGGCTCCCGGCCAGCAGGGTCTTGGAAAAGCCGGCCCGGCGCGAACTCGCCACCGCCCGCACGTCGATCACCAGCTCGACCCCGGCCGCCTGCAGCCGGCCGACGACCTCGGCCTGGGGCGCTTTCTCGTAGCCTATGGTGGCTATCGGGTTCACGCCGGCGCCCTTATCGGCCCGTCACTTTGGATTGGAGCTGCGCCGCCGCTTCGGTGGAGAGCGACACCGCCCTGCGACTGTCGAGGTCGAAGTTGACCACGATGTTCTCGGCCTCGGCCCAGGGCGCGCCGGTGACCGGGTCCAGCAGCCAGTGGCGGATGCGGGCCAGTTTCGGCGTCACTTCTACCAGGCCGGCGCGCACGTCGATTCGGTCCCCGGCGTGGGGCTGGGCGAAATAGACCAGCCGGTACTCCAGCGCGGCGCCGCCCATGCGAATCCCCGGCTGGGCCGCCTGGGCCGCGCGGCGGAAGGGATTGATGGTGTGGCCGATGCTGGCCGACAGGCGACCCATGAACATCTCGATGCGCAGGCGGCCGAACACGTCGCAATCCTCGGGCATGACCACGCTCAGCCCTCCGCGGGTCAGGCCCATGGCCTCGGCCTGGGCCAGGCTGGGGGTCGGGCCGGAGGACAGGGCGGGAACGCTGCGGGGACCGGCGTTGGCGGCGACCGGAGCCTTCAGGGCCTCGGCGGCGGCGTAGGCCCGAGCCGGCCAGGGGAAGGGCCGCGCGCTGCGGCCCGCAGCATGGGCCACCCGGGTCAGGAAGGTGGCGCAGGTCTCCTCCGAGATGCTGTCGAACAGGATCAGCTGGATGAGGGCCTCGGTCTCGCCGATGTCGACCACCGAAGCGGTCATGTGCTGGATCGCGCCTTCGCGGGCCTCGCGCAGGAAGCGGACGTGGTGTTCGCGCACGATCAGGGTGGCGGGGGCGTGGGCCGCGAAGGCGTGGGGCATGCCCAGGGCGGCGGCGGCGCCGGCCAGTCCCTGCATGGCCCGCAGGAGATGGAAGCGCACGTTCATGTGCCCCATCCCGTCGCATTCCCAGGTCGCGACCGTTCCGCGCCAGACTTCGACTGCTCCGGTGTCGCTCAAAGCCTCGCCCCCGCCGTCCTTCGGACCAGCCCCGAACTCTAGGGAGCTTCGCCGCTCAGGTCACGCGGCGGCGCATTCCGCACAGAGGCCGTGAGCCTCCACAGTCACCGCGGTCAGGACATAGCCGGAGCTGCGGGCGGCGTGCTGCACCGCCTCGGCGCCCAGGGGCTCTATCTCGCGCGTGGCGCCGCAGCAGTCGCAGATCAGGAACCCGGCCGCATGGCGCGCCTCGCCCAACCGGCAGGCCATATAGGCGTTGAGGCTCTCGATCCGATGGGCCAGGCCCGTGCGGGCGAGGAACTCCAGCGCCCGGTAGACCGTCGGCGGCTTGGCGGTTTCGCCCTTGGCCCCGAAACCCGCCATCAGATCGTAAGCCTTGACCGGCTGGCCTGAGCCCAGCAGCAGCTCGAGCACGCGCCGTCGGGGCGCGGTCAGCCGCTCGCCGATTTCGCCGCAGCGACGCTCGGCGGCGGCCATAGCCGCATCGAGGCCGTCGCCGTGAAGGCCCGGCTCGGACGCATGGGAATGGGCGCACGCGCTCATGCCCCTGATTAGGGTCCACTGCCTCCCCACCGCAAGAGGCGCGCGCGCCCGGGCCATGCGGCGTGGTCGCAGGCCGTCGGAGTCGTTTGCTCCGCCCCGGACGATCCGCTAGGAAGCGGCCAACCCCAGGAAAACCCAGAGCGCCTGTACAATGGAAGCCTCCGAACTGCCCCCCGGCGCGATCACCGGCGCCGTCCTGCTCTATTCCCGCCCCGAACCCCTGACGCCGGAGCTGCACAACAAGCTCGGCGTCAAGCGGATGGACAATCCGTTCGCCTTCGCGGCCGACCAGCACCTGCTGCCGCTGACGGTCACCGAGTTCCAGCCCGCGGCGCTGAACTATCCGATCATCTTCGTTGGGGACGAGCAGACGCCGGTGGCGGTGATGGGCCTGAAGGAAGGCGAGAACCTGTTCCTGTCGAAGACGGGCGTGCACGACGCCGAATACTATATGCCGGCCTATGTCCGCCGTTATCCGTTCGTGTTCGCCAACGACCAGACCAGCGACCGGATGATCCTGTGCATCGACCGCGGCGCCTCGGTGCTGGACGAAAACGGCGGCGACGTCGCCTTGTTCGACGGCAACGAGCCCTCCGAGTTCACCAAGGGCGCGATGGAGTTCTGCCGCGAGTTCGAATCCGAGCGGCGCCGCACCGAGGACTTCATCAAGCTGCTAAAGGACCTCGACCTGTTCGAGGTCAAGCAGGCGATGTTCACCCCGCGCCTGCCCGACGGCCAAGCCGGCGAGCCGCAGATGCTGGCGGAGTATTTCGCCGTCTCCGAGGACAAGCTCAGCAAGCTTCCCCTGGAGAAGATCCAGGAGCTGTTCGCGAACGGCGCCCTGCAGCAGATCTACGCCCACCTCATGTCGCTCCTGAACTGGGAGCGGCTGTTGGCCCGCGCCGTGAGCCGCGCCCCCGTCGCCGCCAACGCGTAGGGCCTCGCCAACCGTCCTCCTCGGGACACGTCCGAGGATGGCGGCGCGCTGGCGACCACGCCGGCCGGAACGCCCGACCGGTCCTCGTGTTCTCAATTGAGAAAAACGCGGAGCCCCGGATGCGGTCCAGCCTGAAGCGCCTCAAGAAGGCGGCCGTATTCGAGGAACTCGGGCCGGGCCTGGTCACCGGCGCGGCCGACGACGATCCCAGCGGGATCGCCACCTATTCCCAGGCCGGGGCCCAGTTCGGCTTCAACATGCTCTGGACCCTGGTCCTGACCTATCCGCTGATGACCGCGGTCCAGCTGACCAGCGCGCGGATCGGCCGGGTGACAGGCTGCGGCCTGGCCAAGAACCTGGGCGACGTCTTTCCCAAGCCCCTGGTGACCGGGCTGGTCGGGCTGCTGTTCGTGGCCAACACCATCAACATCGGCGCCGACCTGGCCGCCATGGGCGAGGCGGCCCAGTTGGTGCTCGGCTGGGGCGACCACCTCTTCACCATCGCCTTCGCGTTCCTGTCCCTGGGGCTACAACTGTTCATCCCCTACGAGCGCTACGCCCGCTACCTGAAATGGCTGACCCTGGTGCTGCTGTCCTACGTGGCCGTGGTGCTGGTGGTGCAAGTGGACTGGACCGCCGCGGCGCTCGGCCTCGTGTTGCCCAGGGTCGAGCTGACGAGACCGGCCCTCACCATGGTCGTGGCCATCTTCGGCACCACCATCAGTCCCTACCTGTTCTTCTGGCAAAGCAGTCAGGAGGTGGAGGAGATCGGCGACCACCCTGCGGCCAGGCCCCTCAAGGAGGCGCCCCGGCAGGCCCGGCGCGAACTGCACCGCATCCGCATCGACACTTTCGTCGGCATGGGGGTCTCCAACCTGGTGGCCCTGGCCATCATGATCAGCACCGCGGCCACCCTGCACGTGGGCGGTCACACCCAGATCAACACCGCCGCCGAAGCCGCCGAAGCCCTACGGCCGGTGGCGGGGCCCTTCGCCTTCGTCCTGTTCAGCCTGGGGATCATCGGCACCGGCCTGCTGGCCGTGCCGATCCTGGCCGGGTCGGCGGCCTACGCCTTCGGCGAATCGCGGGGTTGGAAGTGCGGGTTGGAGAACAAGCCCTGGGAGGCGGTGGGCTTTTACGGCGTGATCGTCGCGGCCACCCTCCTGGGAATCGCCATCGACTATTCGCCCCTGGACCCGATCCGCGCCCTGTTCTGGAGCGCGGTCATCAACGG
The DNA here is from genome assembly GCA_035493215.1 of Caulobacteraceae bacterium. Classification (GTDB taxonomy): domain Bacteria; phylum Pseudomonadota; class Alphaproteobacteria; order Caulobacterales; family Caulobacteraceae; genus NCED01. Next base: position 8,932 of record DATJIO010000053.1, read on the forward strand.
CCTTGTCGCCGTGCCGCTGATCGCGGCGATGATGTGGGTGGCCAGCCGCCGCAAACAGATGGGCCAGTTCACCGCCGGCCTGCGGTTGGAGGTGTTCGGCTGGCTGGCGACGGCGGTGATGGCCGCCGCCGCCGTCGCGATGCTGGTGCTCTAGCGCCGGGTGAAGACCGAACGGGTCAGGCAGGAGAAGACCAGCCGCCCGGCCTCGTCCAGCAGGTCGTGCTGGGCTATGATCAGGCCCTTCTCGTCGCCCACGGGGTCCTTGCCCAGCACGGTCATGCGGCCGCGCAGCAGTTCGCCGGCCGGGGGCGTGCGGCTCCAGCGCAGGGCGTCGACGGCCAGTCGCTTGGTCTGGGCCCACTCGGCCGAGGCTTCTGCGTCCATCCGGCTCCAAAGGGCGTAAAGGAAGGATTCCGGGGCCCCCATCTCGGGGGTCCAGCTTGGCACGAAGGTGCGGCAGAACAGGTCCAGGGCGCGTCCGTCCACCGGGGCGACGCCCAGCGACAGGACTTGGCCGACCTCGAGGTCGTCGAAATGAGCGGTCACCGGCGATTCCCTCGAAGGTTTGCGCGTCCGATCATGGCGGGGGCGGCGGGATTGTCGAGCGGAAGCGGCCCGCTCCCGTGTTATCCTCGCCGCGATGAGACACGATCAGCGGCGATCCTTCGCATGGGCCTGGATGGCGGCCTTCCTGTTGGCCATCGCCGGCGCCGCAGCGGCCCACGCCGCGCCGGCCAAGACCGAGCACCTGGAGGTCGAGCTCGCCCCCCAGACCAAGGCGGCCGCGCCGGGAAGCACGATCTACGTCGCCGTCCGCCAGAAGATCGCGCCCGGCTGGCACACCTACTGGCGCAACCCCGGCGACGCGGGCCAGGCGACCCAGCTCACCTGGAGCCTGCCGCCGGGCTGGAAGGCCGGCGACATCGTCTGGCCGACGCCGCACCGGTTCGTGACCGGGCCGCTGATGAACTACGTCTATTCCGGCGAGGTCTATCTGCCGGTCCCCATCGAGGTCCCGGCCAGCGCCAAGGTCGGCGAGACCGTCACCCTCAAGGCCAAGGCCGACTTCCTGGTCTGCGCCGAGATCTGCGTGCCGGAATCGGCCGACCTCAGCCTCGCCCTGCCGGTGGCGGCGGACGCCTCGGCGATGCATCCCCGGTTCGGCGAGGCGGTGACCAGGACCCTGGCGGCGGCGCCGAAGTCCGAAGGCCTACCGGCGGTGTTCACCTCCGACGGCAAGGTGGTGAAGCTGGCGGTCACGGGTTCCCTGGTCCGGGGCGTGGACGTGAAGGACGCCTACTTCTTCCCCGACGACGGGGCGGCGCTAGAACATATCAAGGTCCAGAAGGCCGAGCGCGGCCCTGACGGCCTGACGCTCACCCTGGCGCCGGGCCAGGCCTTCATGGAGGGCAAGAGCCCGGCCCAGCTCGACGGCGTGCTGGCCCTGGGCGACGCGGCCTATGTGGTCGAGGCCCGGCCCGGGGCGATCCCCGCCGGCGCTTACGGCCTGACCCCGGCGGTGGTCACCACCAACCCGGACGGTTCGCCGGTCGCCGGCGGCAAGCCGGCGGCGGGTGCGGCGTCCATGAGCCTACTGACCGCGGCGGCCTTCGCCTTCATCGGCGGCCTGATCCTCAACCTGATGCCCTGCGTCTTCCCGGTGCTGTCGCTCAAGGCCGCGGCCCTGGCCCGCCATGTCGAGCATCCCGGCGCCGCCCGCGCCGAGGGCCTGGCCTTCCTGACCGGGGTGGTGACGACCTTCCTGCTGCTGGCCGGCCTGCTGATCGCCGCCCGCGCGGCAGGCCAGGCGGTGGGCTGGGGCTTCCAGCTGCAGTCGCCGGCGGTGGTGGCGGTGCTGGCGCTCTTGATGCTGCTGGTGGGGTTGAACCTGTCGGGCCTGTTCGAGGTCGGGACCTCCGTCCAGGGCGCGGGAACGGGGCTTGCCAACCGCAGCGGCTTGGCGGGCGCCTTCTTCACCGGGGCCCTGGCGGTGGTGGTGGCCGCCCCCTGCACCGCGCCCTTTATGGCCGGCGCCATCGGCTGGGCGGTGACCCAGCCGCCGGCCGCGGCGCTGCTGGTGTTCCTGTTCCTGGGCCTGGGCCTGGCCGCGCCCTTCACCGCCCTGTCGTTCGCCCCGGCCCTGTTCGCGCGCCTGCCCCGGCCCGGCGGCTGGATGGAGGGGCTGCGCAAGGTCCTGGCGTTCCCCATGTACGCCGCCGCCGCCTGGCTGGCCTGGGTGTTCGCGGTCCAGGCCGGGACCGCCGCCCTGCCGTTCCTGTTCGCCGCCGCCATCCTGGCCGCCTTCGCCGCCTGGACCTGGGGCGTTGGCCAGCGCGCCGAGCGGCCTCTGCTCCCCCGCGCCGCCGCGGCCGTCGCCGTCCTCGCCGCGGTCCCTCTGCTGCTGGTCGGCGCGCGGACGGCCGCCCCGGCCGCGGCTTCGGCGCAGACCGCCAAGGCCGGTCCGGGCCTGGCCACGGAGCCGTGGTCGCCCGAACGGGTGGCGGCGCTGCAGGCGCAAGGCCGGCCGGTGTTCGTGGACTTCACCGCCGCATGGTGCGTGACTTGCCAGGTCAACGAGCGCACCACCCTGGCCGGCAAGCGCGTAGCCGAAGCCTTCGCCAGGACCAATGCGGTTTACCTCAAGGCCGACTGGACCAACCGCGACGACGCCATCGCCAGGGAGCTGGCCGCCCGCGGCCGTTCGGGGGTGCCGCTGTACCTGGTGTACGGCCGGGCCGGCGAGCCGGCGATCCTGCCGCAGCTGCTGACCGAGGGCGTGGTGGCCGCGGCTCTGGACAAGGCGAAGGCGGGCTGAACCGCTAAACCGCGGTTGGTGGCCCTACACCTCGGGCGCGGGCGGGGAGGTGATGACCTCGACGTTGTCGTTGAGCAGATAGGCCATGTCGCGCAGGGCCAGCTCCTGGTCGGCGGGGGAGACCGCCTTCATCAGTTCGTCCATCTTCTTGGGCAAGTCCTGGGAGATGCCCCGTAGGATGCACTTCAGGTCGCCGTCGGTGCCGCGGGCGGCCAGTTCCAGGTGCCCCTTCATGTCCAGCTCGGACAGGGCGGCGACCTTCTTCTCGAACCGGTCGAGCCGAGGCAGGGGCTTGGGCGCGGCGGCGGCCTTGACGCCCTTGCGGTAGGTCTCGACCTCGTCCTTCAGCGACTTGGCCTGGCCGATGATGCCCGCGAACAGGGGCTCCTTGGCCAGGGGGTTGGTCGCCGGCGCGGTGGAGACGACCGGGATCAGGCGCGGCTGCAGCGCGTGGCTGGGGTTGAGCGAGGCCAGCAACAGGGCGGCCGAGACGGCGACGTCGCAAGACATGGCGTAACCTTTTTGGGCGAATCCCTCAGGGTCGAATAGGGTCGGCGTCTGGCCAGTGGGCCAGCAAAGGGTAAACAGGCGGTAAGTTTTGGAGCCTCTCATGACCGCCGCCGAACGCCCCGAATTGTCCGCCGCCTGGGCCCGCTTCGACGCCGCCGCCGAACGGGCCGCCGCGGCGCGGATCGTCGAGCTGTTCGTGAGCGAGCCGGACCGGCTGGCGCGCACCAGCGTCGCCGCCGCGGGCCTGACCCTGGACCTGTCCAAACAGACCTGGACCGCCGACGGGCTGGACGCCTGCCTGAACCTGGCCGCCGCAGCCGGGGTGGAGACCGCCCGCGCGCGCCTGTTCGCCGGCGCCGCCGTCAACGCCTCGGAGGACCGGGCCGTGCTGCACCCCGCGCTGCGGGCCGGCGCGGCGGCGCGGTTCTCGGCTAAGGGCGAGCCGGTGTCGGACGCCGTCCAGGCCGGCCGCGCAAAGATGAAGGCGCTCGCCGACGGGATCGCCTCGGGCGCCGTCCGCGGCGCCACGGGCGAGCGGTTCGCGGCCGTCGTCCACATCGGCATCGGCGGCTCCGACCTCGGGCCCCGCCTGGTGTGGGAGGCGCTCAGGCCCGTGGACGCCGCCATCGAACTGCGCTTCGCCGCCAACGTCGACCCGGCCGAGATCGCCGCCGCCCTGGCAGGGCTCGACCCCGCGACCACCCTGGTGGTGGCCGTCTCCAAGACCTTCACCACCCAGGAGACCTTGGCGAATGCGGAGGCCGCCCGGGCCTGGCTGCGGGCTGCCCTGGGCGAGGCGGGCACGACGGCCCACTTCGCCGCCGTTTCCGCCGCCCCGGAAAAGGCCCAGGCCTTCGGGGTGGGTCCCGACCGGGTGTTCGAGTTCTGGGACTGGGTCGGCGGGCGCTTTTCGGTGTGGTCGGCGGTGGGGCTGTCCTGCGCCATCGCCCTGGGCTGGGAAGCGTTCGAGGAGTTCCTGGCCGGCGCCGCCCTGATGGACGCCCACTTCGTCTCCGCGCCGCTGGAGCGCAACGCCCCGGTGCTGCTGGCCCTGGCCCAGGTGTGGAACCGCAACGGCCTGGGCCGCGGGGCCCGCGCGGTCGTGCCCTACGCCCAGCGGCTGCGCCTGCTGCCCGCCTTCCTGCAGCAGCTGGAGATGGAATCGAATGGCAAACGGGTCCGCGCCGACGGCCGCCCCGTCCTGCGGGCGACAGCCCCCGTGGTGTTCGGCGACGCCGGCACCAACGGCCAGCACGCCTTCTTCCAACTCCTGCACCAGGGGACGGACGTGATCCCGGTGGAGTTCGTCGCGGTGGCGCGGGCCGCGGAAGGCCCCGCCGACATGCAGACCAAGCTCCTGGCCAACTGCCTGGCCCAGGGCGAGGCCTTGGCTGTCGGCCGCACCGAGGCCGACGTGGTCGCCGAGCTGGAGGCCAGGGGCATGGCCCCGGACGCCGTCCGCACCCTCGCCCCGCAACGGACCTTCCCCGGGAACCGCCCGTCGAGCCTGATCCTGATGGAGACCCTGACGCCACAAACGCTCGGGGCGCTCCTGGCGCTCTACGAGCACAAGGTCTTCGTCGAGGGCGTGATCTGGGAGATCAACAGCTTCGACCAGTGGGGGGTGGAACTGGGCAAGTCCCTGGCTACCCGCATTCTCGGCGAGCTGGAGGGCGGGGATCGGCTGCCTCACGATCCGTCCACCGCTGCCCTAGTGCAGCGGCTGCGGTAGCGCCGGCCGAGCTTGGCCGTTTCAGGGTACCCTGAAGTCGTCGAGACTCAACAAGGCATGAATCTCCCCAATGGTCCGGGTCGCCGCTACCCCTTCCAGGAGCTCCGGCAGGGTGAGCTCATGATCCTGCCAGCATTCGGGGTGAGCCCGCATCCTGACGCAGACCTTCTCCTGCGTCTCCTCCAGTGAAAGCGGCTTAAGCGGCTCAAGTTCGTGCTCGATGCGATACTGCGGACCCGCGAGGAGGAACCCTACGATCCAACGCAGCAACGGCCGGTCCCGGCCAACCCGCCGGACCGATCTCACGATGAAGCGGCGCCCCTCCAGATCGATGATCTCTATCCCGATCTGCAGGCCGTCCTTCAGAGCGCGGGGTCCGCAGCGCTGCAGGATGTCCAGGGTCGGCGGCCCCCAGACATCCGCCCACTCGCCCCGGTCCTCAGGGATCGCCAAGACCGGAAAGCGCAGGTCCGCCTCCGCCGCATTCATCGCTTGCTCCATCAGAAACAAAAAGAGAACATGCGATGGGCGGAGGCGGCCGGCAAGATGGCTACCGATTTCGGGGCGGAGTCGGGTCGGGCGCCCGAGGATGGGGACGAGTAAGGTTCTCAACCGTATCCGCGCCGTAGGCGGCGAGGCCAGCGGGGACCGCCTTCATCCAATCTGTCGTCCCGTACCAAATGCGGCGAAGCGGATCATATCGCGGCCCGTGTGGACACAGTTCCGAGGAGAGGGCGAAGGATCAAGTTGTTCGGCGGAAGTATCAACGCCGAGGCCGCGACCGGACCCGTCCGGGACCTAGCGTCCGCCCGGAACTTCGGCTATAGGCGCCCCGTGATCCAGACCGCGCACCATCGGCACGCCCATCACCACCCGACCTTCGCAAAGGGGACGGGTTGGGGTCGTGCTGTCTGAGCAGCGATCGCCAACTCAAGCCCCGCCATAGCGGATGGGGCTTGTTCCAGAAGCGCCCTCCGTCGAACCCTCTCCAGTAGGCGACGTTCGCGCATGACCACCGAAACGCCCTTCCGACCCGAAGCTCGCACCCCACGCGGGTTGCAGGACCGGCGCGCCCGCGACCTGGCCGCCGAGCGCGCCATCCTGGAAGCGGTGACCGCCGTCTACGAGCGCTACGGCTTCGAGCGGCTGGAGACCTCGGCCTTCGAATATGCCGACGCGCTCGGCAAGTTCCTGCCCGACAGCGACCGTCCCAACGAGGGCGTCTTCGCCCTGCAGGACGACGACGAGCAGTGGATGGCGCTGCGCTACGACCTGACCGCGCCTCTGGCCCGCTTCGCGGCCCAGAACTGGGAGACCCTGCCCAAGCCGTTCCGGCGCTACGCCTTCGGCACCGTGTGGCGCAACGAGAAGCCCGGCCCCGGCCGCTACCGCGAATTCGTCCAGTGCGACGCCGACACCGTGGGCTCGGCCCGCCCCGAGGCCGACGCCGAGATCGTCGCCATGGCCGTCGAGGGCCTGGAGGCCGCCGGCCTGCCGCGGGGGACCGCGGTGCTGAAGATCAACCATCGCGGGCTGCTCGACGGGGTGCTGAGCGCCGCCGGCGTGACCGATGCGGGCTCAAAGCTCGTGGTGATGCGCGCCATCGACAAGCTCGACCGCCTGGGCTGGGACGGGGTCTACGACCTCCTCGGCGCGGGCCGGATGGACGAATCCGGCGCTTACACCAAGGGCGCGGGGCTCGACCCGGCCGCCCGGACCGTGATCGGCGACTTCCTCGGCCGCTTCATCGACGCCGACTTCGAGAGCCGCGCCCATGTGCTGTCGGCGTTGTCGGACCTCGGCATCGCCGCCCTCGAGGCGCCGATCCTGGAGCTGGGCCGGATCGACGAGGCGCTGAAGGGCCTGGGCGTGGCCTCGAGCCAGGCGCGGTTCGACCCCTCGGTGGTGCGCGGCCTGGAATATTACACCGGCCCGGTGTTCGAGGCCGAGCTCCTGCTGGAGACTAAGGGCGACAAGGGCGAACCGGTGCGGTTCGGCTCGGTCGGCGGCGGCGGCCGCTACGACGATCTCGTCGCCCGCTTCACCGGCCAGCCCGTGCCGGCGACCGGCTTCTCCTTCGGGGTCTCGCGGCTGGCCGCAGCCCTGCGCGCCGCCGGGCGCGACCCGGGCGAGAACGCGCGGGGACCGGTGGTGGTGATCGCCTTCTCGCAGGACCACATGACCGACTATTTCGCCGTGGCCGGCGAGTTGCGCGCGGCGGGCATCGCCGCCGAGGTCTATCTCGGCTCGTCGGGGATGCGGCCGCAGATGAAGTACGCCGACCGCCGCCTGGCGCCGGCCGCGGTGATCATCGGCGACGACGAGCGCGCCGCCGGCACGGTGACGGTGAAGGACCTCGACCTCGGCCGGCGGCTGTCCTCCGAAGTCAGCGATAACGAAGCCTGGCGCGCCGAACGGCCGGGCCAGGCCACCATCCCGCGCGCCGAACTGGTGGGCTTCGTCCGCCGGATCCTGGAGGACCGGGCATGAGCCTGACCCCCGAGACCCCCGAGACCCCCGAGCCCACGGTCCCCGCCGAGGTCCTGGCGGCGATCCGCGTCCCCTTCGAGGCCTTCGGCGGCGCCTGGGTCGATGCCCCGGTGCTGCAGCCGCTCGGCCTGCTGCTCGACCTGGCCGGCGAGGCCATGCGCTCACGCCTCCTGGTGGTGCAGGGCGAGGGCGCCGAGGCCGCCGTGCTGCGCCCCGACTTCACCATTCCGGTGGCCCAGAGCCACATCGCTTCCGGCCAGGCGAGGGGCCGCTACCTGTACCAGGGCAAGGCCTTCCAGGCCTCGGGCCCGGGCGGGGGCGGCGAATTCCTGCAGATCGGCGCCGAGCTGTTCGGCCCGGCCGCGGACGTGGCCGCCGAGGACGCCGCCGTGGCGGCCCTGGCCTGGACCGCGGCCGGCGCCGGCGGGCGCAAGGATCTGTCGCTCGTGATGGGCGACGTCGGCCTGTTCGACGGCTTCGTCCGCGCCATCGGCGCGCCGACCGGGGTGGCGACGCGGCTGACCCGCGCCTTCGCCGACGGCCGCTCGGTCGAGGCCGAACTGGTCCGCGCCCAGGGCGAGGCGCCGGCGCCGCCGGCCGGCTCGGGCCGCCTGGCCGGCCTGCTGTCGGACCTGCCGGAGGCCGAGGCCGCCGCGGTGCTGGAGGAGCTCTGGCGCCTGGCGGGCATCCAGCCGGTGGGCGGCCGCTCGCCCGGCGAGATCGTGCATCGGCTGATCGAGCGCTCCGCGGGCGACCGCGGCCCGCGCCTGACGGCGGGCGAGGCCGGGTTGATCGGCCGCTACCTCGCCATTTCCGGTTCGCCGCGGGCGGCCCTCGACCAGGTCGAGAGCCTCGCCTACGAGGCCAAGGTGGAGTTCGACCTCGCGCTGCAGCCCTGGGTGCGGCGGGTCAAGGCCCTGAACGCCGCCGGCCTGCCAGAGACCGCCCTGACGCTCTCGACCGGCTTTTCCCGGCCGTTCGGCTACTATGACGGTATGCTGTTCGAGGTCAGGAGCGCGGCCCTGGGCGCCGGCCGGCCCGTGGCCGCCGGCGGCCGCTACGACGGCCTGCCCGCGCGGCTGGGCGGCGCCGGCGAGCCCGGCGCGGTCGGCTGCATCGTGCGCCCCGCGCGGGCCTGGTCTGGAGCGGCCGCATGAGCGAGATCAACGCGCCCCTGACCCTGGCCCTGCCGTCCAAAGGGCGGCTGAAGGAACAGGCCGAGGCTTGGCTGGTCGACTGCGGCTTCAAGCTGGAGATCGACGGCGGCGCCCGCGGCTACCGGGCCACCCTGCGCGGCCTGCCCGGCGCCGAGGTGCGGCTGTTGTCGGCCGGCGACATCGCCGCGGCGGTGGACGCCGGCGAAATCCACCTCGGCCTGACCGGCGAGGACCTGCTGCGCGAGCGCGGCGAGGGCCTGGACCAGCGGGTGATGCTGCTGCGGGCGCTCGGCTTCGGCCGCGCCGACCTGGTGGTGGCCGCGCCGCAGAGCTGGATCGACGTCGAGACCATGGCCGACGTGGAAGAGGTGGCGCTGCTCTACCTGGCGCGGACCGGCAGCCGCCTGCGGGTGGCGACCAAATACGCCGCCCAGACCCGCGCCTTCTTCGCCGCCCACGGCGTGACCGACTACCGCATCGTCGAGTCCCTCGGGGCCACCGAGGGCGCTCCGGCGGCGGGGGCGGCCGAGCTGGTGGTCGACATCACCACCACGGGCGCGACGCTCGCGGCCAACAACCTGAAGATCGTCGGCGACGGGGTGATCCTGAAGAGCCAATGCCAACTCGCAGCCTCGCTGCTGGCGCCGTGGACCGTGGCCCAGCTCGAACAGCTGCGCCGCTTCCTGGCGGTGGTCGAGGCGAGAGCCCGCGCCCGCGACCTGGCGGCCCTGCGCTGGCCGTCGGAAGCCGACAAGGCCGCGGCGCCCGCCGTGCAGCCCTTCCTCGACCGCGGCGCCACCCGCCGCAGCGACGGCCTCCTAGCCCCGGCCGGCGACCTGTTCGACGCGGCCACGGCCCTGGCTGCGGCGGGGGTGGGTCCGGTGAGCGTGACGCGGCCGGACTATGTGTTCGAGCCGACCGTTCCGGCCGTCGAGGCGCTCAAGACGCGGCTGCAACTCTGAACCCTCTCCCTCCCAGCCTACGGCTGGGCCCCTCCCTCCCCCGCAAGGGGGGAGGGTTTGAAAACCCACAGCCGGCAGAGCACGAAGGTGAGCAGGGTGTAGCTGGCCATGGCGGCGATCTGGGCGGCGAGGCGGCCCATCGGTTGCGGGCCGAACGCGGGGCCGACCAGGGCCAACACCCCCTGATTGACGGCGAAGGCGACGCCCACGACCACCAGGTACTTCAGGCCCGTCCAGCCGAAGGGGTCGCCGCTGCGGAACACGAACCGCCGGTTCAGGACGTAGCCCGTCGCCAGGCCGGTCGCATAGCCGACGGCGTTGGCGATGTGCGGGTCGACATGCAGGCCCAGGTCCAGGGCGGCGATCACAGACAGGCCGATGCCGGTGTTGACCAGCCCCGCCAGGCCGAAGCGGGCGAGGAGGGCGAGCAAGCCCTTCATCCGCGGACGTCACGCATGGGCGAGCGTGTAGTACTGCGCCCCGACCGGCAGGGCGGTCATGTAGCGCTCCAGCGGGCGCAGGCCCGAGAGCGAGCCCGGGAAGAAGCCGGTGTAGGCCACCTTCACCGTGCGGAATCCGGCTGCCTTCTGGCGCCGGGCGAACACCGGTGCGGGGATCAGCACGGCGTTCTCGTCGAAGGGGCACGTGGCGACGATGTAACGGGTGACCGGGTTGACCGGGTTGTGCTCGAAGATCGCCAGCACGCCGCCGGGCTTCAGCAGCCGCCTCAACCGCGCCAGCAGGGCGACGTGCTCGTCGGCTTCGATGTGGTGGAAGACGCAGGCCGAGAAGATCAGGTCGAAGGCGGCCTCCGGCAGCGGCGGTTCGCCGCCCTCGTAGCGCACCAGCTCGGCCAGGCCGGGAAAGCGCTGGGCCGCCACCGCCAGGCTCTTTTCCGACACGTCGAGGCCGGTGAGCCTAGCCTTCGGGAACGCCCGGTTCAGGTGCGGCAGGGAATTGCCGATCCCCGCCCCGAAATCGAGCACCGCGGCCGGCTCGGGAAGCTTCAGGGCGGTCCAGCGCCGGCGGATCTCGTCGAGCTTGTAGCGGGCGAAATAGTCGGGCGCCTCGCCGCTGATCTTCAGGTTCTCGGTGTGGGCCGCCAGGTACTCGTCGGCGAACTTGTCGAACTCGGCGACGTCCATCAGGCTTCCCCTTCCGGCGGGGGTTCGGAGGCGATCACCTCGTTGACCAGGTAGAGGGGCCGGCCCTTCACCTGCATGTAGATCCGTCCCAGGTAGGCGCCGATGATCGCCAGGCAGCCGAGCTGGCTGATGCCGAAGAAGACGGTGATCAAGGCCAGGCTGGTCCAGCCGCGGGCGACGTTGCCCTGCATGAACGCCACCAGGGCGTAGACCACGATGGCCGCGGCGATGAACATCCCCCCCACCGCCAGCAGGCTGGCGATGCGCAGTGGGGCGGTCGAGAAGCTGGTCAGGCCGTTCACCGCCAGCCGCACCATCTTCATCAGAGTGTAGTTGGTCTCCCCGGCGTAGCGGGCGTCGCGGTCGTAGAGGATCTCGGTCTGGCGCCCGCCCAGCCAGGCGACCATGCCGCGGATGAAGCGGTCGTGCTCGGGCATGGCGTTCAGCCGTTCGACGATGCGCCGGCTCATCAGCCGGAAGTCGCCGGTGTCGGACGGGATCTCCACCTCGGAAATGCGGTGCAGCAGGCGGTAGAACAGGCTGGCGGTGGCCAGCTTGAAGCGGCTTTCGCTGGCCCGGGTGCGGCGGCGGCCGTAGACCACGTCGAAACCCTGGTCCATCCGCGCCATCATCTCGCCGACCAGCTCGGGCGGGTCCTGCAGATCGGCGTCTATGACCATCACCCGCTCGCCGCGGGCGAGGTTCAGCCCGGCGGTGACGGCGAGCTGATGGCCGTGGTTGCGGGCGAGGTTGACGCCGACGATCCCGGCCCGGCCTTGCGCCGCGGCCTGGATCAGGTCCCAGGTGCCGTCGCGCGAGCCGTCGTTGACCAGGATGATCTCATAGTCGTCGCCGACGGCGGCGCGTGCGGCCGCGGCCGTGCGCTCGATGAAGGCCGGCAGCGAGCCTTCCTCGTTGTAGCAGGGGGCGACCACCGAAAGCCGGGGCGCGATCTGGGGCAGGGGCGCGCTCACGGACGGGTCTCCACCGAACCGGCCCGGTCGCAGGCGACGACGCCGACCGAACCCCGCGCGTAATCGCGGCATTTGAAGCTGGGGTCCAGGGTTTCTATGCGCGGGCGGTGGCGGATCGCCGCGGTGCCGCGCACGCCGATGTCGTAGGCCCACAGTATCGCCGAACCCGGCGCGGCGGCCTGCGCCAACAGCACGGGGTTGGGGTCCTGGTCGGCGCGCACCACCACCGCCCGCACCTCCACCGGCTGGTGGGCGCGGGTGAAGAAGAAGCCCCCTGTGCGCTCAAGCTGGTCGGCCGCCAGGATGCGGCTGGCGGGATGGTCCCACAGGTACACCAGGCGCACGGGCTTGGCGCGCATCAGGTCCTGAGACGCTACCTCCCAGTTGTAGAAGCGGAAGCCGTGGCGCAGCTCCCGGTCGGCCCAGAGGCCGGCGACGACGACAACGGCGACGACCGCCATGGCGTGGGTCCAGGCGAAGCGGCGGGTCAGGGTCTGGGCGATGAGGGCGATCCCGAGCAGCAGGCCCGGCTCGAACGGGATCAGGTAGCGGTCGGTGAAGCTGGGGCGCAGGAAGCCCATGACGACCACCAGGATAGCGCCGACGGCGGCGGCGACGACGGCGACCCATAGCGGCACGGTCGGGCGGCGCGGCGCGCGCTGGGTGCGGCGGGCCGTCATCAGGCCCAGGGCCAGGGCGACGACGCCGACGCCGATCAGGGCGAAGCTGAGGTCCTGGGCTCCGGTGACATAGTTGGCGAGGCGGCCGAGCCGGTTCCACCGCAGCGGCGGGTACCAGGCCACGCCCGGGCCGACGAAGGCGGCGATGCGCGGCAGGTGCCAGGCGAGCCAGACCGCCGCCGGCGCGAACGCTAGGGCCGCGGGCCAGGTGCGGACCGCCTGGCGGCGGGCCAGGGCCAGATAGGCCAGGCCCTCCAGGCCGACCAGGATGGCGGCGTGGTAGTGGGTCAGGATCGCCAGCGCCGCCAGGACGCACCAGGCCGACGCCCGCCTCAGGTCGGGCGCGTGCAGCAGCCGCACGAAGGCCAGGGTCTGGGCGGTGGTGAGCAACAGCAGAAGGGCGTAGCAGCGGGCGTCGCCGGAGAACCAAATCCCGGGGATCCACAGGGCGATCAGGGCCGCCCAGGTCAGGCGAGCGGGGCGGCTCAGGCCCTTGACGCCGGTGAAGGCGACCAGCAGGGGTGCGGCGGCGCCGAAGATGGCGCTGGGCAGGCGCAGGCTCGCGTCGGAAAGGCCGAACACCCCCTGCCAAAGGTGCATGACCAGGTAGTAGAGCGGCGCGTTGACGTCGAGGTAGACCTGTCGCCAGAAGGCGGAAAAGCCGGTCGTGCCGGCGATGGCGCCGGTCCAGGTCTCGTCCAGCCACAGGGGCTGGCCGGCGCCGATCACAAACCTCAGCACGGTCGAGGCGGCGATCGCCGCGCCGGCAAGGGCCACGGTCACGCGCGGGGCCAGGGCCCGCTCGCGCCCCCGCGCCAGGCTGGCCTGCACCGCCGTTTCGCCGTCCACCGCCGTCATCGGCCCTACTTAGCCGAAGCGGGCGGGGCTGGCGCGGCTGCCGATGGCCGCACGCGGTAGAGCTTGAGCGCGCCGGCGGTCGAGATCGGCTCCAGCCAAGCCGGCGGCTGGCCGCGGTCGAGCCGCTTCTGCAGGCTTTCGGCGACCATGCCGGTGCGGTCGGAGTTGCGGGCATGGGTCGGGCATTCGAGCAGATAGGTCGCCCCCAGCCGCCGTGCGCCGGCCAGGGCCGCTTCCGCCGGGGTGGAGAGCACGCCGCGGGCTTCGACCAGGCCCCAGTTCATGCGGTGGTAAGGGGCGGTCATGCTCGACGACCCGGTGTTGGCCAGGACGAAGGGCCCGAGGTCGATCTCGCTCAGCACGATCCCGGCCGGCTGTTTGGCCAGGTCGGCGTAGGCGGCGATCTGGAAGCAGCGGTCGCCGCGGATGCCGGCGGGGGCCTTGGCGACAGGCTTGACCGCCGGCCTGGCCTTGGGCTTGGGCGTGGTCCAGGCCTTGACCTGTTTGTCGACCTGGGCGGCCGCCTGGCCGGTGAAGAGCGGGGTGAACAGGCAGGCGCCGACCGCAGTGGCCAGCATCGTCCCGCCGAACCAGCGCGCCGCCAAGCCGGCGACGGCCGCGGCGATCAGGGGCACGGCGAACCAGTTGGCGTAGCCGGCCATGCGGATGGCGCTCCAGCCGGTCGCACAGCCGAGCAACAGGCAGGCACCGGCCAGGAACAGGAAGGGGTCGGCGCGGCGCTTGGCCGACCAGGCGTGCCAGGTCCAGGCGAGCAGGCCCAGGAGCATCGGCGCCAGCAGCACGAACACGGTCTCGTGGTCGCGCAGCCACACCCGCGGGATGGGCCGGATCTCCTGGACGTTGGGTAGCCAGAACACCTTCAGCCGCGGATCGACGTCGGCGAAGGGACCGTGCAGGCAGTTGGGGTCTAGGCCGATGTAGAGGACAGCCGCTAGCCCGCCCGCTACCGCCAGGGCGGCCAGGCGGGGTCCCCAGCCGTGGCGCCGGGTCGCCTGCACCGCCGCCAGCAAGCCGAGGCTGGCCGCGGCCACGCCCACGACCAGGTTCACGGCGATGGCGTCGCAGGCCGCCAGGCCCCAGCGCCACGGGGGCGTCTGGATCAGGAAGAAGGCGACGGTCGCCAGGCCCAAAGCGGCGGCGTAGGCGCGTAGGCGGCGCGGGGCGTCGTCTTCCCCGATCAGGTAGCAGACGGCGAAGTAGCCGCCGACGGCGACCTCGAACACCAGGGCCTCCAGTCCGATGGCCAGCCCCAGGCCGGTGGCGGCGCCGGCCAGCAGCCCGCCGCGGACCGTGCCCAGGGCGGCGCCGGCCAGGGACAGCATGGCCAGGGCGATCTGGACGTCGTGGTGGTCGATCCGGCCAGGGCGGAACTGCAGGAACATCGGCATGTCGATGGCCATGACGATGGCGCAGGCGAACACCGCCGCCCCCCCGCCCAGCCGCCGCGCCGTCGCCGTCGCGGCCCAGGCCGCCGGCAGGATCCACAGCAGAGGCCAGGTGAAGCGGGTGGCGAGCTCGGCGGTGGCGGCCGGCAGGCCCAGGCGGAACAGGGCGTTCAGGGCGACCAGCCCGCCGTCGATCAGCCGCGACCAGTGCATGTAGACCCCGTGCGGGGGCTGCAGCCGGATGATGTTCTGGTCCCACCAGCCCTGGCCGCCGGCCAGGGCGCGCATCATCACCAGGCGCATGGCGTCGTCGGTGTCGCCCAGGCTGGCGGTCAGGGCGCCGCCGTCGCGGAACGCCAACACGACCGCGGCGACCAGGCTGGCGGCGGCGGCCGCCAGGAGCATCCGGCGCCACGGGCCGAGGTCGGGCGTGGGAGAAAGCTTCATGCGCGGGCGGGCCGGTCCGGAGGGCTGGTGCAGAGAGCGCCCGAAGGGGCGGCCGTCCGCGACGATAAAGTTAATGACAAGGATGGCGGTTCGGGGTTTACGCCGCCTAAAGCCTTATGAGCGAGGCTTGTCGCAAGGTCTCCGCAGGCGATCAATCCATGTCCGAAGCCTCTGACGTCGTTCGGCCGCCCGGACGGCCCGCGTTCCTTTCGTCCGCTTTCGCGCTTTTCCGCGGGGTGACCGCGCGTGCGCCCAAGGGACTGGTCCGTTTCCTGAGCGTCGGCGTCGGCGGGCTTTCGGTCGACATAGCCGTCCTGTGGCTGCTGGAGCAGGCCGGGGTCGGCCACGCCGTCGCCCGCGCCGTGTCGCTTGTGGTGGCGACCCTGGCCACATGGGCCCTGAACCGCCAGTTCACCTTCGGCGAGTCGGGCCGCCGCGCCCGAGCCGAGTTTGGCCGTTACGCCCTGGTGGCCCTGGTGGCCCAGAGCGTGAACTACGGCGTGTTCCTGGCCGTCTGCGCCGCCGTCCCGACCCTGGCCCACGCCCTGGCGGCGGTGATCGGTGCGGTGGCGGCCACGGGCTTCTCATATATGGGCCAGCGCTTCTTCACCTTCGCGCCGGGCGGCAAGACGTGAGCGTCGAGCCGGTCGACGTCCTGATCGTCGGCGCGGGCCCGGCGGGCCTCACCTCCGGCTACCTGCTGACCAAGGCCGGCAAAAGCGTCACCGTCATCGAGCGCGACCCGGTCTACGTCGGCGGCATCAGCCGGACGGTGAACTACAAGGGCTTCCTGTTCGACATCGGCGGCCACCGCTTCTTCTCCAAGTCGCGGGAGGTGGTGGACCTGTGGAACGAGATCCTGCCGGACGACTTCATCGACCGGCCGCGGATGTCGCGGATCTTCTACGGCGGCAAGTTCTACGCCTACCCCTTGCGCGCCTTCGAGGCGCTGAAGAACCTGGGCGTCTTCACCAGCGCCCTGTGCATGGCCTCCTACGCCTGGGCCAAGGCCACGCCGATCAAGCGTCCGCGCACCTTCCACCAATGGGTGCGCAACCAGTTCGGCGAGACGCTGTTCTCGATCTTCTTCCGCACCTACACCGAGAAGGTGTGGGGTATGTCGTGCGACGACATCTCCGCCGACTGGGCCTCGCAGCGGATCAAGGGGCTGTCGCTGTCGGGCGCGGTGATCGACGGGATCAAGCGCTCGCTGGGGATCAAGGCCAAACCCTCAGCGGCGCTGGGCGAACAGGGCGGGGTGAAGTCCCTGATCGAGTCCTTCCGCTACCCGCGCAAGGGCCCGGGCATGATGTGGGACGCCGCCGCCGCCAAGACCCGCGCCCAGGGCGGCAAGATCCTGATGGACCGCTCCCTGGCCGGCCTGGCCTGGGACGAGGCCGCGGGCCTGTGGACCGTGACCGTGACCACCGGGGCCGGCGCGACCGAGACCTACACCGCCCGCCACGTCATATCGTCGGCCCCGATCACCGAGCTCAGCGCGGCGATCTCGCCGCGGCCGGCCAGCCATGACCACGCCCTGTCGCTGCGCTACCGCGACTTCGTCACCGTGGCCCTGATCGCCCGCACCGAAGCCGCCTTCCCCGACAACTGGGTCTATATCCACGACCCCAGCGTCAAGGTCGGGCGGGTGCAGAATTTCCTGTCCTGGTCGCCGGAAATGGCGCCGGCCGGGTTCGCCTGCCTGGGACTGGAGTATTTCTGCTTCGAGGGCGACGGCCTGTGGACCAGCCCGGACGCCGAGCTGATCGACCTGGCCAAGCGCGAGATCGGCCGGATCGGCCTGATCGACCCGGCCCTGGTGGTCGACGCCGCGGTGGTGCGCCAGCCCAAGGCCTATCCGGTCTACGACGAGACCTACCAGACCCACGTCGACGCGGTGCGCACCGAGTTCGAGGCGATCTATCCGACGCTGCACCTCGTCGGCCGCAACGGTATGCACAAGTACAACAACCAGGACCACGCCATGATGACCGCCATGCTGACGGTGGAGAACATCCTGGCGGGCCGGCGCGCCTACGACGTCTGGCAGGTCAACGAGGACGCCGAATACGGCGAATCCGGCCTGTCCGGCGCCCAGGAAGCCCTGAAGAGCGAACGCCTCGTGCCCAAGCGGGCGGCCTAGGGCGGCCCTTCCCCGGCATGGATGCGACGGTATGATCGCTCCATGCTCGACGCCTTCCTCGCCCTGACCATCCTCGCCGCCCAAGGCCCCAAGGTGATCTACAAGCCCGATCCGGCGCGGACGGTCGACGTCGGGACGGTCAACATCGAGGTCCCAAGGCGGTCCTGCTTCGGGGTGACGCGGGCCTCGATGCTGCTGTCCAGCCTGAAGGCCGACCGTCACAAGGTCTATGTGCTATCGGTGACGGTGGCCGACGCCCCGGCGCCGGAGCAGATCCAGGGCGCGACCCTCGGCGGGGCGGCCCTGCGCCTGGTCAGCGTGCGCAACGGCGACGTGGCCTGCACCGAATACCAGTGCCCCACTGGCAGCGCCGCGGTGTTCGAGCTGACCGAGGCGCAGCGTCAGGCCCTGCTGGCGGCCGGGACCCAGCCTCTGGCGGTGACGACCACGGCGGGCGACCGCTGCCCCCTGAGCATCGCCGTCGACAAGTCGGTGGTCGAAACCCTGGACGCCTGGGCCGAGGCCCTGCCCAAGCCGGCGCGCTAGACTTCGGACGGGTGGCGCGGGGGACGCATCAGGGCGACCGCGACCAGCACCAGGGCGGCGACGGCGGCGAAGCCCCACAGGGCCGGGGCGAAGCCGCCGTAGCGGTCGTGCACCAGGCCGCCGACGAAGGGTCCAGCCGAGGCCAGGGTCGAGACCAGGGCCATGATCGAGAACAGCTCGAGGTTCCTGGCCCGGCCGAAATAGTTCAGCAGCAGCACGGCGGTGGCGAGGTAGCTGACCCCGTAACCGATGCCGATGCCTGCGGCGTAGACCAGCATCAGGGGCAGGTCGCGGGCCAGGGCCAGGGCGGCGATGCCGAGGATCAGACAGGCCAGGGCTCCGACCACCAGGTGTTTCGGGTCGATCCGTTCGCCGGCCACCCCGCCGGCCGCGCGGGCGCCGGCGTTGATCAGGGCCTGGAAGCTCAACATCCCGCCGGCCAGGGTGACTGCGGCGCCCCGCTCGGTCAGGTGCTGCACCGACAGGCCGTTCACCGTGACCCCGCACAGCAGGTAGGTGGTGTAAGCGGCGACCACGATCCAGAACTGCGGCGTGGCCATGGCCTGGCGCACGCTCCAGTCGTGGGCGGTGCGGTGGACGCCGGCGCGGACCTGGTCGCCCGCGGCCGCGCTTTCCGGCGCGGCGGGCGGGGTGGACAGGGCGGCGGCGACCGCGCCCAGCACCAGCACCGCCACGGCCAGGCACAGCCAGTAGTCGCGCCAGCCGCCGCTGATCCTCAGCACGGCGAAATAGAGCCAGGGCCCGGCCACGCCCCCCAGGCCGCCCAGGGTGTAGTAGATCCCCAGCGCCGCCGAGCGGGCGCGGAAGGCGCCGGCCAGGATGAAGGTGCCGGGGATGATGGCGCACAGGGCGAAGCCGACCCCGGCCAGGCTGGTCCCCAGCCAGTAGAGCCCGACCCCGTGGGCCGCGTAGAGACAGGCGAACCCCGCCGCCATCACCACGGCGCCGATCAGCAGGGCGGCGCGGACGCCGGCGCGGCGGACTACGAGGGCCGGGGCGAAGCTGGCCAGGCCCGTGGCCAGGCCCAGCAGGGTGAAGCCCAGTCCGGCCTGGCCCCAGTCCCAGTGCAGCGCCTTGACCATGTCGGGCAGCACCACCCCCAGCGAGGTGAAAGTGCCGGCCGTGATCAGGAAGAACAGGGCGCTCAGCGACGCCAGCGCCGCCCAGGCCGCGGGGGTGTCCCGCTCGAGGGCGGCGAAGGGTCCGGGGCGGGCCATGCCCTAGAAGGCACGCTTCAGCGCCACCCGCCAAGTGCGTCCCACGCCCGGCAGGGCCGCGACGTTGGCGTAGACGTCGGCCACCGGGGTGAAGAACAGCTTGTCGAACAGGTTGTCGACATTGACCGCCAGCCGCCAGTCGCCGCGTCGCAGGTAGGCCGAGGCGCTGACCACGGCGTAGGCCGGCAGGCGCACCGCGCCGGGGATGACCCCCTGGGTATGGCTGACGGCGGTGGCGCCCAAGGTCGCGCCCACCTGGCCCCAATCGCGGGCCTGGCCGGTGTAGACCGCGAACAGGCTGACCACCGAGCGGGGGACCTGGGTGTTGACGTAGTCGCCCGGTACGAGGGTCGACAGGGTGTAGAGCGCGTAGGCGCCGCCGTAACCCTGGGTTCCGGCCACGCCTACGGCGGCGGGGGGGACCACCACGAAGCTGCCGTCCGGGCCCTTGATGCGGGTCTTCTGCAGGTTGCCGGCGAAGGTGAAGCTGAGCCGGGGGCTGACCAGCCAGCGCAGCTCCAGCTCGACCCCGTGGCTGCGGGTTCCCTGCACCGCATTGTTGAGGGACAGCTGGGTGCGGGCCTGGCGGTAGACCGCCAGGGAGCCGGTCAGGGCGTCGTCCAGCAGCCGGCCCTTGATGCCCGCCTCGGTGAGGCCGGAGTCCGACAGCCAGGAATCGCCGACGATCAGGCTGGGGGCGACGCCGCCGGCCTGGCTCAGCTCGAGCGCCGAGGCCTCGGCGTAGGTGAAATAGGGCATCAGCCCGCCCGGCGCCTTCCAGCTCAGGCTGGCCGACCAGGTCCAGTCGCTCTTGCCGGCGGAATAGTCGCGGCCGGGGGTCGGGCCGAACACCACCGTGCCCTGGTCGCGGGAGGTGACGTGGTAGTCGTCGTAGCGGCCGCCCAGGGTCAGGCCCAGCCCCCGCCAGTCGAAGTCGGCGACGCCGAACAGGCCGGCGTCGCGCCAATGGCTGCGCACGTCGGTCTCCCAGGTCAGGCCGATGCCGCCGGGCTCGGTGGAGAAGGGGTCGTCGAAGATGTCGGTGGCGGTGGCGCCCTGGCTGAGGTCGCGGCGGTCCAGCGAGATGTTGCCGCCGTTGAAGCTCTCCTTGCCGGTCCCGCGGTAGCCCCGCAGCGCCGCCCCCGCCACCGCCTGGCCCTTGACCTCGCCGAGGCTGAACGGCGTGGCGTAGCTGAGCCGCGTCTCGGTCACGTGGGCGTCGTAGTCGGCGGGGAAGCCGTAGGAGACGAAGCGCTGGTTCTTCAGCTCGTCGTAGAAGAACTGCAGCTTCAGAGCCCCCGCCCCCACCTGCTTGCCGATGTCGGCATAGGCCGTGGCGGTGTCGGTGTCGGAGAAGTCCCGGTCGCTGATGAAGATGGTCCGGGGGCTGAGCGTCGTGGTCCCGACGCCGCTGTCGAGGGTGAAGCGGGGATCGGGGGCCGGCTTGAAGCCGAAATAGCCGGTGATCAGGCCGCCGGGGCCGATCTCGCCCGGGGTCAGCCGGCCGTTGCCGTCCTTGTCGACCAGGGTCGTGTCGCGGCCGGTGACATAGGTCCCGCTGTCGATCAGGGCCTGGGTCAGGCGGTTCCAGCCCGGGGTCTGGACATAGCCGCGGGCGCGGTAGGCCATGCCGCCGAAGGCCAGGCTCCAGCCGTCCTGCAGGTCGAACTCGGCCGAGAGCTGCGCCAGCTGATGGCTGGGGTGGACGCCTCGGTAGAAGCTGTCGGCGTCCTCGGCCTCGGCATAGGCGTAGACCCCGCCCTCCGCCTTGCCGAAGTTCGCGGGCAGGCCGATCTGGCCGGCCAGGCGCTTGAGGCCATAGGCGCCGGCCGAGACTTCGACCTCGCCGGTGGGCTTGCTGAGGTAGCGGTCCTCCACTCGGGCGGTGCGCGGCGAGAAGTTGAGCAGGCCGCCGACCTTGCCCGGGCCATAGATCGGCGTGGGCGGTCCGCGCACGATCTCGACCCGGTCGGCGGCGGGCAGGGGGGTGGGATAGGTGCCGCGGTTCTCCACCCGCTTGAAGCCGCGGAAATAGTTCTCCGCCAGGGCCCCGCGCAGGGCCAGGGAGCCGGGCACGCCGTAATAGCTGTCGGTGAAGGCGCCCGGCGAAACCTCGACCAGGTCGTCCAGGGTGCGAACGCCGTAGCGCTCCAGGGTCGTGGCGGAGACGAAGCTGGCCGAGCGGGGGGTCTCTAGCAGCGGCTTGGAAATCCCGAACACGGTGTCGCTGGGCTGGCGTTCGAGCAGGCCGGCCGGGTCGCGGGCGGTGACGGTGACGGCGTCCACGGCGGTCTGGGCCCGGACGGCGAGCGGTGACGACAGGGCCGTGGCGGACCCGAGCAAAACAAGCAGCAAACGTGACAAAACCCGACCCCCGGAAAACCAAAACCCGGTTCCCGATACAGAAGGGTCGGCGCCGATGCAATAGGAATACAAAGTATTGATTGTGAAATGTCACCAGCAATTTCACGGTAATTCTGGATTGGACGATTATATACTGAATATCCGCCGCCGCTTTGGCGCTGGGCGGGGATTGCGCTATCTAGGGCCAATGGAACAGGACCCGATCGGCGACTGGTCGCCGGGCCTGCAGAAGGCCAAGACCTACGAGCAGCTCCTGCTCGACATCATCCTGGGCGCCCTGCCCCCGGGCGGGTTGATCGACGAGCGCAAGCTCGCCGCCCGCTACCGCGTCGGTCTGGCCGGGGTGCGCGAGGCCCTGGGCCGGCTGGCGCTGGAAGGGCTGGTGGTGCGCCGGCCGCGGGTAGGCACCATGGTCGCCGCCCTCGACCTGCGCGAGATCGAACAAGCCTTCGAGGTCCGTCACCTGCTGGAGGCCCGCTCGGCGGGCCTGGCCGCCCGCAATGCGCGGGAGGCCGACGTGGCGGCGATCACTTCGGCCTTCGAGGGGGCGGAAGCCGCCATCGCCGCCGGCGATTTCCGGGCCATGCTGGCGATGGACCGGGCCTTCCACCGGGCGGTGGCCTACGCCACCCAGAACCCGACCCTGGCCCGCTACCTGATCTCGCTGCAGAACATCGCCACCCGGTTCTGGATCTACGCCATGGAGCGCCAGAACCCGGAGGACCAATTGGCCGACGTGGCCCTGCACCGAGCGGTTGGGGCGGCCATCGCCGCCGGCGATCCGGCTGCGGCCGAGGCCGCCATGAGCCGTGTGGTCGGGGAGCCGCCGAGCGCCTATCCCCCAAGCCGGCGGCCGGAGGTCCTGGCGGCCAAGGCGAGACGGTCGTCTAGGTTTCCCCCGGTTGGGCGGGGGTGGACCGAATAAGATGGCTTGCCGTCGCCCGTCATATTTGACGTAAGCGTCGAATAACCGCCGACCGTGAAGAAAACAAACCCGCCGCGGGTTATCGCGGCGGGTCTGAATATTGTTTTTATTTTTATTTAGGTGGGCGTTTCCTCCCCGAAACGCCGGAGGAGCGAATGTCTACGCATCCGTCGTCCCCGCAAGCTGGAGGAAACGTCAAAAGCCCAGGGAGGTCAATGGCCGTTGCGGCCGAAAGGCGCCGGTTATGTTGCGGTGTGGCGCCAAGGACGCCCTTTTCCGGCGCCAACGTCAGATGAACGCCGGTCACCTAGGCATTTTTGACGGAGAAGGTAAAAATTATCCGGGCCTGGAAGCGGTGCGGGAACCGGGAAGGTCGGGCGGCGGCGTACCGCCGCAGCCGGAACGGCAAAAAGGGCCGGAGCGTCGCCGCTCCGGCCCTTCCCGTCTTCAGGCGGGCCGCGGAATTCCGCGGCCCGCCATGGTTTCGGCCTTAGAAGTCCATGTCGCCCATGCCGCCGCCGCCGGGCATCGACGGACCGCCGCCGCCCTTCTTCGGGGCCTCGGTGATCGCCGCTTCGGTGGTGATCAGCAGGCTGGCCACGGACGCTGCGTCCTGCAGGGCGGTGCGGACCACCTTGGCAGGGTCGATGACGCCGGCCTGGACCATGTCGACATATTCTTCGGTCTGGGCGTTGTAGCCGTAGGTGGCCGAGGCGTTCTCGAGCACCTTGCCGACCACGATCGAGCCTTCCACGCCGGCGTTCTCGGCGATCTGACGGATCGGGGCCTGCAGGGCGCGCCGGATGATGGCGATGCCGGCGTTCTGGTCGTCGTTGTCGCCCTTCAGGGTCGCGAGCATCAGCGAAGCCTTCAGGAGGCAGACGCCGCCGCCGGGGACGATGCCTTCTTCCACGGCCGCGCGGGTCGCGTTGAGGGCGTCGTCGACGCGGTCCTTCTTTTCCTTCACTTCGACTTCCGTCGAACCGCCGACCTTGATCACCGCAACGCCGCCGGCCAGCTTGGCCAGACGCTCCTGCAGCTTCTCCTTGTCGTAGTCCGAGGTGGTGTCTTCGATCTGGCGCTTGATCTGCGAGATGCGGGCCTCGATGGCTTCACGTTCGCCGGCGCCGTCGACGATGGTGGTGTCGTCCTTGGTGATCGACACCTTCTTGGCCTTGCCGAGCATGTCGATGGTGACGCCCTCGAGCTTGATGCCGAGGTCTTCGGAGATGACCTGGCCGCCGGTCAGGATGGCGATGTCTTCGAGCATCGCCTTGCGGCGGTCGCCGAAGCCCGGCGCCTTGACCGCCGCGACCCGCAGGCCGCCGCGCAGCTTGTTGACCACCAGGGTGGCCAGGGCCTCGCCTTCGACGTCCTCGGCGATGATCACCAGGGGGCGGCCTTGCTGGACCACGGCTTCCAGGACCGGAAGCAGGGGCTGCAGCGAGGACAGCTTCTTTTCGAAGATCAGGATGAGGGGCTCCTCGAGGGAGGCTTCCATCTTGTCGGCGTTGGTGACGAAGTAGGCCGACAGGTAGCCGCGGTCGAACTGCATACCCTCGACGACTTCGAGCTCGGTCTCGAGGCTCTTGGCCTCTTCAACCGTGATCACGCCCTCGTTGCCGACCTTTTCCATGGCCTTGGCGATCATGTCGCCGACGTCCTTGTCGCCGTTGGCGGAGATGGTGCCGACCTGGGCGATCTCGCTGTTGGCCTGCACCTTCTTGGACGAATCCTTGATGTGCTGGACGACGACGGTGACGGCCTTGTCGATGCCGCGCTTGAGGTCCATCGGGTTGCGGCCCGAGGCCACCGACTTCAGGCCTTCGATCACGATCGACTGGGCCAGGACGGTCGCGGTGGTGGTGCCGTCGCCGGCCTTGTCGTTGGTCTTGGAGGCGACTTCGCGGATCAGCTGGGCGCCCAGGTTCTCGAACTTGTCTTCCAGTTCGATTTCCTTGGCGACGGTGACGCCGTCCTTGGTGGTGCGCGGGGCGCCGAAGGACTTTTCGATCACCACGTTGCGGCCCTTGGGACCGAGGGTGACCTTCACGGCGTTGGCGAGGATGTTGACGCCGCGGAGCATGCGGTCGCGGGCGTCGGAGGAGAAATAGACCTGCTTGGCGGCCATGTGGTTTTCTTCCTTACGGGCGGGGTCGCGTCAGGGCCGGACAGGCCGGCGACCCCGGAATGGATTTCAGGAGGCGGACGACGAAAGGGCCGAACCTAGGAGACGATCCCCAGGATGTCGGATTCCTTCATGATGATGAGGTCTTCGCCATCGATCTTGACCTCGCTGCCCGACCACTTGCCGAACAGGATCTTGTCGCCGACCTTCACGTCGAGCTCGACGCGGGCGCCGGACTTCTCGTCGCGGGCGCCGGGGCCCACGGCCAGGACTTCGCCTTCCTGGGGCTTTTCCTTGGCGGTGTCGGGGATGATGATCCCGCCCTTGGTCTTGGTTTCTTCTTCGACGCGCTTCACGAGGACGCGGTCGCCGAGCGGACGAAACGCCATGTGGGTCTCCTGGGAAAGGTGCGGATGAACTGCGCGCCCGCCGTCCGACGTGCTTTTTGGCAGCCGGACCGGTCGAGTGCTAACGAGGGCGGGAAGTATGAAAACGGGGGCGGAAAGTCAAGGCTGGACGTGCATTTCGGCGGAGTCCCCCTCCCGCCCGAACCCCTGACTCGCCAACCGTATGTTCGGTTCCCGACGCGCTGGATTTTCCGTCCGGGGCGGCGCCGGGCGCCGGGTCAGCTCCGCCGCGCCCGGAAGAATCCCCGCAACAGGTCGGCGCTCTCGTCGGCCAACAGGCCGCCTTCGACGGTCGGGCGCCAGTGGCAGGTGGGCTGCTCGAACAGGCGCGGGCCATGGACCACGGCGCCGCCCTTGGGGTCCTGCGCCCCGAACACCAGCCGGCCGACGCGGGCGTGGCTGATGGCCCCGGCGCACATGGCGCAGGGCTCGAGCGTCACGAACAGGGTCATGCCGGTCAGGCGGTAGTTGCCGGTCGCCTC
Organism: Caulobacteraceae bacterium; assembly: GCA_035493215.1. Lineage (GTDB taxonomy): Bacteria > Pseudomonadota > Alphaproteobacteria > Caulobacterales > Caulobacteraceae > NCED01. The sequence continues at coordinate 34,341 of DATJIO010000053.1, forward strand.
GGCCGCCTGGCGCAGGGCCAGGATCTCGGCATGGGCCGTCGGGTCGTGCAGCCCGATGGGGGCGTTGTGGGCCGACCCAATCACCGCGCCCGTCGCAGGATCGACCACCACGGCGCCGATCGGCGCCTCTCCGGCGTCGGCGGCGGCTTGCGCGAGGTCGAGCGCGATGCGCATGGTGGCTCGATCATGGTCGATCATCCCACCCAAACAGGCGCGCCTGCCTCGGCGCGTCAAGAAAACTCCGACGACGGTACGCCCGGCGAGCGTGTCGCCAAGGCCTTGGCCCGCGCGGGCGTGGCCTCGCGCCGCGAGGTCGAGCGCTACATCGAGGCCGGACGCGTGGCCATCAACGGCAAGGTCCTGACCACCCCGGCGGTCAAGGTGCTCCCCGGCGACATCCTCACCGTCGACGGCATGGTGGTGGCGAGCGCCGAACCGACGCGGGTGTGGCGCTACCACAAGCCCAACGGGCTGATGACCACCCACAACGATCCGCAGGGCCGCCCGACCGTGTTCGAGCACCTGCCCGAGGGTCTGCCGCGGGTGATATCCATCGGCCGCCTCGACCTCAATTCCGAAGGCCTGCTGCTGCTCACCAACGACGGCGAGCTGTCGCGCTCGCTGGAGCTGCCGGCGACCGCATGGGTGCGCCGCTATCGGGCGCGGGCCTTCGGCCACACCACCCAGGCCAAGCTCGACAAGCTGAAGGACGGGATCACCATCGAGGGCGTGGCCTATGGGCCGATCGACGCCAAGCTCGACAAGGTCCAGGGCGCCGACCGGGACAACGAGAAGGGGGCGGCCAATCTGTGGATCACCGTCTCGCTCAGCGAAGGCAAGAACCGCGAGGTCCGCCGCGTTCTGGAGCATCTGGGCGTCAAGGTGAACCGCCTGATCCGGCTGGCCTATGGCCCGTTCGCCCTGGGGACCCTGGACGTGGGTTCGGTGGAGGAGGTCGGCCCGCGGGTGATCCGCGAGCAGCTTTCCGCCTTCATCGCGCCCGAGAACCTGCCCACCGGCGACCGCCGCCCCGGCCCGGCCCTGGCCTCGACGCCCGGGCCCGGCCGCAGATCGTCCTCCTCGTCCACCCGGGACCCAGGATCGAGCGGAGAGCCGCGGCCCAAGGCCAGGCCCGAAGCCGCCGCGCCCGAGAAGAAGGAATACAAGGCCGGCTGGGCCAAGCCCAAGCACAAGGCCAATCCCCACGCGGCCCCCGGCGCGGCCAAGCCCAAGCCTTCGGGCCAGCGCCAGTCCTGGGGCGAGAAATCCACCTTCAAGCCCAAGGTCCGCTCGGGCGCCCCCACCGAGCGGGTCGCCGTCGGCGAGCGGCCGGCCTACGGCAAGGCGGCAGGTCCCCGCGGCGCGCGCGGGTCCGACAGGCCGGGGCCGCCCGGCAAGGCCTTCGCCAAGCCCGCCTGGGCCAAGGACTCGTCGCGCCCGGACAAGCCGCGCGGCGAGGGCGCCGCCGACCGCCCCGCCTGGGCCAAATCCGGCGGCAAGGCCCGCGTCTCGACCAACCCCGACGGCCCCCGGGCGGCGCGCAAATACGAAAAGGCCGGCGCGGCGCCGGCCGACGCCCGAGGCGACAAGCCGGCCTGGGTCAAGGGACCTCAGGCTGCGGCGGCCAAGCCCCGTCCGGGCGGGCCGGCCCTGCGGTCCAGCGGCAAGCCGCAGAAGTCGTGGTCCGACGGCCCGCGCCCCGAGCGGGCGCCGGACAAGCGGTCAGGGCCCGCCGGCGGGTCTCGTCCCAAGCCGCCGACGGGGCGGGTCTACGGCCTGCCCCAGCATGGGGAAGCGCACGAGCGGGCCCCCTGGGACGCGCCCAAGCCCCCGTCGTCGGCCGCCAAGCCCCCGCACCGGGCCCCGCCGAAGCCGCGCAAGCCCCGCTAGGCCATGCGCATCGTCTCGGGCCGTTTCCGCGGCAAGTCGCTGGTCGCGCCGCCGGGGCTCGCCACCCGGCCGACCGGCGACCGGGCGCGCGAAGGGGTGTTCAACATCCTCGAGCACGCGGCCTGGTCTGGGCCGCTGCAGGACATGCGGGTGATCGACCTCTTCGCCGGGTCCGGGGCGCTGGGCTTCGAGGCCCTGTCGCGAGGCGCGGCCTTCTGCCTGTTCGTCGAGACCGACGAGGCGGCGCGCGGCGCCATCCGCGACAACATGGAGGCCCTGGGCCAGTTCGGCGCCGCCCGCGTGCATCGCCGCGACGCCACCGACCTTGGCCCGCGGCCGGGCAGCGCCGGTCCGGCCTTCGACCTGGCCTTCCTCGATCCGCCCTACGGCCAGGGCCTGGGCGAGGCGGCGCTGGCGGGGCTGGCGTCCGGCGGCTGGCTCAAGCCCGGCGCCCTGGCGGTGGTCGAGCGCGGTGTGGGCGAGCCGGCGCTGGCGGCGCCCGGGTTCGAGGTCCTCGACGACCGCACCTATGGCGCGGCGCGGGTGTGGTTCCTGAAGGCCGGCTGAGGATCGTGCCGCCGCCGAGGCTTTCGGGCCCTCACCGCCGCCCGAACAGCCGCTCTATGTCGGCCAGCTTCAGCTCGACATAGGTCGGGCGGCCGTGGTTGCACTGGCCGGCGCGCGGGGTGAGCTCCATCTGGCGCAGCAGGGCGTTCATCTCCGCCGCGGTCAGCCGCCGGCCCGCCCGCACGCTGGCCCGGCAAGCGGCGCCGGCGAAGGCTTCGGCCAACCGCTCCGACAGGGCCAGCGCCGATCCGTGCTCGGCCAGGTCGTCGGCGAGGTCGCGCACCAGGCCCGGGACGTCGATCTTGCCGAGCACGGCGGGGATCTCGCGCACCAGCACCGCCCCGCCGCCGAACGGCTCCAGCACTAGGCCCATGCCGGCCAGCTCGGCGGCCGCGCCAGCTACCCGCTCGGCCTCGGCCGGGTCCAGCTCCACCACCTCTGGCAGCAGCAGGGTCTGGCGGGCGACGGCGCCTTGGGCCGCCTCGGCCATCATCTTCTCCATCACCAGCCGTTCGTGGGCGGCGTGCTGATCGACGATGACCATGCCGTCGCGGGTCTGGGCGACGACATAGGTCTCGTGCAGCTGGGCCCGCGCCGCGCCGAGCGGATAGTCGACCGGATCGATCACCTCGCCGGTGGCGCTGTCGAAGGTCTGGACGGGGGGAGGGTCCCACTCCACCCGCGCGGTGGCCTCGTTCAGCCCGGGCAGGGTCGGGACGGCCCCGCCGCGCCAGTAGCCGGCGCCGCTCCACCCCTGCGCGGGCGGCGGGGGGGTGTATTCGGGGCGGAAGGCGCCCAGGGCGCCGGTCGCCACGGTGGTCGAGGCGCGGTGGCCCCCCGCCGCCAGGGCGTGGCGCAGGGCGCCGACGATCAGGCCGCGGACCAGGGCCGGGTCGCGGAACCGCACCTCGGCCTTGGCGGGGTGGACGTTGACGTCGACCAGGGTCGGCTCGAGCTGGAGGTAGAGCACCGCGGCGGGGAAACGGTCGCGGGCGAGCACGTCGGAATAGGCCGCCCGCAGCGCGCCTTGCAGCAGCCGGTCGCGCACGGGCCGGCCGTTGACGAACAGGTATTGGTGGGCGCCGTTGCCGCGGGAATAGGTCGGCAGGCCGGCGAAGCCGGTGAGCCGGACCCCTTCGCGCTCCTGGTCGATGAACAGGGCGTTGGCCTCGAACTCGCGCCCGAGCACCGCCGCCAGCCGGGCCAGCCGCCCCTCCCGCCCCGCCGTCTCGGCGGCCAGGCGCAGCACCTTGCGGCCGTCGAGATCGAGGCTGAAAGAGACCGCCTCGTGGGCCATGGCCTGGCGCTTGATCTCTTCGGAGATGGCCAGGGCTTCGGCGCGCTCGGACTTCATGAACTTCAGCCGGGCCGGGGTGGCGAAGAACAGGTCGCGCACCTCGACCCGCGCCCCGTGCGGGGAAGGGAACGGGCAGGGCGCCGGGCGGCCGACGGCGCCGGCGTCGACCGCCAGGGCGAAGGCGTCGCTTGCGCCGCGGGGGCGCGACGACAGGCTGAGCCGCGCCACCGAGCCGATCGAGGGCAGGGCCTCGCCGCGGAAGCCAAGGCTGCGGATATGCAGCAGGTCGTAGGCGCCGTCGGCGTCGGGGACCAGCTTGGAGGTGGCGTGGCGCTCGACCGCCAGGACCAGTTCGTCCGGGGTGAGGCCGCAGCCGTCGTCGACCACCAGGATGCGCGATAGCCCGCCCTGGTCGGCCTGGACCTCGATCCGGGTCGCGCCGGCGTCGAGGGCGTTCTCGACCAGCTCCTTCACCGCGCTGGCCGGCCGCTCCACCACCTCGCCGGCGGCGATGCGGTTGACGGTCTCCGGCGGCAGGCGGTGGATGGTCATGGGCGACTCGGGAGGTGCGAGCGGCCAGGATACCACCGCCACCCCCCATATCGTCATCCTCGGGCGGAGCGTAGCGGAGACCCGAGGACCCAGCAGTTCCCGTCCTTACCGACACCCGCTTTTCCGCTAGGAACTGCTGGGTCCTCGGCTCGGCGTCGCCTTCGGCTCCTTGGCCGAGGATGACAGGTTTTAAATGCCTACAGCCCCGGCAGCTTGATGCCGCCGGTCTTGCCGCGGGAGATCACCACCGGCTGGGCGCCGGTCAGCGACTTGACCTTGGCCTCTTCGGCCGCCGGGTCGAGCGGCGCGGCCTTTTCGGCGGCCTCGGCGGCGACGCTGCGGGTCTCGCCCTTGCGCCAGAACATCACCTTGTCGGCGAAGCCCTTGTCCTTGTGGCTGACGTCGCCGAACTCGTCGTCGACGATGTAGCGGACCAGGGGGTCGGCCTTGTCGCCGCCGGCCTTGGCCACCAGCAGGTTTTCGCCCTGCGACCGGGCGGCCGCCCCCGGGCTGCCGAGCAGGGCGTTGCGGGCCAGGCTCTCGGGCTGGAGTTCCTGCGGCCGCGGCTCGCCGGGGGCGGGGGGCCGCAGGGAATAGTCGGGGGGCACCACCATGGGCGCGCGCGACACGACGCGGAACTCGTCGGGGACGACCTTGGAGACACCCAGCGCCTTGCCGGCGGACGAGCAGCCCGCGGCGCCCAGCGCCAGGACGGCGACGCCGGCCCAAAGCACGGCGGCGGTTGGGCGCTTATTGCGGTTGAAAGCCATGACCGAACTCCGAATGCGCCCCCGCGCGGTCCCGGCGGGACCTGTAAAAGCAGGACGCTTGGTTACCTCATTCGGCGGTGGCGCGCAAAGCGGCCCTTGCGCCGCACACATTCAACTCTTCTTGGGTGCGATCAGGCTGTCGAGCAGCACCAGCGCCATGCCCACCGTGATGCCGCTGTCGGCGACGTTGAACACCCAAGGGAAACCCAGGTGGGTGAAGTCGAGGAAGTCGGCCACCGCGCCGAACCGGACCCGGTCGACGACGTTGCCCAGGGCCCCGCCGATGGCCAGGCCGAAGGCGACCGACGGCAGCAGCCGCCTGGAATCGCGCACCCAGACGGCGAAGGCGATCGCCACCGCCACCGAGAAGGCGGCCAGGCCCCAGCGGGCGATGTCGACCTCGGCCCGGAACAGGCCGAAGCTGACACCCCGGTTCCAGACCATGGTCAGGTCGAAGACGGGCAGGATCGTGACCGTGCCGCGGTCGGGCAGGCGGAAGACGTCGAGAATCCAGAACTTCGAGGCCTGGTCGAGGACCACGACCATCGCTGCGACGGCATAGGCGGCCCAACCGAGCGGGGTGACGTGCAGCTTGCGCATGCTCATTTCCCGTCGATCTCGGCCACCGCGGCGTCGCAGCGGTTGCACAGGTCGGCGGTCACCTCGGGCAGGATGCGCCAGCAGCGGGCGCACTTGCCGCCCTCGGCGCGGAAGGGCCGCACCACCACGCCGGGGATGTCGTCGAGGCGGAAGCCCTCCTCAGTTCCGGCCTCCCGCACCAGGGTCGCGTCGCTGGTGCGGAACACCTCGGCCGGATCGACCCCGTCGAAGGCGGCGTAGAGGGCGGGCTCGGTGACGTCGACCTCGGGCGCGGCCTCCAGCGCCGATCCGATCCGCTTCTCGCGGCGCTCGACCTCCAGCGCGCCGGTGACCACGGCCAGGACCGACTGCACCTTGGCCCAGCGCGCCGCCTCGTCGTCGTCGCGCCACGCGTCCGGCGTGTCGGGAAACACGCGCAGGGCGTTGGAGCCGGCCCCGGGGAAGCGGCTGGCCCAGGCCTCTTCGGTGGTGAACACCGCCAGGGGCGACAGCCACGCCGTCAGCCGCTCGAAGGCGAGGTCCAGCACGGTGCGGCAGGCCCGGCGGCGCATCGACGAGGGCGCGTCGCAGTACAGCGCGTCCTTGCGCACGTCGAAATAGAGCGCCGACAGCTCCTGGGCGCAGAAGTCCGACACCGGGCGCCACACCTCGTCGTAGCGGTGCTGCTCATAGGCGGCGCGGACCTGGCCGTCCAGCATCCACAACCGGTGCAGGACGTAGCGCTCCAGCGGCGGCATGGCCTCGACGCCGACCCGCTCGGCCTCGGAGAAGCCGTCGAGGGCGCCCAGCATGTAGCGCAGGGTGTTCCTCAGCTTGCGGTAGCTGTCGATGGTGGTCTGGAGGATGGCCTTGCCGATCCTCAGGTCCTCGGAATAGTCGCTGTTGGCGACCCACAGGCGCAGGATCTCGGCGCCGCTGTCCTTGGTGACGGCCTGGGGCTCGGTGGTGTTGCCCTTGGACTTGGACATCTTCTCCCCGTGCTCGTCGAGCACGAAGCCGTGAGTCAGGACCCCATCGTAGGGCGCCCGGCCGCGGGTGGCGCAGCTTTCCAGCAGCGACGACTGGAACCAGCCCCGGGCCTGGTCGGAGCCTTCGAGATAGAGGTCGGCGGGCCATTTGCTGTCGGGGCGGTCCTCCAGCACGAAGGCGTGGGTCGAGCCGCTGTCGAACCAGACGTCGAGGATGTCGGTGATCTGCTCGTAGTCCTCGGCCTGGCGGTCATTGCCGAGGAATTCCTGCGGATCGCGGGTGAACCAGGCGTCGGCGCCCTCGTCGGCGATGGCCGTCAGGATGCGGGCGTTGACGGCCTCGTCGCGCAGGGGCTCGCCGGTTTTCTTGTCGACGAACATGGCCAGCGGCGTGCCCCAGGCCCGCTGGCGCGAGATCAGCCAGTCGGGCCGGCCCTCGACCATGGAGCGGATGCGGGTGCGGCCCGTGGCCGGATAGAAGTCGGTGGCGTCGATGGCGGCCAGCGCCGTCTCGCGCAGGGTGCGTCCGTCGGCGAGCTTTTCATCCATGCGGATGAACCACTGCGGGGTGTTGCGGAAGATCACCGGGGCCTTGGAGCGCCAGGAGTGCGGGTAGCTGTGCTCCATCCGGCCGCGGGCGAGCAGGTTCCCGGCCTCGATCAGCCGGTCCATGACCGCCTTGTTGGCCTCGCCGAACTTGCCGGCCTTCTTGCCCTCGGTCTCCATGACCTTCAGGCCGCCGAACAGGGGGACGTGCGGATAGTAGGCGCCGTCGGGGTCGACGGTGTCGGGGATGTCGGCGCGGGAGCGGCCCGACTTCAGCCAGACCTCGTAGTCGTCCTGGCCGTGGCCCGGGGCGGTGTGGACGAAGCCCGTGCCGGTGTCGTCGGTGACGTGCTCGCCCGAGAGCATCGGCACGTCGAAGCCGTAGCCGGGGTCGAGGGCGGCCAGCGGATGGGAGACCTGCAGGACGGCGAGCTCGGCCGCCTCGACGCCGCGGACGCGGGTCCAGGCCTCGACATTCGCGGCGGCGAACACGCCCTCGGCCAGGGTGTCGGCCAGGACGACCCGCTCGCCGACCTTGGCCCAGGGCTCGAACTCCAGCCCGGCCTTGAGCGCCGACACCTCATAGAGGCCGTACTCGATCTCCGGCCCGAACGAGATGGCGCGGTTGGCCGGCAGGGTCCACGGCGTGGTGGTCCAGATCACCACTGCGGCGCCGACGAGATCGCCGGCCGTGACCGGAAACTTCACCCACACCGTGGGCGAGACGTGGTCGTGGTACTCGACCTCGGCGTCGGCCAGGGCCGTGCGCTCGACCGGGCTCCACATCACCGGCTTGGAGCCGCGGTAGAGCTGGCCCGACATCAGGAACTTGTGGAACTCCGCGACGATGGCGGCCTCGGAGCCGTAGTCCATGGTGGCGTAGCGGTCGTCCCAGTTCCCCAGCACGCCCAGGCGCTTGAACTCGGTCTTCTGCGCCTCGATCCAGCGGCCGGCGTAGGCCCTGCATTCCTTGCGGAACTCGGCCTTGGACACCTCGTCCTTGCGGCGGCCCTTCCCGCGGAACTCCTCCTCGATCTTCCACTCGATCGGCAGGCCGTGGCAATCCCAGCCCGGGGTGTAGTCGACGTCGTAGCCGAGGGCGAAGCGCGAGCGGACCACGAAGTCCTTGAGGATCTTGTTCAGCGCGTGGCCGATGTGGATGGCGCCGTTGGCGTAGGGCGGGCCGTCGTGCAGCACATAGAGCGGCGCGCCGGCGGCCTGGCGGGCGGCGCGCAGGGACCCGTACAGGTCGCCCGCCGCCCACTGGCCCAGGATCTCGGGCTCCTTCTGCGGCAGGCCGGCGCGCATGGGGAAGCCGGTCTGGGGCAGGAAGACGGTGTCGCGGTAGTCGCGGCCGCCAGCTTGTTCGGTGGGAAGGGCGTCGGTGGTCTGGTCGGGCATCACTGGCCTGGGTTCGCCTGGAGAACGGTGCGGGAGGACGGTCCCGGCGCGAACGCGTGAGCTAGCTGCCCGTCGGCGTCACGCCGGGCGGCTAATTCGGAACGTGGGCAGGCGAAGGGTGCGCATGGGGCGCGGATGTAACAGAGGCCGGGGCGGGCGGGAAGCGGGACGCCTCAAAACGCCGGCATCAGGATCGCGCGCGCGGCGTCGCAGTCGGCGGCGATCTGGGCCTTCAGGGCGTCGAGGCCGTCGAACTTCTCGTCGCCGCGGACGAAGGCGACCAGGTCGGTCTCCAGGGTCTGGCCGTAGAGGTCCTCGTCGAAGTCGAACAGGTTGACCTCCAGCCGCTCGTCGATCCCGTCCACGGTGGGGCGGCGGCCGATATAGGCGACGCCGGGAATCTCGCGGCCGTCCGACAGGCGGGTGCGGCCGGCGTAGATGCCCGGGGTGGGCCGGACGTAGTCGCCCAGGCCGACGTTGGCGGTGGGAAAGCCCAGGGTGCGGCCCAGGTGGTCGCCGTGGACCACCACCCCTTCGATGGCGAAGGGCCGGCCCAGCATGGCGGCCGCCCGCTCGGGGCGCGAGACCCTCAGCGCCTCGCGGATGGCGGTGGATGAGCACTTGGTCCCGTCGTCGTGCACCAGGGGGGCGGTCGAGACGCCGAAGCCCAGCCGCTCGCCGAAGGCCCGCAGCGCCTTCGGGTCGCCGGCGCGCCCCTTGCCGAAGGTGAAGTCCGGGCCGGTGGCGACGTGGCGCGCGCCCAGGCCCGCGCCCAGGACGCGACGGGCGAAATCGGCGTCCGACAGCTCGGCCATCTCGGCGTCGAAAGGCAGGCGGTAGAGATGCTCGACCCCCAGGTCGGCCAGGGCGCGGGCCTGCTGGGCCGGGGTGGTCAGGAGGAAGGGCTCGGCCTGCGGCATGAACCAGCGCTGCGGATGGGGGTCGAAGGTGACCACTCCCAGCGGGGCGCCCAGACGCCGGGCGGCCTCCGCGGCGCCGGCGATCACGGCGCGGTGGCCGCGGTGGACCCCGTCGAAGGCCCCCAGCGCCAGGGCGCCGCCCCGGGCGGAGTCGGGCAGCTCCTGCCAGTCCTCGAACACATGAAGGGGCACGGTCAGGCGGCTCCGGAACCCGGCGTCCGCCGCGGGACCTGGACCTCGGCCTGGCCCCGGACGGCGGCGCGGCGGCCCAGCGAGCAGGCCGTGGACAGGGTCACCCGGCCGGTGGCGGCGTCGATCGCCTTGACCTCTACCCGGGTGGTCAGGGCGTCGCCGATACGCACCGGGCGCAGGAACTCCAGGGTCTGGGAGAGGTAGATCGCCCCCGGGCCGGGCAGTTCGGTCCCCAGGACGGCGGAGATGTAGGCCGCCGACATCATGCCGTGGGCGATGCGGCTCTTGAACACCGTGGTTTCGGCATAGTCGTGGTCGAGGTGGACCGGATTGTGGTCGCCCGACAGGACGGCGAAGGCGGCGATATCGGCCTCCTGGATGACGATAGTGCGCTCGGCGCTGTCGCCGACCGCCAGGTCCTCGAGAAAGCGCCCCGCCCCCGCCGTTCCCATTACGTGTTCGCCCATCTTTACCCGATCTTATCCGGACTCCCTTACCTTGCCGACACGGCGGGTGCGAGGCGAGCCTTCGTATCCAGTTCTATCTGCGCCGGAGTGCGACATGGCCGTCGATCTGTCCATGCCCGTCCTGGTGGTCGACGACTACAAGACCATGGTTCGGATCATCCAGAACCTCTTGAAGTCGCTCGGTTTCACCGATGTGCATGGAGTTGTTTCAGGGGAAGAAGCGTTCGCCAAGATGGCCGAGCACCGCTTCAGCCTCGTCATTTCCGACTGGAACATGGAGCCGATGAGCGGGCTGGACCTGCTGGCCAAGGTGCGCGGCGACCAAGGCCTGAAGGGCACGCCCTTCATCATGGTCACCGCCGAATCCAAGACCGAGAACGTCGTGGCCGCCAAACGGGCCGGCGTGAACAACTACATCGTCAAGCCCTTCAACGCCCAGACCCTGAAGCAGAAGATCGTCGCGGTCCTGGGCGAGTTCTAAGGGCGAGGGTTTCGGGCCCTCACCACCGCAAATCCGCCATCGCATACTTCGCGGTCGCGCCCTCGCGGATAAGCAGGGCCTCCAGCCGAACCGGATCGATCAGCCCGTCGCGGCCCAGGGTCTCGGCCGCATCGATCCCCGCGCCGACGAAAAGGCAGTCCAGCCCCTGGGCGTTTGCGCCCTTCACGTCGGTGGCCAGGCCGTCGCCGATCGCCAACACCCGCGCCGGGTCGATAGCGCGTCCCGCGGCGCGGTCCACCGCCTCCAAGGCGCAGCGGTAAACCGCCGCGTGGGGCTTGCCGGCCATCACCACCGCCCCGCCCATCGTCGCGTAGAGCTGCGCCAGGGCCCCGCCGCAGTAGATCATCTTGTCGCCGCGCCGGACCAAGAGGTCCGGATTGGCGCAGATCATGGTCAGGCCGCGGCCGACGCAGACCTCGAAGCGGTCGCGGTAGTCCTCCGGCTCGTCCTTCTCGTCGTCGAACGGGCCGGTGCAGGCGACGAAGGCCGCCGCCTCGGGAGTTTCGGTGAATTCGACGCCGACGCCCTCGTACAGAGGCGCGTCGCGGGCCGGGCCGACCGCCCAGACCGGCCCCGGCGCCCGGGCGGCGAGCTCGACGCGGGTGGCGTCCCCGGACGTGACGAAATCGGCCCAGGCGGCGTCGGGCACGCCGACGCCGCGAAGCTGCGCCTTCACCGCGTGGGCCGGGCGCGGCGCGTTGGACAAGAGCACCACCGGGCCATGCTCGCGGTTGAACCGGACCAAGGCCTCGCACGCCTCGGGGAAGCTTTCGCGGCCGTTGTGGATCACCCCCCACACGTCGCACAGGACGGCGTCGTAGGCGGAGGCGACCTCGGCGAGGCCGGCGATCAGGCGGGGGGCGGACATGGGGCCGGGCTAACGGCGTGGGGGGCGTCGGTCAATGTTCCAATGGGGCGGTCATCCTCGGGCGGAGGTTCGAAGCGCCGCAGACCCGACGAGGGGAACGCCCACCCACCGGCGGCGTTGTCCCCACAAGCTTGACCTTAGAGGATTCCCGCCATGCTGAAGTGGGCCCTGATTTTCGCCGTCGTGGCCGTGATCGCCGGGTGGCTCGGTTTCGCCGGCGCCGCCGGCGCCGCCGCGGCCATCGCCAAGATCCTGTTCTTCCTGTTCCTGGCCGCCTGCGCCCTGTTCCTGATCGCCGGGGTGGCGATCGGCCGCAAGGTCAGCGGGCGCTAGCCCGCCGCCGGCGCGCCAAGCCTACACCCGCCCGCCGGCGCGCCGGCGGGTAAGCGCGCCGTGCATGAAGTCCGCCGGCGGCGCGGTCTCGGCCAGCACCGCCTCGCGGATGGCCCGGGGCTCGCCGAACAGGTGTCCCTGGCCGTAGGAGATGTCGAGCTCCAGGACGTCGATCACCTGGCGCTCGGCCTCGATCTTCTCGGCCACGACCTCCACCCCGTATCGGCGGGTCAGGGAGGAGAAGTCGGCCGCCTGCAGGTCGCGCATGGACTTCATCGCCATCCGCCCTTCGACCTCCAGCACCTGCGACAGCAGCACTTCGGCGGAGACCTTGAGGAACTTCACATCCGCCCGGGCCAGGTCCTGGTAGTCGAGTTCGAGGTCGGTGACCTTGTCGATGGAGAAGCGGAAGCCGAGGTCGGCCAGCTTGGCCATGTTGCGGGCTTCGATGCCGCCGCGCTCCTCGAACGCCGCTTGGCCGAGTTCGAAGATCAGGGCGCCGGAGAGGTCGCGGTTCTGGGCCAGGAAGTCGAGGAACTGGGGGAAGAAGCTCTCGTCCCCCAGGCTGGCCAGGGAGATGTTGCAGAAGATGCCGATCTTTCGGTCCTGCTTGGCCAGGCGCCGGACGATCTGGACGCAGCGGAACAAGAGCAGGTTGTCGATGGCCGGCACCAGGCCTTCCGGCTCGGCGACGGCCAGGTATTCCGCCGGCATCAGGATGCGGCCGGTCTCGTCGCGCAGGCGCGAGAAGCTTTCGTAGAACACCGTGCGCCGCTGCGGCAGGCTGACCACCGGCTGCAGGTAGAGGTCGACCCGGCCGTCGGCCAGGGCCTCGCGCACCGTGTGCAGCAACTCGGCGCTCTTGCGGTCCCGTCGCTCGACGTGGGGCGCGCCGCCGCCGGCGCGTTCGGTGAACAGGCGGGTCTCCAGGTTGGCGCCCATCCGCTCGACCAGGCCCTCCAACATGCGGACCTCGGTGGCGAGTTCGGAGGTGGCGCTGGCGGCCTGCTCCTGCAGCGAGCCGGAAAGCCCCGCAAAGGCCGCCTCGGCGCCCTCGAGCTGGTCGGCCAGCAGCCGGTGGGCCTGGCGAATGGCCTCGAGGTCGCGACGGAAGGCGGTCGCCTGGAGGGCCCGGCCGACCATGCCGTGGACGGTGAAAGTCAGGGCCAGGGTTCCGATGAGGACGCTGGCGCCCACGGCCCAGCCGGCCCCGGCGCGCCAGAACAAGGCGGCGACGGTGAGTGCGATCAAGATGTAGGCGCTGGCGAGCAGCGCCCAGACTGCCTTCCGCATCGGCCTGGGGGGTCCTTTGAAGGCCTTCGAATCAATCGATTATCGGCTAAGCCGCCCCGCACGTCTCGCCCGGCGTTTCACGGCGGGTCGCAGCGCCCGCCCAAACGAAAAGGGCGGCGAGTGAACCCGCCGCCCCTTCGAAATCCCTGTCGATTTCGCGCCTTAGGCGGCGACGACGGCCTCCGACGGGTCGCGCAGGACGTAGCCGCGGCCCCAGACCGTCTCGATGTAGTGCTTGCCGTGGGTGGCCGCCGCCAGCTTCTTGCGAAGCTTGCAGATGAACACGTCGATGATCTTCAGCTCGGGCTCGTCCATGCCGCCGTAGAGATGGTTCAGGAACATCTCCTTGGTCAGGGTGGTGCCCTTGCGGAGCGAGAGCAGCTCCAGCATCTGGTATTCCTTGCCGGTCAGGTGGACCCGCATCCCGTTCACTTCGACGGTCTTGGCGTCGAGGTTGACGGTGATGTCGCCGGTCTTGATCACCGACTGGGCGTGACCCTTGGAGCGGCGCACCACCGCATGGATGCGGGCGACCAGCTCGTCCTTGTGGAACGGCTTGGTCATGTAGTCGTCGGCGCCGCCGCCGAACGATTTGACCTTGGTGTCGATCTCCGCCGTGCCGGACAGGATCATGATCGGGGTGTTGATCTTGGCCACCCGAAGCTGGCGCAGCACGTCGAGACCCGACATGTCCGGCAGGTTCAGGTCCAGCAGGATCAGGTCGTAATCATAGATCTTGCCGAGATCGACGCCCTCTTCACCGAGGTCGGTCGTATAGACGTTGAAGCCTTCAGACTTGAGCATCAACTCGATGCTCTGCGCTGTAGCGCTATCGTCTTCGATCAACAAAACACGCATCAGCCCCTCCCGGCCTCGCGAACGTCGCGGGACGCAGACAACCGCCATAAGCCGCGGAATCCCCGTCCTTCTCTCGGCGACGTTATGTGCCGAGTACTTAAGAGTGGTTAATCCTCAACGGCGGCTTCACGAATCGTAGGACGATTTGGAGTCGCGTCGCAAGCGCCGCCATTAAGGATTTGGAATCCGAGGAAATCCGGTCCGCAGGCTCATTAACCGACGCACCGTGCGGAATGCCTAGGCTGCTTCGCCGCCGAGGAGAATAGCGCTTCATTCATGGTTAAAGGCCCCCGGTCATTGTAGGGCCATGCAAAGCCTGATCGCCGCCGTCGAGCGCATCGATCCCCTCACCGTTTCGGGCCGCGTGGCCGCCATCAACGGGCTCCTGATCGAGGCGCGCGGCGGTTTGACGCGCCTGCCGATCGGGGCGCGGGCCGACATCCTGCGCCTGGGCGAGCCGCCTCTGCCGGTGGAGGTGGTGGGCTTTCGCGACACCCGCGCCCTGCTGATGCCGTTCGGGTCGGTGGAAGGCGTGGCGCCCGGCGCGGAGATTCGCATCGCCCCGGAGGGCTCGGCGGTCCGTCCGACCCTGGCCTGGCGCGGCCGGGTGGTGGACGCTTTCGGCGAGCCGATCGACGGCAAGGGCCCTTTGCCGCAGGGCCCGGTGGCCTATCCCCTCCGCAGCGCCCCGCCGGCCGCCCACGCTCGTGGCCGCGTCGGCGAGCGGCTGGACCTGGGCGTCCGCTCGATGGACGTCTTCACAACCTGCTGCCGCGGCCAGCGCCTGGGGGTGTTCGCCGGCTCGGGGGTCGGCAAGTCGGTGCTGCTGTCGATGCTGGCCCGCAACGCCGATTGCGACGCGGTGGTGGTGGGGCTGATCGGCGAACGGGGCCGCGAGGTCCGCGAATTCATCGAGGAGACCCTGGGCGAGGAGGGTCTGGCCCGCGCCATCGTCGTGGTCGCCACCTCCGACGAGCCGGCCCTGAAGCGCCGCCAGGCCGCCTTCCTGACCATGGCCCTGGCCGAGTACCTGCGCGACCAGGACCAGGAGGTGCTGATGCTGATGGACAGCGTCACCCGCTTCGCCATGGCCCAACGCGAGATCGGCCTGGCCGCGGGCGAGCCGCCGACCACCAAGGGCTACACCCCCACCGTATTCACCGAACTGCCCAAGCTGCTGGAGCGGGCGGGCCCCGGCCCGATCCGCCCCGACGGCACCCAGGCCGGGCCGATCACGGCCATGTTCACCGTGCTGGTGGACGGGGACGACCACAACGAGCCGATCGCCGACGCCGTGCGCGGCATCCTGGACGGCCACATCGTCATGGAGCGGGCCATCGCCGAGCGCGGCCGCTTTCCGGCGATCAACGTGCTGAAGTCGATCAGCCGTACCATGCCGGCCTGCCAGACCCCGCCGGAGCGCGAGATCACCATGAAGGCGCGCCAGGCCCTGGCCGCCTACGCCAACATGGAGGAGCTGATCCGCATCGGCGCCTACCGTGCGGGTTCCGACCCGATCATCGACCGGGCCATCGTGCTCAACCCCGAGCTGGAAGGCTTCCTGCGCCAGGACAAGGACGACGCCTCGCCCCTGGCCCTGTCCTTCGCCCGGCTGGAGACCATCCTCGACGCCGGCGCGCCCGCATGAAGTGGACCGGATCGCTGATTCGCATCGCCGAGCACGAGATCGAGGGCCTGCGTCGCCGGATCGCCGAGATCTCCGCCCGCCGGATCGCCTGCGAGGCCGCCCTGGTGCGGCTGGCGCAGGAAGCGATCACCGAGACGACCTATAGCCACGGCGACGCCGACGCCGGCTGGTACCTGATCGGCTTCCGGGAGGGCTGGAAGGTGCGCAAGGCCCGCGCCCTGGCGGAACTGGCGGCGGTGGAGCAGGAGGAGCAGGGCGCCCGCGACGCCCTGAACCGCGCCTTCGAGGAGCTGAAGAAGGTCGAGCACGTCGCCGAGACCGCGCGCCTGGCCGAGGCCAAGGAGACCGCCCGCCGCGAAACCGTCGCCCTGGACGAGATGGCGGCGCAGCGCCGGGGGCGGAAGTAGGACAACGCCCGCTCTTCCCGACAGGATGAACGTCGTCGAAGGGAGCTAAGCGACGGGCCTGGTCGGCGGTGCGGTCGTGGCGCGCGGGCGCGCGGCGTTGGCGGCCCGGCGCTCGGCCACTCCGCGCAGGACCCGCAAGTCCTCGGCGATGCGGAAGATGGCCATGTAGAACTCGCAGGCCCCGCGCCACAGCAGCACCAGCGCCCCGATCACCAGGAAACCCGCGACCAGGACCGGAATGGCCAGGAGTGCGCCTTCCAGGCTGCCGCCGCGGATCGCCACGCCGACGGCGGCCCCGATCACGGTGAAGCCGAAGAGCGCGACCAGACCCAGGCCGCACCAGTAGATCAGGTGGATGACCGGCCCGGTCATCAGCCGATCGAAGGTCAGCATATCCCAGAACAGGCTGGTGCGACCGTCGGCTGGACGGGGCGAGGGGGTGGGCGCGCGCATAATCCGCCTGTCTTCATCCGCCCGCAGGTCACAACCTGAAGGCCGCCTGGACGCCTCGCTACCAGTGCGGGCGCGAGCGCGCAATCCGTCAGGGCTTGGGCGAGGCCCGGCCCGGCCTTCGCTGCGAGAGCGCGCGCCGGACGCCCGCCCCCGCCGCGCCGGCGACCGCGCCGGCCAGGCCGCCGAGGAGGATCAGGCTCCATGGCACGTCGCCGAGCAGGGCGGAGAGGGCGATTCCGACCGCCGCGCCCAGGCCGCCGGCTACGGCGCCGCCCAGAAGGATCGGGCCCGGGGCCGCCCGCCGGGCATAGATCACCCCGGCCGCCGCGGCGATGGCCAAGCCTCCGAGTGCGAACAGGTTGTCGGCGATGAAGACGACGAAGTGGCCGGCGAGCACCAGCAGGACCTGGGCGACGGCGCCCGTCACGGCCGCGACCTGCAGCGCCTTGCGATCCATCGTTCGTTCTCCCGGTCCTTGCGCCGCTCTCTCGCGGGCGGCGGGAATCACGCCTACATAAAGCCCGATCCGTCCAGACCGCTCCGAAAGCCCCGACATGTCCGAACCCCGCACCGTCCGCGTCGCCATCATCGGCTCCGGCCCGGCCGGCTACACCGCCGCCATCTACGCCGCGCGGGCCCTGCTGGAGCCGGTGCTGATCTCGGGCATACAGCCGGGCGGCCAGCTCACCATCACCACCGATGTGGAGAACTATCCGGGCTTCGCCGAGGTGATCCAGGGCCCCTGGCTGATGGACCAGATGAAGGCCCAGGCCGAGCATGTCGGGACCGAGTTCGTCAACGACAGCGTCGTCGCCGCCGACCTGTCGAGCCGACCGTTCCGCCTGACCTGCGACAGCGGCGACGTCTATCTGGCCGAGACGGTGATCATCTCCACCGGGGCCCAGGCCAAGTGGTTGGGGCTGGAGAGCGAACAGCGCTACCGCGGCTTCGGGGTTTCGGCCTGCGCCACCTGCGACGGCTTCTTCTATCGCGGCAAGACCGTCGCCGTCGTCGGCGGGGGCAACACCGCGGTGGAGGAGGCCCTGTTCCTCACCAGCTTCGCCGCCAAGGTGGTGCTGGTCCACCGCCGCGACGAGCTGCGCTCGGAGAAGATCCTTCAGGAGCGGCTGTTCGCCAACCCGAAGATCGAGGTGATCTGGGACACCGGGGTCGAGGAGGTGCTGGGCCAGGACAGCCCCTCGGGCGTGACGGGGGTGCGGCTGAAGAACGTCAAGACCGGCGCGCTCACCGACCTGCCCATCGACGGCCTGTTCGTGGCCATCGGCCATGCCCCGGCCTCGGAGCTGTTCGCCGGCCAGCTGGCCACGGACGCGGGGGGCTACCTCCGGGTCAAGCCCGGAACGGCCTCGACCGCCATCCCCGGGGTCTATGCCGCGGGTGACGTCTGCGACGCCATCTACCGCCAGGCGGTGACGGCGGCGGGCATGGGCTGCATGGCGGCCCTGGAGGCGGCGCGGTTCCTGGCCGAGGACGACCACGCCAAGGCCCACCACCCGATCAGCCACGCCGAGGCCGAGAAGATCGGGGTGTGGTAGCGCGACGCAGCCTATCCAAATCCCGTCATCCTCCGGTCGCGCGTTAGCGCGATCCGGGGGACCCAAGCGAGGTTTGCGGAAGCTGGCGCGGCGGCGATAACCCCCTCTTGCTCGGATCCCCCGGACCGCGTCTTCGCGCGGCCGGAGGACGACGGAAAAGTGGGTGGGGCCTTAAAGCAGCGCGTTCACCGTCTCGACCGGGCGGCACAGCCTGGCCGCCTTGGGCGTCTCGATGATCGGCCGCTCCACCAGCACCGGGTCGGCGACCATGGCGGCGATGACCTTGTCGTCGTCGGCTGTGGTCAGGCCCAGGGCGTGGGCCTGGGTGTTGCGGGTCCGCAGGGCCTCGCGAGCCGCCACGCCCATCTTGGCGAACAGGGCCTTGAGCTGGGGCGCGGTCCAGCCGGTCTTCAGGTAGTCGACCACCCTGGGCTCGCGCCCGGCGGCGCGGATGGCCTCCAGCACCTTGCGCGAGGTGCTGCAGGCCGGGTTGTGAAAGATGGTGATGTCGTCGGCCATGGGCGCCTCCCTCTGCGAGCGGAGCCCTCTTAAGCGCGCCCGCGTTGCGTGGCGAGCGCCGCCTGCCGTAAAGCATCGGCCGATGAGCAAGCCGCCCGGCCCGATGCGCGACCTGACCTGGCGGATCGAGGCCTTCGGCTTCGATCTGGCCAGCGCGGCCCTGCGCCTGCTCCCCACCGACTGGGCCTCGGGCCTGGGCGCGGCCCTGTTCAAGGCCCTGGGGCCGCTTTCAAGCTCGCACCGGATCGCCGAGCGCAACGTCCGCCTGGCCTTCCCCGACTGGAGCGACGCCGAGCGCGAGGCGCTGCTGGCCGAGCAGTGGTCGAACCTGGGCCGCGCCTTCTTCGAATTTCCCATGACCGACCGGCTGACCCGGGCGTCCGGGCGGGTCGAGGTGGAGGGGGCCGAGCGGCTGGACGAGATCGCCCGCGGCGGAACGCCGGTGGTGTTCGTCTCCGGCCACTTCTCCAACTGGGAGGTGATGCCGATCGCCATCCTGGAGGCGGGGATCGTCTGCCAGATCACCTACCGGGCGGCCAACAACCCCTATGTCGACCGCCGCATCAAGGAACGGCGGGCCCGCTACGGCGTGCGGCTGTTCGCGCCCAAGGGCGGGGAGGGCTCGCGCGAGCTGCTGACCGCCATGGGCCGTGGGGAATCGGTGGCGCTGATGAACGACCAGAAGTTCAACGGCGGGCTGGAGGCCCCCTTCTTCGACCGGCCGGTCCACACCGCCAGCGGCCCGACGCGGCTGGCGCTGAAATACGGGGCGTCGCTGCAGCCGATGTCGGTGCAGCGGACCCGCGGCGCGCGGTTCAAGGTGGTGGTGCACGAGCCGATCCCGCTGGAGCGCAGCGGCGACCGGGCCCGCGACCTGCAGGCCGGGGTGGAGAAGGTCAACGCCTTCGTCGAGGCGCGGGTGCGCGAGCGTCCGGCGGAATGGTTCTGGGTCCACAAGCGCTGGCCGGCGACGGCCTATGCCGAGCTGGCGGCGTCGGAGCGGGGGAAGGCCTAGCCTGTGGCCTTGTTCTGTGCGCCCGGGTCGGTGGACCGGCGCCAGGGGCCGGCGAAGCCGGGATCGTCCTTGCGCCGACGATCGGGGCCGAAATAGTCGGCGGTGCGGACGAACGGCCGCGGGCGGTAGATCACCGCGTGGATCCGCTCCAGCACCGCCTTGGCGGTCAGGGGCTTGGCCACGAACTCGGTGACGCCGGCGTCGCGGGCGTCCATCACCCGGTAGCGCTCGGAGTGGCCGGTCATCATGATGATCGGCAGGTAGGGGTTGCGGCTGTCCGGCGCGTTGCGGACCATCCGGGTGAATTCGACCCCGTCCAGCGGGAACATCTGGAAATCGACGATGGCCAGGTCGGCCGGCCATTCGCGCAGGGCGGCCAGCGCCTCGGCGCCGTCGCGGGTCTCGCGGATCTGGTCGACGCCTACGCCGCCGAGCACCGTCATGACGATCGCACGCATGTGCTGATTGTCGTCGACGAGCAGGACGCGCAGCGATTCTAGACCTGAAGACATCCCTTCCCTCGAGCCCGGACGGCCGTGCGCAATGGCCCCCGACGCGAGGGCCCGTGCGCTCAACCTCGCACCAATTCGCTTCTAAACCGTTACGCGCCGTTAAGCGTGAGCCCTCAGGCCAGGGGGGCGGAGACGTCCACCAGAAGGCTCGGGTCCAGGTTGCGGCCCCGCCATTTCAGCCGCCAGCACAGGTGCGGACCGGTAGCCCGGCCGGTCTGGCCCACCAGGCCGATCGGCTGGCCGCGGGTCACCCGGTCGCCGGCGCGGACCATCTGGCGCGACTGGTGCAGGAAGGCGGCCACCAGGCCTTGGCCATGGTCGATCAGGGTCAGGCCGCCCTCGAAGTGCAGGGCCGGCTCGGCCAGCACCACCAGGCCCGGAGCGGGGGCCTGGATCGGCGTGCCCACAGGGGCGGCGAGGTCGACGCCGTAGTGCGGCGTCTGCGGGCGTCCGTTGAGGACCCGCTGGCCCCCGAAGCTGGAAGAGGTGCGGGTAGGCCGGAACGGCATGGAAAAGCCGTCGCGGAAATCCTCGCTGTCTTCGATGGAGGCGAAGGCGGCGGCCTTGAGCCTGGCCTCGCGGGCGATGCGCTCCAGCAGGGCCGGGTCGGTCGGCGTCACCTGGTCTTCGGGCAAGCCGTCGATGCGCTGCACGTCGAACACGCCCGGCGCGATGACGAAACGCCGCTCGGCGGCGCCGGCCCCGATCTCGGCGACGGCGGGTGCGTCGCGGTCGAAGCCGACCACGAACAGTCCGGACCCGGACGTCCGGCCCACCGGCTCTCCGTCCACCGCCACCGTGGCCCGCGGCGCGGTCCGGCCGATGACGAAGCCGCCCTGCACCGGCCGTCCCGACCAGACGAAGCCAGTCTCTGCGGAGGCGGCGAAGGCGTGTGCCGCCGCCGCTGCGGCCAGGCCGCCGGCCGTCAGGCCGACGACCGCGCGCCGGTTCAGATGTTGGGGGTCTTTTCGAGCCACCGCGACAGCGCCTCCTTAGGGCCGGCGTAGGCCTCCTGCAGGCCCGGGCTCCAGTAGCGCAGCGTCTCGAGCTCGATCCGCTTGCCGGAGACGGCGCAGACCACGAACCGGCCCGGCTTGATCAGCACGAACTCGCCGTCGCCGTAGTGGACGACGGCTTCGCCGTCGAGGTTGCGGTCATGGGCGTTCATCGGAGCAGTCTACCGTGGACCGCGGGGAAATTGAACTCCGCGGGGACGAGTGGACGAAAATCAGAACAGCGAGCCCTGGCTTGCCGGCGGGGGCTTCGCCGCGCGGGCGGCCTTGGGCGGCGCCGTCCCGTCCACCACGGCCTGGCGGTCGCCGTCCGCGAAGGTCAGGCGCACCGCCTCGCCGGCGGAAAGGTCGGCGGCCCGGCGGGCGAGGCCGCCGTCCGCGTGGTGCACGCGGGCGAACCCGAGGCTCAGGGGCCGGTCTGGGTTGAGCGAGGTCCGCAGCTGTTCGATCCGCCCCAGGCGGTCGCGCTCGCGGGCCAGCCGCCGCTCCACCGCCTGATCCATCCGCCGCGCCAGTTCGGGCAGGCGGGCGCGGCGCTCGGCCTGGTCGCGGACGCGGCCAACCGCGGCGGTCAGCCGGCCGGACAGTTCGGCCAGCCGCTCCTGCTTCAGCCGCCGAGGCCGGTCGAGCAGGCCGGGGGCGAGGCGGGAGGATACGCGGGTCAGCTGCCGCTCATGGATGGCTACGTTGCGCTCCAGGGCGGCGGCCAGCCGTCCGGCCGCGAGGTCGAACCGCTGCGAGGCCGGGCCAAGCAGCTCGCTTTCCCGCGGCAGGCGTGCGGCGGCCAGTCGCGAGCGGCGGGTCTCCAGGGCGTGCTGGGTGCAACGGGCCATCCGCCGCTCGAAGTCGAGCACCAGGGCCTTGAGGTCGGCCAGGACCGGGGTGGCGATTTCGGCCGCGGCGGTGGGGGTGGGCGCGCGGCGGTCGGAGACGAAATCGATCAGGGTGGTGTCGGTCTCGTGGCCCACCGCCGAGATCAGCGGGATCGTCCCCTCGACCACGGCGCGGGCCAGGACCTCGTCGTTGAAGCCCCACAGATCCTCGATGGAGCCGCCGCCGCGGGCGACGATCAGGAGGTCCGGTCGGGGGACCGGATGGCCGTGGCCGATGGCGTTGAAGCCGCGGATGGCCGCCGACACTTGCGCGGCGGCGTCGGGCCCCTGGACGACGACCGGCCAGACCAGCACATGGACCGGCCAGCGGTCGCGGATGCGGTGGAGGATGTCACGGATCACCGCGCCGGTGGGGCTGGTGATGACGCCGATCACCCGCGGCATGGCCGGCAGCGCCCGCTTGCGCGAGGCCTCGAACAGGCCCTCGGCCTGCAGCTTCGCCTTCAGCCGTTCGAGCTGGGCCAACAGGGCGCCGACGCCGGCGTGCTCCATGGTCTCGACGATCAGCTGATAGCTGGAACGCTGGGCGTAGGTGGTGATGCGGCCGGTGACGATCACCTCCAGCCCTTGCTCGGGCTGGGCCTTCAGCCCCCGCACCGAGCCCTTCCACACCACTGCGGCGATGCAGGCGTTCTCGTCCTTGATGTCCAGGTAGATGTGGCCCGACGCATGGCGGGTGACCTTGGATATCTCGCCGCGCACACGGACGAAGCCGTAGGCGTCCTCCAGGGTGCGCTTCAGGGCGAAAGCCAGCTCCGAGACCGAATAGGCCCGGGCGTTGCCCTCGATTCCCGCAGGTTCGGCATCGTCGGTCATGGGGGCAACATAGGGGCTGGCGGCGAGTCGCGGCAGAGGGCGGCTTGACGGACTTAGGCCCGGCGCCGCACAGGCGGTCGCCATGAACATCCTGCTGGTGGGCTCGGGCGGGCGCGAACACGCCCTGGCCTGGAAGATCGCGCAGTCGCCGCTGCTCAAGCGGCTGGTGATCGCGCCGGGCAATCCGGGCATGGCGGCGCTGGGCGAGCTGCGCGAGGTCGGCGTCCTCGAGGTGCCGGCCCTCGTTTCGCTGGCGCAGGAGATCGCCGCAGACTTGGTGGTGATCGGACCGGAGTCGTCAGTCGAGGCGGGGCTCGCCGACGCCCTCGCGGCGGCCAGGATCGCCTGTTTCGGACCTACCGCACAGGCGGGTCAGCTGGAGTCGTCGAAGGCGTTCACCAAGGCGTTCTGCGATCGCTATGGCCTTCCTACGTCCGCCTACGCCGTTTGCGAATCTGCTGCCGAAGCGAAGGCTGCGCTCGATCGGTTCAGCCCGCCCTATGTGATCAAGGCCGACGGCTTAGCGGCCGGCAAGGGCGTGGTGATCGCGCCGGAGCGGGCCGAGGCGGTGGCGGCCATCGACGACGCCTTCGGCGGCCGGTTCGGGGCGGCGGGCGCCCGGGTGGTGATCGAGGAATTCCTGGAAGGCGAGATCGGCTCCCTGTTCGCGATCTGCGACGGCCGCACGTCGATGCTGTTTGGCTCGGCCCAAGACCACAAGCGAGCCTTCGACGGGGACCAGGGCCCCAATACCGGCGGGATGGGGACCTATTCCCCCGCGCCGGTGTTCACGTCCGAACTGGTCGAGCAGACCCGCACGCGCCTCGTCGAACCGGCCTTCGCCGGCATCGCCGCCGACGGCGCACCCTATCGTGGCGTGCTCTTCGTCGAACTGATGGCCACTCGTGACGGTCCCAAGCTAATCGAGTTCAACGCCCGTTTCGGCGACCCGGAATGCCAGGTGCTGATGCTGCGGCTGGACAGCGACCTGGTCCCCTATCTGCTCGCCGCGGCGACCGGGACACTGGCGAGGCTACCGCCGCCGGTTTGGAAGGACGAGGCGGCGATCTGCGTGGTGCTGGCCGCCCCCGGCTATCCCGACGCGCCGCAGAAGGGCTCGGTGATCTACGGCGCCGGGGCGGATTTCGGCGAAGGGGTGGCGGTGTTCCACGCCGGCACGGCCCTGCGGCCGGACGGGATGCTGGTGGCGACGGGGGGGCGGGTGCTGAACGTCTGCGCGCTCGGGGCGACCCTGGCCGAGGCCCGTGAGCGCGCCTATGCGGCGGTGGCCAGGATCGACTGGCCCGAGGGCTTCCACCGCACCGACATCGGCTGGCGGGCGCTGTCCAGATAATCGTCATTCTCGGGCGGAGCCGCGGAGCGGCGCAGACCCGAGAACCCAGCAGCTCCTCGATTGAAGCCGGGTCAGGGCAACGGCGCCGTCCCGGGGGCTGGGTCCTCGGGTCTACGCTTCGCTTCGCCCGAGGATGACGGGAAAGAGGAGGTGGTCGAGCATCCCCTCGTCCTCGAACCGGGCCCGCACCGGCCAGCAGGCCACCCGTTCGCGCCAGGCCGGCGGCAGGCGGACCCAGTCCTTTTCGGTGGTGACGAGGCCGGCGCCCAGCGCCTCGGCGCGGTCGGCCAGGAACGTCAGGGTCGGCTCGTCGAAGGCCGCGTGGTCGGGCAGGGGGGCGAAATCGGCCATGTCGCAGCTGGCGGCCTTGAGCGCCTGCTCGAACCGCCACGGCTTGGCGATGCCGGCGAAGGCGACCTGGGGCCCCGGCGGCGGCGCGCCTACGGACTCCAGCCGGGCGATCAGCACCGTCTTGCCGGCGAAAAGGGCCAAGAGCTCCGGGTCGGGCGCCT
This sequence comes from Caulobacteraceae bacterium, assembly GCA_035493215.1. Lineage (GTDB taxonomy): Bacteria > Pseudomonadota > Alphaproteobacteria > Caulobacterales > Caulobacteraceae > NCED01. Next base: position 59,063 of record DATJIO010000053.1, read on the forward strand.
CCAGGTCGGCGGGCAGCATCACGATCACGGCGTCGGCGCGGGCCAGGCCGACCGCCAGGGGCTCGCGCATCGGGCCGGAGGGGAACACCGCGCCGTCGCCGAACGGCCATTCGCCGCGGCGGGTCTCGCCGTCGACCACCACCAGGGACAGGGTCTTGAGCACGCTCGGGTTCTGGTGGCCGTCGTCCAGCACCAGCACCTGCGCGCCGTCCGCCGCGGCGGCGCGGGCCCCGGCGGCGCGGTCGCGGGATATCCACACCGGGGCCTCGGCCGCCAGCATCAGCGGCTCGTCGCCGACGTCTGCGGCCGTATGGAGGGCGGGATCGACGCGGACGGGCCCGGCGAGCCGGCCGCCGTAGCCCCGGCTCAGCCCCGCCACCGCGATTCCCTGGGCCGCCAGCCGCCGCAGCAGGGCCTGGGCCACGGGGGTCTTGCCGGCGCCGCCCACGGTCAGCCCGCCGACGCAGATCACCGGGACGCCCGGGTCGAAGGGCACGGTCCGCGCGATCCGGCGGGCGGTGACGGCGGCCCAGACCCAGGAGACCGGCCGCAGCAGGGCGCGGACGACGGGTGCGCGAGTACCGGCGCGCACATACCACCAGTTGGGGGTGGGGAGCTTCATGGGACCAGCGCCAGCAGCTTGGCGACGGCCGTCTTGAGGATGTCCTCGCCTTGGTTCGCGACCGCCTCCGCCTGTTCGGTCATGGCGCGAGCGACGGCCGAGCCGTCGAGGATGGAGGCGAAAGCCGCCGCCAGGTCGTCCGCGTCCTCCACCGGGATGAAACCGCCGGCCAGCCGGCCGTAGACCTCTGACCAGTTCTCGACATGAGGACCGCTGATCATCGGCGTCCCGAGCCGCGCGGGCTCCAGCGGAGTGTGGCCGCCCGGGCCCGGGACGAGGCTGCCGCCGACCAGCACCGCCCGGGCGACCCGCAGCCACAGCCCCAGGTCGCCCAGGGTGTCGGCGACGTGCACACTAGCCTTGCCGTCGAAGGCCTGGCCGGCGCCGTCGCGGCTGACGGAGAAGCCACGGCCCGCGGCCAGGGCCGCGACCGCCTCCCCGCGGACGGGGTGGCGGGGAACCAGCACCAGGAGCAGACGGCCGGGACGGCCGGCGAGCCCGGCGACGGCGTCGAGGACGATCTCCTCCTCGCCCGGATGGGTCGAGGCGGCCAGGAGGATCGGATGAGCGGCGGCGGCGGCGCGGACGCGGGCCAGCGCCGCCTCGTCCGCGGGGAGAGGTCCCCCGGCCAGCTTGAGGTTCAGCCGGCCGTCGTCGCGGGCGCCCAGGCGCGACAGGCGTGTCGCCGCGGGTCCGTCCTGGGCCATGACCAGGGAGAAGGCCGACAGCAGGGTGCGGGCCGCCCCGGGCGCACGGGTCCAGCCCGAAACGCTGGCGGCCGACAGCCGGGCCGACAGCAGGGCGAGCGCCGCCCCGCGTCGGCGCGCCCCCAGCATCAGGTTCGGCCACAGCTCGCTCTCGACGAACACCGCGAGGTCCGGCCGCCAGTGGTCGAGGAACCGCCGGGCGACGGCCGGGACGTCGACCGGGGCGAACTGATGGATCACGCCGGGCGGCAGGCGCCGCGCCATAAGCTCGGCAGAGGCCACGGTGCCGGAGGTGACCAGCAGCGACAGGGACGGGCGGGCGGTGCGCAGGGCCTCGACCAGGGGCAGGAGCGACAGGGTCTCGCCGACGCTGGCGCCGTGCAGCCAGGCCAATTGGCCGGGGGGACGGGGGACCGAGGCGCGGCCCAGGCGCTCGCCCAGCCGCGCGGGGTCTTCCTTGCCGCGGGCGGCGCGGAAACGAAGCAGGGCCGGGACGACCGGCTCCAACGCCGCCGTGGCGGCGCGGTAGAGGGCGAGGCCGAGGGGCGGGCCGCTCACGCCAGCATCGCCTCGGCCCGCGCCGTGGCCGCGCTGAGCCGCCGTTCGAGGTCCAGCCTCAGGGTGTCGAGGGCGGCGCGGTCGGCCCCGGCCGGGGCCGCGACCGGTCCGTCCCAGACCATGGCGCCGCGGCCGAAGGGCAGGGGCAGGAGGGTGCGGTCCCAGCTCGACAGGCGCGAACAGGGCCGGCAGGCCAGGCCCAGCAGCAGCACCGGCGCCCCCGACCGGGCGGCCAGCAGGGCCGCGCCTTGAGCCATCTGTTCGGCCGGGCCGCGGGGGCCGTCCGGGGTGATCGCCAGCCCGCCGCCGCCGTCCAGCCAGCGCAGGGCCTCGCGGAAGGCCCAGGCCCCGCCCTTGGGCTTGGCCTTGTCCCAGGCCTTGGTCGACGAGCCGCGGATCGCCGGGACCCCCAGCCAGGCGATGGCGGCGGCGAGGAAGGCGCCGTCAGGGGACAGGGAGACCAGGGCCCGTGGCGCCTGGGCGGTCCCGGCCCGCACCCGGTCCATCGGCCAGGCGGCGGCCGAAAGGGCGATGCGGGCGTGCCAGAAGCAGACGATCACCGGCCCGGCCTCGGCCCAGATCGCTTCGGGAATATCCCGGCCTTCGACGCGCCAGCGCATCGTGACCAGGACCAGCTTGAGATAGGCGGCAAGGACCAGGCCCAGGACCGCCTGGACGGCCGGCGCGCGCAGCCATCGCTTCACAGCCCGACGTCCGCCGCCATCGCCAGGGGGGAGTCGAGGTGCTGGGCCCGGGCCAGCCGGCTGTAGAGGCCGCCGGAGGCCAGCAGGCTCTCGTGGTCGCCCTGTTCGACCACTCGGCCGCGGTCGATGACATAGATGCGGTCGCAGTTGCGCACGGTCGACAGGCGGTGGGCGATCATCAGGGTGGTGCGCCCGGCCATCAGCCGGTCCAGCGCCGCCTGGACCTGGATCTCGCTATGGGTGTCGAGCGCGCTGGTGGCCTCGTCGAGCAGCAGGATCGGCGCGTCCTTCAGGAAGGCGCGGGCGATGGCGATGCGCTGGCGCTGCCCCCCCGACAGACGCGCGCCGGCTTCGCCCACCACGGTCTCGTAGCCGTCGGGCAGGGCGAGGATGAAGTCGTGGGCGGCCGCGGCGCGGGCGGCGGCCTCGACCACCTCCATCGGCGCCCCGGGCTGGGCGTACGCGATGTTGGCGCGCACGGTGTCGTCGAACAGGAACGGCTCCTGGGTGACCAGGGCGATGTGCTCGCGCAGGGAATGCAGGGTGACGTCGCGCACGTCGGACCCGTCCACGCTCACCCGCCCGCCGCTGACGTCGTAGAACCGCGGGATCAGGTTGAGGATGCTGCTCTTGCCGCCCCCCGATGGCCCCACCAGGGCGGTGCTTGCCCCGGCGCGCACCTCCAGGTCCACCCCGTCCAGGACCCGGACGCCGTCGCCGTAGGCGAAGGAGACGTTCTGGAAACGGATGTCGGCGCGGCCCGGTTCGAGCGGCCGGGCCCCCGGGCTGTCGCCCACCTCCGGCTCCACGTCCAGGGCGGCGAACAGGCGCTTGGCCGCGGTCAGGCCTTCGCTCATCACGCTCTGCATGTTGGCGAGCTGGCGCAGGGACTGGGAGGCTATGCCCAGCGAGGCGATAAAGGAGGTGAACTCGCCGCCGTTCATGCCGCCGCTGCTGGAGCGCCAGCCGGCGTAGGCGATCACCGCCGCCGTCACCATCATGGTCAGGGTCTCGGTGGCCGGGGCGGCGTAGGCCCGGGCGTTGGCGCCCTTGATGATGTGGCGCTGGCGGCGCGCCACCACCGCGGCGACGCGGGCGGTCTCCTCGGCCTCGCGGTTGTTGATCTTGACGATCTTGATCCCGTCCAGCCCCTCCATCATCGCCGTGGAAAGGGAGGAGGTCTCCTGCATGGCCCCTTTGGCGGCCTTGCGCGTGCGCTTGGCGTAGCGGCGCATCACCGCGGTCGACACCGGCGCGGCGACCAGGACGATGCCGGTCAGCACGGGATCGAGGAAGGCCATCACCAGGATCATGGCGAACACGGTCAGGCCGTGCTGGACGTAGTTGATCACCCCGTTGGTGGCCGCCTCGCGGATCAGGCCGGCGTCGTACAGCATCGACGAGACGAAGCCGCCGGTGTGGGAGGCGCGAAGGTGGGCCAGGTCCGCCCGCATCAGCCGCTCGAACAGCCCGACCTGGACGTCGCCGACGATGCGGTGGCCGGTGCGGTTGACCAGGGTCGCCTGAATCGCCTGGCACAGGCCCCGGACCAGGGCGGCGGCGACGATGGCCAGGGGGATGAGGTGGAATCGCGCCGGCTTTTCCTGGCCGAAGATGCCGTTGGTGGCGGGCTCGAGCAGCCGGGCCAGCACGGCGGTGAACAGGGCGACCAGGGCGGCCATCAGGGCGGCCACGGCCAAGCCCTTCCAGCGCGGCTTGAGGTAGGTGCGCGCCACCCGCGCGATCAGCACGCGCGACGAGGCCGCCTCCTGGCGGTCGGTCAGCGGGGTCTCGGGAGCGACGGTCATCGCGGCAGGGGTCCGCGCAATGGTCGGCTCTGTCAAGATGAGCGGTCTTCCCAGCAGCAGCGCGTCAGCCTACCTATCCCCCCGTCGCGATTAGGAAACGCCTGCTTGGCCCGCTTCGACCTCTCAACGCCCGCGGGACGGCTGCGCGCCTATCTCGACTATCTGGTGCAGGACCACGCCTATCTGCGGCTGGGCTTCGAGAACGCACACTGGGTCAGTCCCGAGCTGGTGCGCGCCAACCAGCCCTGGCCGTTCCAGTTGCGCTGGTGGCGCGACCGCGGGATCAGGACGGTGATCAACCTGCGCGGCGGCGGCCACGCCACCGGCTTCTACGAACTGGAGAAGGACGCCTGCGCGCGGCTGGGGTTGACCCTGGTCGACTTCCCGGTCTCCTCGCGCGAGGCGCCGACCCGAGACCAGGTCGAAGGGGCCAAGGCCCTGTTCGAGACGGTGCAATACCCGGCGGTGATGCACTGCAAGTCCGGGGCGGACCGGGCCGGATTGATGGGGGTGCTCTACGCCCATTTCCGCCTGGGCCTGCCGATCCGCGAGGCGCTGAAGGAGCTGAGCTTGCGCCACCTGCACGTGCGCCACGGCAAGACCGGGGTGATCGACTACGCCTTCGAGCGCTACCTGGCCCAAGGCGAGCCGACGGGCCTGAGCTTCCTGCAGTGGGTGCAGCGGCCCGACTACGACCCTAAGGCGATCAAGGCCGAGTTCCAGGCGGCCTGGTGGGGGACGCTGCTGACGGAGAAGCTGCTGCGGCGGGAGTAGGGGCCTTCACCCCAACCTTTCCGTCATCCTCGGGTCGCGCGAAGACGCGAACCGGGGATCCAAGCGCCGTCGAGGATTTGTCCGCCCACAGCGGCTCAATCGCCGCCCTCGCTTGGATCCCCCGGGCAAGCCGGGGGATGACGGTTAAAAATGGGGCGCGAAAATCCCTTACTCGTCGTCGGTCGGATCCATCAGCCGGTGCGCGTGGATGATGAAGTAGCGCATCAGGGCGTTGTCGACGGTGGACTGGGCCTTGGTCTTCCAGGCCATGCGCGCCGCAGCGTAGTCGGGATAGGCCCCGACGAAATCGACCTTGGCCAGGTCGCGGAATTCGGTCCCGTTCAGGTCCTTCATCTCGCCGCCGAACACGAGGTGGAGCAGTTGCGGCTTGGCGGGGTCTTCGGACATGGGGGTTCTCATTCGACGACAGGCGGCAAGTCGATAGTCGCGGTGCGCTGCAAGATCAACGGATGAAGCGCCGGCCCGGCGCAGACCAGGCTCGGGTGCCGAGCGCCGGGGCTGTTCAGCAGCAGCGGCCGGCCCTGGTGGTCGGTCACCACCGCGCCGGCCTCCTCGCAGATCACCAGGCCGGCGGCCAGGTCCCAGTCGCTCTTCTCCGACAGGGCCACCGCCGCGTCGAAGGCCCCCGCGGCCACCAGGGCCATGCGCAGGGCGATGGAGTTGCGGTTCTCCACCCGCATCTCCGGCCAGGGCTCGGCCCATTCCCAGTCGGTGAAGGCTCCCTTGGGGCTCAGCATGGCGCAGGCCTTCAGGTCGGCGCAGCCGCTGGCGTGGATACGCGCCCCGTTGAGCCGGGCTCCGCCGCCGCGCTCGGCCTCGTAGGTCTCTTCCAGGCCACCGGCGTAGATGACCCCGCATCGGGCGCGGCTGTCCTCGACCACCGCCACCGAGACCGACCACCAGGGTCGGCCCTTCATATAGGCGACTGTGCCGTCGATCGGGTCGACCATGAACAGGCGCTTGGCCGTCAGCCGGTCGGGGTTGTCGGCGGTCTCCTCCGACAGCCAGCCATAGTCCGGCCGGGCGGTGCGCAGCCGGCGCTTGATCAGGTCGTCCACCGCCAGGTCGGCGTTGGTGACCGGCGAACCGCCGGGCTTGCGTGTGATCTTGAGCTCGCCCTCCTGCAGGCTGAGCGCGAGGCGCCCGGCCTCGTGGGCCACGTCGCGCAGGAGGTCGAGGTCGGCGGTCACCGCCCCGCCACCGCCAGCCCGTCGACCAGGATGGAAGGGGCGTTGGAGGCGCCGCGGAACTCCAGGTCCGAGGCCGGGACCAGGCGGGCGTAGATGTCGATCAGGTTGCCGGCCACGGTGATCTCGGCCACCGGATAGGCCAGCGCGCCGCCTTCGAACCAGAAGCCCGCCACCCCGGCCGACCAGTCGCCGGTGTTGGGGTTGAGCGAGGGCCCGAACATCGAGGTCACCATCAGGCCCTCGCCGAGGTCGGCCATCAGCTCGGCCGGCGAGGCGGGTCCGGGCTGGAGGGTCAGGTTGTGCGGCGAGACGCCGGGCGCGTCGGCCAGGCCGCGCGACGCGTGGCCGGTGGTCTGCATGCCGAGCTGCCTGGCGGTGCCGGTGTTCAGGAGCCAGGTGAGCAGCACGCCGTCGGCGACGATGTCCTGGCGCGCGACCGCCACCCCCTCGTCGTCGAAAGGCGTCGAGCCCAGGCCGCGGATGCGCAGGGGGTCGTCGTCGATGCGGACGCCCGGTGCGAACACTTGCTGTCCCAGCTTGTCCTTCAGGAACGAGACGCCGCGGGCCACCGAGGAGCCGGCGATGGCGCCGACCAGGGGCGACAGCAGCGAAGTCGCCAGCCGGTTCTCGAACAGGACCGGGGCGGTGCGGCTGTCGATCTTGCGGGCGCCCAGGCGGGCGACGGCGCGGCGGCCGGCGAGGTCGCCGATCGCCTGCGGGCCGGGCAGGTCGGCGAGGTGACGGGTCGAGCGGCCTTCGCCGCCGCGCTCCATGCCCCCGCCCTCGCCGGCGATGGCCGAAGCCGAGAGGGAAAAGCCGGTGGCCCGGTGGGCCCCGACGAAGCCGGCGCTGGTGACCAGGGTCCCTCCGGCGCTGGACCAGGCGGCGGTGGCGCCTTCGCTGTTGGAGACGCCCTCGACGGCGCGGGCGGCGGCCTCGGCGGCCTGGGCGGCCTGCTCGAGGGCCGCGGGAGACTGTTCGGTCGGATCGTAGAGTTCGAGCTCGGGCAGGGGGCCGCGGGCCAGCCGGTCTTCCGGGGCCAGGCCGCAATAGGGGTCTTCGGGCGCCAGCCGGGCCATGGCCACGGCCCGCTCCACCAGCCGGGCCCGCGCCGCGGCCGAGAAGTCCGAACCGGAGACTACCGCCTGGCGCTGGCCGACGAACACCCGCAACCCCAGGTCGGTGCGCTCCTCGCGCTCGACCTCCTCGAGATCGCCCAGGCGGACGCTGACCGAGAGGGAACGGATGTCGGCGGTCACCGCCTCGGCGGCGTCGGCGCCGGCGCGCAATGCGCTGGCGACCATGTCGTGCAGCAGGCCCTCGTCCATCCGCCGTCCTTTGCGTGAAACGGCCCGCTTATCGCCAGCCGCGCCCGGCGCGGCAAGCCGCGCGAAAGGCTAGACGGCGTAGAAGAGGAGCAGCGCCCCGGAAAACAGGAACGCCAGCCAGGTCATGATGGTGCCGACGGTGCGGCCTATGGTCGGTCCGGCGCTGGTGGAGATGCCCCAGCCGTGGGCGATCCGGCCGACGAACAGCACCAGGCCGACCCCGTGCACCACCGGCGCAGGGGAGCCGACGATGGCCATCATGGCCAGGGCGCCGATGCCGGCGGGGACATATTCGGTGGCGTTGCCGAAGGCGCGGCGGGCGCGCAGCAGCTCGGGCACGCCTTCGTCGCCGATCATCACCCGGTGGCGCTGGCGCTGGCGCACCACCAGGACCGAGAGCACCAGCAGCAGCAGCAGGTGAAGACCCACCCACAGGGCCGCAGCATGGGCGGAGGCGGTGACGACAGTGTCCATGAGGCTCCTTCGGGTTCGGCGGGTCGAGCCGCGGGGCCGGGCATTAGCCTATGGTTAAGGTCGAGCCGCAAGCGCAGGCCCTGCCTAGCGCTAAGGCGCGGGCGGCGCTAGCACTCGGGCCATGGGCGCGACGGGGACGGACGAAACGGTGCTGGTGCTGGGGGCGACGAGCCTGGTCGGCCGCTTCCTGCTGCCCCGGCTGGCGGCGGCAGGGACCGCGGCCGTGGCGTTGAGCCGCGACCCGCCCGTCGAAGCGGTCTCTGGCGTGACCTGGCTGCGCGGCGACCTCACCGATCCCGAACTGCCCTCGCGGCTGCCGGCGGCCAGGACCGTGTTCAGCCTGATGCCGATCTGGCTGATCCCGCCGCTGCTCCCGGTCCTGCGCGCCCGCGGCGTGGAGCGGTTGATAGCCTTCTCCTCGACCAGCCGCTTCACCAAGCAGGACTCGCCGGCGCCGTCCGAGCGGGCGGTGGCGCGGCGGTTGGCCGCGGGCGAGACCGCGACCATGGCCGCCTGCGAGAAGGCCGGGACGGCCTGGACCATCCTGCGGCCGACCCTGATCTACGCCGAGGGCCGCGACGGCAACGTCACTCGCCTGGCCCGGCTGATCGCCCGGTTCGGGGTGCTGCCCCTGGCCGGGCGCGGGGAGGGCCTGCGCCAGCCGGTCCACGCCGACGACCTGGCGGCGGGGGCGCTGGCGGCGGCAGATGCGTCCGCCGCGCGCGACCGGGCCTATGACCTGCCCGGCGGCGAGACCCTGGCCTATCGGGACATGGCGGCGCGGATCTTCGAGGCCCTGGGCAAGCCGCCGCGGATGGTGGCGGTTCCGCCGGCCCTGTGGAAGCTCGGGCTGGAACTGGCCGGGCCGCTGCTGCCGGGCGCTACGGCGGCCATGGGCGCGCGCATGGCCGAGGACCTGATCTTCGACGGCGGCCCCGCGGCGCGGGACTTCGGCTGGTCGCCGCGGGGCTTCAGGCCGGATTTTCGGGGGGTGAAACTGTAGGCGGGCCCGAAAGCCCCGTCCTTCGACAAGCTCAGGATGAGGCTTTCTACTGCACCGTCGCCAAAGTCGGCCTCATCCTGAGCTTGTCGAAGGACGAGGCCGCAGCACTCACGTCTCCGACCACACCGCCAGCTCGGTCCCGGCCGGGTCGGTGAAGTGGAACCGCCGCCCGCCCGGGAAGGCGTAGATCGGGGCGACGACGGTCCCGCCGGCGGCCTTGACGCGGGCCTCCATCGCCTCCAGGTCGTGGGCGTAGAGCACCACCAAAGGCGGCTTCAGCGGTTCGCTGTCGGTGTCGAAGCCGCCCTCCATGCCTTCGTTGAAGGCGGCGTAAGCCGGGCCGTAGTCGGTGAAGCTCCAGCCGAAGGCGCTGGTGTAGAAGCGCTTGATCGCCGCCATGCCGCGGCCGCGGAACTCCACATAGTCGATCTTGCCGTCTTCGCGCATCGCCGCCTCCGCCGTTCCTGAAATGTTCCCACGGGCCCGCGCCGGCGTCAATCGGCGAAGGTCCACACCCCGGTGCGCTTGACGGCGAAGTCCTCCAGCTCGCGGGTGGTCGGCACCTGGTATTCCGCGAGCTGGACCAGGCCCTCGGTGGCGAAATAGGTGCGGCCCGGGTCGCCGATCAGCACGGTCGCCCCGGCGGCGCGGGCGGCCCGCAGCCAGGGGCGGACCCGCAGGGCCACGGGCTTTTCGTAGGCGATGTCGCCGGCCAGGATCACCTGGGCGGGCGGCGCCGGCCGGTCCAGAAGGTCGCCGGCCAGGAACTCCACCGCCACGCCGTTGGTCTGGGCGTTCAGGGCCACGGCCGCCTCGCAGAACAGGTCCACGTCGTTGGCGACCACAGAGGCCGCGCCCGCCCTGGCCGCGGCGACGGCGACGATCCCGCCGCCGGTGGCGAGGTCGAGCACCCGCTTGCCCGCCACGGTCTGGGGATGGTCGAGGACATAGCGCGCCACGGCCTGGCCGCCGGCCCAGGCGAAGGCCCAGAACGGCGGCGGCACGCCGATCTCCTGCAGCGCCTCTTCGGTCATGCGCCAGATCGGCGTGATCTCGTCGGCCAGGTGCAGGCGCAGCTCGGGCGTGTGCGGCGGCGACTGCAGGCGGGTGTTGGCGAGGATGAAGCCGCGCGGGTCGGCGATCAGCTTTCCGGTCCCTTGTCGGAACCCGGCGCCGGCATCCCGGCGAACTCGGCGGCGTAGGCGGGGGCCAGCACCCCCCGGACGGCGGCCTGGGGCAGGACGATGCGGTAGGCCCCTTCGGCATAGGCGCCCAGGGCGTAGGGCGAGAACAGGGCGATCACGCCGCCGGCCTTGCCGGGGACGGTGGAGGGGGCGACGGCCAGGGCCGCGGCCCTGAGCCGGGGGCAGGACGTCAGCTCCCCGGTCAGGGCCGGGTCCTTGACGCGGGCCAGCTTGGCGGCGTGGACGGCGTCGCACAGGGCCTTGTCGGCGGCGGCCATGTCCGCGCCGGGGGCGAACAGGTCGGGCCCCTTCAGCATCCTGCCGGCCTGCTTGTCCCAGACCGTGGCCGACAGGGTGGTGTTGGGGTGCGCCCCGCCCGTGCTCTCCAGTTCGTTCAGCACCAGGCTGAGCAGGCGCGGCGTCTCGGCGCTCACGGCGTAGTCGAGGCTGCGGCCATAGGGCCGGACCGTCTCGCCGTTGGCGCGCCGCTCCTCCAGCTCGCCCTTGGCCCCCTCGGCGAAAGCCTGCAGGTCGTTGCGGCCGCCCGCGAACAGCCTTGCGTACAGGGCGGGGATGCGCCCTACGGCCGGCGGCAGGCTCAGGGAAACCTCGGCGTCGGCGGTGGCGTTGCGCCAGGTCAGGGGCGGCAAGGGCGCGGCCGGAGCGGCGGGGGCGGCGGGCGGAGCCTGGGCGGCCTGCTCGGTCTTGGGCCCGCACGCCGCCAGGGCGAGCAGCCCCAGCGTGGTGGCGATCCGAAGACGTGTCCGCATCGCGCTTCTCCTCATGGCCGCCAGGCGCCGAGCACGAAGGCGGCGAACAGCAGCAGGCCGGCGTCGCGGTTCGACTTGAACAGGGCCAGGGCCCGGGCCGGATCGTCGACCTTCACCCGCCTGGACTGCCATAGCAGATGGACGGCGTAGGCGAGCCACAACAGATAGAACAGCGGGCCCAGGCGGACCACGGCGCCGGCGGCCAGGGCGAACAGCGCCGCCACGACGTAGAAGCGCGCGATGGCCCGGGGGGCGGCCGCTCCCAGCCGGCGGGCGCTGGACTTCACTCCGGCCAGGGCGTCGTCCTCGAGGTCCTGGATGGCGTAGATGGTGTCGTAGCCGAGGGTCCAGAACAGGCCGCCGGCATAGAGGATCAGCGCCGGCCAGCCGAGCGTCCCGGCGGCGGCGGCGAAGCCGAGCACGGCGCCCCAATTGAAGGTCAGGCCCAGCCAGGCCTGGGGCCACCAGGTGATCCGCTTCATGAACGGATAGGCCGCGACCAGGCCCAGCGAAGCCACGCCCAGGCCGATGGCCAGGGGGTTCATGGTCAGGAGGATGGCCAGGCCGACCAGGCTGCAGCCGACCAGGAAGGCCCAGGCGCCCTTGACCGATATCTGGCCCGACGGGATCGGCCGCTGGGCGGTGCGGGCCACCTTGGCGTCGAGGTCGCGGTCGCAGATGTCGTTGTAGGCGCAGCCCGCCGCGCGCATCACCGCCGCGCCGATTCCGAACAGCACGATCAGCTTCCAATCGGGGAGGCGGCCGAGGGCCGCCGGGCCCAGGGCGACCGACTGCCAGCCCGGCAGGAGCAGGAGCCAGGTCCCGGCCGGGCGGTCGAACCGCCCCAGCCGCAGCCACGGCCTCAAGCCCTGGGGGGCGTAGCGGTCCACCCAGTTCAGCGGCGGGGCGTCCGGCAGCGGAGCGATGGTGCTCATCGTGCTGAGATACGCGTTGCGTATGCCGGCGTGAAGGCTCAGCCCCGACAACTGGGGAAAGGACGCACGCAAGCCTCGCATTGGCCATGCCGCGCCCCATATAAGGTCCAATCGTCCCCCAGATATTTGGCGCCCGATGCAGACCCGAAACCCCATCCTCGACGAATTCGCCAAGGCCATGGAGACGGCTATGGGCCTGGCCCAGACCGCCGGCGAGGAGGCCAAGACGGCCCTTCGCGCCCAGGGCGACCGCATCGTCGCGGAACTGGACCTAGTGCGCCGGGACGAGTTTGAGGCCATGCGAGACAGCCTGGTGGCCGAAATCGCCGGCTTGCGGGCGGAGATCGCGCGGTTGACGTCCTCCACAGCTGGAGTTCGCGCAACGGACGACGCCGGTTGAGCCCACCCCGGCGAAGCAGATAGGGTTTCAATAGGACGCGACTCAGCCCGCGCGATTTCTGGCGCGGGGCGCGGCCACAAGGATCAAGCCGGATGGACTCATCCCCCGAAGACGTGGATCTCGGCTTCGATCCCCTCGATGTGGTCGAGCACGTGCTCAACGCCGAGAACCTGGACTTCGACCGCACCGAGGACGGCGACCTCGCCTTCGCCCTGGCCGGCGACTGGAAGGACTACGAGCTGTGGTTCGCCTGGCGCCCTGAGGCCGACTGCCTTCAGCTATGCCTGTCGCTGGACCTGCGCGCGCCCAAGTCGCGCCGCAACGCCAGCCACGAGCTGTTGTCGCTGATCAATCAGCGGGTGTGGCTCGGCCACTTCGAGATCTGGGCTGAGGACGGGGAGATCGTGTTCCGCCACGCCCTGCCGCTGCCGACCGGCGAGCGCCCGACGCTGGCCCAGGCCGCCTCGATGATCGACACGGCGGTGGAGGCGGCCGACCGCTTTTTCCCGGCCTTCGACTTCCTGCTGCGCGGGGCCAAGAACCCCGAGGACGCCATGGCCGCCTGCATGTTCGAGACCGTCGGCCAGGCCTAAGACTGCGCGCGCGCTGTGCGTGCTTCGAGACGCCGGATTTCATCCGGCTCCTCAGGATGACGGGCGTTTGTGGGCGACACTCCCCCTCGTCATGCTGAGGAGCGAGGAACTCGCGCGTCTCGAAGCACGCAGCATCGTTGCCCCAAGGCGGGGTGGCGCGCTAAGCCAGTCCCATGACCACCACCCCTATCCTGCTGTTGGGCGCCGGCCGCATGGGCGGGGCCCTGACCGAGGGCTGGAGCCGAGCGGGCGCCTTTGCGCCGTCCGACCTGATGCTGCTCGATCCCAATCCGTCGCCCGAGGCCCTCGCGGCGGCCCAGGCGGGCGCGGTGCTGAACCCCTCCGACGACCAGGTCCGTAGCGCCCGCACGGTGCTTTTGGCGGTCAAGCCGCAGGTGTGGCGTGACGCCGCAGCCGCCCAGGCCCCGCGCCTGGCCCCGGACGCGGTGGTCGTCTCCATCGCCGCCGGGGTTCGGCTGGACGCCATCGCCGAGGCCTTCGGCGGCCGGCCGGTCGCCCGGGTCATGCCCACCACCGCGGTGGCCATCGGCCAGGGGGTGGCCTCGATCTACGCTCCCGACCCTGTGGCCCGGGCCCGGGCCCACGCCCTGTTCGGTCCGGTCGCCACCGTGGCCTATATCGGGGACGAGGCGCAGATGGACGCGGTCACCGCCGTCTCAGGGTCCGGACCGGCCTATCTCTACGCCTTCGTCGAGGCCCTGGAGGCCGCGGCCGAGCACGCCGGCCTGTCGCGGACCACCGCCCAAGCCTTGGCTCGCGCCACCGTGGCGGGGGCGGCCGGGCTGATGATGCAGAGCGGCGCCGACCCGGCCGAGCTGCGCCGCCAGGTCACCTCGCCCGCGGGCACCACCGAGGCGGCGCTGAAGGTGCTGATGGCCGGAGACGGCCTGGGGCCGCTGCTCCGCCGCGCGGTGGACGCCGCGGCCGCCCGTTCGCGCGAACTCGGCAGCTAGGGGGAGGAAGCATGGCCGGACAATCCGTTATCGCCGCTGACGACGTGGTGGAGCGGGCGGCCCGCGCCGCCCTGGCCCTGGCCGCCGAGCGGCCGTGGGGCGACATCGCCCTGCGCGACATCGCCCGCGCCGCCGGCCTGAGCTTCGCCGAACTGTATTCGCGGGCCCCCGGCAAGGCCGCTCTGCTCGACCGGCTGTCGCGGCGCTTGGACCAGGAGGCCCTGGCCGCCGCCGAGGAGGACGCCGCGCCGGACGCCGAGGTCCACGACCGGCTGTTCGAGGCGGTGATGGCGCGGCTGGAGGCCATGGCCCCGCACCGCGACGCCCTGATCGCCATCGCCCGGGCCGAAGGCGTGGCCATGCTGGGGCCGCGGCTGCCGCGCACGGCCCGCGCCCTGCTGGAGGCCGCCGGGATCGACACCGGGGGCCCGCGCGGCCGGCTGCGGGTCGTGGCGATGACGGCGGTGTGGGTGCGCGTGCTGCAAGTCTGGCGCGACGACGAGGGCGCCCTGAACCGCACCATGGCCGAGATCGACAAGCGCCTGCGCCAGATGCGCGACCGGCTGAAGCAGGTGGGCGCGGGGTACTAGCCCACGGGTTTTTATTGCGGCCCGAACACCGCCTCCGCGGCTTCCGCCGGCGAGGCGCCGCCGACGTGGATGGTCCACCACAGGGCGTAGAACAGCAGGGGCCAGCGGTTGTGCGCCTGGCGGTCGTCGGTGAAGACGGCCTGGGCCGCGCCCGCCTTGCAGGCCCCGGCCACGCCTTGCACCGCCGCCACCCGCGGCCCAAGGTCGGCGGCGCGCGGCGCGATCCAGTCGGCGACCGGGACGGTGAAGCCCTTCTTCTTCGCCCAGGGGTCCGCGGCCGGGCAGTGGCGCTCCAGCCATTTGCGCAGGATCCACTTGCCGTGGCGGCCGCGCACCTTCAGCCGGTCGGGCAGGTGGAAGGCGAAGGCCGCCACCTCGCGGTCGAGGAAGGGCGTGCGCCCCTCCAGTCCATGCGCCATCAGGCAGCGGTCGAGTTTCAGCAGGAGGTCGTTGGGCAGCCAGGTGGCGATGTCCGCCCATTGCGCCTGTTGCAGGACGCTGAGCCCCTCTGGCGGTCGGGGCGTCTCCTCGCGCCAGTCGACCAGGGCCTCGAAGCCGCCGTCCCCGAGGAAGGGAGCGTCCAGTTGCGGCTCGGCCCGGCGCCCGCCGAGCCATCCAGGCCGCATCGCACGGCGATAGCGGCCATAGCCGGCGAACAGTTCGTCGCCACCCTCGCCGGTCAGCACGACGGTCAGCGTGGCCTTGGCGGCCTCGGCCAGCTTGTAGGTGGGCAAGGTGGCGTAGTCGCTGGTGGGGTCGTCCAGGGCGCCGGCGACCAGGGGCGCGATGCGCCAGAAGTCGGCCTCGGTGAACAGGGTCTCGCGCCAGTCGAGGTCCAAGGCCCGCGCCACCCGTTCGGCCGCGGCCCGCTCGTCACGGGCCGAGGGCGCCTCGAAGCCGCAGGTGAAGGCGGTGACGGGGCGCGCGTTCAACCGGGCCATCATGACGGCGATGGCGGAGGAATCGATTCCACCCGAGAGGAACAGCCCATAGGGCACGTCGGAGCGTTGATGCACCCGCACGCTGTCTTCCAATATGGCGTCGAGCTGAGCCAAGACCTCGGGTTCACCCGTTGCGGCGGGCATGATGGTGTTTTTTGGGGGAATTGGCGGCGACAGGCGTCCACCGGTCCCGAGCACGTCTCCATCCTCGACGCGCCAGATAGCCCCGGCCGGTACCCGGGTGACCCGGCTGATGTGGACGTAGTTCTCCACGGTGTAGTGCAGGGCCAGCAACTCGGCCGATTGCTGGATCCCGACATTTCGGTCGGATCGCGGCAAGGCGCGCGGTTGCGAGGCGAATTGAAGACCCGGCTGGTTTTGCAGCACATACAGCGGCTTGATCCCGAACGGGTCGCGCACCAGCCACGTCCGCCCGTCGCAGCCGACCAGGCAGAAGGCGTACATGCCGCGCAGGCGGTCGAAGGCCTTGTCGCCCTCCATCGCATAGAGGTGCAGCAGGGGCTCGAAGTCCGAGCCGGTGGTCAGCTTGTCCTTCAGCCCGAATTCCTCGATCAGCTCGAGGTAATTGTAGATTTCACCGTTGCCGACGACGGTGGAGCCCGCCGCGTGCAGGGGCTGCCAGCCGTGCTCCAGGTCGATGATCGACAGGCGCGCGTGGGCCAGGGTGGCGTCGCCGACGACTTCGACGCGCACCCCGTCCGGGCCGCGGTGGGCCAGGGGAGCGATCAGGGCGCGGGCGCGCGCCTCGTCCCTGGCGCCGATGATCCCGGCGATCCCGCACATCTCAGCCTTCTCCGTAGCGGGCGAAGATCTCGCGCCACTGCGCCACCACCGGCGCCTTGGCGAACTCGGTCGCCACCCGCTCGCGTCCCGCCGCCGCCAGCCGTCCGGCCAGGTCGCGGTCATGGATCAGCCGGCGCGCCCCGGCCGCCAGGGCCTCGTCGTCGTCGATGGGGGTGAGCAGGCCGTCCTCGCCGTCGCGGATCAGCACGCCGGGGCCCTGGCTGGCGGCCGCCACGATCGGCGCCTCGTGGGCCCAGGCCTGGATTACGGTGTTGCCGAGCGGCTCGTAGCGGGAGGGGAACAGGCAGACGTCGGCGGCGCGGTACAGGGCCGCCGCATCGTCGCGCCAGCCCAGGAAGCGCACCCTTCCGGCCACCCCCAGCCGCGCGGCCAGGGCCTTCAGCTCGTGCTCGGCGGGGCCGGAGCCGGCGATCCACAGCCAGGCCTCGGGCAGGCGCGCCAGGGCCTTCAGGCTGACGTCGTGGCCCTTGACCTTGTGCAGCCGGCCCATGGCCAGGAGCAGAGGGGCGCCCTCGGGGGTGTCCAGGGCGGCGCGGGACTGGGCCGGCTCGCCGCCGGCCGCGGCGAAGTTGGGGATGTAGACCGCGCGCTCGGCCGGCCAGCCGCCACCTACGATATGGCGGACGATGTCGCGCGTGTTGCCGACCAGGAGGTCGCAGCCCTTGTAGTATTTCAGGTCGTAGTACCCTCCCAGCCGGCCGATCCGCGCCCAGGGCCCGCGGCGCGGGACCACCCGCCCGGCGCGGTTCATCCACTGCAGCAGCACCCGGGCCGGCAGCTCTTGCGCCAGCCTGCGGATGCGCCGGCCGGTCACGAAATCGAACGGCGCATCATAGGGCAGCACGAAGGCCGGCACGCCCAGGTCGCCGAGCGCGCGTTCGCGGCCGGCGTTGGCGTGCAGCGCAGCGGCCTGGCCCAGGCCGTCGGCGGCCAGGGCGGCGACGAGATGCAGGAAATAGGTCTCCGCCCCGCCGTCCCCGGGAGAGCCCAACAGGTGAAGGACCGTCATGCCGGGGGAACCTAGCGGTTCGCACGCTTCGACCCAAGCGCGCCTTGAGGCTGGCGACCGTGTCGGCTATATCCCCGCCTCCGCTGGGCTGGGTAGCTCAGATGGTTAGAGCGGTGGATTCATAACCCACAGGTCGGCGGTTCGATCCCGCCCCCAGCTACCAGCGGATTTTCAGCGTCGCAGACAAGCAAAGGCCCGGTGGAGCAAGCTCAACACCGGGCCCTGTCTCGGGACGTCGTGCGACTGGGGGGGCGTTCGGACCTCCCGAGGCAATAGGACAATGGGAATCCCCCCTGGGTTGTTCCAGGGGCGCCGAAGATTTTTATTTGCAGCTTAGGCCGAGGCCTGGGCCGGGCGGGAGCAGAGGTCCTGCAGCTGGCGGATGTTCTGTTCCAGCAGCACCGAAGCGTCGGCGTGGGAGCGCCGCGGCGAGGCGATGGCGCGCGCCGAGACGATGATGGCGTCGAGCAGCTCAAGATAGGCCGGCGAGGGTTCGAGGGCCAGCACCTCCACCCGGACCTGGACGAGGGCCTTGAGCCCGGTCAGGGGCCCGCGGCCACGCACCCAACCGTCCCGGAGCTGGTCGGCGATTTCGGCGAGCCGGGCCGGGCCGGCGGCGGATGGGAGGTCGGTCACGCTCGTTTCCTGCCTCAAGACGAAGCCCTGGGACTGTCGCTCTCTAGCCAAGCGTCTTCCTTGCGCCAGTGATGCACCTCGTTGCACGAGGAGCACCGGAAGGCGAAGCGGCCCACCATGGTGGAAAACTTGGCCGCGGTCATGCGCTGAACCGTAGGGACCGTGCGGCCGCTCGAAGGGCAGGTGAACAGGATCCGGTGCAAGGGATGCTCCTGACGTCAGAGGGAGACGTCGGCGGCGGGCCCGCGGGCTCGCCGCCTTCGCATACAGGTCCTAGGACGCCTGCAGATTCTCGGCCGAGAGCTTGCCGGTCTTGGCGTCGCGTTCCAGGTCGTAGCCGACCGTCTGGCCTTCATCGAGGCCGCGAAGGCCGGCGCGCTCGACAGCGCTGACGTGGACGAACACGTCCGCGCCGCCGTCGGCCGGCTGGATGAAGCCGTAGCCCTTGGTGGCGTTGAACCACTTCACAGTGCCGCTAGCCATAGGTGTTTGCCTTCCGTGCAGAGGTCCGCACCGAAACAATTTTCGGTGGATCAAAATTCGGGGCGGGTCGGGAAGGCAGGTCCGGGGCTCGTTCAAGTCGAGCTAGGGATAGCGGCCGAACCAAAATCGATCTTCGATAGGTCGATCATGCGCCGATATGGCTAAGAATGCAATGGCGAAGCCGCAACTCTTGGGGTTCGCGCGCCGCCTACAGGCGTTTTCATGGCCGAATCTGGCGGCGGCGAGCGCGCCACGCTCAGTCCTTTGTCGGAGCCAGGGCCAGGGTGGGCGGGGCCGCGGCCGGTCCGGCGGCGGGCTTGGGGCGGGCGGCCTCGCGCTCCTGGGCGCGGGCTTCCTGCTTGAAGCGCTTTTCGGCGTCCCGCATCTGCTTGCGCAGGCCGTTGCAGATGTCGTCGTAGGAGCCGTAGGCCTTCACCGAACAGCTCTGCTGGTACATGCGTTCCAGGGACTCGACGGTCTGGGCCGGCGTCTGGGCCGAGGCGAGGGCGGCTGCGGCCGCGGCGGCAAGGACGATCATCGGCTTCTCCGGTCCTCTCGCTGTCTAGGCGGGCCCTGTGGCGGCGGCAAGGCGGGAACCCGGCTGCCCTTCGCCGGTTCTGCTCAGGCTAGCCCCGATTGTTGAGCCAGGAGACCTCGATGGACAAGACCCGCGTTCAAGGCGCCGCCCAGAAGACCGGTGGCCGGATCAAGGAAGCCGCCGGAAAGCTGACCGGTGACGCCAAGCTGCAAGCCGAGGGCAAGGCCGACCAGGCCGCCGGCGGGATCAAGAACGCCGTGGGCGGCGTCAAGGACGCCATCCGCGACGCGGGGCGTCCGCGGACCTGAGGCTCAGCTCCCTTCCCCGCTTGCCGGGGGAGGGGGCGACCCGCTCTCGGCCGTGAGCCAGGCCAGGTACGCCGGGTGCGAACGGGCGGCGTCGACCGGCAGGGCGATGAAGCAGGGCAGGTCGTAGGGGTGGCGCGCCAGGATCAGGGCGCGCAGGCGTTCAGCCGCCGCCGCCGTGGTCTTGAACAGCACCGGGGTTTCCACCGCCCGCTCTACCTCGCCCTCCCAGCGATAGATCGAGGCGATAGGCGCCATTATGTTGGCGCAGGCGGCGGCGCGGGCCTCCACCGCCGCTTGCGCGGCCGCCCCGGCCGTTTCGGCGTCGGGCCAGGTGGTGTAAACCAGGATCGCCTCGTCCATCGCTCCAGCCTCCGCCGCTCCGCCCGTGCGGTCCGGTGGGTTCCACCGGAAACCCTGCTTCCCATGTCCGACACAGATGCGCCACCGGGGGCGACCGCCGCCCTGGTCCTGTTCTCCGGCGGCCAGGATTCGTCGGTGTGCCTGGCCTGGGCGCTGGACCGCTATGAGCGGGTCGAAACGGTGGGGTTCGACTACGGCCAGCGCCACGCGGTGGAGATGACCGCCCGCGAGCGGGTGCGCGACGGCATTCGCGACCGCTTTCCCGCCTGGACCGGCCGGCTCGGCGCTGACCACGTGCTGAACCTGCGCGGTTTCGGGGCGGTGGCCGAAAGCGCCCTGACCGCCGACCGGGCCATCGAGATCACCGAGCGCGGGCTGCCCTCGACCTATGTGCCGGGCCGCAACCTGGTGTTCCTGGTCTATGCCGCCGCCCTCGCCGACCGGCGCGGCATCGAGATCCTGGTGGGCGGCATGTGCGAGACCGACTTCTCGGGCTACCCCGACTGCCGGCGCTCCACCCTCGATTCCATGGAGCAGTCGCTGCACCTTGGGATGGACCGGGACTTCGCCATCAAGACCCCGCTGATGTGGGTGACCAAGGCCGAGACCTGGGCCCTGGCCGACCGGCTGGGCGGGCCGCGGCTGGTGGAGCTGATCCTGGAGGAGAGCCACACCTGCTACCTGGGCGACCGCAGCGTCCGCCACGCCTGGGGCTACGGCTGCGGCCAGTGCCCGGCCTGCGAGCTGCGCGCCAACGGCTGGGCCGATTGGCGGGCCGCGGCCGAGGCGCGGGAGGCGTGAGCTACGCGGTCAAGGAGCTGTTCCTGACCCTGCAGGGCGAGGGCGGCCAGGCCGGCCGCGCGGCGGTGTTCTGCCGCTTTACGGGCTGCAACCTTTGGTCGGGGCGCGAGGCGGACCGGGCCGCGGCGGTGTGCAATTTCTGCGACACCGATTTCGTCGGCCTGGACGGTCCCGGCGGCGGGCGCTTCGCCTCCGCCAAGGACCTCGCGGCGGCGGCGGCGGCGCTGTGGGGCGGCCCGCGCGAACAGATGCTGGTGGTCTGCACCGGGGGCGAGCCCCTGCTGCAGCTCGACGCGCCCCTGGTCGAGGCCTTCCACGCCTGCGGCTTCGAGGTGGCGGTGGAGACCAACGGGACCCTTGTCGCGCCCCCCGGCCTCGACTGGATCTGCGTCAGCCCCAAGGCCCAGACCCTTCTGGCCCAGACCGCCGGCGACGAGCTGAAGCTGGTCTACCCTCAGGCCGACGTCGACCCGGCGCGGTTCGAGGGGCTGGATTTCCCCCGTTTCCTGCTCCAGCCGATGGACGGGCCGCAGCGCGAGGCCAATACCCGCGCGGCGATCGCCTATTGCCTGGCCCATCCGCGCTGGCGCCTCAGCGTCCAGACGCACAAATATCTTGGCATCCCCTGAAGCCGGCGGGTAAAGCCGCGGGTCCTTCAAGGCCTGCCATGACCGAACCTGTCTTCGAAATCACCAAGCGCGCCAGCTTCGACGCCGCCCACTATCTCCCCGAGGGTCCTCGCGGCGAGTACCGCCGCATGCACGGCCACTCGTTCGAGGTGGAGGCGACGGTGAGGGGGTCCATCAGCGGGCCGGTGGGCTGGGTCGAGGACCTGGGGGCGCTGGAGGCCAGGCTGAAGGTCCTGGCGCACGACCTCGACCACGGGGTTCTGAACGAGCGTCCGGGGCTGGAGAGTCCCACCCTGGAGCGGCTGTGCCTGCACTTCGCCGAGAAGCTGAAACCGGACTTCCCGCGCCTGTCGAAGGTGGTGGTCTCGCGCCCGACCATCGGCGAGCGGTGTGCGCTGTCGGTCGAGTAGGCCTGCGTCCTAAGGCGCTACTCCTGCCGCTCGTGCTTGCCGCCGCCGACCGCGGCGCCGGCGACATGGCCTGCCGCGCCGACCGTGGCCCCGGCGATCTTGCCGGTGGCGCCGATGGCTCCGGCCGCGATGGAGCCGACGCAGCCCTGGACGCCCAGGCTGGTCGCCCCCAGGCTGACGACGGCCACGACGCGGAGCAGGAAGACGGTGGAGGAGGTCATGGCGCAGCCCCGGTGGAAAGCTGCGCCATGGTCAGGCCAAGGTGTTGCGAAAAGATGGCGGCTTGACGCGTCCTAGGCCGCGTCGACCAGCACCACCTCGGCCTCTTCGCCCACCGCCTTGACCGAGATCTCGTGCTCGCCGGTGATGGCCGCGCCGTCGCGGGGCTGCAGGGCGACGCCGTTCACCTCCACCACGCCCTTGGTCGAGACCAGATAGGCGTGACGGCTGGGGTCCAGGACGTAGGTCGCGGTCTCACCGGCCGCCACCGTGGCGCCCAGGACCCGGGCGTCGGCGCGCAGCGGCAGGACGCCGGCGTCCCCGGCCACGCCGGACGCCAGAGGCACGAATTGGCCGGCACGGTCCGTCTTGGGGAACTCCGCCGCGCCCCAGGACGGCGGCCCGCCGGCGCGGTCGGGGATGATCCAGATCTGGAAGATGCGGGTGAGCTCGTCCTCCATATTGTACTCGGAGTGGCGCACGCCTGTGCCCGCCGACATCACCTGGACGTCGCCGGCTTCGGTGCGGCCCTTGTTGCCCATCGAATCCTCGTGGGTGATGGCGCCTTCCCGGACGTAGGTGATGATCTCCATGTCCCGGTGCGGATGCGGCGGGAAGCCGGTCTTGGGCGCGATCTCGTCGTCGTTCCACACCCGTATCGCGCCCCAGCTCATGCGGCGTGGGTCGTGGTAGTCGGCGAAGGAGAAGTGGTGGCGTCCCTTGAGCCAGCCATGGTCGGCGAAACCGAGGGCTTGGAAGGGTCGGCGCTCGATCATCGGCAGGCTCCTTATCCGTATCTGGTCTTGTTGCGGATTAAATGGGAGACACGCGCGGTTACGCAAGACCGAACATCATTCCGCTCATCCCGCGGGGCGGGATCTGGAGAAATCAGACCAGCGCCCCGTGGCAGTGCTTGAACTTCTTGCCCGAACCGCAGGGGCAGGGGGAGTTGCGGGCGGTCTTCTCCCAGCCGCCGGGCAGGGCCGAGACGGGCAGGGCCTCGAGCTGGGCCGGGGTCAGGGCGCCGCCGGCGTAGCCTCGGGCGCCGTACTCCAACGTGTTCTCGCCGGTGGACGGGTCGAGGTGGATCTCGGTGAAGTCCGGCGTCTCCAGCGGGGGTTCCGGCTGCTGGAAATAGAACTCCACCGTCATCACCCAGCGGGTGACGTTCTGGCGCAGCTCGACCAGGAGCTTCTCGAACAGGGAAAAGGCCTCGGTCTTGTATTCGTTCAGCGGGTCGCGCTGGCCGTAGCCGCGAAGCCCGATCACCTGGCGCAGGTGGTCCAGGTGCATCAGGTGCTCGCGCCACTGCATGTCGATCATCTGCAGCAGGAAGTTCTTCTCCAGGCCGCGCATCTGCTCTTCGCCGATCTGGGCCAGCCGGTCGGCGGCGCGAGCCTCGACGGCCTCGACGAGACGGGCTTCCACCTGGGCCTGGTCGATACCCTCCTCGGCCGCCCATTCGGCGATCGGCAGGTCGAGGCCGAGGAAGAACTTAACCCGTTCGGTCAGGCCCTCGACGTCCCACTGTTCGGCGTAGGCCTTGGGCGGCAGGTGGCGGCCGATCAGGTCGGCCACGGTGTCGCGGCGGAATTCGGCGACGATGTCCGACAGATCGGTGTCGTGCATGAACTCCTGGCGCTGCTCGAACACGGCCTTGCGCTGGTCGTTCACGACGTCGTCGTACTTGAGCAGGTTCTTGCGGATCTCGTAGTTGCGCTGCTCGACCTTCTTCTGGGCCGTGGCGATGGCCGAGTTCAGCCACTTGTGGGTGATGGCCTCGCCTTCGGCGACCCCGAAGGTGCGCATGATGGTGTCCAGACGCTCGCCGGCGAAGATGCGCAGCAGGTCGTCTTCGGTGGACAGGAAGAACTTGGAGTGGCCCGGGTCGCCCTGACGGCCGGTGCGGCCGCGCAGCTGGTTGTCGATGCGCCGGCTCTCGTGGCGCTCGGTGCCGAGCACGAACAGGCCGCCGGCGGCCAGCGCCTCGGCCCGGGCCGCGGCGATCTCGACCTCGAGCTCCTGCTGACGGACGGCGGCGGCCTCGGGGGTGACCTCGACGCCGGCGTTGCGCTGGTCCTGGCGCCACCGCTGCATGCGCATGTCGAGGTTGCCGCCCAGCTGGATGTCGGTGCCGCGGCCGGCCATGTTGGTGGCGATGGTCACCGCGCCCGGCGCCCCGGCGTCGGCGACGATGAAGGCCTCCTGCTCGTGGTAGCGGGCGTTCAGCACCTGGTGGGGCACGCCCTTCTGCTTCTTGCCGTTCGCGTCCTGGTATTCGTAGGCCGCGAGCAGCTCCGACAGCACCTCGGACTTCTCGATCGAGACCGTGCCGACCAGGATCGGCTGGCGGCGGACGTGGCAGTCGGCGATCTGGGCCAGGATGGCCTGGTTCTTCTCGGCGGCGCTGCGGTAGACCTCGTCGTCGTCGTCGATCCGCACCACCGGCCGGTTGGTGGGGATCTCGGACACCGCCATCTTGTAGATGTCGGCGAACTCCGCCTCTTCGGTGGCCGCCGTGCCGGTCATGCCCGACAACTTCTTGTAGAGGCGGAAGTAGTTCTGGATCGTCACCGAGGCCAGGGTCTGGTTCTCGGGCTGGATCTCAGCGCCTTCCTTGGCCTCGATGGCCTGGTGCAGGCCCTCGGACAGGCGGCGGCCCTGCATCATCCGGCCGGTGAACTCGTCGATCAGGATCACCTCGCCCGCCTTGACGATGTAGTCCTTGTCGCGGGTGTAGAGGATGTTGGCCCGCAGGGCCTGGTTGAGGTGGTGGACCACGGTGATGTTGGCCGGGTCGTAGAGGCCGGCGGAGTCCTCGGCCAGATGGCCGCCCTCCAGCAGGATCTCCTCCACCACCTCGTTGCCGTGCTCGGTCAGCAGGACCTGCTTCTGCTTCTCGTCGTGGTCGTAGGTGTCCTTGTCCACGATCAGCTCGCGCACCAGCTTGTCCATGGTGCGGTAGAACTCGGAGCGGTCCTCGGTCGGGCCGGAGATGATCAGGGGCGTGCGGGCCTCGTCGATCAGGATCGAGTCCACCTCGTCGACGATGGCGAAATTGTGCGGCCGCTGCACCATCTCCTTGGCGTCGTAGACCAGGTTGTCGCGCAGGTAGTCGAAGCCGAACTCGTTGTTGGTGCCGTAGGTGATGTCCGAGCCGTAGGCGCGCTGGCGCTCGCCCTGGGACAGGCCGTGGACGATCACGCCCACGGTCAGGCCGAGGAAGCGGTAGACCTGGCCCATCCACTCGCTGTCGCGGCTGGCCAGGTAGTCGTTGACGGTGATGACGTGGACGCCCTTGCCCGCCAGGGCGTTGAGGTAGACCGGGGCGGTGGCCACCAGGGTCTTGCCCTCGCCGGTGCGCATCTCGGCGATGCCGCCGAAGTGCAGCACCATGCCGCCCACCAGCTGGACGTCGTAATGGCGCTGTCCCAGGGTCCGCTTGGCCGCCTCGCGAACGGTGGCGAAGGCCTCGTTGAGGATGTCCTCCAGGGTCTCGCCCTTGGCCAGCCGGGCCTTGAACGCCTCGGTCTTGGCCCTCAGCTCGTCGTCCGAAAGCGCCGAGAACTGCGGCTCCAGCGCATTGATCGCAGCGACGCGCCCCGCATACGACTTGACCTTGCGGTCGTTGGAGGAACCGAAGAACTTTTTGGCCAGGGCGAGCATGAAACGTCCGCGGACAGGCGAAAGCGCAACATGATGCGCGCATCCGCCGAGGGAAGGGACACGAAGCCGGAAGCGAAAATGCGGCCGAGAGCAGGCGAGCTAGCCGCCGCTCGCGTCCGGAAAAACCGCTCGACTTGCGCGCGCGCGAGACTTAAGCAGCCGGCCAAGGCCTGTCAACGCAACGGCCTTTCCCATTCCCCCCCGTTTCAATGCTGTCATCCCGGCCGGAGCGCAGCGGAGAGCCGGGACCCAGGGGACTGGGCGCGCCCGTGGCCCTGGGGCCCGGATCAGCCCTTGCGGGCTGTCCGGGACGACAGGGATTTTGGAACGACACCGATGGCGGCCTCGACTCATGCTCTGAAAGCGGCCCTTGCGCTGGCCGGCGTCCTCGCGCTCGCCGCCTGCGACCGTCAGCCGGCTGCCGGCGCCAGGCCCGAACCTGGCGACCGCGCCGCCGCGCGGGTGGCCGGCGAGACCATCTGGGTTTCCGACGTCAAGCGCCAGGCCGTGGCGCAGGGGCTGATCGGCGAGGGCGAGCCGCTGGACGTCTCGTCGGACCTGTTCCGCCGCACCCTCGACGAGGTGGTCGACCAGAAGCTCCTGGCCCGGGAGGCCCAGCGGCTTCGGCTGCAGCGCGATCCCCTGGCGATCCGTCGGCTGTTGGCCGCGCGGGAACGGGTGCTGGGCGACATACTGGTGGAGAGCGTCGTCGACCGGGCGGTCAACGAGAACGCCATCCGGGCCCTGTATCAGGAGCAGCAAAGGCTCTCGCAGCGGTCCGAGGAGATCAAGGCCCGACAGATCCTGGTCGCTACACAGGCCGAAGCCGAGGCGGTCAAGAAGCTGATCGAAACGGGCGCCTCGTTCGAGACCCTGGCCCTGCAGAAGTCCACCGACCAGGCCACACGTTTCAACGGCGGGGACCTGGGCTATTTCACCCTCGACGCCATGCCCGACGCCTATAAGGCGGCGCTGAAGGTGGTGAAGAAGGACCAGCTGGTCGGACCGTTCATGACCGACACCGGCTGGGCCCTGGTGCGGATCGACGACCTGCGTCCGGAAGAGCCTATCACCCTGGAGGAGGCGCGGCCGCAGATCGTGCGCTTCCTCACCTACGACGAGGTCCGGGGCCTGTTGGGCCGGCTGCGCCAGGGGACCAAGGTCGAGGTGCTGCTGAGCCGGCCGGCCGACGCCGTCGGCGGCGCGCCCCGCGAACCCGCCTCGGCCCCGCCGGCCGGCGCGGCCCCACCCGTCGCCGCCGCGCCGCCTTCGGCCGAAGCGCCGGCCACCGCGCCCGCTTCGGCTCCGCCGGCCGCAAAACCCCTGCGCAAATGACCGCCGCGCCGATCCCAGCCGCGCCAGGCAAGCCCGGCCTCGCCGTCTCGCCCCTCGCCGTCGCCTTCCCCGCCATCGGGACCGTCGGCGGGGTCGAGCTCGCGACCGCGCGCGCGGGCTTCTATACGCACGCGCGCGAGGACCTGGTGGTGATGCGGTTCGCCCCCGGCACGACCTGCGCCGGAGTGTTCACCCGGCACGGGGTCGGCTCGGCCCCGGTCGACTGGTGCAGGCAGGCGCTGGCGGCCACCGGGGGCGAGGACATGCGCGCGGTGGTGATCAACGCCGGCTGCGCCAATTCCTTCACCGGCAAGCCCGGTTTCGAGGCCTCGCGGCGCTCGGCCGCGGCCGTCGCGGCCCTGGCCGACTGCGGCCCTGACCAGGTGATGGTGGCCTCCACCGGCGTGATCGGGGTCCTCCTCGACGCCGGCAAGATCGAAGCGCGTACGGGGGAGATCGCCGCGACCCTGGCGCCCGGCCGCTGGGCCCAGGCTGCGGCCGGCATCATGACCACCGACACCTTCCCCAAGGGCGCGGTGGCGTCGTGCGAGATCGGCGGCGTCCCCGTGCGCATCGCCGGGATCGCCAAGGGCTCGGGGATGATCGCCCCTGACATGGCCACCATGCTGGCCTTTGTGGCCACCGACGCGGCCCTGTCGCCCAAGGTGGTCCAGGCCCTGCTGACGCCGGCCATCGTGCGCACCTTCAACGCGGTGACGGTGGACGGCGACCGCTCGACCAACGACACCTGCCTGGTGTTCGCCACCGGGGCGTCGGGCGCGCCGCGGATCGACGACGCGACCGATCCGCGGCTGGAGCGGTTCCGCGTCGCGCTGGTCAGCGTGCTGATGGACCTGGCCCAGCAGCTGGTCCGCGACGGCGAGGGCGCCAGGAAGTTCGTCAAGGTCACGGTGTCCGGGGCGACCTCGGAGGCTTCGGCGCGCAAGATGGCGCGGACCATCTGCGAGAGCCCCCTGGTCAAGACAGCCTTCGCCGGCGAGGACGCCAACTGGGGCCGGATCACCATGGCGGTGGGGCGCGCCGACGAGCCGATGGACCGGGACAGGCTGTCGATCCGTTTCGGCGAACTGTGGGCCGCCCGCGACGGGACGGTCTCGCCCGACTACGACGAGGCCGCCATGTCGGCCTATATGAAGCGGCCCGAACTCGAGGTCGCGGTGGACGTCGGCGTCGGGGCCGCCTCGGCGACGATGTGGACCTGCGACCTGACCCACGGCTACATCTCGATCAACGGCGATTACCGGTCATGAGCGAATCGGCTTTCGCCAATCCGGGGCGGTCGTGACCCTTCCCCTGTTGCTGGTGGCCGCAGCGGCCCTGGTGGACGTGGACGGGCGGGTGCTGATCTGCCGGCGGCCGGAGGGCAAGCAGCTCGCCGGCCTGTGGGAATTCCCCGGCGGCAAGGTCGAGGCTGGCGAGACACCGGAAGGGTGCTTGATCCGTGAGCTG
Source organism: Caulobacteraceae bacterium (assembly GCA_035493215.1). Classification (GTDB taxonomy): domain Bacteria; phylum Pseudomonadota; class Alphaproteobacteria; order Caulobacterales; family Caulobacteraceae; genus NCED01. The sequence goes on from DATJIO010000053.1 coordinate 87,328, forward strand.
AACGAAGAACTGGGCATCGAGGTCAAACAAGCCTGCCTCGCCCCCTTCGTGTTCGCCAGCCACACCTACGAGACCTTCCACCTGCTCATGCCGCTGTATCTGCTGCGGCGGTGGGACGGCCCGGTGCGGCGCCGCGAGCACGCGGCCCTGGCGTGGGTGAAGCCGGGCGAGCTGTTCGACTATCCGATGCCGCCGGCCGACGAGCCGCTGTGCGCGTACCTGAGGGACTGGCTGTAGGGCCCTAGACGTTCTGCGCGAACGGCCCATAGCCCTCGTAATCCGCAAGCCGGGCGCCCGCAGGCGCCGCCGGGCAGGGGGCGCCGCGCCACAGCAGGAAGGCGTGTTCGACGATCGAGGCCTGCTGTTCGAGGTTGTAGCCGTGCCAGTTCCCCAGCGGCAGGGCGTAGCGATACCCCGGCAGGCCGCGCCCGTAGCCGCCGCCGGCCAGGGTGGCGGCCCAGCTCGCCAGGGTGCGTCCCGGCGCGGTCTGAAACTGCCAGACGTGGGTCAACTCGTGCACCAGCCAGGCCTGCGTCGGCGGCGGCCGGTCGGCGAAGTCCTGCGGACAGGGATGGCTGGGCGGAAAGGTGACGCGCGAGCCGAACACGATGGCCGCCCAGCCCCACGACCGGTTCGACAGCCGCACCCTGGAATAGTCTATGGCGTCCCCAAACACGCTCCGCGCCAGGGCGACTTCGCCGGCGGTGAGCGGCCGGCTCATTCCCGGGCGAGCCTGTGTTCGACCACCCCCAGGGCGTCGGCCAGACGCACCTTGGCCGAGCCCGGTTTCAGCGGCTGCGGCTGGGAGGCGTGCGGGGCCCAGCCGGTGACCGCCACCACCTCGAAGGTGGCCGGGATGCGCCCGTCCGGCAGGCCGAACCGCTCACGGTAAATCTCGCTGGCCCGGGCCAGCACCGGACGGGTGAGCGGCCGGCGCGCCCGGTCGGTCAGGGCGTTGGTCTCGCCCATGGCCCGCAGGTCGGCCATCAGCTTCAGCGGGTGGTCGTAGCGCACCGTCAACCGCTCCACGTCGGCCACCGGCAGGGTGAAGCCGGCGCGCTGCAGCAAGCCTGCAGCATCGAGGCCGTCGGCGAAGGGCGATACGCGCAGGCCGGCCCCGTCCGCCAGCTCGGCCTCCGCGGCGATCAGCGACTGACGCAGTTCGGTCAAGGTCTCCCCGCCGAACAGGGCGCCGACGAACAGGCCGTCGGGCTTTAAAGTGCGGCGGATTTGCACCAGCGCGCCGACCAGGTCGTTGGTCCAGTGCAGCGAGAGCAAAGACACAATGAGATCAAGGCTTTCCGGCGCGAACGGCAGGCGCTCCTCGTCGGCGACGACGCGCAATGCTGCGGGATTCCGCTGCAGCATTGCGCCCGACAGGTCCGCCTCGATCAGGGTTCCGATGCGGTTTGCCGCAGGGTCATGCTGCAGCGCACGCGCCAGGGCTCCGTCGCGGGCGCCGAGGTCCAGGGCCAGGGGGAAGTCGCGCAGGACCGCGGCCAGGCGCTCGGCCGCGTCCTCGGCGACACGCTGCTTGAGGAAGCCGGCGTAGCCTCCCGCGGCGCGGTCCAGCCGGGCGCGGTGCACGGCGCGGTCGAACAGGAGGGGCGGGGCGTCGGTCATGGCGGGCCGAACATGGGGCGGGAGGGGGCGGGTGGCTAGTTCCCTTCTCCCATCTCGACCCTCGATCTTGACGGGAGGGCGCCGCCGCCGGACGCTCGCCCCATGCATCACGCGCTCATCTCCGGCCTTCGCGGGGCGCTCGACCTGATCCTGCCGCCCCAGGCCCTGGACGGGGGCGCGCGGCCGCTCTCGACCGGCCTGTCCGGCGCTGCCTGGGCTCGAATCCAGTTCCTGGAGGACCCGGTCTGCGACGGTTGCGGCCTGCCGTTCGAATACGGGCTGGGCGAAGGGGTGCGTTGCGCCGCGTGCGAGAGCCGCCCCCGCGCCTTCGCCCGCGCCCGGGCCGCCTGTCTCTACGACGAGAACTCCCGCGACCTGATCCTCAAGCTCAAGCACGCCGACCGGCCGGAGCTGGCCGGCCTGTTCGCCGCCTGGCTGTCGCGGGCGGCGGCCGGGCTGGTGGCCGACGCCGACCTGATCGCGCCGGCGCCGCTGCATCCGCTGCGCCTGCTGGCGCGGCGCTACAACCAGGCCGCCGAGATCGCCCGGCCCCTGGCGCGGCGGGCCGGCGTGCCCTACGCGCCGGACCTGTTGCGACGCAAGCGGGCCACCCCGTCCCAGGCCGGCAAGTCCGGGCGCGGCCGGCGGCTGAACGTGCGCGGCGCGATCGAGGCCGCGCCGGCCGCGGCGGCGCGGCTG
>DATJIO010000054.1:0-2157 GCA_035493215.1 Caulobacteraceae bacterium
CGGCCATGGCCTCGATCGAGGCATGGTCCAGGAAGCCGGGGCAGACGACGTCGTGGGCCTGGGAAAGGCGCTCGATCGGGCCGCGCCAGACGTCCTCGTCGCAGAGGAGGCCGGGCAGCAGCACGAGGGTGGAACGCTGGGGCAAAGGCGGACTCCCGGGCCCGAAAACCAGGGGCACTCTACGGACCGGGAATACTGCTGTCGTATAAGTTTTCGCCGCCGCCGCTATGCCCGCAGCGGGTGGGGAAAACGGGTCAGCCCAGGCCCCTGGCGCCTTCGGCGCGGTCGTCGACGGCGATGGCCTCGGTGTAGGATCGCAGCATGTCGATCAGGGCCACGGCGGCGGGGGGCAGCTCGCGGTCCTGCTTGTAGATGATGCCGGCCGGACGCTGCGGCGTCGGGATCGGCAGGGGCGCGACCTTGATCGAGCCGCGCAGCAGGTCGGCGGCCAGGGTCAGCCGCGGCATGATGCCGACGAATTCCCCCGACAGCACCAGCTCGCGGATGAAGCCCAGGGACGAGGAGCGGACCGGGGCGGCCAAGTCTATGTCCATCTGGCCGAGCAGCTGGTCGATCTCGCGGCCGAGCCGAGAGGCCACCGTGGGCAGGACGAGCTTGGACTTGGCCAGCCGCTCGATGGTCGGCCCCGGACCGGCGAAGATCCGGTGGCTGGGCTGCGCCACCACCGAGATCGGCTCGTGGTAGAGGGGCTCGCGCCTCAGGCCGTCGGGGGAGGCGGGATCGTAGAGGCGGCCGACGATCAGGTCGAGGCGGCCGGCCATGAGGTCCGGGATCAGGTCCTCGCTGAGGCCCTGGGAGACCATCACCTGCAGCTCGGGCCGCCGCTCGGACAGGCGCGCCACCACTCCCGGCATCACCCCCACCGCCGCCACCGGCAGGACGCCGACGTTGACCACCACGCTGTTGTCCCGCGTCAGGCGGTCGAGCGTCTCGTCGAGCTGCTTGAGCTCCTGCAGGATGTTCTTGGCCGTGTGGGTCAGGGCCTCGCCGAAGACCGTCTCGCGCACCCCCTTGGCGTGACGCTCGTACAGACGGAACCCCAGGATCTCCTCGATTTCATGGATGCTGCGGGTCAAAGCCGGCTGGGCCAGGCTGAGCGCGGCGGAGGCGCGCAGAAGACTGGAGTGTTGGCTGACTGCTTCTATTATACGGAAGTGACGAAGCTTGAGTCTCTGATCTAGGTAACGGTTCATCCATTTCGCCTATACATCAGAAGTCCCGAAATCGCACAGAAGCTATAAGGTGTTCTTGGGGCGGCTGCAGAGCATGTCCGGGCGGCCGGGGATGTCAAGACGGTATAGCGAAAAGCGGAAACGCGATAGGACGCCCCTTCCATCGCCCCGCTAGGCTTTCGGGCTCGGGCCGGGCCACGCGCCGGAGCCGGCCGCCAAACTAAAGAACAAGACGGAGTGGAACTGCGCGACGTCGACGCCGACGCCCGCCGGACCGCGAAGTATAGACACGTTCAAAAAAGCATACCGCGCTCCAGGCAAGGGGCCGGCGAGGGGGGCGAGTTGAGGGGACCTGGCAAGGCGACGTCGGCCGCGGCCGAGAAACTGGCGACGATGATGAGCCGGAGGGCGGGCGTGGGGCCGTGGCCGGCCGCCAGCGAGGCCTCGCCCCCGTCGAGCCGCCAGGGCCTGGCGGTGGGGCCCGGGACCAAGATCTCCGCCCGCCTCGGCGCCCTGTCGGTGCGCATGGTGGCGACCGCCTCGGCCACCTATGCGCGCATGGGCCTGGGCTCGGTCGAGGCGCGGGTGCTGCTGGCGCTGGTCGCGGGGCCGCAGACCTCTTCCCAGATCGGCAAGCTGATCGGGGTGGACCGGGCGGCGGTGTGCCGCGCGGTGTCGACGCTGCTCGAGCGGGACCTGGTGCTCAAGCTCGACGGGCGGGCCCGCAGCGTGCGCCTGACCTCGGAGGGCGCGGCCTTGATCGAGGGCATCAACCAGGTCACCGCCGAGCGCGAGCGCCGTCTGCTGGACGGCTTCTCGGATCAGGAGGCGGCGGCCCTGCTGGGCTTTCTCGGCCGACTGATGCTCAACGCCCCGGCCCTGGCCGAACTGGCGGAGTCGCGCGTTTTCGAGGCCCCGCGCAACTAAGCTGCGCCATTCGCCGTTTCCCGTCATCACCCTGCGG
>DATJIO010000055.1:0-14588 GCA_035493215.1 Caulobacteraceae bacterium
TGAAGCGCCACACCGTCGGCGACTGCAGGGTCCACGTGGTGGCCAGGCCGGGCTGGAGTTGGCCCTTCTCGTCGAAGCGGGTCAGGCCGTCGAAGATGGCGAACCACAGCAGGCTGCCCGGCCGTCCGTTGCCGCGGTAGGGGTCGGCCAGGCTGGGGGGCAGGGAGTTGACGGCGATGCGGATTTCGCCCGCCGCCGCGCCGCGCTCGGGCGCGGCCTGGCGGGCGCATCCGGTCACGAGGCCCAGGGCGGCGAGGGCGACGAGCAGGGGCCGGATCATGCGACCTCCTCGATAGGGGCGCCGGCGGCCAGGGCCTCCAGCCGGCGCGGGTCGGCCAGGGCGCCGGCCGGGTCGAGGGCGGCGGCCAGCAGCAGCCGGGTATAGGGGCTTTGGGGCCGGGTCATGACCGCGTCCGCCGGGCCGTACTCCACCACCTTGCCGGCCTGGATCACGCAGACGGTGTCGGCCAGCCGTTCGACCAGGCGCATGTCGTGGGAAACGAACAATACTCCCAGCCCCAGCCGGTCGCGGATGTCGGCGAAGAGGCCCGCGACCCGGGCCTGGGTCGAGACGTCCAGGGCCGACAGGGCCTCGTCGGCGATCAGCAGGGCGGGGTCCATGGCCAGGGCGCGGGCGATGGCCACCCGCTGCTTCTGGCCGCCGGACAGGGCGCCGGGCCGCCGCGGCAGGAGCTCGGGGTCGAGATGCACCAGGGCCATCAGCTCGGCGACCCGCGCGGCGCGGGCGCCCCTGTCGCCCAGGCCGATCACCGCCAGGGGCTCGTCGAGGATGGTCGCCACCGTGTGGTGCGGGTTGAGGCTGGCCTCCGGGTCCTGGAACACCATCTGGATCGCCCGGCGCCGCACCGCCCCGGCGCGGCCCTTCAGCTCGGCGAGGTCGCGGCCGTCCAGCGCGATCCGCCCCGCCGCCGGGGCGACCAGCCCGGCCACCGCGCGGGCCAGACTCGACTTGCCCGAGCCGGATTCTCCCACCACCGCCAGGATCCCGCCCCGGTCCAGGCCGATGGAGCAGCCCTGCAGGGCCGTCACCGCCTTGCGGCCGTGGCCGTAGACGACCTCCAGCCCGTCGATCTCCAGCAGCCGGGCCATCAGGCGGCCCCCTTGCGCAGGGAGGGGGCGGTCTCCAGCAGCCGCCGGGTGAAGTCGTGCTGCGGGTCGCCGAGGAGGGCGGCGGTCGGGCCGGTCTCGACCACCCGGCCCCGGTACATCACCGCGATACGGTCGCAGACGGCGGCGGCCACCGTCAGGTCGTGGGTGATCAGGAGGCAGGCGCGGTCCTGTACCTCCCGCTTCAGGAGCGCCAGAATCTGCAGCTGGATGGTGGGGTCCAGCGCCGTGGTCGGCTCGTCGGCGATCAGCAGGGCGGGGCGGTTGGCCAGGGCGAGCGCGATCATCGCCCGCTGGCGCTGGCCCCCCGACAGGGCGTGGGGATAGGCGTCGACCGAACCGTCCGATCCCGGCAGCCGCATCTCGCGCAGGCGCTCGACGGCCAGGTCGCGCGCCGCCTTCGCCGAAAGCCCCTGGTGGCGGCGGATCGATTCCACCAGCAGCGAACCTATGGTCCTGACCGGGTTGAACGAGGATAGGGGGTCCTGGAACACCACGCCGATGCGCCCCCCGCGGATGCGGCGCATCCGCGGCTCGGGCAGGTCGTCGATGCGCGCCCCCTCCAGCCGCACCGCGCCGGCGCCGATGCGAAGGGCGGGGGGCAGGAGGCCCGCGATGGCGAAGGCCGAAACCGTCTTGCCCGAGCCGGATTCGCCGACCACGCCCAAAATCTCGCCCGGAGCGATCTCGAGGGTGAGGCCCTGGACCAGGGGCCGCGGGCCGGCGCGGTCCACGGCCTCGACGGTGAGGTCCTCGACGCTGAGCACCGGCGCGGTCACTGGCTGACCTCGCGCAGGCGGCGGCCGAACAACTGGGCCGAGATGATGATGGTGACAATCGCCCCGGCCGGCGCCAGCAGCAGCCACGGCGCCTCGATCATGTAGCTGCGGCTGTCGCTGAGCATGGCGCCCCAGGTGGCCGCGCCCAGGGGCGCGCCGATGCCGAGGAAGGACAGGGCGCTCTCGGCGATGATCATGTCGGCGAAATGGAACACCACCAGCACCGACAGGCTGGGGATCAGGCCGGGCAGGACGTGGCGCAGGTAGAGGCGGGTGCGCGACATGGCCATCATCTCCGCGGCCAGGACGTACTCGCGCTGGAACAGGGCCCGGCCCTCGGCGTAGGCGACCCGGGCGAACACCGGCCAGGTGACCAGGCCCAGGGTCAGCACCACCGCCCAGAAGCCGTCGTCGCCGACGAGCGCGATCACCGTCACCGCCAGGACGAAGGCCGGGAAGGCCTGGGTGAAGGTGGTGACCAGCCGCATCACGGTGCTGAGCCAGGACGGCCGCCGCGCCGCGGCCAGGCCCAGGCTGGTGCCGAGGGTGAAGGCGATGGCGGTGGCCAGGGTGGCGATGGACACCGACCAGCGCAGGCCGACCAGTACCCTGGCCAGGACGTCGCGGCCGAACTCGTCGGCGCCCAGAAGGTGGCCGTGGGTCAGGGGCGGCGCCAGCTTGCCGTAGAGGTCCATGGTCTGGTGGTCGTAGCCGCTCAGGCGGTCGCCGAAGGCCATCACCGCCAGGCACGCCACGATCACGGCGCCGAACAGGATCACGGTCCAGTGGGGGCGGGGGCGGGTCATCGCGGCCGCGCCGCGGTGCGAAGGCGCGGGTCGAGCAGGGCCTGGACGGCCTCGGTGGCCGCATTGGTCAGGAAGACCCCGATCACCATCAGGAAGGCCACGGCCTGGACCACCGGGAAGTCGAGGTTCAGCGTCGAGCGCACCAGCAGCCAGCCGATGCCCGGCCAGGCGAAGATGGTCTCGATGATCACCAGCCCGGTCAGCATGAAGGCGATCTCCGAGCCGATCAGGGCCACCGCGCCCAGCAGGGCGTTGGGCAGGACGTGGCGGCGCAGGATCTCGCCCTCCGACGCCCCGATCGACCGGGCCGTGCGCACGAAGTTGGAGCCGAGCGCCGCCTGGGTGTTGGCCTCCACCACCCGCGTCAGCTTGGGGGCCAGGAACGAGACCACCGAGACCGTGGGCAGGATCCAGGTCTCCGGCCCGCCGTAGCCGACCGAGGGCAGCCACTCGAGGCCGACGGCGAAGACGTTGACCAGCAGGAGGGCGAAGACGAAGCCGGGGAAGCCCTGCATCACCGTCAGCACGACGCGCACCCCCTTGGCGCCGGTCCCGCGGCTCTGGCCGAGCCAGGCGCCCAGCGGCAGGGAGACGGCGACGTTCAGCGCGATGGCCATGGCGGCCAGGGCCAGGGTGGCGGGATAGGCGGCCAGGGCCTTGCCCAGCGCCGGTTGGCCGTCGGCGAGCGAAGTCCCGAAGTCGAGGTGCAGCAGCTTCCAGAGATAGATCAGGTATTGCTGGACCAAGCTCTTGTCGAAGCCGTAGGCGGCGCTGACTTCGGCGATCTGGGCCGGGGTGGCGCCCTCGCCGGCGATGACCACGGCCGGGTCGCCGGTCAGGCGGATCAGGAAGAACAGGACGGTGGTGGTGGCGATCAGCACGAAGGCCAGGTCGCGAAGGCCTTTCAGCATCCCGTCCGTCCCCGTCCGCCGCCCCGCCACGGCCTAACCCTATGCCGGGGGCCGGCGCCCGGGCAACTTGTATTCGTCTAGATACATGTTAGGCAGGCGGGCATGAGCGTCGCGGGTCCCGCCGCCCCTTCCGGCAAGCTGTTCTCCGGCCGCATCGAGATCGTCGAGCCGGACGGCCGGGTCAGTCCCTACGAGCGCTTCGCCATCACCCTGAACCCCGACGGCGGCCGTACCCTGCGCACCGTCACCCGCTCGCCGGCCGGCGACCTGCTGCGGGACGTCAACCTGATGACGGACGCCGACTGGCGCGACGTCGAGGCGTTCGGGCGCCTCTTCTTCAAGGGCCGGGCGCATGGGAGCATCCTGCGCCGGGTGGTGGGCGACCGGCTGAGGTCCTGGCTGTGGAAGGGCGACGGTGAGATGGACTACGCCGAGTTCGACGCGCCGCCCAGGATGGCCCTGGGCCTGCACCCGGTCAGCGGCGACGCCTGGAAGATGAACGCCGTCGACCCGGACCTGGACGCCGACCAGCCCCTGGTCGTCCACACCGTCTCCGACAGCTGGAACGGCGCCTCCCTGGGCCACGGGCTCAAGATCGCCTGCACCGTTCGGCCGATGGGGCGCGAGATCCTGGCCAGCCCGCTCGGCCCGCTGGACTGCGAGCGCTTCCTTTGGCGGCCGCGCCCGGGCAAGGACCTGCACGTCTGGCGTACCGGCGAGGCGCGGATGCTGGCGCAGATGACGGTGGGGACGGGGGAACGGGCCGGCACGGTCTACCGCCTGTGCGCTCTGGACGAAGAGGCGATCGGCCCATGCTGCTGAACCTGCCCCGGGCCTATGAGGTGATGGACCGCCACGGCCTGGACGGCCTGGTCGCGGTCGATCCGATCAACGTCTACTACCTCACCGACTACTGGGGCCCGCTGATGCGTATGCGGCGGACCTTCTATAACTATGCGGTCCTGCCGCGGGCCGAGGACCAGCCGGCCGGCATCGTCGTCAACGGCATCGAGTTGACCCGCCTGGGCCTGCAGCCCGAGGCGACCTGGGTCCCCAACCGCTGCGGCTACCTGCATCCGATCTACAAGGACCGCCGCGACTTCGACCCCGACGTCGAGGATCCCGAGGCCATCGAGCACGCCATGCAGTGGCCGGTGAACCTCGAGACCCTGTCGCCGTCCGAGGAGAAGTACCTGGCGGCGGTCGAGGCCAGCCGCGGCCGGCATTCCGCCAACGCCCTCTACGGCCTGAAGCGGGCGCTGAAGGACGCAGGCCTCTCCAGGGCCGTGGTGGGCTCGGACGACCCCCGCATCGGCCCCTGGCTGCACCAGGTCGGGCTGGAGGGCGTCGAGGTCCGCGACGCCTATTCCGTCTTCCGCGAAATCCGGATGGTGAAGTCGCCCGCCGAGCTGGACCTGCTGCGCACGGCCGCGAAGATGAACGAGGCGGCGCTGGACAAGACGCTGGAGCAGCTCGCGCCCGGCGTGCGGATGGGCGACCTGCAGAACGCCTACGCCGCCGAGATCGCCGCGGGGGGCGGGCGCTCGGTCTACCTGGCCACCGGCCACACCGCCGCGCGCAACCCCGACGGCCGGGTGGTCGAAGGCCTGCCGGTGACCTTCGACGCCCTGTGCGAGTTCAGGAACTACCACGGCGACGTGGGTCGGACGGCGGTGTGCGGCGAGCCCTCCGCCGAGCTGGTGCGGCGGATGCAGGCGGTCCGGGTCGGGGCCGAGATCGCCTACGGCATGATCCGTCCCGGCGTCACCGGGAACGAGGTCACCACGGCCCTGGTCGAGGGGGTGCGCAAGGCCGGCTTCCCCGGCTACCTGTTCGCGACCCCCCATTCGGTGGGGCTGGAGCACTCCGACCACCCCCTGCCGATCGGCCCGACCCTGCCCGGCGGCGAGGGCCAGTTCGTCTTCCTGGAGGACATGGTCTTCACCATCGACATGCCCTACCGCGAACTGGGCTGGGGCAACCTGCACAGCGAGGACCAGCTACGGGTGACCGCCGACGGGATCGAGCCCCTGACCAGCTGCGACCCGTCGCTGAGGGTGCGGCCGGGGGGCAACCGCGGGGCCGGCGTCCCCCACCGACACTAGAAGTTCAGCTCGTAGGTCAGGCCGATCTGGCGCGGCCGGGGGATGGTGCCCAGGAAGCCGCGGCGGTTCAGGTTGCCGAAGTCGACATAACGGGTGACCGCCAGGGAATCGAGGTTGTTGAAGGCGTTGCGCACGAACAGGATCAGGCTCGACTTGCCCATGTCGAGACCGAGCTGGAGGTTGGCGTTCCCCCGCCCGTCGACGTAGGCGAAGTTGCCCACCTGGTCGTACTTGCGCGACCGGAACGAATAGCTGGCGTCGACGAACCAGCGGTAGTCGTTGAAGGCGGGGACCCAGGCGTAGACGCCCGCCGACCATTGGATCCGCGGCGCGTTGGGGGCCATGTTGCCATTGATGCTCGGGTTGCCCGTCAGGGTGCCGACCTCGATGTCGGTGGCGTTGGTGTATTTCGACTCCGCCAGCGAATAGGTCGCCCGCAGCGTCACGTGGCGGTCGACCTGGCCCTGGAGTTCCAGCTCGGCGCCGTTCACCTCCAGCTCGCCGATGTTGAGGATGTAGGTCACCGAGGTGCCGAGCGCCGGCAGCAGGGTCGCCTGGGTCAACTGCTGGTTGGACCAGTCGATGTGGAAGGCGGCGACGTTGAGGCGCAGGCGGTGTTCGAACCATTCGCTCTTGAAGCCGGCCTCGTAGTTCCAGGCCGACTCTTCGCCGTAGGCCAGCTGGTTGGGCGCCAGGCGCGCGTCGGCGTTGAAGCCGCCCGGCTTGTTGCCCTTGGCGATCAGGCCGTAGACCAGGAAGTTCGGGGTCGCCTGGTAGTCGAGGGTGAAGCGCGGGTTGGTCGAGTTGAACTTGCCCGACAGGTTGAAGTTGGCGGCCCCGCCCACGAGCTTGAGCTCGTCGGTGGCGACCCGGACTTCGGCCGTGCCGGTCAGCTTGTCGGTGGCGCGCAGGCGCAGAAGGCCGAAGGCGGCGTAGTTGTCGACGATGATCGCGCCGTTGTCGGTCTGGATCCCGGGGTTGTAGCGGTAGCGCCAGTTGCGGGTGTTGCCGTGGAAGTAATAGACGCCGGCCAATGCGCTGACGCGCTTGGCGGCGTCGGTGGTCGCCCGCAGCTCCTGCGACCAGCCCTTGGTGTTGATGGTGTCGTTCACCTGCTGGGCGGCGACGTTCAGGTTGATGAAGTCGGTGTCGGCCTTGCGCGATTCGAACGAGTGGTTGAAGCCGGTGATCGAGGTGACGGTGGCGACGCCGGCGTCGTAGACCATGTTCAGGCTGGCGCGCTCGGTGTCGCGCGACACCCCGCCGCCGCCCACCGAATCCAGGTTCAGCGACAGGTCGCTGGGGGAGATGTGGATCTCGCCGCAGTAGTACTGGGTGCCGCGGTTCAGGAAGCAGTTGTTCTTCGAGGCCCGCTGCAGGGCCATGGTCTCGTGGTCGTCGTCGTTGTGGGCGATGGTGCCCTTGAAGGTGGCCTGGAACTGGTCGGTCGGCTTGTAGAGCAGGCCGAAGGTGCCGCCGATGGTCTTCTCGCCGCCGATCTTCCGGCCGTTGCTGGGATCGCCCGGGGCGTTGTTCTTAAAGTGGCCGGCGTAGGTGTAATAGTTCAGCGAAGCCTGGCCGAACAGGTTGCTGGTCAAGGGCCCGCTGATCGTGGCCAGGCCGTTGAACTCGCCATATTGCGCGCCGGTCAGCCGGATCATCCGCTCGGTGGTCGTGGTCGGCTGCTTGGTGATGTAGCTGATCGCGCCCGAGAAGGTCTGGCGGCCGTAGAGGGCCGATTGCGGACCCTTGATGACCTCGACCCGTTCGACGAAGGCCAGCTCCGTGGCGAACAGGGAGTCGGGGATGTAGACGCCGTCGATGAACGAGGCGGCGTTGGGCACGCCCAGCACGTTGGACTGGCCGCGGATCACCGGCCGGTCGAGGCGGCGGCCCTGGTCCTTCTCGATCATCAGGCCGGGCGTGATCGACGACAGGTCGGCGGCCTCGCGCACGCCCCGGCGCACCATGTCCTGGGCGGTGAAGGCGGTGATCGCCAGAGGCACCTGCTGCAGCGGCTCGGCCGTCTTGCGGGCGGTCACCACGATGGTCTCGAGCTGCCCGGTCTCGGTCTGGGCGAAGGCCATGGATCCAAAGGCGAGGGCGCCGCTGGCCAGCGCCGTGCAGGCCATCAGGCCCGTCATCGCTCTCTTCATCGCAAAACCCCCTCGTATGTTGTATTCCTTTGAATACCTCAGGCGAGGGTGACACGAGCCCGTCTTGGCTGTCAACGCTACGGCCAGGCTGCTTGGGGCGAGGGCAAGTACATCGGCTCGTATCTGTCGCGGCTGTTGCAGGAAACGCACGACAACCGGGCGGATAACGCCGATCCTACTCTTGCGGGGTTTACGGGCGAGCCTTCCACGCCCCGGCGGATGGCGGCTAGATTGTCTGCGATTGAAGACAAGGCGGCTGCGGGATTCGTGCGCTGGAGAACCGGGGCCTGGCGTCGCCGGGGGTGACGGTGCTGGTCGTGGCGGCGTCCCCCAGGCCGGCGCCCGGCGCAAGGGCGACCCGCCCCTGGTCGCTGTGGCGGACCGGACCCACACGGCGCCGGGCGAAATAGATAGGTTGTCTTAGGATCGAGACCACTTGCCGGCCGCCGTCGCTCTCGTCCGCTTGGCACCCCGCGCTCAATGTCCTAACTTGAATACAACTGGAGTGGTCGGGGACGGCATGGCTGCGTATGAGCCGCAAGTGATCGTGGTCGGCGGGGGACCGGTCGGCCTGATGGCCGCCTACCGCCTCAACGCCTTCGGCATCCCCTGTACGGTGGTCGAGGCCGCGCCCGAGGTGGCCGAGGATCTGCGCGCCTCGACCTTCCATCCGCCGACCCTCGACATGCTGGGCGAGTACGGCCTGGACCGGCCCCTGATCGAACAGGGGCTGATCTGCCCGTCTTGGCAGGTGCGCCAGCACGAGACCCACGAGCGGGCGGTGTTCGACCTGTCGGTGCTGTCCGGCGCGACCGACCACCCCTACCGCCTGCAATGCGAGCAGTACCGGCTGTCGCGCCTCTTGGTGGAGGAATTGCGCGGCGCCCCCTTCGTCGACCTGCGCCTGGGGACGAGGCTGGAGCGGCTAGAGCAGGACGAGGACGGGGTGCGCGCCCATGTGCGCCAGGGCGATACGGAGTCGGTGATCACCGGCCGCTTCCTGATCGGCGCCGACGGGGTGCGCTCGACAGTGCGCGACCAGGTCGGGCTGGCGCTCCAGGGCACGACCTACCCGGAGACCACCATCCTCTCGATCACCCCGTTCCCGTTCGAGGCGCACCTGCCGGGGCTGTCCAACGTCAACTACGTCTGGAGCGGGCAGGGCACCTTCAGCCTGCTGCGGCTGAGGGGCTTCTGGCGCTGCAGCCTGTATCCGGACCAGGGCGAGAGCGTCGAGCAGGCCACCCGGCCCGAGGCGATCGAGCGCAAGCTCCAGGCCATCGTCCCGACCGGCGTCCCCTACGAGGTTCACAAGGTCCATCCCTACCGGGTGCACATGCGCATCGTCGACGACTACCGCCGCGGCCGGGTGGTGCTGGCCGGGGACGCCGCCCACGTCAACAGCCCGTCGGGGGGCATGGGCATGAACGGGGGGGTCCACGACGCCTTCAACCTGACCGCGGCGCTGAAGGACATCTGGGGCGGGGCCGACATCGGCCTGCTCGACCGCTATACCCGCCAGCGCCGACCGGTGGCCGAGCAGGAGATCCTGACCCAGGCCCACCGCAACCGCACCCGTATGCAGGAACGCGACCCCGCCCGCCGCCGCGAGATCCTGGCCGAACTGCAGCGCATCGCCGCCGACCCCCAGGCCGCCAAGGCCTATGTCCTCAGCTCCTCGATGATCGAGGGCCTGCGCAAGGCGAAGACCATCGCCTGACTCTTCTTCTCCCCGCGGAGCGGGTCAGAGCCGCGCCAGGGCCGCGGGAAAGCGCTGTTCCAGCCGGCGCACCCACGCCGCGTCCGGCGACAGCCAGGCGGCCAGGGGCTCATCGTCCGCGAGGGCGGCCGACAGCCGCCACCCCATGCACAGGTTCGACGACATCACCGGCGGGCCGGGGGTCCGCAGGGCGACGGCTATGGCCCCCAGGGTCGGGGCGCCGGTGCCCAGCGCCAGCACCGCGTCGCATCCGGCCCCGCGGGCGGCCGTGACCGCCGCCAGGGCCGCGGCGTTGGTCTGGCCGTAGATCGGGTGATAGCCGGCCACCGGGCGCAGGCGCTCGACCACGGCGATGCTAAAACCCCGCCCGGTCCAATAGGCGACGGCGGCCAAGGTGAGATCGTCCGGGTAAGGGCTGATAACAGCAAGGGTTTTCGCCACAAGGTTCGACAGCGCCGCCTCCACCGCGCCGGCCGCAGTCACCAAGGCGACTTCCCGTCCCGCCTGGCGGACCCGGTCGGGCAGGGGCCGGTCCAGCAGGTAGCTGGTTCCGGTGCAGGCGAAGCCGACCACGCCCAGCGGCGCCTGGCCGAAGGCGTCCAGCCAGCGGGTCAGGTCGCGGCCGTAATCGACCAGCCGTTCGTTCAGCGACGCCGCCGGGCTGCGCATCCGCGACGCCAGCATCGCCACGTCCGGGGCCAGCAGGACCGACATCTCGGGCTCGGCGGCGGGGTTCTCCCGCGGCGTCAGAAGGCCTACCAACCCGCGGGCGCCGAGGTCGAAGCCGGTGCTCACCACGGGATCGTCTCGCCGGTGTAGCGGAAGAAGCGGCCCGTATCGCGCGGCGTCAGGGCTTCGATGGCCCGCACCAGGCCTTGGGCGCTGGTCTCGACGGAGACCTTGGCCCCGCCCATGTCGCGGGTGAGGTCGGTGTCGACATAGCCGGGGCTCAGGGTGACCACGGTCGCGCCCCGCGGCTGCAGCTCCATCGCCAGGGTGCGATAGGCCATGTTCAGCGCCGTCTTGCTGGTCCGGTAGAACAGGTTGCCGCCGTTGGTGGCGGCGACGGAGGCCAGGCTGGAGGAGATGCCGACGATCTTGCGCTGGTCGCTGGCCAGGACGTGGTCGAGGAAGGCCTCGGCCAGTTTCACCGGAGCGATCAGGTTGGTCTCCAGCACCCTGCGCCAGGCCGCGTAGTCGAGCGAACCGAGGGCGGTGTCGCGGTGGGCGATCCCGGCGTTGGCGACCAGGGCGTCGACGGCCACGCCCTTCAGCCGGGCGGCGAGGGCGTCCACGGCGGCGAAGTCGGTGACGTCGAGGGGTTCGACGCGCACGCCCAGGGCCTGCAGCTCGGCGGCCCCGGCGGGATCGCGGCAGGTGGCGACGACGCTCCAGCCGCGGGCGCAAAAGGCGCGGGTCAGGCCCAGGCCTATGCCGCGGCTGGCGCCGGTGATCAGGGCGGTGGGCATGGCGGGGTCAGCCGATGTGGCGCCATTGCGGGCGGTTGGAGCTGTTATCCCGGGTCAACAGCATATGGTACTCGTACTGGTCGGGGTTGTAGAGGCCCTGCTGGTGCTCGAACGGCGCGCCCTCCTGGTCGAACACGGTGCGGCGGAGGCGGATCAGCGGCGCCCCGATGTTCACCGACAGCTTCTTGGCCGCGTCGTCGTCGGCGGCCACCGCGCTGATGGTCTGTTCGGCCCTGAGCGCGCGAACCCCCTGGGCCTCGAGGATGCGCACGATGGGCCGGTCGTCGATCGCCTCGCGGGTCACCAGCCCGGCCACCCGCCCCGCCAGGTAGACGTTGGTCAGCGACAGGGGTTGGGCCTTGTAGCGGCGGATGCGCTCGATGCGCAGGCCCAGGTCCCCGGGCTTGGCGTTCAGGGCCGCGGCCACCGGCGCGGGCAGGCGCGCCTGCGGGTCGAAGGTCAGGAGTTCGGCCGTGGTCTCCAGGCCGAGGGTGATGAGGTTCTCGATCAGGCCGGCGATGCGCACCGGCTGCCCCCCGTTGGCGGCGTCCGGCGCGGCGAAGGTGCCGACCCCGTGGCGGCGCACGATCAGGTGCTCGCGCTCCAGCATCTGCAGCGCCCGGCGCACCGTCACCCGCGAGACGTTGAAGGTCTTGCAAAGGGTCATTTCCGGCGGCAGCGGCCGGGCGGCGTCGAAGGCGCCGTCCTTTATCTGCTGGCGCAGGATCACGTAGAGCTGGTGGTAGATCGGCAGGCTGGTGGTCTCGCTCGAGCCCAGCTCGCGGCGTCCTGCTTCGCCCGGTTCGTTGACCTTGTGGACTGCGCCCGCGCCCATTGCCGACCGTTTCCTGGCAAGCGCCGGCCCCGCGCGCCGGCTTGGCTCCAGTTGTGAAGCGTGCGTACGCGCCTGTCAGCCTTAAAGCGCAGACTTCGCTCCAAGCTGAGCCGGGAAATAGGCCTGGACGGCGCCTGTCGTCACGTCGAAGGTCGGCGGCATGACCAGCGCCGCTCTCCCGGCAGCCCCCGTGGCCAAGATCGACATGCGCTATGCCTGGGCGGTGGTGGGCCTGCTGACCCTGGCCCAGGTGGTCTCCTACATCGACCGGTTCCTGCCCAGCCTTCTGATCGGGCCGATCAAGGCCGACCTGCATCTCAGCGACTTCCAGATCGGCCTGATCCTGGGGCCGGCTTTCGGCTTCTTCTACGTCTTCGTCGGCATCCCCATCGGCTGGCTGGCCGACCGCTGGAGCCGGCGCACCATCCTGTCGGTGGGCGTCACCTTCTGGAGCCTGATGACCGCCGCCGGGGCCCTGGCGCGCAGCTTCGGCGCTCTGTTCGGGGCCAGGCTAGGGGTGGGGCTGGGGGAGGCCTGCCTGTCGCCCTGCGCCGTCTCGCTGATCAGCGACTATTTCCCCCGGGCCAAGCGCGCCCGGGCCTTCAGCGTCTACATGGCCGGGACCTTCATCGGCGCCGGCACGGCCTTCCTGGTCGGAGGCCTCTTCGTCCAGTACCTGGGGACCCTGCCGCCCTTCGTCCTGCCGGGGGGCGGCGCCCTGAAGACCTGGCAGACCGCCTTCCTGGTGATCGGCGCCCCCGGCCTGGTCCTGGCGCTGCTGATGCTGCTGATCCGCGAGCCGAAGCGTTCGGAGTACAGCCGCGGCGCGGTCGGGGCGGCCTCGCTGCTGGGCGCCGCCGGCTACATCGCCAAGCGCTGGCGGGCCTTCGGGGCCCTGTTCCTGGGGTCGAGCTTCGTCACCGTCACCGGCGCCTTCTCGACCTGGAACGTCGCCCTGTTCCAGCGGACCTGGGACTGGAGCGTGCGCGACGTCGGGGTGGCGATCGGCCTGCTCTATTTCACCGCCGGGCCCCTGGGCACGGTGCTGTCGCTGGTGCTCTCCAACCGCGGCATCGCCAAGGGCCGCAAGGACGCCACCCTGCGCACCCTGCTGACCGGCATCGCCATCGCCTTCCCGGCCTATGTGCTCTATCCGCAAATGCCCAGCGCGCCCCTGTCGATCTTCTGCCTGTTCTTCGCCTTCGTCGGCCAGGCCATCGCCACGGCGTCGGGCCCCGCGTCCCTGGCCCTGATCGCGCCGGGCGAGCTGCGCTCCCAGGCCACGGCGGTCTATTTCCTGGTCATCAGCGTCGCCGGCCAGCTCCTGGGCCCGCCGCCGTTGGGGTGGATGAGCGACGTGCTGGGGAACATCCGCCACGCCATCTCCATCGAGGCCATCGTGGTCGGGCTACCGGTGTTGGTCCTGCTGAGCCTGGGCCTCAGGCGATACCGCGACGAGGTGGCCGCGCTGGAGGACTGTATCGTCGGGACCGTCGACCAGGCGCCCGCCCATGGCTGAGCGCGCGACCCTGGGCGCCATCCGCGCCGTCACCACCTGCGTGCCGGAACTGGCCCGCATCGAGCGGGTCTACGGCGCCATGCTGGGCTATCACGCCGTCGACCGCGGCGTGGTGCCCGAGGGCGTCGCCGCCGGCTGGGGCGCGCCCAAGGCCGCGGGCCGCCATTTCCTGACCCTGGGCCCGCAGAGCGGCGAGGCCTGCTACCTGCGCTTCGTCGAGAGCGAGCAGGCGAGGGGCTGGAGCGCACTGACCACCCACGGCTGGAACGCCACCGAGATCGTGGTCCAGGACGTGGACGCCCTGGCGGCGCGGCTGGCGGCCTCTCCGGACTTCCAGATCATCGGGCCGATCATGCCGCTGGGCCGCTATTCCATGATCCGCGCGATGCAGGTGCTGGGGCCGGCCGGGGAGTGCCTCTATTTCACCGAGGTCGGCCCCGGCAGCGGCCTGATCCTGGCTCCGGCCCTCTCCTTCGTCGGACGGGTGTTCATCGTCGTTGCCGGTGGGCCGGACCTGGACGCCCTATTCTCCACCTACACGCGCTTCGACAACCCCGTCGATGCGCCGGTGAAGACGCCGGTGCGGGTGGTGGCCCGCGCCAACGGCCTGGATTCCGAGACGCCGATCGCCCACGGCATGGTCCGCCTGGACGGCGGGACCATGGTCGAGCTCGACGGCTATCCGCCCCAGACCCGGCCCCGGCCCACGGCCGCCGGCGACCTGCCGCCTGGCATGGCCATGGTAAGCTTCGACGTTTCCCGCCTGGAGGGCGAGACGGTCCCGGCCCTGCTGCCCTGCGGCGGGCGGACCCGGAGCCTGGCGGGGGCGGCCGGCGACTGGGTGGAATTGGTGGAGGGCGCGCGATGAGCGTCGGCCTGGACGAGCGCGCGGCGTTGGACTTCGTGCTGGCGATGCGGCGGCGCTGGGCCGACACGCTCTATCCGCACCTGCGCGCCGAGTTCGACGCGGCCGCCCCCGACGCGCGGCCCAACGACCCGCAGGCCCTGGCGCCGGTGGTCCACGGCCTGCCCGCCTATCCTTGGTTCGCCTGGATGGAGCGGGGCTCGCAGAAGATGCTGTGGCGGGCGGTATCCGACGCCGTGGTCGCGGCGCCGGCGGCGGAGGGCGGGACCGGCCCCGCCACCCTGGAGCTCGACCC
>DATJIO010000056.1:0-10749 GCA_035493215.1 Caulobacteraceae bacterium
GTTGGCCTGGGCCACGAACTGGTAGGTCACCCCGGTCAGGGTCACCGTCTTGGTCTGGTCGTACATGGCGAACGAGTGGTGGGCGAACGCCGGGGCGGAGACGCCCAACGCCGCGACAAGACCCGCAGCGGCCAAGGCTCCGTTTCGATGTGTCTTCACGATGATGGTCTCCCTTTGACTGGCGGCTGCAAAGATCTCAGGTCCCACTTGAACCCTATTTGAACAGGTCGAGGACGTCGGCGGGGGCGGCGGATTCGGCGGGCTTGTCCCACCCCTTCTCGAAATACTGCTCCCAGACCTTGGCCCAGGGGCGGCCGTAGTAGTCGATGTAGCGGGGGTCGTCCGGGGCCAGCTGGCCCGGCCGGCCGTCGGTGTTGCGGATGTTGGTCAGGCAGTGGACGTAGGTGTAGCGCCGGTTCGGGTCGTCCGGGGTGACCTGGCGCACGAAGCGGTAGGTCGCCCGCAGCGGAGCGACGAAGGCCTCGGGATCGTAGAACACCGCCTCGTGGTCGAGGCCCAGGAACCTGCCATTGGCGTCGCGGTAGGGCTTGTAGGTCTCCACCGTCTCCATCCTGCCGCTGAAGTCGAACAGGCCGTGGGTCAGGGTCCAGCCCTGGACGTTGGCGGTCCAGGTGACCAGGGTCTCTCCGTCCCAGAAGCCCACCGTCTCGCCCATCCACTGCGGCACCTTCATCACGTGCTGCTTGCCGATCAGCACCTGGCGCAGGAAATTGTCGGCGGTCCCCGAGATGAACTGGACGTTCCAGGGGGTCATGGTGAGCTGGAAATTGCCGCCGCCGGCGGCCCTGGCCCACCAGCGCAGGAAGCCCTCCGGATAGCAGAACGAGGCGTTGAACTGCGGCGCGTTGTCGACCGCCTGGTGATAGTCCTGCTGCACCATCCGCTTCTGGTATTCCGGGGTCAGCACCGACAGCAGGGTCGGGGTCTGGGTGACGGTGCCCCACATCCACTCGCCGCCGTTGTCCAGCGGCGCGACCCGGGCGTAGTAACCGTCCCAGTCGGGGACCGTGGCCTTGGCGTAGACGGTCGGGCCGCCCCGGGCCTTCGCGGCCGCCATCAGAGCGTCATAGTGCTCCTTGGCCGTCTTGTAGGGATAAGGCGAGATGATGTTCTCGCGGCCCCAATCGGCGTTGCAGTCGCCCCAGGGCGCCTTGGCCGGCGGGTTGGTGTCGCTGATGCTCTTGGAGGTCCACATGTCGCTGATCTGGCGCGGCGTGTTGCACCGGAAGTAGCGCTTGTCCGACCACAGGGCCTGGTCCTTGTAGAAGTTTTTCGAGGTGAACAGGTCGACGGGCAGGGCCTGCATCCCCGCCGGCGGCCCCGGGAAGTGCGGGGTGTTCTCGCCGATCGGCACGCCGGCGTTCTGCTGCGCCAGCGCCGGTGCGGACCGGACCATCCAGCCCGCCGCGGCCAGGACCAGACAGGCCAGCAGGACTGCTAGGGGGCGAGCTCCCATTTCGACGGCTTCTCCCGGCCAATTTGTTAGGCTACCTTTCCTTATACGCCCCGCATACCGGCTTCGCACACTCCCCCCGAGCCGTCCGACGCAAAAATTACCGCCGGGTGTTTCTTACGAAGAAAAACGGTTGACCGACACGCCCAACGACCTCAACCATGACCGCCGCTTGAAATCGGGGCTGAACAGCCTTTCCGCCAGGGACCGGGACCACCCATGACCGACGCCGCCGCCAAGCCCAAGACCGACTGGGAGATCGCTCAGGCCGGGACGATGCAGCCGATCCGGGAGGTGGCCGCCAAGCTCGACATCCCATGGGAGAGCATCGAGCCCTTCGGCCACTACAAGGCCAAAGTCGGGATGGATTTCGTGGCCGAGGCCCTGGCCCGCGAGAAGACCGGCAAGCTGATCCTGGTCACCGCCATCAACCCCACGCCTGCGGGCGAGGGCAAGACCACCACCACCGTGGGCCTGGGCGACGCCCTGAACCGGATCGGCAAGCGCACCGCGATCTGCCTGCGCGAGCCAAGCCTGGGCCCCTGCTTCGGCATGAAGGGCGGGGCGGCCGGCGGCGGCTACGCCCAGGTCATCCCCATGGACGAGCTGAACCTTCACTTCACCGGGGACTTCCACGCCATCGGCATCGCCAACAACTTGCTGGCGGCGATGATCGACAACCACGTCTATTGGGGCAATGCGCTCAACATCGACACCCGGCGCATCACTTGGCGCCGGTGCCTGGACATGAACGACCGGGCGCTGCGCTCGATCGTCTCGTCCCTGGGCGGCGCCTCCAACGGCTATCCCCGCGAAGACGGCTTCGACATCACCGTCGCCTCGGAGATCATGGCCATCCTGTGCCTGGCGACCTCGATAGAGGACCTCGAGCGGCGGCTCTCCAACATCATCGTCGCCACCAGCCGCGCGCCCGAGAAGAGGCCGATCCGGTGCAGCGACCTCAAGGCCGCCGGCGCCATGGTCGCGGTGCTCAAGGACGCCATCAAGCCGAACATGGTCCAGACCCTGGAGCACAACCCGGTGTTCGTGCACGGCGGGCCGTTCGCCAACATCGCCCACGGCTGCAACTCGGTCCTGGCCACCATGCTGGGCCTGAAGACCGCCGACTATGTGGTCACCGAGGCCGGCTTCGGCGCCGACCTGGGCGCCGAGAAGTTCATGGACATCAAGTGCCGCAAGGCCGGGATCGCCCCGGACGCGGCGGTGATCGTGGCCACGGTCCGGGCCCTGAAGTTCCACGGCGGCGTCGCCCGCAAGGACCTCGGTCCGGAGAACGTCGAGGCGGTGGTCCGCGGCATGGCCAACCTCGAGCGCCACATCGAGAACCTGCGCAAGTTCGGCGTGCCGCCGGTGGTGGCGATCAACAACTTTACCGCCGACACCCCCGCCGAGCACGCCGCGATCGTCCAGGGCTGCAAGAAGCTGGGGGTCGAGGCCGTGATCTGCCGCCACTGGGCCGAGGGCTCGGCCGGCGCGGAAAACCTGGCCAAGGCGGTCGTGGCCCTCATCGACAAGGGAGAGGCCAACTTCCACACCCTCTACCCCGACGACATGACCCTGCTGAAGAAGATCGAGACCATCGCCTTCCAAATCTACCACGCCGGCGAGGTGGTCCCGTCCAAGGCCGCGGCCGACCGCATGGCCGAGCTGGAGAAGATGGGCTTCGGCCACCTGCCGGTCTGCATCGCCAAGACCCAGTACTCCAACTCGACCGACCCGGAGCTGTACGGGGCGCCGACCGGCCACGTCCTGCCGATCCGCGAGGTCCGGCTCTCGGCCGGCGCCGAGTTCGTGGTTGCGATCTGCGGGGAGATCATGACCATGCCGGGCCTGCCCCGCGAGCCTTCGGCCTGCGGGATCACGGTCACCCCCGACGGTCGGATCATTGGCCTCTGCTGAGCCCTACCCCGACGACTGGCGCGCCTGGCGCAAGGCCGAGCGCGCCCGGCTGATCGCGGCGCGTCAGGCCATGGCCGACGCGCCGCGCAAGGCCGCGACGGCCGCGATCACCGAGCAGCTGACCGCACGGTTCGCTCCCGGCGGCTTCGCCTCGCTGGGGGTCTACTGGCCGTTCCGGCGCGAATACGACCCCCTGCCCTTCGCCCGCGCCGTCCTGGCCGCCGGCGGCTGGGTGGCCCTGCCGGTGGTGGTCGCCCCGCGCACGCCGCTCGACTTCCGCGCCTGGACCCCGGAGACGAAGATGGAGGCCGGGGTGTGGAACATCCCCCATCCCGCGCAGGGCCCGGCGACAGCGCCGGCCGCCTTCCTGGCGCCCCTGGTCGGGTTCGACGACGAGGGTTACCGCCTCGGCTACGGCGCCGGGTACTACGACCGCACCTTGGCCGCGCGCGCCGACCGGCCGCTGGTGATCGGCGTCGGCTTCGAACTCAGCCGCCTGCCGACCATCCGCCCGCAGCCGCACGACGTCCCGATGGACTACATCCTCACCGAAGCCGGCCTGACCGCGA
This sequence comes from Caulobacteraceae bacterium, assembly GCA_035493215.1. GTDB lineage: Bacteria > Pseudomonadota > Alphaproteobacteria > Caulobacterales > Caulobacteraceae > NCED01. Next base: position 3,964 of record DATJIO010000056.1, read on the forward strand.
GCCCGGCGGGCGCACGGCGGCGGGCGGCGTAGAGGCCTCGGTCAGGCCGCGTGCTTCGAGACGCGCAACCTCGTCGCGCTCCTCAGCATGACGAATGGGGGCGCACTCCAAAATCGGCCGTCTCAAAGCGCTCCGTAGTGCAACTCACCCCGGCGCCACCTCCCCCGCCACCTCGCGCACCAGGTCCAGGAACCGCGCCTGGGTGGCGGTGGGGGCCCAGTCGTCGCGGGTGCAGACGCCGATCGAGCGCTCGGTGCCCGGCAGCAGGATCGGGGCGATGGCCAGCTCGCCGCCCAGGGAAGGGACCTGGCTGGCCGACAGCAAGGCGGCTCGGTCGCTCTGAAGCAGCAGGCCGCGGGTGGCCACCAGCGAGCTGCACTCGACCACCCGTCGCGGCGGCTCCGTCCCGTGCTGGCGGAACAGGGCGGTGAACTGGGCCCGGGCCGGGGTGCGGTCGTTGGGGGCGATCCACTCCAGCTCCGCCAGGGCCGCCACGCTCCGGGGCGGGTTGGCCAGGATCGGATGGCCGGCCCGGACCACGATCGACAGGGGCTCGACGAACAGGGCCTCCTGGCGCAGCCCCGGCGCCGGGGCCGGCAGCCGCAGGGCCCCCAGGATCAGGTCGATGCGGCCGTGCAGCAGACCGTCCAGCAGCTCGGCGTAGGGACCGTCGATGATCCGCACCCGGGCGTCCGGCCGGTCGGCCAGGAGCCGCGTCACCGCGGTCGGCACGATGCGGGTGCGCGCCAGCGGCAGCGAGCCGATCGCCACCGTGCCGTCGGCGAAACCCCGCCGCTCGCGCAGCTCCTCCACCCCCTGCTCGATCTCGCGCAACGCCAGCCCGGCCCAGCGGGCCAGGGCCAGGGCCTCGGCCGTCGGCTCGGCTCCCGAGGCGCCGGCGCGGAACAGCGGCCGGCCGCACAGACGCTCGAGGTCGCGGGCCGCCCGGTGAACCCCCGGCTGCGACACCCCGAGCTCCCGAGCCGCGGCGGCATAGCCCCCGTGCTCGACCACGGCCAGGAAGGCCCGCCACTGCACGGTCGTGGCCAGGCGGTGCAGCGGCGGAGCGTCGGACACGCGGCCGCCCGCCGCCTCCTGCTCGCCCGATCTCAGATATCCGATCACGCGGCGGACCCGGGCCATGAACAAGGCCCCGCTCGGGGTGACGAACATGCCGGCGGAACTGCGCTCGAACAGAGGCTCGCCCAGGGCGGATTCCAGGTTTGCGACGGCCTGGCTGACGGCCGGCTGCGACAGGTTCAGCGTGGCCGAAGCCCTGCGTACCCCGCCCTCCCGCGCCACCGCGGCGGCCACCTGCAGGCGGCGGAAGCTGAAAGCGGTGTCGGACGACCTGCTCATCGGCGCCGCCGCGACCTGGGTAAGTGCTTCGAGACGCGCGACTTCGTCGCCCTCCTCAGCATGACGAACCTTTCTGCAACCCACCCGCCCTCGTCATGCTGAGGAGCCTGCCCCATCCACCCCTATAACAAAAACGGATCGCGGGACCCAACCTTTCGACTTGGGTTTGCCGGCGCGCGGGCGTTGATGTCCGCTCTCAAGGGACGGCTCTGCGACCGTCCGAGAGCCGAGGGAGATGGCCTTTGCCGATCGTCGTCACCGGGATCGACCGCACGGCCGCCGAGATCGTGGCCGGGTACGCCGGCGTCGGCGTGGCCACCGTCCACGAAGCGCAGGGGCGCAAGGGCCTCCTGGCCTCGCATATGCGCCCGATCTACCGCCCCGCCCACATAGCCGGCCCGGCGGTGACCTGCGAGGTCGCGCCGGGCGACAACTGGATGATCCACGTGGCGGTCGAGCAGTGCCGCGCCGGCGACATCCTGGTCGTCACGCCGACCAGCCCTTGCGAGGACGGTTATTTCGGCGACCTTTTGGCGACCTCGCTGATGTCGCGGGGGGTCAGGGGCCTGGTGATCGACGCCGGGGTCCGCGACGCCGCGACCCTGACGGAAATGGGCTTTCCGGTCTGGTCGAGGGCCGTCTATTCCCAGGGCACGGTCAAGGAGACCATCGCCAACGTCAACCGGCCGATCGTCTGCGCGGGCGCCTACGTCCGTCCGGGCGACCTGATCGTCGCCGACGACGACGGCGTGGTGGTGGTGGCACGCGCGGACGCCGCCGCGATCCTGAAGAAGTCGCACGAGCGCGAGGCCAGGGAAGAAGGCGTGCGCGCCCGGCTCGCGGCCGGCGAACTCGGCCTCGACATCTACGGTATGCGCGACAAGCTGGCGGCCAAGGGGCTGCGCTACGTCGAGCGCGACCCGGAGGTCTGAGGATGCTCACCGCCATCCCGGCCGTCCTGATGCGCGGCGGCACCTCCAAGGGCCTCTATTTCCACGCCCGCGACCTGCCCGCCGACACCGCCACCCGCGACGCGGTGCTGCTGGCCGCCATGGGCTCGCCCGATACGCGCCAGATCGACGGGGTCGGCGGGGCCCATCCGCTCACCAGCAAGGTGGCGGTGCTGCAGCGCTCGGCCCGCCCGGAGGCCGACGTCGACTACCTGTTCCTGCAGGTGGTGGTGGACAAGGCCGAGGTCTCCGACAGCCAGAACTGCGGCAACATCCTGGCCGGGGTCGGGCCCTTCGCCATCGAGGCCGGGCTGGTCCCGGTGGCCGGCCCGGTGACGCCGGTGCGCATCTATATGGTCAACACCGGCGGCGTGGCGGTGGCCTACGTCCGCACCCCGGACGGCAGGGTCGAGTACGAGGGCGACGCCCGCATCGACGGCGTGCCGGGCGCGGCCGCCCCCATCCCGATCGACTTCCTCGACGTCGCCGGCGCCAGCTGCGGCTCGCTGTTCCCGACGGGGAGGCCGAAGGACACCGTGCTGGGGACCGAGGTCACCTGCATCGACAACGGAATGCCGGTGGTGATCCTGCGCGCCAGCGACTTCGGCAAGACCGGCCGGGAGAGCCCGCAGGACCTGGAGAACGACCCGGAGCTGAAGGCCCGCATCGAGGCAATCCGGCTGGCGGTCGGGCCGATGATGAACCTGGGCGACGTGACCAGGAAGACCGTGCCGAAGATGACCCTGGTGTCGCCGCCGCTGCACGGCGGGGCGATCTCGACCCGTACCTTCATCCCCCACCGGGTCCACGATTCCATCGGCGTCCTCGGCGCCGTCAGCGTCGCCACCGCCTGCGTCGCCCCCGGTTCGGTGGCCGCCGAAATCGCCGTGACCGAGCCGGGCGCCTCGCCGGTGCGGCTGGAGGTCGAGCACCCCACCGGCTTCTTCACCCTGGAGATGGACGTCGAGCCGGACGGGGACACGATCAAGGTCAACCGCTCGGCCCTGCTGCGCACCGCCCGCAAGCTGATGGCGGGCGAAGTCTATGTTCCGGGCAAGGTGTGGGGCGGCCGATGACCCGCATCGCCCTGATCGGCCTGGGCGAAGTGGGCCGGGTCCTGGCCGAGGACCTGCTGGCCCGCGGCGACGTGACCCTGTCGGCCTGGGACCCGGAGTTCGCCACGCGGGGAAGCCCCCCGGCCCGCGCCGTCGCCGAACTGACGATCCGCCCCGGCCGGGACGCCGCCGACGCGGTGCGGGGCGCCGAGCTGGTGATCTGCGCGGTGACCGCCGCCCAGGCCGTGGAGGCCGCCCGCGCCGCCGCGGCGGCCGCCACCTATCTGGACCTCAATTCCGCCTCGCCCGCGGCCAAGATCGAGGCCTCGAAGCTGGTCGAGGCGGCCGGGGGCGTCTACGTCGAGGCCGCGGTGATGTCGCCCATCGAGCCCAGGCGGATCGCCGCGCCCATGCTGCTGGGCGGCCCCCACGCCGCGGCCTTCGCCGCCCGCGCCCAGGCCCTGGGCCTGACCGGCGCGCGGTTCTATTCGGAGACGCTGGGCAAGCCCGCCGCCGCCAAGCTGTGCCGCAGCGTCATCGTCAAGGGCATGGAGGCGCTCCTGACCGAGTCCATGCTGGCCGCCCGCAGTTACGGGGTCGAGGCCGACGTCTTGGCCTCGCTGGGCGACCTGTTCCCCGGCCCGGATTGGCGCACGCTGTCGCGCTACATGATCTCGCGCTCGGTCGAGCACGGGGTCCGCCGGGCCGAGGAGATGGGCGAGGCCGCCCGCACCGTCGCCGACGCTGGGATCGAACCCCTGATGAGCCAGGCCTGCGTGGAACGCCAGCGGTGGGCGCCGCAGTTCAAGGCCCAGCTGGTCCACCAGGATCTCGAGCCCATGCTCGACGCCATGCTGCAGCAGCACCGCGCCCGCCCCGACAGGAAAGCCGTATGATCATCGACTGCCACGGCCACTACACCACCGCCCCGCCGCAGCACGACGCCTGGCGCAAGGCCCAGCTCGCCGCCTTCAACGACCGGACGACCCTGCCCGCCGTCCCCACCATGAGCGACGACGAGATCCGCGAGACCATCGAGGCCAACCAGCTCAAGCTCCAGCGCGAGCGCGGCGCCGACCTGACGATCTTCTCGCCGCGGGCCTCGGCCATGGCCCCGCACCAGGGCGACGAGGCGGTGTCTCAGGCCTGGAGTCGCGGGAACAACGACCTGATCAAGCGGGTGGTCGACCTCTATCCGCAGAACTTCGTCGGCGTCTGCCAGCTTCCTCAATCGCCTGGCGCACCGATCGCCAATTCGATCGCCGAACTGAAGCGTTGCGTCGAGGAGCTGGGCTTCGTCGGCTGCAACCTGAACCCGGACCCGTCGGGCGGCCACTTCGACAGCCCGCCCCTGTACGACAGGTTCTGGCACCCCTTCTTCGAGGCCATGGTGGAGCTGGACGTCCCGGCCATGATCCACGTCTCGGGGTCGTGCAACCCGGCCTTCCACGCCACCGGCGCCTACTACATCAACGCCGACACCACCGCCTTCATGCAGTTCATCGAGGGCGACCTGTTCAAGGACTTCCCCGACCTGCGCCTGATCATCCCCCACGGCGGCGGGGCGGTGCCCTACCACTGGGGCCGCTACCGGGGCTTGGCCGACATGCTCAAGCGTCCGCTGCTGTCCGAGCACGTGATGCGAAACGTCTACTTCGACACCTGCGTCTACCACCAGCCGGGGATCGACCTCCTGTTCGAGGTCATCGACGTCAAGAACATCCTGTTCGGCTCGGAGATGGTCGGCGCGGTGCGCGGCATCGACCCGCAGACCGGCTTCTACTTCGACGATACCAAGCGCTACATCGACGCCCTGGACATCTCCGCCCAGGCCAAACGCGACGTGTTCGAGATGAACGCCCGGCGGGTCTATCCGCGGCTGGACGCCATCCTCAAAGCGCGGGGCTTGTAGCCCATGGCCGACGCCTTCCCCATGAGCGCGGGCTACAAGCCCTTCCACCCCAACCCGTCCAAGCCGACCTTCAGGCTTCCGGCCGGGGCGGTGGACGCCCACTGCCACGTGTTCGGTCCGGGGGAGCGATTCCCCTATCACCCGACGCGCAAGTACACGCCCTGCGACGCCCCGGCCGCCAAGCTGTTCGCCCTGCGCGACTACCTTGGCTTTTCCCGCAACGTCATCGTCCAGGCCAGCTGCCACGGCCCCGACAACCGCGCCCTGGTGGACGCCCTGGAACAGGCCGGCGAGCTGGCCCGCGGCGTCGCCGTGGTGGACGAGGACGTCACGGACGCCGAGCTGCAGGCCCTGGACGCGGCCGGGGTGCGGGGCATCCGCTTCAACTTCGTGCCGCGCCTGGCCGACGAGTCCCCGCACGAGGTCTACAAGGCCCTGGCCGCCCGGGTAGCGCACCTGGGCTGGCACATCGTGGTCTATTTCGAGGCCCACGACCTGGCGCGCCTGCGCGGCCTGCTCACCGGCTTCCCCACCCCCATCGTGGTCGACCACCTGGCCGTGCCCGACGTCTCCAGGCCGGTGGCGGACAACACCGACTTCACCGCCTTCATGGAGCTGATGGCCGAGAAGACCGACATCTGGGTCAAGGTCACCTGCCCCGAACGCATCTCCAAGCAGGGGCCGCCCTACGACGACTTCGTCCCCTACGGCCGCGCCCTGGTGGACCGCTTCCCCGACCGGGTGATCTGGGGCACCGACTGGCCCCACCCCAACATGTTCACCCACGTCCCCGACGACGGCCAGCTGGTGGATATGATCCCCAAGATCGCCACCACGCCGGCGAAGCAGAGGGCGATGCTGGTCGACAACCCCATGCGGCTCTACTGGGCCGAGGGAGGCAAGTGATGGCCGAAGCCTACGACGACATCCCTGGCACCACCGTCTTCGACGCCAAGCAGTCGCGGATCGGCTACCACCTGAACCAGTTTTGCATGTCGCTGATGAAGGCGCCCAACCGCGAGCGGTTCCTGGCGAACGAGCGGGCCTATCTCGACGAATGGCCGATGACCGAGGACCAGAAGCTGGCGGTCATGGCGCGCGACTACAACCGAATGATCGAGCTCGGCGGCAACATCTATTTCCTGGCCAAGATCTTCGCCACCGACGGCAAGAGCTTCCAGTACGCCGCCGCCCTCATGACCGGCATGACCCAGGAACAGTACATGGCGATGATGGTCGCCGGCGGCCGCTCTCCGGACGGCGCGCGATTCAAGTCCGAGTGGGTGGGCCAGGCCCCTTACGACGGCTCCAATCCGGAGAAGAAGTAATGGCCAGAGTGACCGCAGGCGTCTCGTCCTCCCACGTGCCGGCCATCGGCGCGGCGATCGACCTCGGCAAGACGAAGGACCCCTACTGGGCACCGGCCTTCGCCGGGTTCGACTTCTCGAAGCAGTGGATCGCCGGGCACATGCCCGACGTCGTGCTGCTCGTCTACAACGACCACGCGACG
>DATJIO010000057.1:0-13818 GCA_035493215.1 Caulobacteraceae bacterium
CTTCGAATTCGAGCGCACCGCGTCACGGCTGCAGGAGATGCGCTCGGCGGACTATGTGGCGCAGGTTCGGGACGAATTCTAACTGAGCGTCCCGTGCCTTTTCAGGTCGCGCATCAGCAGGGTGGTGACCAGGACCACCGCGCACATCCCGGTGACGTACCAGTAGAACCAGGCCTCGTGGCCGATGCTCTTGAACCACAGGGCGACGTATTCGGCCGTGCCCCCGAACAGGGCGTTGCCGACGGCGTAGGAGAATCCCACCCCGAGCGCGCGGACCTCCATCGGGAACAGCTCGGCTTTGAACAGGCCGCTGATCGAGGTGTAGAAGCTGACCAGGGCCAGGGCCGCCAGCACCAGCAGGAAGGCCAGGACCGGGCTGTGCACGACGGCGAGCGCGCTGAAGATCGGCACGGTGAACAGGGTGGTCCCGACCCCGAACAGGATCAGGCAGGTGCGCCGGCCGATCTTGTCGGAGAGCCAGCCGAAGGCCGGCTGCAGCAGCATGTAGGCGAACAGCACCCAGGTCATCACCGCCGTGGCCGTCGGCGCGCTCATGCCCGAGGTGTTGACCAGGTATTTCTGCATGTAGGTGGTGAAGGCGTAGAAGATCAGCGATCCGCCGGCGGTGATCCCGAGCACGGTTGCGATGGCGCCGGGATGGCGGAACAGAGCCTTCAGGGTGCCGGATTCGACGGTGCGCTTCTCGGCCGGTGCGGTCTCGTGCAGGGACCGGCGCAGGTACAGGGCCACCACGGCCAGCACCGCGCCGATCAGGAAGGGGAGGCGCCAGGCCCAGGCCTTCAGCGCGCCCTCGCCCAGGACCTGCTGCAGGAGCGCGATCACCAGGACCGCCGTCAGCTGCCCCCCGATCAGGGTGACGTACTGGAACGAGGCGAGGAAGCCGCGCCGTCCCGAGGTGGCCACTTCGCTGAGGTAGGTGGCGCTGGTTCCGTACTCGCCGCCGAGCGAGAAGCCCTGGACCATGCGCACGAGCACCAGCAGCACCGGGGCCGCGGCGCCGATGGCGGCGTAGGTCGGCAGGACGGCGATGGCCAGGGAGCCGCCGCACATCAGCAGCACCGACAGCACCATCGAGGCGCGCCGGCCGTGGCGGTCGGCGAACCGGCCGAAGAACCAGCCCCCCACCGGGCGCATGAAGAAGCCCACCGCGAACACCGCCGCCGCGCCCAGGAGCGAGGCCGTGCGGTCGGTCTTGGGGAAGAAGGACGAGGCGAAATAGAGCGCGGTGTAGGCGTAGGCGTAGAAATCGTACCACTCGACCAGGTTGCCGGTGGAGCCGGCGACGATCGACCAGATGCGCCGGCGGGTGTCGGCGGGCGCCTCCGCCGCGGCCGGGGTGGCGGCGAGATCGACGGCGATGGTCATGGCAGGCTTCCCCTCAGGTCCAGGACAGTCGGGCCGTGGCGCCGCGGCCGTCAAGCCATGGCGATCCGGACTCACACAAGGGGATATTCCCGCTCCAGGTCGTAGCGGGAGCCGTGGGGCGTGCGCCAGCTCGACCAGAGGCCGAACCACGACACCTGCCACGGCGGCGAGCGCAGCAGGGCGTTCGCCGTGATCCAGTCGGCGATGCGGGCGGGGTCGGCGTGGCGGTCGAGGTAGGCCAGGGTGACGTGGGGCCGGTAGGCGCGGGCCTCGACCTTCACCCCCGCCCGCCGGGCGGCGCGCTCGCAGCGGCCGGCCAGCACCCTAAGGGGCTCGCTGTCGGCCACCCCCGCCCAGATGGCGTGGAGCTGGTGGCCCTCGCCGAACGCGCCCACCCCTTCCAGGGCCAGCTCGAACGGAGCTGTGCGGACCAGGGCCAGCTCGGCGTCGAGGTCGGCGGCGGCCGCCTCCTGCACCTCGCCGTAGAAGCGCAGGGTGACGTGCAGGCTTTCCGGCGGTCGCCAGCGCGCGCCCGGCAGGCCCCGCTGGCGCGGGAACAGGTCCTCGCCGACATCGGGCGGGACCTCGAGGGCGGCGAACAGGCGGATCATCCCATAGCTTCCCCGGCGCGGTTAACCGGCGTCAACCACGCTGCTTAATCGACGCTCCATGGTCCTGAGGCAAACTGCGCGGAGCTGAAAAAGGACCGATGCCATGGACGACGGCGCCCTGTTCCGGATTCCCGCTGCGCAACCGGACGTCCGCACCGGCGGCCAGGGCGAAAGCCTGTTCCGCAAGCGCATCCTGGTGACGGGGGGGGCGGGCTTTGTCGGCTCCCACCTGTGCGAGCGCCTGCTGGGCGCCGGCCACGACGTGCTGTGCGTCGACAACTACTATACCGGCCGCCGCTCCAACATCGAACACCTGCTGGCCAACCCGCGCTTCGAGGCCATGCGCCACGACATCACCTCGCCGCTGATGGTCGAGGTCGACGAGATTTACAACCTGGCCTGCCCGGCCTCGCCGGTGCACTACCAGTTCGATCCCGTCCAGACGCTCAAGACCAGCGTGCACGGCGCGATCAACATGCTGGGCTTGGCCAAGCGCACCAAGGCCAGGATCTTCCAGGCCTCGACCAGCGAGGTCTACGGCGATCCCCTCGTGCACCCGCAGCCCGAGAGCTACTGGGGCCACGTCAACCCGATGGGCCCGCGGTCCTGCTACGACGAGGGCAAGCGGGCGGCCGAGACCCTGTTCTACGACTACCACCGCCAGCACAAGGTGGCCGTGCGGGTGGCGCGGATCTTCAACACCTACGGCCCGCGGATGCATCCCAACGACGGCCGGGTGGTGTCGAACTTCGTCATCCAGGCCCTGCAGGGCAAGGACATCACCATCTACGGCGACGGCAGCCAGACCCGCTCGTTCTGCTACGTCGACGACCTGGTGGAAGGCTTCATCCGGCTGATGGACCAGGACGCGATCATCGGCCCGGTCAACCTGGGCAACCCCAACGAGTTCACCATCCGCCAGCTGGCGGAGCTGGCCATCGAGCTGACCGGCTCGCGCTCGCGGCTGGAGTTCCAGCCCCTGCCCGCCGACGACCCCAGGCAGCGCCAGCCCGACATCGCCCTGGCCCGCGAGGCCCTGGACTGGGAGCCGCAGGTCCAGCTGCGCGAAGGCCTGGCCAAGGTGATCGCCTATTTCGACCATATGATGCGCGAGAAGATCGCGGTCTAGCGCCGGCCCGGAGGGCCCTCGTCAGGCCGCGCCACTAAACGGCCACGCTTTCAGCATCCCCTTGCGCAGAACCCGCGTCTCGCCAATATCTTGTCGGCGTCCTTCGCGGGCGCTTTTGGCTAAGGATCTATCGCTATGAGCGACTACAATCGCGGCTATGCGCGCACGATCCCGGCGGATCGGGCCGACATGTCGGTGGACGCCGGGCTGCGGGCGTTCATGCTGGGGGTCTACAACAAGGTCGGCCTGGGCCTGGTGCTCTCGGCCGCGCTGGCCTACCTCACCGGCGGGCCGTTGGCCTCGGTGATGTTCCGCCTCACCGCCGACGGGCGTCTCGCGGGGTACACCCCGGTGGGATACGCCGTCGTGTTCGCGCCCATCGTTCTGCTGCTGTTGGCCGGCTTCGCGCTTCGCAATCCGACGCCGAAAAGCTCGGGCGTGCTTTACTGGACCATCGTCAGCCTCATCGGCGCCTCCCTCGGCGTGGTGGTGCTGGCCTATACCGGGGCCTCGATCGCCTCGACCTTCCTGATCACCGCCGCCTCCTTCGGTGCGTTGAGCCTGGTGGGCTACACCACCAAGAAGGACCTGACCGGCTTCGGCAGCTTCCTGATCATGGGGGTGTTCGGCCTGTTGATCGCCTCGGTGGTCAACATGTTCCTGCACAACTCGGGGATGGCCTTCATCATCAACGCGCTTGGCGTGCTGATCTTCGCGGGCCTGATCGCCTACGACACCCAGCGGCTGAAGATGACCTACTACCAGCTGGGCGGCGACCAGGCGGCCATGGGCGTGGCCACCAACTACGGCGCACTCAGCCTCTACATCAACTTCATCAACCTGTTCCAATTCCTGCTCGCCCTGTTCGGCAACCGCCGCTAGGGGCCCGCGCAGGGTCCGAAACGACGAACCCCGGCGGGCGACCGCCGGGGTTTTTTCGTGCGCTGCGCCGTGTCGCTTCCGCCGCGGGCGGCGCGGCCCTATGGTCGGAGCCGATGCAAGGCCGCAACCGCCATGTTCTCCCGTAGGAGCCTGATCGCTTCGCTGCCGGCCCTGGGCCTGGGCGCCGGGGCCCGGGCCCAAGCGCCCGCTCCTTCCGCACCGCTGGTCGGCCGCTTCGACATCGTCCGCAACCGCCCGTGGACCTCGGTCTTCATCCAGGGGCAGGGGCCGTTCCGCTTCCTGATCGACACCGGGGCCGGCGTCGCGGTGATCGATCCCGAATTGGCCGCGCGGCTCCGGTTGCCGCGGCTGGAGAGCGTCCAGCTCCAGGGCGCCACCGCCGAGCGCACCGTCGAGATGTTCGGGGGGCGCGACATCGTCATCGCCGAGAGCCTGCGCCAGCGGGGCCAGGTGGCGTTCGCCGGAGGCAACGCCGGGGGCGACTTCGACGGCATCCTGCCCGGCGGCCTCTTCACCGGCGCCAACGTCGAGATCGACTTCGCCGCCCTGGAGTTCCGAATCTACACCGGGGCCGCCCCCGACCGCGCCGGCTATACTCGCCTGCCCCTGGTCGCCCCCCCGCCGGGCCGGCGCGACGACCGCCTGGTGGTCCGGGTGCGCCTGGACGGCCGTCCGGTGGCGCTGATGGTCGATACCGGCGGCACCGGGTCGGTCCTGCTGAGCGGCGAATACGTCGGCAAGAACAAGCTGTGGGACCGCTATCCCAAGTGGGCGGCCGGCCAGGGCCAGGGGATCATGGACGCCTTCAACCTGCGGCTGGTGCGGGCCCAGTCTCTGGAGCTGGGTCCCACGCGGTTCAGCCGCCCGGTGGTGCACCTGACCGATCCGTTCAATCCGCCCGGCGACGGGGGCGACGGGGTGCTGGGCATGGACGTGCTGCGCCGCTTCACCTTGTCCACCGATCCGGCAGGAAAGGCTCTGTGGCTCAAGCCCAATGGGGCCGTTGGGGAGCCGTTCCGCTACAACCGCGCCGGGATAGAGGCGAACTTCGCGGGGGGGCGCTGCGACATCCGCAGCGTCCAGCCGGACGGCCCGGGCGCCCGGGCGGGGGTGCGAGTCGGCGACCTCGTCCCGGCGGTGACCACGGGGCGGGAGATGGCCCGGTTCGAATGGTTCCTCAGCGAGGAGCCTGGCGCGACGGTGGCGTTCGATCTGCAACGCGACGGCGTGACGGCGCCGGTGAAGATCGTCCTGGCGGAGCTGCTGTAGGCGGTGCGACGCCTCGTCCTTCGACAGGTTCGGGGTGGGGCGAATTCGAGCGCCGCGGCGGAAGTCTCGGCCTCATCCTGAGCTGGCCGAAGGGCGCCGAGCCGCACGTCGCGACCCCTACTCCACCACTCTGAACCGGCGGGTGTCGAACATCTTCAGCACCTGCTCCAGGTCGCGGCCGCGGCGCAGCACCACCTGGCCCTGGCCGATCACCGCCCAGGCGCCCTGACGCCGAGCCAGCGCGGGGTGCTTCTCGATGCGGTAGAGGGGCTGTTCGGAGGACCGGCGGTAGACGGCGAAAACCGCCGATTCGGTCAGGCCGCTGATGGCGTAGTCGCGCCACTCGCCCGCGGCCACCATGCGGCCGTACAGGCGAAGCAGGAGGTCGAGTTCGCGACGCTCGAAGAACACGGTCCCGGCGGCCGACCATCCGGGAGCTGGATACCCGTCGAAGCTCATCGCCGCGAGCTTAGGCCGGTTCGCGCGGATAAATCGAGCCCCTACGCGGCCTCCAACCCCAACGGATTGCGGCGTTGAGGCCGAGAGACACGAAATGGCCCCATTCGAGCCCCGAACGCGCCTTTCCATGGGTCGATAACACAACGGTCGGTCGGTCGGGTCTTCGGTCCTGGATCCTGAACAGCCCCCCCAGCCCCCCGGGGTCGGTGGTTCGGTCGGCCGACACTAGAGCGTAGAAGCCCGCACGGTCTCCCCCCTCTTCCGTGCGGGCTTTTCGCTGTCTGGCCCCAGGGTGGGGAATCAGTCCCGCGCGGCGGCGAGGATCGGGCCGCCCTTGAGGCCCTGCAGCAGCACCAGGGTCTCAAGGCCCGGTGTGGATTCCTCGGGCGCAGAATAGGTGCGCGCCCGGCCGTTCCAGGCCCCCAGGCGTACCAGCTCGCGCACTACATTGACGTGGGTCACGGTCTTGCCGGCGTTCTCGCCCGAGCGCACCCGAACTTCGCGCCGCATCGGATCGTAGCGCACCAGCCACAGCTCGGCGCCGCCGCGCACCGTCGTTCCCGAGCCCACGGTCACCAGGGCGCCCCCGCGGCCGAAGCCGATCGCCGGGCCCCGCTGGCGCTGGGCGGCGTCTGTGGCGATCACGGCGCTGACCCGGTCGAGATCGACCGCGGGCGCCTCGCGCCGGCCGCTGACGACCAGTTCGGGGGTGTAGATTTCCTTCAGCCGCAGCCGCGCGACATAGGCGCGCTGGCGCGAGGTGAACTCGGGCATGGCGAAGGTGTCGCGCCAGCCCAGATAGTCCCAGTAGTCGACCGGATAGGTCAGGGCGATGACCCCGCGCCGCTGGGCCAGTTCGCCCAACATCTGGTTGGCCTGGGGACAAGACGCGCAGCCCTGGGCGGTGAACAGCTCGACCACCACCGGCCGTACGGCGGTGCGCGACGCCGCCAGGGCGTTCGCCCCGGCCGGAGCGGCGAGGGGCGCACAGAGTCCGAGCCAGACCACGGCGAGCCGGGTCGCAACGCGCAAGGGTCTCAGGCCGCATCCCCCGTCAAACACCATCTCCCCACCATAGGCGCTGTGGTCGGGGCCGGGCTTCTCACCAATGCGTGAGGGGTGGACGCCGTCCGCCCCTCACGTCGCCGGCTATTCGGCGGCGAGCGGAGCCGCCTCCGACCGGGCCAGGTTGCGCAGGACGTAGGGCATGACCCCGCCGCTCTTGAAGTATTCCAGCTCGGTGTCGGTATCGATCCGGCAACGGACCGGGAAGCGCGCCACCTTGTGGTCCGACGGGCGGAACAGCTCGACGATGATGGTCCGGCGGGGCCGCAACTCGGTCAGGCCGCGGATGGTGATCAGCTCCTCGCCGGTCAGGCCCAGGCGCTGCCAGCCCTCCTCCATGAACTGCAGGGGCAGAACGCCCATGCCGACCAGGTTGGAGCGGTGGATGCGCTCGTAGGATTCGGCCAGCACCGCGCGGACGCCGAGCAGGGACGTGCCCTTGGCGGCCCAGTCGCGCGACGAGCCGGTGCCGTATTCCTTGCCGGCGAAGATCACCGCCGGCCGGCCCTCGGTCTTGTACTGCATGGCGGCGTCGTAGATCGCCATCACCTGGCCCGACGGGAAGTGCTTGGTGACTCCCCCCTCGATCTCGGGGGTCATCTTGTTGCGGATGCGGGTGTTGGCGAAGGTGCCCCGCATCATCACTTCGTGGTTGCCCCGGCGGGCGCCGTAGGAGTTGAAGTCCGCCACGTCGACGCCGTGGGCGATCAGGTACTGGCCCGCCGGGCTGGTCTTGCGGATCGAGCCGGCCGGGCTGATGTGGTCGGTGGTGATCGAATCGCCCAGGATCGCCAGGATCGCCGCGCCCTGGATGTCGGTCACCGGCGGGGGCGTCATGGTGATGCCCTCGAAATAGGGCGGGTTCTGCACGTAGGTGGAGTCGGCCTCCCAGGCGAAGGTCCGCCCGCCGGTCACGGCGATCTTCTGCCAGCGCTTCTCGCCCTTGAACACGTCGGCGTAGCGGCTCTTGAACAGCTCGCCGGTGACGACCTTACGCTGGATCGTGGCGATCTCGGCATTGGTCGGCCAGACGTCGCGCAGATAGACCGGCTCGCCGTCGGAGCCGGTCCCCAGGGGCTGGCAGGTCAGGTCGAGCTGCATCGAGCCGGCGAGGGCGTAAGCGACGACCAGGGGCGGCGAGGCGAGGTAGTTGGCCCGCACGTCGGGGTTCACCCGGCCTTCGAAGTTGCGGTTGCCCGACAGCACGCTGGCGGCCACCAGGTCGCCGTCGTTGACCGCGTCCGAAACATTGGGGGCCAGCGGGCCGGAGTTGCCGATGCAGGTGGTGCAGCCGTAGCCCACCAGGTTGAAGCCCATCGCGTCCAGGTCCTTGTCCAGGCCGGCGGCTGCGAGGTAGCCGGTCACCACCTGTGAGCCGGGCGCGAGGCTGGTCTTGACCCACGGCTTGACCGTCAGGCCGCGCTCGCGGGCCTTGCGGGCCACCAGGCCGGCGGCGATCAGCACGCTGGGGTTGGAGGTGTTGGTGCAGGAGGTGATGGCGGCGATGACCACGTCGCCGTGGCCGACGTCGAAGGTCTCGTTCTTCACCGGGACCCGGGCGGCCTCGTGGCCGGCCTTGCCGAATTCGGTGGCCAGCGAGTTCATGAACGAAGCGGCGGCGTCGCTCAGCAGCACTCGGTCCTGGGGCCGCTTGGGGCCGGCCATGGACGGCAGCACCGTGCCGAGGTCCAGGTCCAGCACGTCGGTGAACACCGGCTCCGGGGTCGTGGCGTCGACCCACATCCCCTGCTCCTTGGCGTAGGCCTCGACCAGGGCGACCCGCTCGGGGGTGCGGCCGGTCTCGCGCAGGTAGCCGATGGTGGCGGGGGACACCGGGAAGAAGCCGCAGGTGGCTCCGTATTCCGGGGCCATGTTGGCGATGGTGGCCTGGTCTTCCAGGGTCAGGTTGACGATGCCCTCGCCGAAGAACTCGACGAACTTGCCGACCACGCCCTTCTTGCGCAGCATCTGGGTGACGGTCAGCACCAGGTCGGTGGCGGTGGCGCCCTCCGGCAGGGCGCCGGTCAGGCGGAAGCCGATCACTTCGGGGATCAACATGGGGATGGGCTGGCCGAGCATGGCGGCCTCGGCCTCGATGCCGCCCACGCCCCAGCCCAGCACCGCCAGGCCGTTGATCATGGTGGTGTGGCTGTCGGTGCCCACCACGGTGTCGGGGTAGGCCACGGTCTGGCCGTCCTCGTCGGCGGTCCAGACGGTCTGGGCCAGGTATTCCAGGTTGACCTGGTGACAGATGCCGGTGCCCGGGGGCACGACGCGGAAGTCGTCGAAGGCCGACGAGCCCCAGCGCAGGAACCGGTAGCGTTCGCCGTTGCGCTCGTACTCGCGCTCGACGTTCTGCTCGGCCGAGGAGGCCTGGCCGAAGTTGTCGACCATGACCGAGTGGTCGATGACCAGGTCGACAGGGTTCAGCGGATTGATCTTGGCCGGGTCGGCGCCGAGGTTGGCCATGGCGTCGCGCATGGCGGCCAGGTCGACCACGGCGGGGACGCCGGTGAAGTCCTGCATCAGGACCCGGGCGGGACGGAAGGCGATCTCGTGCTGGACCGAACCCTTGTTCTCCGAGAAGGCGGCGACGGCGCGCAGGTCGTCGGCGGCGACGGTCGGGCCTTCGTTGCGAAGCAGGTTCTCCAGCAGGACCTTCATCGACACCGGAAGCCGCTCGACGCCGGAAAGACCGGCTTCCGCCGCGGCGCGCAGGCTGTAATAGACGTAGGTCTTGTCTCCCACCGTGAGTTCACGGCGGGCCTTGAGGCTGTCGATGGACGGCATGGATCAACTTCTCCCGTTCAGCGCCGCCCCCCAGACTTCCCTGATGGAAGCGGGCCCCGAGTTCGGGGGCGGTGTCGCGCACGATCCGGCCGGACACACAGCGTCCGGCCGCGTGCAGCGTAAGCCCCGCGCGGCGGTCGGGTACTTAGACCCGACCGGCGGCGGCGTCTATGCGTGCAATTCGCTCTGGGGTTGTTCTGTGGGACGGCGTCCGCAAACGGGGCGGCCGGAGGCCGGTTTTCCGTGGTGATCGCCCGTCTGGCGATCGAGGGCCTGGCGGTGGCCCGGGGCGGCCGGCGGCTGTTCGAGGGCTTTTGCCTGGCGATCGAGGCCGGCCAGGCCGTGGCCCTGACCGGCGCCAACGGGGCGGGCAAGACCAGCCTGCTGCGGGCCGTGGCCGGGCTGCTGCGCCCCGAGGTCGGGACGGTGCGGTTCGAGGGTCCGGCCGGGCCGGTCGAGGCCGAGGACGCCCGGGCGGCGGGCCTGCACCTGCTGGGCCACCAGGACGGGCTGAAGGCGACCCGTACCGCCCGCGAGGAGCTGGCCTTCTGGACCGCCTGGACCGGCGGCGACGGCGCCGGGCGCGCCGTCGAGGTCCTGGAGCTCGGCCCCCTGCTCGACCTGGACGTCCGCCGGCTGTCGGCGGGCCAACGACGCCGCCTGGCCCTGGCCCGGCTGGTCGCCTCGCCGCGGCCCCTGTGGCTGCTGGACGAGCCCCTCGCTCCCCTGGACGCCGCGCGCCGGACCCTGTTCGGCGAGCTGATGGCCGCGCACCTGGCCGGCGGCGGCCTGATCCTGGCCGCGGTGCACGATCCCCTGCCGGTGGCGGCGCGGCAGGTCGGGATCGGAGCCGAGGCGTGAGCGCCCTCCTGGCCCTGTTCCGCCGCGAGCTGAGCCTGGCCTGGGGCCGCGGCGGCGGACCCCTGTTCGCCTGCGCCTTCTACGTCGGCCTGGCGACCCTGATGCCCCTGGCGACGAGCCCGGCGCCCCAGGCCCTGTCGGCGGTGGCGCCGGGGGTGGCCTTCGCGGCCCTGGCGCTGTCCAGCCTGCTGTCGCTGGAGCGGCTGTTCGAGCGCGATTTCGACGACGGAGCCCTGGACCTGCTGGCCCTGGGGCCGGCGTCGCTGGAGGCGGTCTGCGCGGTCAAGTGCCTGGCCCAGTGGCTGACTACGGGTGCGCCCCTTGCGGTGCTGGCGCCGGTGGTCGCCGTGGCGCTGGGGGCCGAGCCGCGGCTGATGGCCCTGACCTTCGCCAGCGCCCTGGCCGCGGGGGTCGGCTTTTCCTTCGTCGGCGGCCTGGGGGCGGCCCTGGCCCTGGGTGCCCGGCGCGGCGGGGTGCTGGTGGCGGTGATCGTCCTGCCCCTGTTCGTCCCGCCGGTGATCTTCGGCGCCGGCGCCCTGGACGCCCTGGCCAGCGGGCTGGATTGGCGGGGCGGGATGCTGCTCCTGCTCGCCTATTGCCTGGGGGCGGCGGCCCTGTCGCCCTTCGCCATGGCGGCGGGGGTGCGCAATGCCATCGGCTGATCCCGGTCCGGTCCTGGAGACCGAAAGGTTGACCCTGCGCCTGCCGACCCTGGCCGACCTCGACGCCTGGGCGGTCTTCGCGGCCGACGAGGCGGCGGCGCGGTTCCTGGGCGGGGTGCAGTCGCGTCCCGTCGCCTGGCGCACCATGGCGGGCAACGCCGGCTCCTGGTCCCTGCAGGGATTCGGGATGTTCTCGGTGATCGAGAAATCCACCGGACGCTGGATCGGCCGCGCCGGCCCGTGGCGGCCGGAGGGCTGGCCGGGGAGCGAGGTCGGCTGGGGCCTGACGCCCGAGGCCTGGGGCAAGGGCTACGCCACCGAAAGCGCGGTCGCCTGTATGGACTTCGCCTTCGACGTCCTGGGCTGGACCGACGTGATCCACACCATCGCTCCGGACAACGCCGCCTCCATCGCGGTGGCGCGGCGCCTGGGGTCGTCGAACCGGGGGCCGGGCCGGATGCCGCCGCCCCTGGAGCAATATCCGGTGGATATCTGGGGCCAGACCCGCGAGCAGTGGCGGGCGCGCAAACCCTAGTTCCGCTCATCCCCGCGGGAGGGTAAGGGAGCGCATGGTCCTAGCCCTCCACGACACCTACGCCCGCCGCAAGCGCCAGTTCGTCCCGCGGGACCCCAAGCGGGTGACGCTCTACGTCTGCGGACCGACGGTCTACAACTACGCCCACATCGGCAACGCCCGGCCGGTGGTGGTGTTCGACGTCCTGTTCCGCCTGCTGCGCCGGCTCTACGGCGCCGACGCGGTGGTCTACGCCCGCAACGTCACCGACGTGGACGACAAGATCAGTCAGGCCGCCGAGGCCCAGGGCGTGCCCATCGGGACCATCACCGACAGGTTCGCCGCGATCTACCGCGCCGACATGGCCGCGCTGGGGGCGATCCCGCCGACCATCGAGCCCCACGCCACCGCCCACGTGCCCGAGATGGTCGACCAGATCCGCCGTCTGATCGAGAGCGGCCACGCCTACGCCGCCGAGGGCCACGTGCTGTTCGACACCACCACCTACGCCGACTACGGCAAGCTGTCGGGGCGCAGCCTCGACGACATGATCGCCGGGGCCCGGGTCGAGGTCGCGCCCTACAAGAAGAACGCCGCCGACTTCGTGCTGTGGAAGCCCTCCAAGCCCGGCGAGCCGGTGTGGGAGAGCCCGTACGGGCCGGGGCGTCCCGGCTGGCACATCGAGTGCTCGGCCATGATCGAGAAGACCCTGGGCCTGCCCATCGACATCCACGGCGGCGGCCACGACCTGATCTTCCCCCACCACGAGAACGAGATCGCCCAGGGGACCTGCGCCAACCACGGGCAGGAGTACGCCCGCTACTGGATGCACAACGGCTTTCTGACCATGGACGCCGAGAAGATGTCCAAGTCCCTGGGCAACGTCCTGCTGGTCCACGACCTCATCGCCAAGGTCCCCGGCGAGGTGATCCGCTGGGCGCTGTTGTCGGCGCACTACCGCGCGCCCCTGGACTGGACCGGGGCCCTGATCGAACAGTCGCGGGACAACCTCGACCGGTTGTACCGGGTGCTGGGCGACGCAGACCGCGAGCTGGGGGGCTTTTCCGACCCGTCGCTGCTGGCCGACGAGATCGACCTCCCCGGCGCCGACTTCGAGAAGGCGCTCGAGAACGACCTCAACACGCCCGAAGCCATGGCCGAGCTGTTCAAGCTGGCCGACGAGCTGCGCCAGCGGCTGATCGCCAAGGACAAGCCCGGCGCCTTCGCGGCGCGGGCGATCCTGCGGGCCTCAGCCGCGGTGTTGGGCTTCCTGGAGAGCGAGCCCAACGCCTGGTTCCAGGGCGACGACGCTGAGCTGAAGGCCCGCATCGACGGGCTGGTGGCCGCCCGCGGCGCGGCCCGCGTGGCCAAGGACTGGGCCGAGGCCGACCGCCTGCGCGCCGAGCTGACCGAGCTCAAGATCGAGGTGATGGACGGCCCCGGCGGGAGCGCGACCTGGCGGTTCAAGGAGTAGGGGTGGGGTCTAGCGATCCCAATCCCGCGTCCTTACTGTTGTAACCATGGCCTATCGCGTCCAATCCCGTGTCGGCGTCGCCGCGCCCGCCTCCGCCGTCTGGTCGGTGATCGGCGACCTCGAGGGCTGGCGCGACTGGAACCCGCTGTTCGTCGAGGCCGAGGGCCGTCTGTCCATCGGCGCCCTCGTCACCTTGACGCGCAGCCTCGATGGCAAGACCGAGCGCCAGGAGGTGCGGATCGTCGACTGGGTGCCCAGCGCCCAGATCGTCTGGTCGCGCTCCATCGCCCCGTTCGCCCGCAGTCTCGCCTATCTGGAGATCGAGCCCCTGTCCGAACGGGGCTGCATCCTGGCCGTGGGCGAGATCTACGAGGGCCGGCTGGGGGAGTTCGTCGCCCGCCGTGTCCGCCGCCCCCTGACCGCCGCTTTCCTGGCCCTGTGCGAGGCCGCCAAGGCCCGGGCCGAGGCGACCTGGGACGGGGTCCCCGACGATCCGGTCCCGCCGCCCCCGCCGGCGCCGCCGCCCCAGCCCAAGGCCAAGACCATCCAGATGTCCCTGCGGGGCGGCGGACGCAAATGATCGACGATCTTTACAGCGGAAAGATTCTCGCCCTGGTGGCCAACATGCCCCACGCCGGCCGGCTGGCCGCGCCCCAGGGCTCGGCCGAGAAGGTCGCCAAGCTGTGCGGCAGCCG
>DATJIO010000058.1:0-79536 GCA_035493215.1 Caulobacteraceae bacterium
TCCAGGCTGCCGCCGTACTGGTCGGTGCGCTGGTTGGAGAGCGGCGACAGGAACTGGTGGATCAGGTAGCCGTGGCCCCCGTGCATCTCGACCAGGTCGAAACCGATCCGTTCGGCGCGCTGGGTCGAGGCGACGTGGTCGGCGACGCACTGCTTGATCTCGTCCACGCTCATGGCGCGGGGCAAGGGCCAGCCGTCGCCGTAGGGGATGGCCGAAGGGGCCAGGGTCTCCCAGGCGCCCTCGTCGGGGGTCAGGGGCTTGCCGCCGGCGGCCGGCGGATGGGTCGAGCCCTTGCGGCCGGCGTGGCCGAGCTGGACGCCCAGCTTGGCGACGCCGAAGGTGCGGCAAAAATCGACCACCCGCTTCAGCGCCCGCTCGTTGTCGTCGGAATACAGGCCGGCGTCCTTGACGCTGATCCGCCCGACCGCGCTGACCTGGGTCATCTCGGCCATGACCAGGCCCGCCGCTCCCATCGAGAAGCCGCCCAGGTGCATCAGGTGCCAATCGTTGGCCGAGCCGTCGGTCGAGGCGTACTGGCACATCGGCGACACCACGACCCGGTTGTTCAGGGTCAGGCCGCGTAGGGTGATCGGCGAAAAGAGGGCGCTCACGGCTGTATGTCTCGCGTCTCGAGGGGGAAAATCGGAAGATCCTGTCGAAGGGCGGGGCCCGTCGATATTTGCGCCACTCCTACAGGGGCGGCCGGCCAGCGGCAAGCCGCCCGTCCATCACGCCAGGCCGCTGGCGCGCGCCTGTTCCATCGCCACCGAGGCCCAGTCCCGCTCGCCGTCGCCGTGGGCGATGGCCCCGATCAGCCGGTCGCGCCAGACCCCGCCGCTGGGCAGAGGCACGCCGACCGCCTCGCCGGCCGCCAGCGCCAGGTTGGCGTCCTTCAGCCCGAGCAGGGTGGATATGCCCACCGTGTCGTACGACTGCTCGGCGATGATCCTGGCGTAGACGGTGTAGGCGGGCGAGGCGAACAAGCCGTCGGTGACGACCTCGTAGAACAGCTGTGGGTCGGCGCCGGACTTGCGGGTCAGGGCGAAGGCCTCGCCCAGTGCCTCGATGGCGCAGCCGAGCAGGAGGTTGTTGGCCACCTTCACCGCGGCGGCCGCGCCCGGCTCGAGCCCCGCGTCGAAGGTGCGCCGGCCAATGGCTTCGAACAGAGGGGCGACCCGGGCCGTGGCCTCGGCCGGACCGGCGACGATGACGCCCAGCTTGCCGGCCGTCACAGCTTCCGGGCGGCCCAGCACGGGGGCGCAGACTAGGGCCTGGCCGACGGCGGCGTGGGCCTTGGCCAGGGCCTGCACCGTGGCGACGCCGTGGGTGCCCATGACCACGTGGACGCCGCCGGCGGGCAGGGCGGCGAGCAGGCCGCCGGGCCCTTGCGCCACCGCCCGCAGGGCGTCGTCGTTGGCGAGCATGGTGACGACCACGCCGCCGTGCTGCGCGGCCTGGGCGACCGAGCCCACAACCGCCGCGCCGGCGGCGGCCAGCTCGGCCGTCTTCTCAGGCGTCCGGTTGTAGAGGACAATGTCGTGGCCGGCGTCCAGCACACGGCGGGCCATGGCCTGGCCCATCCGGCCCAGTCCGACGAAACCGACTTTCATGGGAAACTCCGGGCTCGATCAGCTGGGGTGCATGACCACGATGGCGCAGCAGATGGCCCAGAACAGGGGGTATTCGCAGCCGCCCAGGTTCCATAGCCACTTGCCCTTGGAGACGCGCAGAACCGCGAGCACCGCCACGACGAGGAAGACGGTGGCCGCCGCGGCGGCGTACTGGGTGAATATCCCCAGGATCAGGCAGGTCGACATGACCAGCTCGGCCGCGATCGCGGTGTTGATCCACAGGCCGACCGGATGCAGGCGGGCGGCCTGGTAGAAGCCGGTGATCCCGGCGCGGTCGCGGATCTTGCCCACCGCGTGGGGGATGAAGAACGCGCCGCAAATGATCCTGAGGATCACGTAGCCGTTGGAAAGATCGAAATCGAAATTGAACATTCCCTGCCCCCTTATGTCGGCGAATCTCGGTCGCTGGCGCACTTCCTCGTGGAAGCCTCCGGCCGCGCCGCTGAATGCGATTATCTATGCATGGGCCCATTTCCGTCCGCAACCGATTGCCTGACCCGCTCAGGTTCGCACTATGGCGGGACGAACGGGGGAGGGCGAACATGGCCGGCTGGTACGCCGAACTGGGCAGGAAGGAGCGCCGCACCCTGTGGGCCTGCGTCGGGGGCTGGGGCCTCGACGCCCTGGACGTGCAGATCTACAGCTTCGTCGTCCCCGCCCTGATCGCCCTGTGGGGCATCACCCGCGGCCAGGCCGGGATGGTCGCCACCGCCGCCCTCTTGCTGTCGGCGCTCGGGGGCTGGATGGCCGGGTGGCTGGCCGACCGGATCGGCCGGGTCCGCACCCTGCAACTGTCCATCGCCTGGTTCGCCGGCTTCACCTTCCTGTGCGGCCTGGCCCAGAACTACGAGCAGCTATTCGTCGCCCGCGCCCTGATGGGCCTGGGCTTCGGCGGCGAGTGGGCGGCGGGCGCGGTGCTGCTGGCCGAGACCATCCGACCCGAGCACCGGGGCAAGGCCCTGGGCTCGATGCAGGCGGCCTGGGCGGTGGGGTGGGCCGCGGCGGCCGTCGCCGCGGGGGCGCTGTTCTCGCTGTTCCCCGAAGCCTTGGCTTGGCGGTTCTTGTTCTTCGTCGGCCTGACCCCGGCGGTGCTGATCTTCTTCGTGCGCCGGCTGGTGGGCGAGTCGGAGGTCTACACCGCCTCCAAGGCCGCCCGCGCCAAGGCCGGCGAGCGGGTCTCGGTGCTGGACATCTTCAAGCCGCCGCTGCTGCGGACCACGGTGCTGGGCGGGCTGCTGGGGACCGGGGCGCAGGGCGGCTACAGCGCCATCACCACCTGGCTGCCGACCTACCTCAGGACCGAGCGCCACCTGTCGGTGCTGGATTCCACCGGCTACCTGGCGGTGCTGATCTGCGGCTCGTTCTGCGGCTACATGACCGGCGCCTACCTCGCCGACAGCATCGGCCGGCGGGGCACCTTCCTGGTCTTCGCCGTCGGGGCGATGGTGGTGGTGACCGCCTACACCCTGGTCCCGTTCGGCGACGGGGCGATGCTGGTCCTGGGCGCGCCGCTGGGTTTCTTCGCCTCCGGGGTGTTCAGCGCCCAGGGCGCGTTCTACGCCGAGCAGTTCCCCACCCGGGTGCGAGGGGTGGGCCAGGGCTTCACCTACAACGTCGGCCGGGCGGTCGGGGCCCTGTTCCCCGCCCTGGTGGGGTTCCTGTCGGTGGAGATGGGACTGGGCCGGGCGATCGGGGTGTTCGCCGGGGCGGCCTATCTGGTGATGGCGACCGCCGCCTTCCTGCTGCCCGAGACCCGCGGAAAGGTGCTGGAGCCGTGAGCGCGACCCAGGCGTCCGAACGCGGAGCGTTCCGCGCCAGCCTCTACCCCTACCTGGTTCTGGGGGTGCTGCTGGTGGTCTATGTGCTGAACTACCTCGACCGCCAGCTGGTCTCGATCCTGGCCGAGCCGATCAAGGCGGACCTAGGCCTTTCCGACACCCAGCTCGGCCTGGTCACCGGCTTCATGTTCGCCCTGTTCTACACCACCTTCGGGGTGCCGGTGGCGTGGCTGGCCGACCGCGCCCGGCGCACCACCATCGTGGCGGTGGCCTGCGGCCTGTGGAGCCTGTTCACCGGCGCCTGCGGCCTGGCCGGCAATTTCGTCCACCTGATGCTGGCGCGGATCGGCGTCGGCGTGGGCGAGGCCGGGGGCGTGCCGCCTTCCTACACCATCCTGGCGGACTATTTCCCGCCCCGGCGCCGGGGCCTAGCCATGGGGCTCTACGCCCTGGGCATCCCGCTGGGGACCTTCCTGGGCGGCGCCTACGGGGCGTGGGCGGCGGGACGGTTCGGCTGGCGCGGCGCCTTCCTGACCCTGGCCATCCCTGGCATCCTGGCGGCCATGGCCCTGCCGTTCCTGGTGCGCGAGCCCGTCCGCGGCGGCCTCGACACGGGCGACGACGCCAAGGCGCCCGCGGTCCCGCTCCTGACCGCCATCGGCCTCTATGTGAAGTCGGCGACCCTGGTGCTGGCGACCCTCGGCTGCAGCCTGTCGGCGGTGGTGGGCTACAGCCTGCAAAGCTGGTCCCCCGCCTTCCTGATGCGGGTCCAGGGCGCCAGCCTGCACGACGTCGGCGCCGTCTACAGCCCGGTGATCGCGATCTGCGTGGCGGCCGGCATCTTCGGCAGCGGCTGGCTGGTGGACCGGTTGGGGGCCAGGAGCCAGCGAGCCTATCCCCTGGTCCCCGCGGCGGCCTTCGTCCTGGCCTTCCCGCTCTATATCGCCGCCATCTCGGTCCACGACTGGCGATGGTCGGTGGCGCTGATGGCCATCCCCCAGGGGCTGACCTTCACCTATCTCGCCCCGGCGGTGGCGGTGGTGCAGAACCTGACGCCGCCGTCGCGGCGGTCCACGGCGTCGGCGATGCTGCTGTTCGTGCTGAACCTGCTGGCGGTGGGCTGCGGCCCGCTCTACGTCGGCGCGGTCAGCGACTGGGCCAAGCCGACGTACGGCGTGGAATCGCTGCGCATCGCCCTGTTCGCCCTGATCCCGTTCTTCATCCTGGGGGTGGGCTGCAACTATGCGGCCTCGGTGGCGATGAAGCGGCGCGGGGCGGGGTGAGACTTGCCCCCTCCGTCCGCCTGACGGCGGCCACCTCCCCGGCTAAGGCGGGGCGAGGCGAATAAGGCGTTCGGCTCCACCGCGAAGCGGGGGAGCTGTCACCCGCAGGGTGACCGAGGGAGCCTTCTACGCCACCTTCGCACTCTGTCGGCGAGAGGCCCAGGTCCTGGCAGATCCGCGCCACCACTTCGTCGATCGGACGCTCCAGGAGGTCGCCGTCGTCCTCGTCCGTCAACCGCTCCCAGGCGTCCGACGACAGCCGTTCGACCTCGTCCTCGTCGTAGCGCTCGGTCCCGATGGCCTGCTCGACCCGGCGATGGATGCGGTCCCGGCGCCGGGCGGCCTCGGCGACCCGCGCCAGGGTCTCGGCCCGGCCCAGGCCGGCCAGGTCCTTGGCCAGCCGCGACTGCAGGGCGATGGTCAGGCGCACGGCGCGGGCGGCCCGCGCATAGCTGAGCCCTGGATCGACGGCGCCCGTCTCGCCCCCCTCGGCCAGGGCGCGCGCCTTGCGCCCGGCCGCCTCGGCGATCTCCATCCCGATCTCGGCCAGCCGCGTCAGCATGGCCATCTGCCGTTCGATCAGGTCCCGGGCCGACGCGTCGCGGTCGGCCGCAGGCGGGGCGTGGGCAGCGGTGATGGGATCGGGGCCAGACATGGAACGCAAACCCCGCGGCGGTTCGCGGCCATTGTCAAACCGCGGGCGCGCACCGCCGCCCCCTCCGGGCCGGACCTAATGGCGCCTCAGACGCCGTGCAGGGTAGGCGGACGGCGGCCAGAGGCGGGTGGAGATCGGCGGCGGATGTTGCGGACCATAGCGGTCGTCGCCTTGAAGGGCGGCTCGGGGAAAACGACCATCGCCACCCACCTCGCGCTGGCGGCCCACCTTCGCGGCCTGGACACCTTCGTGGTGGACACCGACCCGCAGCGATCGACCAGCGAAGTCCTGGCGGCGCGGGTCGGCCCGGGACCGCAGTGGATCCAATCCTCAGGCGCGGAACTGCTGTCGGCCACCATCGCCGCGGCCGGGCTGCAAAAGCAGTTGTTGATCATCGACACCGCGGCAGGGGCGCTCGAGGACGCCAGCGAAGCCATCGTGCTGGCCGACTTCGTGGTGATGGTGGTCCGGCCGACGCTGCTCGACCTCCACGCCCTGGCGCGAACCATGACGCTGGTCCGGCGGCTGCGCCGACCTTCGACCGTCGTGGTGAACCAGGCCCCGCCGGCGCGCGGCGGCGTGGAATCCCCGCTGGTGAGCCGGGCGATCAAGGCGCTCGTCTACATGCGGGCTTCGGTGGCGCCGACGATCGTGCGGTCGCGGACGATCTACCAGACGGCCCTGGAGACCGGGCGTTCGGCGGAGGAGATGTCGGACCCGGCCGCGGCGAAGGATATCGCCGCCCTGTGGGAGTACATCGACCTCAGGGCCGAGGTCGACCTGGACGAGGGGGAGGACCTTTCCGCCCTGGAAAGCCCGCTGTCGTCTGGCGGCGGGGAGGGCTGAGGCGACGGCCGCCTCTGCGCCAACGGCGGACCCAAAGGTCACAGCTTCGAGATATCCAGGCGCGCCAAGCGTTCGCGACGCGCCGCATAACGATCGCCCGACGCGGCGGTGGTCAGGAACGTGCCGAGGAGTTGTTCAGCCGTCGTGGCGTCGATCGTGTCGGCTCCGATAGCCAGCATGTTTACGTCGCCGTGTTCTCTGGCCAGTGCGGCTTCACTCGTCGTGTGAAGCAATGCCGAGCGCATGAAAGGAAAGCGGTTGGATGTGATCGCCATCATCTGGCCGCTCCCGCTCCCGCTCTCGGCGACCAGTGCAAGAGCATAATCCATCGCATCGACCCGTTCCGCCGGGCTGTCCGTACCGCAGTCCGCGACCGCATAGTCATGGGCGCGCAGCCACATCTTGAGGCGCTCCTTTAGAGGAAACCCTCTGTGGTCGGCGGCGATCGCGACCGGCTTGGCGGTAAGCCTGCTGTTCATGATCGCAACTTAGCGCGAAGACAGCCGGAGGATAAACTTAGCGGGGGTTTCGGCGCCCGATGGTCATCCGAAGGACGACTGAGAAGCCTCTCCCCCGATCAGCCCGCCTGTGGCTCGGGGGCGTTGATCGCCAGTTGGGCGGCGAAGGCGCGGCGGTAGGCGGGGCGCGCTTCGCCGCGGGCGAGGTAGGCGGCCAGGTTCGGAAATTCGTCCACGAGGCCCGACGATCTCGCCCTGAGCAGCACCGACACCATCATCAGGTCGCCCGCGCTGAACCCGCCGTCCAGCCAGTCGGCGCCGCCAAGGCGGGCGGAAAGCGGCTTCAACCGGTCGCGGACGCGATCCTCGACCAGGGGCAGGCGGTCCTTGGCCCAGGGCTTGTCGGCCTCGAAAATCCGGGCGGTCGCGAGGTCCAGGATCGGCGGCTCCACCGTGCTCAGCGCGGCGAACATCCAGGTGACCGCGCGCGCCCGGGCATCGGGCTCAATCGGGAGCAGGCCCGCGTGGCGCTGGGCGATATGGAAGACGATCGACCCGGTCTCGAACAGGACGAGCCCGCCTTCCTCATAGGTCGGAATCTGGCCGAACGGATGCAACGCCAGGTGCGCGGGTTCCTTCATCGCCCGGAACGAAACCAGGCGAACCGCATAGGGTTGGCCCACCTCCTCCAGCGCCCAGCGGACGCGCGTGTCGCGCGCCAGTCCCTTGCCGCCGTCGGGCGACCGTTCGAAGGCGGTGATGGTGGGGTTCATAGGAGGCTCCTGACGATGGGTTCACGCAGGCCGATAGACCTGGGCCACCGCGCCCCCCGGAAAGGCCTTCGAGCTCATCAGCTTGAGGCGCATGGGCGCGGCGAGGCCGCAGAACAGCGGCAGGCCCTTGCCCAGCGCCACGGGGTGCACCGCGAAGGCGAACTGGTCGACCAGTCCCCGGGCTATGAGGCTGCGGGCGAAGCCGACCCCGCCGTGGGCGACGATCGGCTTGCCGTCCCGGGCTTTCAACTTGGCGATCTCCTCGGCCAGGTCGCCGCTCGCCACATAGGCCTGGGCCCAGCTCTCCGCGCCGGGCTGCGGCTGCGCGGACTGTGTGGTCCCCGCCTTGGCCCGGGCCTGGGTGAGCGCCGCCGAGGTGTTGGCCTGGGTCAGGATCGCCGGCCCCTGTCGTGAGAAGACGGCCTTAGGGATCCGGTTCATCGGGGCTGCGAACACGTCGGTGGAGGTCGGCCACCAGGCGGCCATGTCCTGGAAGCTGCGGGCGCCCATGATGTGCAGGCCGGCGGCCCACAGGGTCGCCACGGCCCAGGCCTTCGCCTCCGGATCGGCGCCGAACATCCATGTGTTTGAGCCCTCCAGGTCGCTGACGAAGCCGTCGAGGGACATGGACATCTTCAGGATCAGGTCTCTCACGGCGTCCTCCTCGGGGCGGTCCTAGCCCAAGGACGGGCGGGGGCGACGCGCTCCGACAACGGGAGAAATAGGGGGGCGGGAGCGCCATTCCTCATTTTCATAAGACGCTCGGGGCTGTGACGAAGGCGCAGAAGGACCGGTGCTCCTGTCCTCGTATTCGGGGGTGCTTGGTGGCAGGCCCGAACAGGTGTGCAATCTGGCAACTTGCGCCAGCTTCGGCCGCCCGGCAGATTAAGGACTATGATACCCAAATCGAAGCTACCCCACCCTATCCCCTATCAGGGCTCCAAGCGGAACCTAGCGCCCCTCATCGTGCCCTATGTGCCCGCCGGCGTGGACCGCTGGTACGAGCCGTTCGCGGGCTCTGCGGCCATGACAATCTGGGCGGCTAGTCATGGGCTGGCGCGCCATTACGTCATTGGCGATGCTCTGGTCCCCATAACGGAGCTCTGGTCAGCAATCATCGAGGCTCCAGAGGATACCGCAAAGCGCTACCGCGAGATTTGGGAGGGGCAAGAGAAAGCCGAGTGGGACTACTTTAACTCAGTCCGTTCTCGTTACAACGAGCAACGCGATCCTGTCGATCTTCTATATTTGATCTGCCGCTGCGTTAAGAACGCAGTGAGATTCAATAAGAAGGGTAACTTTACGCAATCCCACGACAAGCGCCGCCTTGGGGTGCGGCCCGAGAAAATGGAAGCGGCGATCCGCGATACCTCCTTCCTGCTCAAGGGCAAGACGGAAGTACGGCGCGGGGATTGGCTGGAAACCACGACAGACGCCAGTCCCCAGGACTTCGTCTATATGGACCCGCCATACCTGGGCACCACGATTGGTCGGGACAAGCGATACGCGGAGCAACTTGAGTTGGAACGCCTGACGGCGGGCCTTGAGAACTTGCGGGCGCGCCACATCCGCTTCGCCCTGTCATACGACGGCATGACTGGCGACAAGGTGTACGGAGCCCCGCTGTCCGATCACCTCGGCCTCACCCGACTGTTGCTGCACGCGGGAAAGTCGAGCCAAGCCACGCTGGCCGGGCGTTCGGAGGAGACGGTTGAAAGCCTCTACTTATCCCCTGGCCTGGGCGAACCCGTTGAAGGCGTCATTCGCCGGCGGGTCGATCAACCGTCGCTAGCTTTCGCGCGGGCAAGCTGACGGAGAAGTTCAGCTACGGAGACGCCTTCGTCACGCGCGATGTCACGCAGATGATCGTGGATCGCGATATCCGCACCCTGCCAGGACACATCGGTCCTGCGTAGCTGCTCGGTGGCGATGTGATCATAGTCTTCGGGAAACGCCCAAAAGCACCGCCGACAGACCATAGGTACCCGCGCAGCGGGATCCATGTTTGGGCAATTCTCGCACGACCACGACTTCGCCCGCTGGCTTGATGCGTCGAGGAGCATGTAGGCCTCGACATCGTGGTCGGAGAGGCCCACATCCCCATCCACGCGGTATGGAATCCGGTGGTCGAGCTGAAGCACCCTTTCATCCAGGCGAGCGCCCGTGATGCAATCAACCGCGCCGTACCTTTGGATCAGAGCAACCTTGAACTTCTTCGGTAGCGCGGAGCGACCGCCGACCCTGCCTTCTTGAATGTTGGCTGCGACGCCTAGGGAGTAGACGGCCATTTGCCGTCCGGACTTGGAGACGCCCTTTCCGGTAATCACCGGGATGCCGCAGTCCCGCACGTCGCCGATAGCGCGGGGTGGATGTGTGTAGCCAAGCTCAGCGATTTCGTCCGTGTTGATCGAGCCCTTATCGAGCATGATCTTCAGGACGTTAGCGGCCCGTTTGGAGCCGCCACCGTTGATGACTTGCTCGGCAAGCTCACGGATCGCAGGTTCAACATCCGCCGACATCTATCACCCACCCTCTTACGTTGCCGCCGGTATGTTCGGCAGACCTTGGGTGAGTTCGGCCACGTCGCAGCGTAGGGCCTCGCACAGGCGGCAAAGGACCGTGAAGGTAAGGTTTCTGTCCCCTCGCTCCACGCCGCCGACATACGAGCGGTCAATCCCCGCGCGGTCGGCGAAGTCTTCTTGGGTCCAGCCAAGCGCCTTCCGGCGCTCTCTTATGCGTTGACCGAGGATGGCGAGAGGGGCCGTGCTCACGCCGCGAAGCTCCCGATATGATGACTATAGGTCCACGGACGATGATGCTCATTCCTAAGCCGGCCGGGGTGCCCGACCGCGCGGCCAACCCCTAGAACACCTCGCACCCCGGCAGGCCGCACGAGATTAGCCGGTCGCTGGGGAAGTTGGTGATGATCTCGCAGCCGTCCTTGGTGACGACCACTTCCTCCTCGATCCGCGCCGCGCCCGAACCGTCGGCGGCGCCGCACCAGGTTTCGAGCGCGAACACCATGTTCTCCTTCAGGGGCTGGTTCTGGCCGCGGTAGCGCTTGGAGATGATGGGGCGCTCCCACAGGGACAGGCCGACGCCGTGGCCGTACTGCAAGAGGAAGGCCTCGTCCTCGTTGCGGTAGCCGAACTCGTTGGCGTCGGGCCAGACCGAGGCGATCTCGTCGGGGGTGACGCCGGGCCTGATCAGGTCGATCGAGGCCGAGATCCACTTCGACGCCTTCTCGTAGGCCTCGACCTGGTGCTTGTTCGGCTCGCCGCAGACGAAGGTGCGATAGTAGCAGGTTCGGTAGCCGTTGAACGAATGCATGATGTCGAGGAACACCATGTCGCCGGGCTGGATGATCCGGTCCGAGAAGGTGTGGCTATGCGGGCGGCCGCGGGGGCCGGAGACCGAGTTCACGCACTCCACCCGCTCGGAGCCCATGCGGAAAAGCTTGTCGTTGGCGATGGCCACCAGCTCGTTCTCGCGGGTCCCCGGCCGGATCGCCTTGGCGATGTCGACATAGACCCCGTCGACCATGGAGGCGGCGAGCTTGAGCAGCTCGATCTCGTCGGGGGTCTTGATCTCGCGGGCGTCGAGCATGGCCTGCTGGCCGTCGACCACCTCGATGCCCTCGGCCTCAAGGGCCCGCAGCATCGGCAGCTCCATCAGGTCTATCCCTAGGGGCTGGTTCTCGATGCCGTAGTGGACCATGGCCTTCTTGATCTGTTTGGCGAAGGTGCTCTGGACGTTCATCCACGGGGGCAGGCCGCCCTGCATGGTCGAGACCGCCGCCTCCACCCGGTCGGAGATCCACGGCGAGGAGATACGCTTGGCCGGGGCGGCGGGGTCCCACAGCATCGGCTCGCCCTCGGCCGGGCACAGGGCGTAGCGCATGAACTTGTCGCGGCCCCATTCGCCCAGGTGGGTGCCGGTGATGTAGCGGATGTTGTCGAAGTTGAAGGCGAGGATGCCGCCGAGGCCGGCGAACTTGGCCGCGTCCTGGGCGCGCTTGAGCCGGTCGCGGCGGAGCTGGTCGTAGTTGACCCCGCCTTCCCAGTCCTTGGCCTGGGTGCCCCAGGAAGCGCCGGCGTGCGGGCGGTTGTACTTCATCTGTCAGTCCTCAGATCAATGCGCTGATCGGGTTTTCGACGATGGCCTTGAAGGCCGCGAGCAGTTGGGCGCCGAGCGCCCCGTCCACCACCCGGTGGTCCACCGACAGGGTGACGGTCATCTTGCTTTCCCAGCGCACCCCGCCGGTCTCGGTCTCGACCGGGCGGCGCTCGCCGGCGCCGACGGCCAGGATGGTGGCGTGGGGCGGGTTGACGATGGCGGCGAACTCGCGGACCCCGAACATGCCGAGGTTGGAGACCGCCCCCGAGCCGCCCTGGTATTCGGAGGGCTTGAGCTTGCGCTCGCGGGCCCGGCCGGCCAGGTCCCTGATCTCGGCGGCGACGGCCGACAGGCTCTTGACGTCGGCGTCGCGGACCACCGGGGTGAACAGCCCGCCCTCGACCGAGACCGCCACGCCCACGTCGGAGCGCTCGAACTGCAGCACCCGGTCCTCCGCCCAGACGGCGTTGGCGGCGGGGACCCGCTGCAGGGCCAGGGCGTAGGCCTTGACCACGAAATCGTTGACCGAGACCTTGGCGCCGGCCCCGACGATGGTCTGGCGCAGAGCCAGCAGCTGCTCGATGGAGACCTCGGCGGTCAGGTAGAAGTGCGGGACGGTCTGTTTGGACTCCACCAGCCGCCGGGCGATGGTCTTCCTCATGCCGTCGAGTTGCACCTCGCGGTAGGGGACATCGGCGTAGAGGGCCTTGACCTGGTCGGCGGTGGCGCCGGCGGCCAGCGCCGCCCCGGCCGCCGGGGCGGCCCGCGCTGCGGCCACGTCGGCGGCGACGACGCGGCCGTGAGGGCCCGAGCCCGTGAGCTTGGTCAGGTCGACGCCCTTCTCGGCCGCCAGCCGCCGGGCCAGCGGCGTGACCTTGGCGCCGCCGGGCAGGGTGGCCGGGCCGTAGTTCTTCTCGGGCGTGCGCACCGCGTTGAACGGGTCGAGCTCGCGCCGGACGGTCTGGGCCGCGGCGGGGGCCAGGGCGGATGCTGCAGCCGGGGCGGGCGCAGCAATCGGCGGCGCGGCCGCACCTTCTGCGCCGTCCATCACCGCGACCACGGCGCTGACCGGCACGGTCTGGCCCTCCTGGACCCGGATCTCGGTCAGGGTCCCGCCGGCCATGGTCGGCACCTCCATCGAGGTCTTGTCCGTCTCGATCTCGAACAGCACCTCGCCGGGGGCGACGACGTCGCCGACGGTCTTGAACCACTTGATGATCTTGCCTTCGGCGACGGTCTCGCCGAGCTGAGGCATCAGGACGTCCATGGCCGTTTCCGTCCCTACCAGATGACCGAGACGTACTGGGTCTCGAGGTATTCCATGACGCCTTCCTTGGAGCCCTCGCGCCCGAGCCCGCTCTGCTTGACGCCGCCGAAGGGCGCGGCCGGGTCGGAGACGATGCCCCGGTTCAGCCCGACCATGCCGGTCTCGAGCCGCCCCGCCACCCGCATCCCGCGGCCGAGGTCGCGGGTGTACACATACGAGGCCAGGCCGTACTCGCTCCTGTTGCACTGCGCGATCATGGCGTCTTCGTCGGTGAAGGTCTGGATCGCCGCGACGGGGCCGAAGATCTCCTCCCACACCAGGTCAGCGGTGTCGGGCACGTCGGTCAGGACGGTGGGGGGATAGAAATAGCCGGGGCCGTCGCCGCGCTTGCCGCCGGTGGTCACCTTGGCGCCCTTGGCGACGGCGTCGGCGACCAGGGATTCGACCTTGTCGCGGGTGGAGCGGTTGACCAGGGGGCCGACGGCTACGCCCTCGGTCAAGCCGTTGCCCATCTTCAGGGCCGCCATCCGGGCGGTCATCCTGGCCGAGAACTCCTCGGCCACGTCGGCGTGCACGTAGAAGCGGTTGGCGGCGGTGCAGGCCTCGCCCATGTTGCGCATCTTGGCGATCATCGCGCCCTCGATGGCGGCGTCGATGTCGGCGTCCTCGAACACGATGAAGGGCGCATTGCCGCCCAGTTCCATCGACGGCTTGACCACGTTGTGCGCGGCTTCCTTCAGCAGCACGCGGCCGACCTGGGTCGAGCCGGTGAACGAGATCACCCGCACCCGGATGTCCTGCAGCATGGCCGACACCACCTCGCCGGACTTCTGCGACGGCACGACGTTGACGACGCCGGGGGGCACGCCGGCCTCCTCCAGGATCGGCATCAGGGCCAGCATGGTGAGCGGCGTGGCCGAGGCCGGCTTGACCACCACGGTGCAGCCGGCCGCCAGCGCCGGGCCGATCTTGCGGGTGGCCATGGCGGCCGGGAAGTTCCACGGGGTGACCAGCAGGGACACGCCGGCCGGCTTGTAGCTGGTCACGATGTGCGCCCCCGAGGCCGGGGCGGTCGAGGTCTGGCCGATGACCCGCACCGCTTCCTCCGCGTTCCAGCGGAAGAACTCGGCGGCGTAGGCGGCCTCGGCGCGGCTGTCCTCCAGGCCCTTGCCGTTCTCCAGGGTGATCAGCTTCGCCAGGCGCTCCTTCTCGCGCATCATGATCTCAAAGCAGCGGCGCAGGACCTCGCCCCGCTCGCGCGGGGTCTTGGCCGCCCAGGGCCCGAAGGCGGCCTGGGCCGCGTCCACCGCGGCCAGGCAGTCCTCCACCGAGGCGCTGGCGACGGTGGTGACGGTCCGTTCGGTAGCCGGGTCCTCGACGTCGAAGCGGGCGCCGTCCGAAGCGACGCGCCACTGGCCGCCGATCCACAGGTCGGTGGAGACTCCGGCGAGAAGGTTCTCGTACATGACAGGCCTCAGGCGCTCATCGAGCGGCGGATGGTCTCGATGACCCGGTCGACGCTGGGGATGACCATGTCTTCCAGCAGGTCGGCGGCGGGCAGGGGGATGTGCGGGCTGGTGATCCGCACGGGCGGGCCGTCAAGGTCGTAGAAGGCCTCGTCGGCGATGATCGACACGATTTCGGCGCCCCAGCCCAGCACCCGGGGGTTCTCCTCCACGGTGAACACCCGGCCGGTTCGGGCCACCGAGCCCAGGATGGTCTGGGTGTCCAGCGGCACCAGGGAGCGGACGTCGACCACCTCGCAGGAGATGCCGAACTCCGCGGCCAGCCTCTCGGCCGCCGCCAGGGCGCGGTGGACCATCAGGCCCAGGGCGACGATGGTGCAGTCGGTCCCCGGCCGCAGGATCTTGGCCGTGCCGAGGGTGTCGACGATCTCGCCGTCGGGCACTTCGCCCTTGGTGGCGTAGAGGCCCTTGTGCTCGAGGAACATGACGGGGTCGGGGTCGCGCACGGCGGCGGCCATCAACCCCACGACGTCGATGGGCGAGGAGGGCGAGACCACCTTCAGGCCGGGGAACTGCATGACCCAGTTCTCGACGCACTGGCTGTGCTGGGCCCCGAACCGCAGGCCGCCGCCGCCGCCGAAGCGGATCACCAGCGGACAGCCGACCTGGCCGTTGGTCATGTAGCGGGCCTTGGGGATCTCGTTGGCGACGTAGTCGTAACAGACCGCCAGGAAGTCGGCGAACATGATCTCGGCGATGGGCTTGAGGCCCGTCATCGCCGCGCCCATGGCCGCGCCCAGGATCGCCTGCTCGGAGATCGGGGTGTCGCGGACCCGCAGGGGTCCGAACTGCTCGAGCAGGCCGACGGTGGCTTTGAACACGCCGCCGGCGGCGGCGACGTCCTCGCCCAGGAACACGACGTCCTCGTCGCGCTCCATCTCCTGGGCGATGCCGCGGGCGACCGCGTCGCGATAGGTCAGTTCCGCCACGCCCAGCCTCCGTCCGCATAAACGTCAGTAAACAGGATATCCGTCGAGGTGGTCGGCGCGGCCTTGCAGGCCTCGGTGGCGTCGTCGACGACCTTCATCACGTCGGCGTCGATTTTGGCCATCTGGGCGTCGGTGACCCCGAAGCTCTTCAGGCGCTCCCTGTAGATCAGAAGCGGGTCGCGCTTCTTCCACGCCTCCAGCTCGCCTTCGGGGCGGTACTTGGCCGGGTCGGCGCGGGAATGGCCGGAATGGCGGTAGGTCATGGCCTCGACCAGGGTCGGGCCGTCGCCGGCGCGGGCCTTGGCGAAGGCCTCGCCCATGGTGCGGTAGACGACGTCGGCGTCGTTGCCGTCGATGACGATCCGCGGCAGGCCGTAGGCGCTGGCCCGGTCGGCGGCCGGGTGCTCGACCGCGGTGACGTCGGCGTTGAGGGTGTATTCCATGTAGAGGTTGTTTTCGCAGACGAAGACGACCGGCAGCTTCCAGATCACCGCGAAGTTAAGGGCCTCGTGGAAGGCGCCGATGTTGGTCGTGCCGTCGCCGAAGAAGACCACGGTCACGTCGCCGGCCTTCTTGTACTGCGAGCGCCAGGCCGAGCCGCAGGCGATCGGCAGGTGGGCGCCGATGATGGCGTAGGAGCCCATCACCCCGTGCTCGACCGAGGTCAGGTGCATCGAGCCGCCCTTGCCGCGCATCAGGCCGTTGTCGCGGCCCATCAGCTCGCCCAGCACCTGTTCCACCGGGACCCCCCGCGCCAGGGTATGGGCATGGCCGCGGTAGGTGCAGAAGGTCTTGTCGCCAGGGATCATCGCCGCGGCGACCCCGGCGGCGATCGCCTCCTGGCCAAGGGACAGGTGGCTCGTGCCCTTGATCAGGTTCTGGAAGAACAGGTCGTTGGCCCGCTGCTCGGCCTCGCGGATCGTCACCTGCAGCCGGTACATCTCCAGCCGCTTGGCCTCGCCGATGTCGTCGTTCGCCACCGCCGGCGCGACCGGCGCCGCCGCTGCGGCGCGGCCGGGTTTCTTCGCCATGACTTTAGGACCTCGAATGCTGCTCGACATTTGCGGACAGAACCTCAGCTCGGCTGCGGCGCGGGCATCACCACCAGCAGGGTGGCGACCTGGTTGGTCTCGTTGCGCACTTCCCGGGCCTCGCCGGCCTCGATGAGGCAACTGTCGAGGCGCCGTAACACGGCCGTTTCCCCGCCGGCCAGTTCGACGGTGAGCTCGCCCTCGATCACCACATAGATCTTCTCCTGCGGGCCGGCGCTCATCTCCGCCTTGCCGCCGGGCAGGTAGTAGGAGAGCCCCACCGAGCAGAAGCCCGCGGGCGTGGCTTCCAGGCCCTGCAGCCGCAGCGAGGCGACGTCGAGGTGCTTGGGCGCGCTGTAGGGACGAGCGTCGCCGAGGCGGGTGACCTTCATTCGGCGGCGGCCTTTTCGTCGAGCAACTGGCCCCGGACCCACTCCAGCTCCTGCACCACATAGTCGACGATGTCGCCGGTCTTGAGGTGCTTGGGCAGGACGTCCCAGGTGTAGGTCTCGATCTCGAGCTGGGCGCTGAGCGGCGTCCGGCGGTGGAAGGCCAGGGCCTCCTCGATGGCGAAGCGGGTGGTCTTGAAGTGCTCCCCGAGGCTGTCGAGGAACACCGGCACGTGGAAGTGGATGCGCCACTCGCGGGGCGAGCCGCCGGGGTCGGCTTGATACGCGGCGAAGGCGTCCTCCAGGTTCAGGAACCGGGTCAGCTTACCGTCCCGTCGCTCGATGGTCTGGGTCAGGTAGACGCTGTCGGCATATTCCCTGAGCGCCTCGACCGAGGACTGGGTGACGTCGGGAATCCGCACCGCGGCAGCTTCCTGCAGCTTGAACACCGGGATGTCGTTGTCGACCAGGGCCTGCAGCGAGGCGGTGATGTCCTCGAACTCCACCGCCTGGTGGCAGATGTCGTAGACCGTGCCGACGTGCCGCTTGAAGATGGTCCGCGCTTCGTCGTCCGGGACGCCCAGTTCCGTGGCCAGGGCGCGGATCGAGCCATCGGAGCGCAGGACATTGACGAAGAAGTCGACGGTCTCGGCGGTGGTCTCCAGGAAGCAGGCCGGTTCGGGCTCCACCGCCAGGGTCACCGTCCGGCCGGTGCGCTCGCGCAGCCGGTGCAGGAAGGCCGCCATCTCGCGCATTCCGGCGGCATAGGCCTCGACCACGTCGGGACCGGTCACCCGGGGCTTGAAGCCCAGCGGGGGGCTCTGGATCGAAGGGTTTACGTCCGACCCTCCGACCTCGGCCAGGATTTCGGCCACGTTCTTGGTGTAGCGGGCGCGGGCCTCGGAGCGCCAATCGGGCTCGTAGACTTCTTCCTTGACGACCTGGTTCTTGAACGGGCCGAACGGGAAGGCGTTGACCGTGTAGAGGTACAGGTCGTTGTCATCGAGGAAGCGCTTGAGCTTGATGCGCTCCTCCGGGCTGTCGACCAAGGTCTGGGCCGAGGCCGCCGACAGGCGTAGCGACACCCCGAAACGCGCGCCCGGCGCCAGCCGCGCCTTCACCCGGGGAACGTAGGTCGTCAGGCTGTCCCACATCTCCGCCCAGGTGTCGCCCGGGTGGACAAGGGTCGAGTAGGTCAGGTGGCCGAGGCCGCCGCCGAGATCCATGGCGTTCCTCCCTAGGCCACGGTTTCGGGCCGGCCCGAACGGGCCGAGGCTATGATGGCGTCGGTGGCGGCCACGGCGTGGATCATCTGCTCGTGGCTGATGGGGTAGGGGGCCTCGCCCGCCACGGCGGCGGCGAAGGCCTCGAGTTCGGCCCGGTTGACGTCGAACTCCGGCACCTCGATCTCCCGGGCGTCGCCCTTGATGGGCTGGATCAGGTAGCTGCCGAACAGGCCGGCGCGGCGCTGATGCGAGGACTGGCCGGCGATGTGGACGGCCCCGGCCAGCAGGGCCATGCCCTTGGAGCCGTACACCTGCATCCGGAAGCTCCCCGCCGTGGCCGTCATGGTCCCGAGATAGGCCGACATCCCTTCCTTCATCCGGAACAGGATGGTGGTGGTGTCGTCGTTGGGGTTGGGATTAGCGCGGCGGAAGCTCTGGGCGAAGACGTGGTCGATCCCGCCCACCAGGTCGATGAAGCCGTCGACCGCGTGGACCCCCATGGGGAAGAGGCCGCCGCAGGGCGCCTGGTCCGCCTGGGCCCGCCAGGCCTCACCGGACATGGACAGGGCGTTGGGACCGCTCATGGTGCATTCGAGGTGCAGGATGGTCCCCAGCTCGCCCGCCCGGATGCGGTTCTTCAGGTCGATCCACGACGGGTGGAAACGGCGGTTGTAGCCCAGGCCCAGGGTGACGCCTGCCTTGTCTACGGCGTCCACCGCCCCTTGGGCGTCGGCCTTGGTCATGGCGAAGGGCTTTTCGCAGAAGACGTGCTTGCCCGCGGCGGCCGCGGCGGCGATCTGCTGCAGGTGGCCGGCCGGGGGGGTGGCCAGGACCACCGCGTCGACCTCCGGGTCGGCGACCATGTCCTCGTAGCTGTAGAGCTTGAGCCCCCGCTCCCTGGCGAAGGCCTGGTCGGCCTCGGAGCGCCGGCGCGTCGCTGCGGCGGTGAAGCGGACGGCGTCGCTGGCTTGGACCGCGTCCACCAGGGTCCCGCCCCACCAGCCCAGGCCGACGATACCTGCTCTCAGCATGTCAGACATCCTCTCAGGCGTGGGAATGGCCTGAGCGGCGTTATCGACAGTTTAGCGGCTGGCGCAAGAAATTTCGTCATTTCTAGTCCCGTCGCCCTAAATTGACGGCAAACGGCTACGGTGGTGTTGACCCGGGCGGGGGGTTCTTCGACACTGCCGCGCATGGCCACCGCCCGGCGCTCCGCCGCCTCCCCCAGCAAGCCCCCGGTCGCGAAGGCGGCCAAATCCCCCCGGATGCGCGCCGAGGCGCGAGAAGCCGTCCCCGCGGCGCCCTCCGGCGACAAGTCCAATTCCCTGACCCGCTCGGTCTATCTGCAATTGCGCGCCGACCTTCTGAACGGCCATTACCGACCCGGCGAGAAGCTGCGCGCCGAGGTGCTGCGCCGGCGCTTCAACATCGGCTCCAGCCCGATCCGGGAGGCGCTCAACCGGCTGCTGGCCGAGGGATTCGTGGCCCTGGAGGAGCAGAAGGGCTTCAGCGTCGCGCCGGTGAGCGGCGAGGAACTACTCGAACTGGTCCGGGCCCGCGCCCTGATCGACGGGGCGGCGGTCACCGAGTCGATCAAACATTACGACACCGCCTGGGAGGAGGGGCTGGTGCTCGCCCTGCACCGCCTGACGCGGGTGGCCCGGCGCACCCCCGAGGCCGGCGCCGACGATCCGGAATGGGAGAAGCTGCACCGCGCCTTCCACTGCGCCCTGGTGGCGGGCTGCGGCTCGCGCTGGCTGAGGCGGGTGAGCGAGCAGCTGTTCGACGCGGCCGAGCGCTACCGGCTGCTGGCGGCCGGGGATTTGTCGCCCCGCAACGAGCTGGAGGAACACCGGGCCATCACCCAGGCCTGCCTGGAGCGGCGCCCCGACGACGCGGTGCGCCTCCTGGAAGAGCACTACAGCTCGACCTCGCGCTCGATCATGGCCTCGTTCGCCGAGGGCGACCGGCGCTGACGGCGGTCAGCCCAGCCGCGTATCGGTGTCCGGCGCGGTCGTCTCGACCTTGGCCCGGTTGGCGGCCCGCAGGCGCTCGCCCTCCTCGTCGTAGAGGAAGGGCAGGAAGGCGTAGCGCACGCCCGCGGTGACCGGGGTGGCTTCGTGCATCAGGCCGCAACCGAACACCACGGCGCCCCCGGTCGGCGGCTTGTAGAGCCGGCCGCCGAATTCGGGAAAGCGCAGCGCGCCGCCCTCATGGTCCTCGGCGTTCAGGTTGACGGTGACCGCGAGCCGGCGATGGGCCGTGCCGGCGGTTGCGTTGTCCCTGTGGGGAAAGAAGAAGCCGCGCTCCTCGCCGGAATAGCAGCTGATCAGATAGCGCTCGAACCGGCTCGGCCTCCAGCCGAAGGCGCGGTCGATCATGGGCAGCAGCCGGTGCACCACCCGGTCCTTCAGTTGGGCCTGCAGGCCCTCGTCCTGGACGTAGACGTCGGAGCGGCGCTTGTGGCGGTCGTCGGTCACGGCCACGGTCCGGCCGTCCCGTTCGGTCATGTAGCCCGACCGCTTGCCGCCGTCGGCGGCGTAGTAGCCGATGAGCGCGGCGCAGAACTCCGGCTCGAAAATCCGCGGCACGCAGAGCACGGGCGCGAACTGTTCGGGCTGCGACAGGCGGTCCGCCTCGACCTGGCGTTGCAGCAGGTCGAGCAGGGAATCGACCCGGGACGCCGGCACGACGGCCGCCACCCGGCCGGCGCGGTCGAGCAGCACCGCCGTCGGCCGCAGGGCCGGCCCCACCACGGCGCCGTACGCGCGGCTGACGGCCCGGTCGAAATCCCAGAAATACCGCAGGCCGGGCATGGAATTGGCCAGGCCGTGGGCCGTCTTGTCGGCGGGGTCGATGCTCACGCCGAAGAACATGGCGTCCTGGTCGTCGAACAGGGCGCGTCTGGCCAGGATGCGGTCGTGCGCCTCGCGGCCCTGCGGAACCGACAAGGTCCCGAAGAACAGCAACACCGTCCAGCAGCCCGCGACGGTGCTGAAATCGAACGCCAGGCTGGTGTCGCTCTTGGCGACGAAGGTCGGCGCGGGCTCACCGACCTGGAGCGGACGGAGGGCGGGGGATGGAGGGCTGTCGGCCGTCATGACTGTCTAGGAACGCCCTCTGTCGCGCCAGGCGCAAGGTCGCGGAAGCCGCGGTCCTGCGCAACAGGCGTCTGGTTCCGCGGCGCGGACGGGATGTGGGCCCTATTCCCCGTGGACTTGCAGGGATTGGACAAGGGTGTTGTCAGCCCGCTCGACCGGGGCGGTGCGGCCGGCCTGGGCGAGGGCCAGGATGCGTAGGACGTTGCCGCTCCAGATCTTCTGGATGTCGGCCTGGCTGTAGCCCTTGGACAGCAGGTAGGCGGTGATCTTCGGATAGTCGCGGGCGTCCTCGAACCCGACCAGGCCGCCGCCGCCGTCGAAGT
Source organism: Caulobacteraceae bacterium (assembly GCA_035493215.1). GTDB lineage: Bacteria > Pseudomonadota > Alphaproteobacteria > Caulobacterales > Caulobacteraceae > NCED01. The sequence continues at coordinate 21,333 of DATJIO010000058.1, forward strand.
CCGCGCCCACCCCGACGTGGTCGACGCCGGCCACCTGCAGCGCATGGTCGAGGTGCTTCTTGAGGTCCTCGAAGGTCGCCCGCGGCGTGGGCCATTTGGCCTCGACGGCGGCCATCTCGGTCCGGAAGGCGGCGCGCGCGGCCTCGGTGCGAGCGGCGTTCGGCCCATACTTCCGGTTCAGGGCCGCCACCGCCGCGTCGCGCTCGGGGACCTTGGGGATGTCGATCATATAGGCGGAGAAGGCGTTGACCTGGATCACGCCGCCCGACCTGGCCAGGGCCCGCAAGCGGTCGTCGTCGATGTTGCGGGGGTGGTCGTGAATCGCCTTCAGCCCCGAGTGCGACAGCAGGATCGGGGTCTTGGACAGGGCGATCATCTGGTCCAGCACCTCGTCGGACGAATGCGAGGCGTCGAGCAGGACGCCCAGCCGGTTGGCCTCGGCGACGAACTGCTTTCCCAGCGGGCTGAGCCCATGCCACTCGGGGCCGGCGGGGTCGGTGCTGGAATCGCCCAGCTCGTTGTTGAGGAAATGGATCGGCCCCATCAGCCGCACGCCCAGGCGGTAGAAGGTGGTCATCAGGGTGAGGTCGGTCGCCAGGGGCTGGCTGTTCTCGATGCTCATGAAGACCACGCGCTTGCCCGCCCCGGCGATGCGCGCGGCGTCCTCGGGCCGGGTCGCCAGTTCGAACCGGTCGTGGTTGCGGGCCACCATCTCGTGGATTTCGGTCGCCCGGACCAGGGCGGCGTCGCGGGACTGGGCCCGGCCCTCCGGCGTGCGGGCAAGCGCGCCGGTGAAGACGGCGAAGAAACCGCCGTCCAGCCCGCCGTCGACCATGCGCGGATAGTCGACCTGACTCCCGTCCGCCTTCACGTCGTGGCGGTCCATGATGTCGTAGCCCGGCCGGCCGAAGCTGGCGGGGATGTCCAGGTGGCTGTCCAGGACCAGCATCGACTGGTGGATCGCCATGGCCTCGGCCGAGACGCCGGCGGGCAGGGGGGCCGGGGCGGCCGCCGCGGCGCCGGCCAGGGCGAGCAGGGCGGCGGCGAGGCAGATCCTGTGAAGGGGCACGACGGTGTCCTTGAGCTTCGGGGTCGGTGGGCCAAGCTAGGCCCGGCCCGCCGGGACGGGAAGCGCCGCCTTGGGCGGACGGCCCGCCGCGGCGCCTGCGCCGCGGTCTTGACCGGATAAAGGGCGCCGCGGCCCGGCCGTCGGCAAGGCGGTCCACCCGGCGGCGAACTTCCGCTAGAGAGGACGGATGAGCGGACCTGCGATCGAGCGTTTCGAGGACGGGGGCGCCGCGGCCGATGCGGCGGCCGCCGCCATTGCTGCGGCGATTGCTGCGGGGGTGCGGGCCCGGGGCGTCGCCAGCCTAGTGCTCACCGGGGGACGCACGCCGGCCCCGATCTACGACCGGCTGGCCGCCATGCCGCTGGCCTGGGAGCGGGTGTGGATCACGCTTTCGGACGAACGTCGCGTGGAGGAGACGTCCCCAGCCAGCAATGCGCGCCTGCTGCGCGAGCGGCTGCTGGTCGGGCCGGCGGCGGCGGCGCGCTTCGTGTCGCTGCCGCATGGAGGCGGCGCGCGGCTGGCGGCGCCGCGCCCGTTCGACCTGGTGTTGCTGGGCATGGGCGAAGACGGGCACGTCGCCTCGCTTTTCCCGGGGTCGCCGGTCCTGGCCGAAGGCCTCTCCAGCGCCGCGCCCACGATCGCCGTCCCGGCGGGGGCGGACCGTCCGCCGACGGAGGAGCGGGTCAGCCTGGCCCTGCGGACGCTGTTGGACGCGCGCCGGATCGTGATCTTCGCTACCGGCGAGGCCAAGCTGGCGGTGCTGACCGCACCGGGCGGGTCCCCGGTGGACGCCGTGCTGCACGGGCCGGCCCCGGTGCGGGTGATATGGAGCCCCTAGAGCGCCGCCGCTTCCGCCGCCAGCGCCGTGACCCGCGCCCAATCCCTCTTGGCCACCGCATCGCCGGGGGCGACCCAGCCGCCGCCGACGCAGATCACGTTGGGCTGGGCGAGGAAGCCCGGGGCGCTGGCGGCGGTCAGCCCGCCGGTGGGGCAGAACCGCACCTGGGGCAGGGGGCCGTACAGGGCCTGCAGCAGGGCGACGCCGCCGGCCGGGACGGCGGGGAACAGCTTCAGCAGGGTCAGGCCGGCGTTCATCGCCCGCATCACCTCCGAGGCCGTGGCCGCCCCCGGCAGCAGGGGAATCCCCGCCGGCTCCATCAGGGCGTCGGTCAGGCCAGGGCTGACGGCGAAGCGTGCGCCGGCGGCGTGGGCGGCGGCGATGTCGCGCGGGTGCAGCACCGTGCCCACGGCCGGGACCGCGCCTTCGACCTCGCCGGCGATGCGGCGGATGGCCTCGAGGCCGACGGGGGTGCGCAGGGTGATCTCCAGCACCGGCAGGCCGCCGGCGACCAGGGCGCGGGCCAGGGGCACGGCGTCCTCGATGCGGTCGATCTTCAGCACCGGGATCATCGGCGCCAGCCGCAACAGTCCTTCGAGCGTGTCAGCCATGAGCGGGGCCCTGCGGGAAGATCGAGGCGCCGCGGTCGGCCGGACCCACGGCGGAGCGGAAGGGCGAGAACAGCTCGCGGCCGTACCCGAACTGGTCCTGGCGCACGCTTGCGGGGACGCGCGCCTTCAGCTCGGCCGGATCGACTAGCGCCTCCAGCACGCCGGCCTCGGCGTCGAGGCGCACGAGGTCGCCGGTGCGCAGCTGCGCCAGCACCCCGCCGCGGGCGGCCTCGGGGGTGACGTGGATGGCGGCGGGCACCTTGCCGCTGGCCCCGGACATGCGGCCGTCGGTGACCAGGGCGACGTGGAAGCCGCGGTCCTGCAGCACCCCCAGGGTGGGCGAAAGATTGTGCAGTTCGGGCATGCCGTTGGCGACCGGGCCCTGGAAGCGGACCACGGCGACGAAATCACGCTCAAGTTCGCCACGCTTGAAGGCGGCGATCAGTTCGTCCTGGTCCTCGAACACCACGGCCGGGGCCTCCACCGTGCGGTGGGCGGGCTTGACGGCGGAGGTCTTGATCACCGCCCGGCCCAGGCCGCCGCGCAGGACCCGCAGGCCGCCCTCCGGCTGGAACGGGTCATGGGCGGGGCGCAGCACGTCCCGGTCCAGGCTTTCGGCGGCGGGCTCTCGCCAGGCCAGGGCGCCGCCGTCGAGATAGGGGTCCCGCTGGTAGGCGCGCAGGCCCTCGCCGGCCACGGTCAGCACGTCCTCGTGGGCGAGGCCGGCGTCCAGCAGTTCGCGGACCACGAAGCCCAGGCCGCCGGCGGCCTGGAAGTGGTTCACGTCGGCCTGGCCGTTTGGATAGACCCGCGCCAGGAGCGGCGTCACCCGCGACAGGTCGTCGAAGTCGTCCCAGGTCAGGGCGATCCCCGCGGCCGCGGCGATGGCGACCAGGTGCAGGGTGTGATTGGTCGAGCCGCCGGTGGCCAGGAGGCCCTGCACTCCGTTGACCACGGCCTTCTCGTCCATCACCCGGCCGAGCGGGGTGTAGGCGTTGGACTTCGGCCCGATGGCGACGGCCCGGCGGGTGGCTTCCACGGTCAGGGCGTCGCGCAGGGGCGTGTTCGGGTTGACGAAGGCGGCGCCGGGCAGGTGCAGGCCCATCAGCTCCATCAGCATCTGGTTGGAGTTGGCGGTGCCGTAGAAGGTGCAGGTGCCGGGCCCGTGGTAGGACGCGCTCTCGGCCTTCAGCAGCTCGTCGCGGCCGACCTTGCCCTCGGCGTAGAGGGCGCGGATACGGGCCTTCTCGGCGTTGGGCAGGCCCGAGGTCATGGGGCCGGCCGGCACGAACACCGCCGGCAGGTGGCCGAACGACAGGGCCCCGATCAGCAGGCCCGGCACGATCTTGTCGCATACCCCCAGGCACAGCACGCCGTCGAAGGCGTCGTGGGTGAGGGCGACGGCGGTCGAGAGGGCGATGACGTCGCGGCTGAACAGGGACAGCTCCATCCCCGGCCGGCCTTGCGTCACCCCATCGCACATGGCCGGGGTTCCGCCGGCGACCTGGGCGGTGGCGCCCGCCGCCCGCGCGGCCTCGCGGATGACGGCGGGGAAGCCCTCGAACGGCTGGTGGGCCGAGAGCATGTCGTTGTAGGCGGTGACGATGGCCAGGTTGGGGGCGCGGGGGTCGAGCGCCCGCAGCTTGTCTGCGGAGGGCGCGGCGGCGAAGGCGTGGGCCCAGTTGGCGCAGGACAGCTTGGCCCGGCCGGGCTCGGCGCGGCCGGCCGCCTCGGTGCGCTGCAGGTAGGCGGCGCGGCTGCCCTGGCTGCGCGCCACGATACGGTCGGTGACCTCGGCGACGACGGGGTGGAGCATGGGGCGGGTCCGGGAGGCTGCCTCAGCCTCAGATAGGCCGATTGGCTCGCACTCGCCAGCAACCCGACGCCCGCTCATCCCCACGGAGGCGGGAATGAACGGATCGTCTTACGCCGGGTCGGCGTCGGGCTGGTTCTTGGGCAGGGCGCGCTCGAACTCCGGCATGGCCAGACAGGCCTCGGCGATCCGCACCACGGTCGGATAGGGCGTGAGGTCGAGGCCGAAGTTCTTGGAGTTGACGAACTGCGGGACCAGGCAGGTGTCGGCCAGCCCCGGCGTGTCGCCGTGGCAGAACCGCCCCGTGGGGCCGCGCTGCAGCAGGGCCTCCAGGGCCTTGAAGCCTTCGGCGATCCAGTGGTTGTACCAGGCCTGGACCGTTTCTTCGGGTTGGGCCAGCTCCTGGCGCAGGTAGCGCAGCACCCGCAGGTTATCCAGCGGGTGGATGTCGGCGGCGACCACCTGGGCCAGGGCCCGCACCCGCGCCCGGCCGATCGGGTCGGCGGGCAGGAGCGCCGGCGTGGGGTGGGTCTCCTCAAGGTACTCGATGATCGCCAGCGACTGAATCAGCACCGCCCCGTCGGCCTCCATGGCCGGCAGCAGGCCCTGGGGGTTGAGCGCGAGGTATGCCGGCGCCTGGTGCTCGGACTTGCGCAGGTGGTGGAAGGCGTCCTCGTAGGCGAGGCCCTTGAGGTTCAGCGCGATCCGGACCCGGAACGAGGCCGAGGAACGGTAATAGCCGTGCAGCTTCATCTTCCCGCCCTCAGCCGGTGATCTGGATCTTGATCCCGCCCAGCCCGTCGACGCCGCCCTCGACCTTGTCGCCGGGCTTGATCGAGCCGACGCCGGCGGGGGTGCCGGTGAAGATCAGGTCGCCGGGCTTGAGCACCATCGAGCGCGAGATGATCGAGATGACGTCGGAGACCGACCAGATCAGCTCGGACAGGTCGGCGTCCTGCTTGATCTCGCCGTTCACGGAGAGCCAGATCCGGCCCGTGCCGGGGTGACCGACCTCGGACACGCGGTGCAGGGGCGCGCAGGGGGCGGAGCGGTCGAAGCCCTTGCCCCAGTCCCACGGCCGGCCGGCGTCGCGGGCGGCGAACTGCAGGTCGCGGCGGGTCAGGTCGATGCCAGAAGCGTAGCCGAACACCAGCTCCAGCGCCCGGTCCACCGGCACGTCGAAGCCTTCCTTGGCGATGGCCACTACCAGCTCCATCTCGAACTGGAAGTTCGAGGTCTCGGGCGGATAGGCGATGTCGGCGCCGTCGTCGACCACCGAATCCGAGGGTTTCTGGAAGAAGAACGGCGGCTCCCGGTCCGGGTCCTTGCCCATCTCGCGGGCGTGGGCGGCGTAGTTGCGGCCCACGCAGTAGACCCGCCGCACGGGGAAGCGCGCGGTCTCGCCGGCGATGGCGACGGACGGCTGCGGCGGAGCGGGAATCGCGAATTCGGTCATCGGTTTCTCTTCTGGTGCAAACGAAATGGGGCCGCCGGGGCAGGTCGAGGCGACGGGGCGTCTTGACGGTCCGCTTGGGCGCGCTTTTGCCCGCTCGGCTTCATGGTCGCAAGGACCGGGGCCGCAAGGACGGCTCGGGTCAGCCGCGCTCCTCGCGCCACAGGCCGATGGCCTCCTGGACCGGGCGGTCGGAGAAACTGAACAGCACAGCGTCGCTGTCGGCGCGGTGGGTCTGCTGGGCCCAACTCGGGGCGACGATGATGTCGCGGGGCTTCCACGGGAAGCTGACGCCGCCGATCTTGCTGAGGCCGGTCCCCTCGACCACCACATAGATCGTGCCGTCGGTGGAGCGGTAGGGTGCGGTGGTGGTCCCGGCCTCCAACCGCTGGATGAAGGCCCCCATGGTCGGCATGACGTGGCCGCCGCTGGCGGGGTTGACGTAGCGCATCTTGTAGCCGTGGTACGGGTCGGGCTCGCCGTTGCGGCGCAGGGTCTCCAGCACCTCCAGGGTGCGCTCGTAAGGATAGTTGAACACCGGCGAGGCCTTGGACTGGGGCTTCCAGTCGACCGGCGCCATGTTGGCGCCGTAGCGCAGGTCGCTGTCGCCGGGCGGGCGGGCCAGGGCCTGGCGTTCGGCGTTGGCGGCCTCCGCGAAACCGACGTCGAAGAAGGCGACCAGGGGGATGTCGAGGCCGTCCAGCCACACCATCGGCTGGTCGGTCTCGTTGCCGTGGTCGTGCCAGTTCCAGCTTGGGGTGAGCACCAGGTCGCCCGGGCTCATGATCGCCTTCTCGCCGTTGATGGCGGTGTAGGCGCCCTGGCCCTCGATGATGAATCGCAGGGCCGACTGGGTGTGGCGGTGGGCCGGGGCCACTTCGCCCGGGAGGATCATCTGCAGGCCGGCGTACAGGGACTGGGTGATCGCGCTGCGCCCCCCCAGGCCGGGGTTCTCCAGCATCAGCACCCGGCGCTCGGCCTCCTGGGCCGAGATCAGCTTGCCCGATTCCATGATGAACGGGCGCACCACGCCGTCGTAGTCCCACTTCGCCGGCAGGACGGGGGAGTTCGGCTGCGGGGGCACCAGCAGGTGCAGGCTCTCCCACAGGGGGGCCATGTTCTCGGTCCGGATGCGACCATAGAAGTCCTGCCGGTCCGAAGCCGGGTCTGATCCACGCACCACGGTATCGCCTTCAGCCATCGCCACACCTCAGACCCGAACCTAGCGGACCGCCGCCCTGCGGACGCCGCCCCGAACCAAACTGTCCCGCCTATTTCGCCGTCACGCGGTGACGGCGTTGTCCTTACCAGCCCTCGCCTTTGGCCGCACCGTCTCGACAGGGGCCGGCTCGCGCTGGGTCTGGCGGCTGGCCTCGCGCTCGAACAGGGTGGCGGTGATCTCGTCGGCGCTGGCCCGCGTCAGGGTCGAGACCCGAGCGATCACCGGCGGCGAGGCGGTGTCTTCGGGCAGCACCGCGGCGATCGCCCCGATCGGCCGGCCCTGGGAATCGAACACGCAGGCGGCGACGCCCACTACGCCCGCGTCGATCTCGCTGTGCGACACCGCCACCCCGGCCTTGCGGATCTTGGTCAGGTGAGCGCGGAACGCCTTCCAGTCGCCCTGGCTATGGCGCAGCTCCGGCGACTGGGCCACCCACAGCCGCTCGGCCGCCCGACTGGGCAGGTGGGCGAGGATGGCCTTGGACGGAGCGCCGCGAAGCATCGGCATCGGCCGGCCGCGCTCGTAGCTGATGCCGATGCGGGCGTTCCGACCCGGGTTCTGGGCCACGCACATCACCTGGTCGCGATACAGGCGGCAGAGCAGGACGGTCGCGGCGGGGTCCACGTCCTGGAGCAGGCGGCGCAGCACCGGCGCGGCCGACTGGACCAGGGGATCGGCCAGCCTGATCTGGCGGTCGAGCTCGATGATCGCCGGGCCGAGCGCATAGCCCAGCGACCCCATCGGGGCCAGGAATCCGGATTCGCAGAGTTGGCCGACGTAGCGGTAGGCGGTGCTGAGCGAGATATGCAGGGTGCGGGCGATCTCCTCGACCTCGAGCACGGATCGCTCGGTCGAGAAGAGCCAAAGGACGCTGAGAAGCCGGTCGCCGCTTTTCACCATGCACCCCGAATGTGCGGGGCCGACAGCCGCGCGCGTGTAGCCACTAACATTACATCGCCGGTGCGGAAATGGGGGAGTTTCGCATCTTTGGCGAAGTTCTGGAGTGGAATTGCCCAGCAATTTCAAATAGTGAGAATGTTGTGTGAATATGGGCGGCCCTTGAGGGGTGAGGCGACCGCGAGCGCCGCGGTCGAAGGTGCGTCCCGGCGGCGGCGTTTCACCGCGCCGGCCCAGTCCATGAGGTTTGCGATGAGGGTTTGCATACGGGCCGCTTTCGGATGGCGGGCCTTCGCCGCCTTCGCCGCGGCCATGGCTGCCGCCGGTCCGGGGTTGGCCCAGGGCGCGGGGGCCTACACCGCCGACCAGGCGGCAAGGGGGGGCAAGGCCTACGCCGACAACTGCGCCCTGTGCCACGGGGCGGATTTCGCCGGCGGTCCGGGCGCGCCGTCCCTGACCGGGCCGGAGTTCCTGTTCGGCTGGACCGGCAAAAGCGTCGGCGCCCTGTTCACCTACCTCCACGACAAGATGCCCCCTGGCCAGGCCGGCTCGCTTTCGGACCAGGACTACGCCGACATCGCCGCCGCCGTCCTGAACGCCAACGGAGTCCCCGCCGGAGGGCAGGCCCTGGCGGGCGGGACGGCCGCCGCCAGCGCGAGCGTGATCGCCAGGCCGTAGGGCCGCGGTGGTGACTTAGCAAAACGAACGGAAGTCAGTAATTTCGGAAGGAGCTTGGCCATGGGTCGGCTCCGGGTCAGGAGCGGACATAGTCAGTGATTTCGTCCAAACTGGATGCGATATGTCGATCCTGATCTCCGTTCGCTCTGGCTCGATCCGAACCGCTTTGACCGCAGCTCTGCTCGGAGCGGCCGGTATGGCGCTCGCTGCGGATCGCCTGCCCCTGAAAATTGGCCTCTATGTCCGTGCCGAAGCTTCCTGCAAGGACGCTTCAAACGCCGACACGCTGTCCTATTGGGGCGGTGCTGGGGGAATAAACAACCAGCAGGATCGCTGCACGGCCCACGGTGTTATGCGCCGAGGAAAGACCTATACGCTCACTGAGACCTGCGAGAACGTGAGGTTCGGCGGGAGCTTCAGACGCAGCGAAGACATCGAGGTTCAGAGCACCATGGCCTTCCGCGCTGGCGGCCAGGTTTACCGATGGTGTCGAAGCAAAGCTGCGCCTTAACTGATCACTCTGGGTTCCGGCGCCAGCGTCCCGGCTACGTCCGCTTTGGGTCAGGAGCGGACGTTGGCTCCGGTGCCACTAGAGGAGGCGGCTTGAGCCCTTTCGCAAGCTGACAGACCTCGAGCGCCTTGCGGAGAACTCGCGGCTTCTCCTAATCTATCAAAGGGACAGGGGAGGGGCTGATGTCGCGACTACTTGCGGCGATTCCGCCATGGATGTGGCTCGCAGCAGCGGCATCGTTCGCCGTCTGGGTCTCGGCCGTCGTTCTGATCTTCCGTTCAGCCAAGTTCCGGCGGAAGTGGCTGTGGCTGCTGCTCTCCCTCTTCACGTTTTCGTTTGGCTGGAGCCCTGAACTAGGCCTCCGGCTCACCGCCGCCCTTCCGCTCGGCGCACTTTGGGTAATCTGGTTCTGGCGGTTCGGCCCGGCGCCCGTTGTCACGACCGTCGCGCCGGATTCCGCCCCACAAGGCATTAGGCCGAGCGGAGGAAGGCTCGTACGCTCCGCCTATGCGCTTGCCCTGCTGCCGGTGCTGGCGGTGGCGTGGGTGGCCATGTCGGGAGCGCTGATGGAGGCTTTCCTGGCTTCAGCCGGCCTCCAGGGGTCCCCGGATCTGCGGGCCTTCATGGCCGTCGCCAAATCAGCGGCTGTTGTTCCGCTGGGGGCGCTCTTCGTCGCCTTAGCGTATCTGGCGCGACGGCCGTACTGGTGGGGCAAGCTGCTCCTCGGGTGGGCCGGGCTGTCTTGGGCGGGATTTGGCGCGGCGGGCCTTGTTCTCGGCCTTCCTATTCCACTCGTCGTGGTTGTCCTGGCGTCGGGGCTCACGATGCTCGGTGTGCTCGTCGTCCACCAGATCGTCGACCCCCGGATGAGCGGCGCGCCCGTCGTCTGAACATTCCCGTAGCGGACCTTCCGAACTTCGGAGATGGGTCAGGAGCGGCCATTGGCCTCGACGCGGAAAGTGGTCATTCCGCCCTAGTTGGTCAGGCGCTTCCCCATACTCACGCGCTCCTCAACGTCGTAGCCGAGCGCCCGGTAGAACCCGACTACAGCGTCATTGGTCGCGCGGACCTGAAGGTTGAGCTTTCCGCATCCGAGCGCTCGAAGACGGCGCTCAGCCTCGCGCACAAGTGCGGCGCCAACACCTTTCCGCCGATGTCGAGGGCTGACTGCAGCGGCGTAGAGCCAGCCGCGATGACCGTCATATCCCGCCAGGACAGTGCCGATTGGCTGGCCATCGTTGGTGGCAACGAGGAATAGCTCGGGGTGGACCTCCAACTTGGCGGGGATTGCGACCTCCGCCCGGTTCCAAGGCGGATCGCCTGGAAACACCTCCTCCCACAGCTCTTTGATGCGGGGAAAGTCGGGTTCGGAGTACGAGCGCACCTCTATCATGCGGCAGCTAAGCTCTTCGTCTGTTCGTCCGCAACGGGTCACGAGCGGACCTCTGCCTGTGGCCAGTTAGCAGACGGGCCAAATCCGCCTACGAGGCGGATGCCGAAAAGGAGCGGGAGTTGGGTCTTTTCGGCGGCCCAAGCTGTGGTTGCCAAGTCGTGCCGCGCACGCCTAAGTGGTGAAATGAAGTGGAAGAACGCCGCGTCCTAGGGCTAAGCTGGGCTCCTCTATTGATTGGCCGCTTGGGGGGCCGAGATGACGGAAGCGACGGCTGCAGCTAAGAAGGAGGAGCGTAAGGTTGGGGCGGGACTCGGCATCGGGATATTGCTCCTGCCGGTCGTCTTTTCGTGGTTCCTGCTGAAGGCCGGTTATTCGATGCTCGCCCGAGTGCTGGGCCTCGGATGGCTGTCTTTTCGCTATCGCGAGTGGTTCGAATAACTCACCAGCAGTGCCAAGCGCTCCGAACCAGGCGGCCTCACCTACGGCCACGGCAACCGCGCCCGAAGAGCCGGCAAATTTGACGGGCCCCCAGAAGAATGCCGTCAGGTCTGCGAAGCAGTATCTCAGCATCGCGGGCTTCTCGCGGGACGGACTGATTCGGCAACTTTTATCGAGTGCTGGAGATGTTTATGGCGAGGCCGATGCCACCGCAGCAGTTGATAGTCTCGACGTCGATTGGAACGAGAATGCGGTTAAGTCTGCGAAGCATTACCTGAGCATATCCGGCTTCTCCTGTGATGGTCTCACACAGCAACTGTCTTCGAGTGCTGGGAGCAAATACACAGTGAGTCAAGCGGCTTACGGTGCGCGGCAGGCGGGGGCCTGTTAGTGAGCTAGGCCGTGACCGCACGGCAGGCATCGCACCATCTACGAAGCATGAGGCGGCGGTTTTGTCAGGTCAGTTCCGCATGCCACTTGCGATGGCCGATCCGCCTGCACCGCCACCTCAGCCAGAGCCGAAGTGCGGATCTTTCCAAGTTCCGCCAAGGGTCGGTAGCGGGCCTCAGAGGAACGAGCGCCATAGGTCTGCCGCTAAAAGCCTGAAGGCCCCGGCGCCTTATCAACGGCTCTAAGACCGCTACGTCGCCACCAGAGCCGCTACCGAGCTGACATCGACGGAGAACTGGCGCACGGTTCGACCAAAATCAGGGAGTGAGCCATTCATGGCCGCCGGCACGGTTGGAATTTCCGAAGTCATCGATCGCCGACCTATCGGCGGCTACCAGAGGACGATCGTCGTCCTGTGCGCCCTGCTGGCCTTCGTCGAGGGCTTCGACGCCCAGAACGCCGGATTCGTGGCGCCGGCGGTGGCCAAGGCGTTCCACCTCGGCCACAACGCGATGGGCCTGTTCTTTTCGCTCGGCCTGTTCGGCCTGATGCTGGGCGCCCTGATCGTGGCTCCCGTGGCCGACCGGATCGGCCGCAAGCCCGTCCTGCTCGGCTGCATGGTGCTGTTTGGCCTGGGCAGCCTGGGGATGGCGGCCTCGACCTCGGTGGAGATGCTGTACCTGACCCGGTTCCTGACCGGCCTGGGCATAGGCGGGGCCATGCCAAACGCCATCGCCATGACCTCGGAATATTCGCCCCGCCGCATCCGCTCGCTGATGGTGGTGATGATGTTCAACGGCTTCATCGGCGGCTCGATCGCCGCAGGACTGACCGCGGCGCGGATCGTCGAAGCCCTGGGTTGGAATTCTGTCTTCATCGTCGGCGGCGTCCTGCCGCTGGCGCTGGCGCCGGCGATTCTGCTCCTGTTGCCGGAATCGGTCCGTTTCCTCGCGTCGCGGGAGGGCAAGCAGGCGAAGGTGGCCGAGCTGATGCGCCGGATAGACCCTTCGCTGCCGGCCGACGCCCGCTTCGTGCTCGACGACCACTCCACGGCGCGGATGTCGGTGGCGGCCCTGTTCCGGGACGGCCGGGCCCGCAAGACGCTCCTGCTGTGGCTGCTGGTGTTCTGCAGCCTGCTCGACCTGTTCCTGATGACCAACTGGCTGCCGACCCAGATCGCATCCCTGGGGGTCTCGGTCGCCATCGCCATCCTGATCAGCACCTGCCTGCAGGTCGGCGGCATGGTGGGCATGGTCCAGGGCTGGATGATGGACAAGTGGGGGTCCAGCCGGACGCTCACGGTCTCCTATCTGATCGCGGCGGTCTCCATCGCCTGTATCGCGGTGGTGGGGAGCAATGTGCCCCTGCTCACGGTCTCGGTGCTCTGCGCCGGGTTCGGCGTCATCGGCGGCCAGACCGCCGCCAATGCGGTAGCGGCCGACGCCTATCCGACCGAGATCCGCGCGACGGGCATCGGCTGGTTCCTGGGCGTCGGGCGGGTCGGCTCCATCGTCGGGCCGTCGCTGGCGGGCTTCCTGCTGTCGGCGGGCGTGTCCAACCGCGACGTGTTCCTGATGGCGACCATCCCCGCCCTGTGCGCCGCCGCGGCGGCCTTCGGCCTGGGCCCCATGCCCGGACCGATGGCGACCGTCGAACGACAGGCGGCCGCCTAGGCGTGCGGTCGCTCCCTTCCCGACACCCCAGCCGAGGGCCGCGTCCCATGCCCAGCTCGACCGACACCCTCTGGCGCTGGACGGCGCTTGGCTTCGGCGCTGCACTGGCCTGCGCCGCCCCCGCCCAGGCGGCGCCCGCCGCGGCCATGCCCGCCTTCGCCGCCCTGCCGGACTGGACCGGGGTGTGGCAGGGCACGGGCACCCTGTTCGACCAGAGCCGCGGCGTCCTCAGCCCCGAGACCGGCTCGTCGCGGGACTACCCGCCCTACAAACCCGACTGGGAGGCCCGCTACGAGGCGTTCCTGAAGGACGTGGTGTGGGCCGAACGGTTCGTCGACCCGATCACCCTGTGCTATCCGGCCGGCTTCCCGCGCCTGGCCTCGGTCCCCTTCGGCATCAACTTCGTGGTCCGCCCCGAGGCGACCTGGATCGTCTACGAGCGCGGCGCCGTCCGCTTCATCTTCACCGACGGCCGCCCCCACCCCGGCGAGGACGACCTGTGGCCGACCTGGGAAGGCCATTCCATCGGCCATTGGGAGGGCGACACCCTGGTGGTCGACACCGTCGGCCTGCGCGCCGGGGTGCCGGTCGACCGCACCGGCCTGGTGTTCTCCGACAAGCTCCACGTCGCCGAGCGCATCCACAAGGTCGGCGCCCAGTTGGTCGACGAGATGACTCTGACCGACCCGGAGGCCCTGACCGGCCCCTGGAAGGTCACGCGCCGCTACAACAGGTCGAAGGAGAGGTTCGCCGCCATCGGCGCCATCGCCTGCGCCGAGAGCCAGCGGAACCCGATCGTCGACGGCAAGAACACCGTGACCCTGGGCAGCGAGCGGGCCGACACCGGCTCGCTCTACCCGGCCGAGATCATGCCGTTCGCGGTCCCCTATGGGATGAAGAAATGAAGCTCGCGAGTTTCGACGACAACCGCATCGGGGTGGTCAAGGGCGACCGCATCGTCGACGTCTCCGACGTGGTCGGCGGTGTCGACGGCGTCTGGCCCCCCGTCGCCATGACCCGCCTGATCGCCGACTTCGAGCGGCGCCGGCCGGCGATCGAGGCCGCCGTGGCGTCGCAATCCGGCGAGCCGCTCTCCGGCGTGCGGCTGGGGACGCCCGTGCCGTGGCCCAGCAAGATCGTCGCCTATCCGGCCAACTACCACGCCCATGCCGAGGAGATGGGCCGGGAGTACCGGGCCAACACCCAGGGCTTCTTCCTCAAGCCGCCGTCGTCGCTCAGCGGCCCGGCCGACCCGATCGTCCTGCCTATCTCCGCGGGCCGCCGGATCGACCACGAGTGCGAGCTGGGGATCGTCGTCGGCAAGGGCGGGCGCGACATCGCCCGGGACGACTGGGCGGCCCACGTGTTCGGCTACACCCTGCTGATCGACGCGGTGATCCGCGGCAAGGAGGAGCGGGTCGCCCGCAAGGCCTTCGACAGCTTCTGCCCGGTCGGCCCGTGGGTCGTCACCGCCGACGAAGTGGGCGACCCGGGGGCGCTGCAGGGGACCTTGTGGGTCAACGGCGAAGTCCGCCAGGACGCCAATACCCGCGACCTCGTGCTCGACGTGCCCGGCATGATCGAGATGGCCTCCTCGGTGATGACCCTGTTCCCCGGCGACATCATCGCCGCGGGGACGCCCGAGGGCGTCGGGCCGATCCGTCCGGGCGACAAGGTCAGGATCACCTTCGAGAAGATCGGGACCATGGACCTGGACGTGGTCCAGGGCGATACGGGCCGGTATTCGCTGTTCACCAAGCCGCCTGCGGCGTGAGGCGGATGCGGCCCGGGGCGGCGGCGACGGAAGTGGAAGAATAGGATGTCTGTTCCTGAAAAGGCGGATTCGGCGCTGGCCGAATTCTCCCGCGAGATCGGCGGGCTGGACATGATGCCCCTGTGGGAGCGTCCGCGCGGCGCCATGACTCCCGGCACGGGTTGCGCGCCGCACATCTGGCGCTACAGCGCGCTGCGCCCCCATCTGGTCCGGGCTACCGAGCTGATCAGCAAGCGCGACGCCGAGCGCCGGGTCCTGGTGCTGGAGAACCCCCGCCTGCGCGGCACCACCTATGCGCTCAACACGCTCTACGCCGGCCTGCAGGCGATCCAACCGGGCGAGATCGCCCCGTCGCACCGCCACACCCCCAACGCCCTGCGGTTCGTGATCGAGGGGGAGGGGGCCTACACTTCGGTCGGCGGCGAACGGGCGACGATGCATCCGGGCGACTTCGTGGTGACGCCGAACTGGTCTTGGCACGACCACGGCAACGTCGGCGAGGACATGGTGGTGTGGCTGGACGGGCTGGACACGCCCTTCGGCAAGTTCTTCGGCGCGATGTTCCGCGAAGACTACCCCGACGAAGTCCATCCGGTGGAGCGCGAGGACGGCGAGTCCCTGGCCAGCTACGGCGCCAACATGGCGCCGGCGGACTATGTGGCGGAGGGCGCGGAATCGCCGATCCTGCTCTACCCCTACGACCGCACCCGCGAGGCGCTGGACCGGCTGTACCGCACCGGCCGGCTCGATCCGGCCCACGGGATCAAGCTGCGCTACGTCAACCCGACCAACGGCCGGCACCCGTTCCGCACCATCGCCGCATTCATGCAGTTCGTTCCCAAGGGCTTCGCCGGGCGGCGCTATCGCTCGACGGAGGGGACGATCTACGTCGTCCACGAGGGCCGCGGTGCCATCGAGATCGCCGGCGAACGCTACAGCTTCGCCCCGCACGACGTCTTCGTGGTCCCGCCGTGGCAGATCTACAGTTTCGCCGCCGAGGACGACGTGGTGCTGTTCAGCTATTCGGACCGGGCCGCGCAGCAGGCGCTGGGCTTCTGGCGCGAAGAGCGCGTCGCCGACCGCTAGATCGGGACAGGGAGCGGGAGGCTCTTATGCTGAAGGTCGCAGTCCTTGACGACTACCAGAGGGTGGCCTTGAGCTTCGCCGACTGGAGCCGGGTCCAGGCCGCCGGGTCGGTCACCGTGTTCGACCGAAACCTCGGCTCGGTGGAGGAAGCCGCCGCCGCCCTGGCCGACTTCGACGTCATCTGCCTGATCCGAGAACGGATGCCTGTGCCCGCCGCCCTGATCGAGCGCCTGCCCAAATTGAAGCTGATCGTCGTGACCGGGGCCCACAACCGCACCCTCGACCTCGCTGCGGCCGCGGCGCGGGGGATCGTGGTCAGCCACACCCGCAACGCGGGCACCCAGCACCCCACCGCGGAGCTGACCTGGGCCCTGATCCTGGGCGCCGCGCGCTCGATCGGCGTCGAGACCCGCAACATGCGCGAAGGGGGTTGGCAGACCACGGTGGGAGCCACCCTGCACGGCCGCACCCTGGGGGTGCTGGGGCTGGGCCGGTTGGGCAAGGTGGTGGCCGATCTCGGCAGGGCCTTCGGCATGGAGGTCATGGCCTGGAGCCCCAACCTCACCGCCGAGCGGGCGCGGGAGGCCGGCGTGCGCTTGGCCACCAAGGCCGAGCTGTTCGCAGGCAGCGACGTCCTCACCCTGCACATGGTGCTGAGCGAACGCACCCGCGGCCTGGTGGGGGCCGCCGACCTGGCCCTGATGCGCCCGGACGCCATCCTGGTGAACACCTCCCGCGGTCCCCTGATCGACGAGGCGGCGCTGCTGGAGGCCCTCGCCGCCCGGCGGATCGGCGTGGCGGCCCTGGACGTCTACGACCAGGAGCCGCTGCGGGCGGACCATCCCTTCCGCACTCTGCCCAACGTGCTGGCCACCCCGCACCTGGGCTATGTCACCCGCGAGACCTATGAGGTCTTCTTCCCCGGCGTGGTCGAGGACATCGAGGCGTTCCTGGCGGGACGCCCGATCAACCTGCTGACCCACTGATCCCCATCCCCCTCAAGGAGAATTCATGGCCGAAGCCGCTGTAGACGTCACCCGAACCCTGGCCGGCTATGTGGTCGAGGCCAAGGCCTCGGACGTTCCGCAACCGGTGCGTACCGAAGCGGTGCGGTCGCTGCTGAACTGGGCGGGCTGCGCCATCGGCGGCAGCGGTCACGAGACGGTGGACCGGGCCCTGGCGGCGGTGACGCCCTTCGCCGGCAAGCCGGAGGCCAGCCTGTTCGGGCGGTCCGAGCGGATCGACGTGCTGAACGCGGCCTTGCTGAACGGCATCGCCAGCCACGTGTTCGACTTCGACGACACCCACCTGAAGACCATCATCCACCCGGCCGGGCCGGTGGCCTCGGCCCTGCTGGCCCTGGCCGAGATCCGGCCGATGACGGGGGCGGAACTGCTGCACGCCTTCATCCTCGGTGTCGAGGTGGAGTGCCGGATCGGCAACGCCGTCTACCCGGCCCACTACGACATCGGCTGGCACATCACCGGCACCGCCGGCGTGTTCGGCGCGGCGGCCGCGGCCGGCAAGGTGCTCGGGCTGCACCCCCAGCAGATGACCTGGGCCCTGGGCATCGCCGGCACCCAGTCGTCGGGCTTCCGCGAGATGTTCGGCACCATGTGCAAGAGCTTCCATCCCGGGCGGGCGGCGCAGAACGGCCTGCTCTCGGCCTTCCTGGCGCAGCAGAACTTCACCAGCTCGGACCGGGCGCTGGAGGCGCCGCGCGGCTTCGCCCACGTCATGTCGACGGCGCGGGACTTCGACGAGATCACCGGCGAGCTCGGCCAGCACTTCGAGATCTCGCTCAACACCTACAAGCCCTTCGCGTGCGGCATCGTCATCCATCCGTCGATCGACGGGGCGGTGCAGCTGCGCAACGAGAACAATCTCAAGGCCGACCAGATCGCCAAGGTCGAGCTGCGGGTGGCGCCCCTGGTGCTGGAGCTCACCGGCAAGAAGACCCCCCGCACCGGGCTGGAGGGCAAGTTCAGCGTGTTCCACTCGGTCGCCGTGGCCCTCATCGACGGGGCGGCGGGCGAACGGGAATATTCCGACGCCAAGGTCGCCGACCCGACCGTCGTGGCCCTGCGCGACAAGGTCGAAGCGGTGGTCGACCGCGGCCTGCGCGACGACGAGGCCTATGTGACGGTCTTCCTGAAGGACGGCCGCAGGCTGGAGCGCCACGTGCCCCACGCCATCGGCAGCCTGGAACGGCCGATGAGCGACGCCGACCTGGACGTCAAGTTCCTGGGCCTGTGCGAAGGGGTGATCGCCAGAGACCACGCCGACAGGGTGCTGGCGCTCTATCGCGGCGCCGAAGGCCTGGCCGACGCCGCCGACCTGGCGCGGGGCGCCGCCCGTGGCTGAGCGCAAGATCGACATTTACAACCACGTCACGCCGCGGGCCTACGCCGACCTACTGCGGGAGATGGCGCCCGCCGCCAGCGGTATGCTCAAGCGCGTCTCCGAGATTCCGATGCTGTACGACATGGACGCCCGGGTCCGGATGATGGACCGGTGGCCGGGCTACCAGCAGGTGCTGACGATCGCCAACCCCCCGGTGGAGAGCCTGGTGGGGCCGGACGACTCGCCGGCCCTGGTGCGGCTGGGCAACGACGAGCTGAAGGCGATCTGCGACGCCAGGCCCGACAAGTTCCCAGCCTGGGTCGCCTCCCTGCCGCTGAACAACGTCGACGCTTCGCTGGAGGAGATGGATCGGGCCATCGCCTTGGGCGCCCGCGGGGTGCAGGTCTTCACCAACATCGCCGGCCGGGCGCTGGACAACCCGGAATTCTATCCGATCTTCGAGCGGGCGACCCTTCGCCACAAGGTCCCGATCTGGATGCACCCGGCCCGCGACGCCCGGCGCGCCGACTACGTCGACGAGGACGTGTCGCAGTACGAGATCTGGCAAGTGCTGGGCTGGCCTTACGAGACCAGCGTGGCCATGGCGCGGATGGTGTTCTCCGGCCTGTTCGACAAGCTGCCGACCCTGCGCGTCGTCACCCACCACCTGGGCGCGATGATCCCTTATTTCGAGGGCCGGGTCGGGCCCCTGTGGGACCAGATCGGCACCCGCACGGTCGGCGAGGCTGGCGAGCGCTACAAGGCGATCAAGGCCGAGATGGCCGCTAAGGGCCGCCGCCCGGTCGACTACTTCAGGATGTTCCACAACGACACCGCCGTGGGGGGCTCGGCCTCGGCCATCCGCTGCGGCCTGGACTTCTTCGGGGTGGAGAAGGTGTTGTTCGCCAGCGACTGCCCGTTCGATCCCGAGGGCGGGCCGATGTTCATCCGCGAGACCATCAAGGCCATCGACGGCCTGGGCCTGTCCCAAGCCGACCGCCACAGCCTCTATTGCGGCAACGCCCTGTGCCTGCTCGGCATGGAGCCGCACGACCACGCCCCGGACGAGGGCGGCTGACATAAGACGAGGGAGTTGAGATGAAAGCGCCTCTGTTCGCTCTTTGCAGCTCCGCCTTGGCCCTGGCGACGGCGGCTCCTGCGTCGGCCCACCATTCGGCAGCCATGTTCGAGCGGGAGAAGGAGGTGACCCTGCAGGGGGTCATCAAGGAGCTGCAGTGGACCAACCCGCATAGCTGGATCGAGGTCATGGTCCCCGACGTTGCGGGCAAGCCGGTGCAGTGGTCCTTCGAGATGGAGGGCCCGAACGTGATGCATCGGCAGGGTTGGAACCCCAAGACCGTCAAGCCGGGCGACCGTGTGACGATTGTCGGCCATCCCCTGAAGGACGGGCGGGCGGGCGCCGCCTACGTCTCGATCACCCTGCCCGACGGCAGGGTCCTGGGCCGCGGCGCCCCGGCGGCGCCGGGAGCCTAACCGGCGGCGGCGCCATCCCCGGCGCCAGGCCGGGGATGGGGGTGGTGGAAGGCCCTAGCCCGCCTTGGCTCCGAAATCGTTCAGGCTGAACCCGGCGATCTGCTTGTAGCGCTCGGAGATGGCCTCCAGCTCGGCCTGGGTGATGAAGTCTTCGAGGTCGTCGAACGGCTTGTCGTGGGTCGCCTCCTCGACGGCGATGTTGATCAGGTCCGGCGGAGTCGAGCGGTTGGTGCGCACCACGCGGGCGGTCTGTGGCGCCCGCGTCGCCTCGTATTCGGCCAAGGCAGCGTCCACCTCGCCCCCGCGCGCCAGCAGGTCGGCCAGGACCCGGGCGTCGATCAGGCCCTGGGCCGAGCCGTTGGAGCCGCGCGGGTACATCGGATGCGCCGCGTCGCCGGCCAAGGCGACCCGTCCGAACACCCAGCGGTCGATCGGCTCCTTGTCCACCATCGGGTATTCCAGGATGGTCTGGGCGTCGCGGATCATGGCCGGAACGTCCAGCCAGTCGAATTTCCAGTCCTGGTAGATCGGCAGGAAGTCCTCCTTCCTGCCGGCGGTGTTCCAGTCGTTCTTGCCGGCGTCCCCGGTCTGGATCTCCGCCATCCAGTTGATCAGCTGGTTGCCCTTGCCGTCGACGTCGTCGACGATCGGGTAGATCACCATCTTGCCGGTGTTGATCGACCCCACCCGAATATAGCTGCGCCCGCCGATGATCGGGGGGCGGACGGTCGTGCCGCGCCACGTGTTGATGCCGGTGAACACCACCTTGTCGTCGGGATAGAACTGCTTGCGCACGGCGGAATTGACCCCGTCGCAGGCGATGACGAGGTCGGCCGTGACCGGCGGGGCCACGTTCCCGTCGGGGGCCGGTCCGAACAGCACCTTCACCTTGTCGCCGACCGGCTCGACGCCGACGCAGCAGTGGCTGGTCGAGACCGCGTCGGCTCCCAGTTCGCGCAACACGGCGTGGTAGAGGATGCCCTGCAGCTTGCCGCGATGGATGCCAAGCTCGGGGAAGGGGTAGCCGGCGAAGCGGCCGCGGGGCTCGCGGTAGGCCAGCTGGCCGAAGCGGGTGAAGAAGCAGCTCTCCCGATTCTCGATGCCGACGGCCTCGAACTCGGCCAGCAGGCCCAGGGCCGACAGCTCGCGCACGGCGTGGGGCAAGAGGGTGATGCCGACCCCCAGCTCCCTGATCTCCGGCGCGGTCTCGTAGATCCGGGCCGTGATTCCGCGGCGGTGCAGGTTGAGCGCGAGGGCGAGGCCGCAGACCCCTCCCCCGACGATGGCGACTTCAGGCTTCATCGCGACTTTCCGTCAGTGTCGAACGGGGTCTCCCTAACAGCCTTGCCGCCGCCGTGACCAGCCTAGTATTTTACCCTAAAGACATGGGGAGAAGATCGTGGATCAGGTTTTGCTGGACAGGCTCGCCATCCGCCAACTCGTCGACGATTGGATCGTCTACAGCGACGGCGGCGACTGGGAGCGGTTCCGCAAGGTCTGGCACGACGACGGGCGGATGATGGCGACCTGGACCCAAGGGTCGGCCGACGAGTTCGTCGCCATGCGCAAGATGAGCTTCGACAAGGGCGCCACCTCGATCATCCATTTCAACGGCGCCCATACCGCCGACGTCGCCGGCGACCGGGCGGTGTCGCAGACCAAGATGGAGATACTGCAGCGCGCCCCCGTCGAAGGGGTGATGTGCGACGTCACCTGCCTGGGCCGCTTCGTCGATTTCTTCGAGCGGCGCGAGGGCAGGTGGGGCTTCGTCCACCGCCAGCCGATCTACGAGAAGGACTGGATCATCCCCTGCAACCCGGCCGAAGCGCCGCAGATGGACCAAGCCCTGCTGGCGAGCTTCCCCGAAGGCTACCGCAACCTCGCCTACCTGCAGACCCGCCTGGGCTTCGATGTGAAGAAGACCATGCCCGGGCTGAAGGGGCCCATCGTCGAGTCCCTCTACGCGGCGACGAAGGCCTGGCTGGCGGGCGCCAAGGAGCACCCGATCAAGCTGTACGCGTCCCACTGATCGGGGGCGGCCTCGGCCATCGGCCCTACCGCGGGTGGAGGGTCAGCTTCTGCAGGCGCCAGTTCAGGAGCTCCCCGACGTAGAGGGTGTTCTCCGACGGGCAGGCGATCTCGTGGATCCAGCCGAACTGTTTGAGCTGCTTGCCCGAACTCCCCAGCCAGCCCAGCACCTGGCCGTCCAGGGTCAGCTTGTAGATCCGCCCCGGCCAGGAATCGGAGACGTAGAGGTACTGCTGACCCGCCGCCGTCTTGGGCGTGATGCACAGGGCCCAGGGCGCCCCAGGCATGGTGTTCTGGTTGCCCACGCCGGTGAAGCCGTCGGGGCCGGGCCTGGGCCGGGCGCCGATCGCCGTGGGGGCGTCGGCCGGGTAGGGCACGTTGATGGTGATGATCTTGAGCAGGGCGCCCTCGGTGTCGAACACCTGGATGCGGCGGTTGCCGCGGTCGGCGACATAGACCCGGTCCTGGGCGTCGACCTGGATCGAGTGCAGGGTCTGGAACTGGCCCGGTCCCGCGCCGGGCGAGCCCCACGACTTCAGCCAGCGGCCGTCCTTGTCGACCTTGGCCACCCGCGAATTGATGTAGCCGTCGGAGATGTAGGTGTTGCCCTTGGAGTCCCACGCCATGTCCGTCACCTGGCGGAAATAGCCGTCGACCGGGGGCAGGGGCGGACTGGGGTGCTCGAGTGGGTGGGCGCCCTCGTCGCTGGCCTCGGGCTTGCGGCCGAACACCATGGCCACCCGGCCCTGCGGGGTGAACTTGACTACCTGGTCGGAGCCCTTGTCGGCGGCCCAGACGTTCCCCTGCGGGTCGACCCGCACATTGTGGGCGAAGGACCAGGCGTAGAGGTTCTTGCCGATCTCGCGCACGAAACGCCCGTCGGGCCCGAACTCCAGCAGCTGGGCCGCCGCGGCGCCGTAGGCCGGCCCGACGGTGTGGCCGCGCTGGAACACGAAGATGTGGCCGAGCCTGTTCACCGCCACGCCCGCCACCTCGCCCAGGTGCATGTCCGGCCCGAGCTTGAGGGCGTCGGTCCCCTCGAACGGAATCTCCGGCGGGCCGGCCGCGGCGGCGTGGGCGCCGGGCGGGACGGAGACGAGCAGCAGCAGGGCCGCAGCGGCGACGAAGGGGTTCATGGGCGGGCCTCCCGGGCGTCGACATCGGTGTCGATCTCGTCTTGCCCGGCGACCGGAACGGCGCCGGGCAAGGCAAAGCTGGAGAGCGCGCGCTGGTCCTTGTCAAGCCGGGCGCGGCGACGGTCGACCGCGGCGGAAACGCGAGGCATACTATGGAAAACGCCGCGCCCCGCCGCGGCCCACGGAGGCAGGAATGGTCACGATCTCGGTCAACGGAAAACCGCACCAGCTCGACATCGAGCCCGAGACCCCCTTGCTGTGGGTCCTGCGGGACGAACTGGGCCTGACCGGCACCAAGTTCGGCTGCGGCATAGCGGCCTGCGGCGCCTGCACCGTCCAGGTCAACGGCGTGGCCCAGCGCTCGTGCATCCTCCAGGTCGGAACCGTCGCCGGCAAGGAGATCACCACCATCGAAGGCCTGTCCACCGACGGCGCCCATCCGGTGCAACAGGCCTGGCTGGCCGAGGACGTGCCCCAGTGCGGCTACTGCCAGTCGGGGCAGATCATGGCCGCGGCCGCCTTCCTCAAGACCCATCCGGCGCCGACCGACGCCGAGATCGACCAGGGGATCACCAACCTGTGCCGCTGCGGCACCTATCCGCGCATCAAGAAGGCGATCCACCGCGCCGCGGCCCTGGCCGCCGGCCAGAAGGCGTGACGACCATGATCAAGCCCATCGCGCCCGACTCCCTGATCCCCGAGGCCGGGTTCAGCCGCCGCACCGTCGTCCTCGCCGGGCTGTCCGCCGCCGGCGGCCTGGCCATCGGCGTCCCGGTCGCCCAGGCCGCCGCCCCCGGCTACCAGCGGGTCAGCCTCACCGACGGCCAGGCCGCCCACAAGGAGATGACCGCCTGGCTGGTCATCGACCCCGACAACACAGTCACCGTCCGCATCCCGCACCAGGAGATGGGGCAGGGCACCTCCACCGCCCTGGCCATGCTGGTGGCCGAGGAGCTGGAGTGCGACTGGTCCAAGGTCCGCATCGAATACGCCTCGGCCAACCGCAACCAGCGGCAGGACGGCAAGCTCTACGGCGGGATGCAGACCGTGGGCAGCCGCGGGGTGCGCACCTCGGTGGCCGTCATGCAGCAGGCCGGCGCGTCGGCCCGCGAACGCCTGCGCCTGGCCGCGGCCCGGCAGTGGAAGGTCGATCCCGCCCAGTGCAGCATCGAGTCCGGCCGCTGCCTGCAGAAGACCGCCAACCGCTCCCTCACCTACGGCGAGCTCGCCCCCGCCGCGGCCCTGATCAAGATCGACGTCGAGCCGACGCCTAAGACCCCCGAGCAGTATCGCCTCGTCGGCAAGTGGACGCCCCGGCTGGACACCCTGCCCAAGACCAACGGCACGGCGATGTTCGGCATCGACGCCCAGGTCCCGGGGATGGTCTACGCCGCGGTGCTCTCCTGCCCCGAGTTCGGCGGCACGCTCGCATCGGTCGACGACACCCCGGTCAAGGGCCGGCGCGGCGTCGTCGCCGTCGTCAAGATGAAGGACGCGGTCGCCGTGGTCGCCGACCGCTGGTGGCGCGCCAAGACCGCGCTGGACCTGCTGAAGCCGCAGTGGGCTTCGGGCGGCAATTCCACCGTCGACAGCGCCCAGCTCGACAAGGCCTACCGCGACGCCCTCGACGGGCCGATGGTGCAGGCGAGGAACGACGGCGACGCCGCCGCGGCCCTGGCCCAGCCAGGCCTCAAGATGGTCGAGGCCCTCTACGAGGTGCCCTACCTCAGCCACGCGCCGATGGAGCCGATGAACTGCACGGTCGAGCTGAAGCCCGACCGGGTCGACGTGTGGGTCGGCACCCAGGCGCCGATGGCCGTTCTGGACCTCGCCGCCAAGGAGGCGGGCGTCGCGCCGGAGAACGTCTACGTCCACAACACCTTCGTCGGCGGCGGCTTCGGCCGGCGCACCCAGCACGACGAGATGGTCCACGCCATCGCCTGCGCCAAGGCGGTGGGCAAGCCGGTCAAGCTGATCTGGCACCGCGAGCAGGACATCCGCCGCGACCGCTACCGCCCGCAGGCGGCGGTGAAGTTCACGGCGGCGCTGGACGCCCAGAACAAGCCGGTCGCGATCGACTCCAAGATCGCCGTGGGCTCGCTGCTGCACTCCCTCAGCGGTGTCCGGCCGCCGACCGGCATCGAGCCGATGGCGGTCGAGGTGATCGCCACCCACGCCTACAAGATCCCCAACGACCACGTCGGGGTGCAGCTCAAGAACGCCCACGTGCCGGTGATGTTCTGGCGCAGCGTGGGCGCCTCGCAGAACACCTTCTTCCTGGAGAGCTTCATCGACGAGATGGCCCATGCGGCGGGGCAGGACCCCTACCTGTTCCGCAAGGCCATGCTCGACCGGCCGGACTACATCGGCGTGCTCGACCGCCTGGCCAAGGAGAGCGGCTGGGGGACCCCGATGCCGGCCGGGCGCGGCCGCGGCATCGCGGTGGTCGACACCTACGGCACGGTCACCGGCCAGGTGGCCGAGGTGACGGTCGGCGCCGACGGCAAGCTCAAGGTCGACCGCATCGTCGCGGTGGTCGACTGCTACCATGCGGTCAACCCAAACACGATCGCCCAGCAGATCGAGGGCGGGGTGATCTACGGCCTGACCGCGGCGCTGTACGGCGAGATCACGATCAAGGACGGCGCCCCGGTCCAGGGCAACTTCAACACCTATCCCCTGCTGAAGATGTCCGAGGTCCCGAAGATCGAGGTCCACCTGAACCTGTCGGGCGGCAAGACCTGGGGCGGCATCGGCGAGCCCTCGGTGGCCCCGTTGGCGCCGGCGGTGTGCAACGCCATCTTCGCCGCCACCGGCAAGCGTATCCGCAAGCTGCCGCTGAAGTACGCCGACCTGAAGAGCGCTTAGGAGAACAGGCCCTTCTCCCCTCGGGGAGAAGGGCCGTGCCCCTACTCCGCCGCGGCTTCGACCATCCTCGGGGCCGGGCGGGCCAGGGACACCAGGATGGCGGCGATCAGGGCCAGGGGCGCGGTCAGCAGCCCCGGATAGTCCGACGGGAAGATCGGCGCCGCGTGGTGCAGCAGCTTCACCCATACCGCCGGTCCGATCACGATCAGGGCCACCGACGAGATCAGCCCGACCAGCCCGCCGGTGAGCGCGCCGGCCGTGGTCAGGCGCGGCCAGTACAGGATCAGGACCAGGACCGGGAAGTTGGCGCTGGCGGCGACCGCGAAGGCCAGGGCGCTCATGAAGGCGACGTTCTCGTGCTGGAAGGCGAAGGCCAGGGCCACCGCCACCACCGCCATCACCCCGGCGGCGAGGCGGAACACCAGCAGCTCCTCGTGCTCGCTCTTGTCCTTGCGGCGGCTCAGCACGGCGTAGAGGTCGTGGCTGGCGGCCGAGGCTATGGCCATCACCAGGCCCGCCACCACCGCCAGTATGGTGGCGAAGGCGACCGCCGCGGCGATCCCCATCAGCACGTTGCCGCCCAGGGCGTCGGCGAGGTGGATCGAGGCCATGTTGGCCCCGCCGCGCAGCAGACCGTCGGGGCCGTCGAACCGGGGCTGGCCGTAGACGAAGGCGATGGCTCCCGGCCCCAGGACCAGGAACATCAGGGCGAAGACGAAACCGATGATCGAGGTGGCCACCACCGCCGACCGCCGCGCCGCCCGCTCGTCGGGGACGGTGAAGAAGCGGATCAGGAGGTGCGGCAGGCCTAGGATGCCTACGCTCATGCCGAAGGCCAGGGAGACGGAGGAGAAAAGGTCCATCTTGCCGCCGCCCGGCATGAACAGGCCCTCGCCGAGGGGATGGGCGGCGACGGCGCGGGCATAGAGCGGCCCGAACCCGCCGGCCTGCACCAGCACCGCCGCCGACAGCAGGACGATGGTCGAGACCAGCAGCACCGACTTGATGATCTGCACCCAGCTGGCCGCAATCATGCCGCCGACGGCGACGTAGATGGTCATCAGCACGCCGACCAGGATCACGGCGGGCGCGAACCCGATGCCGAACAGGATCTGGATCAGGCCGCCGGCGCCGATCAGCTGGCCGACGAGATAGATCGTCGAGATGACGATGGCGCTGGCGCCGGCGAACACCCGCAGGCCCGGGCTGCGCAGGCGGCTGGCCATGACGTCGCCCAGGGTGAACTTGCCGGCGCGCCGCAGCGGCCCGGCCACCCACAGCAGCATCAGGGGCAGGCCGACCAGGGGCGCCAGGTAGTAGATCGCCGAGGGGTCGACCCCGCTCATGAAGTACATGCCGGTGATGCCGAGGAAGGTGGTCGCCGACATGAAGTCGCCGGCGATGGCCAGGCCGTTCTGGGCGCCCGTCAGCCTGCCGCCTGCGGCGTAGTAGTCCGCCCGGCCCCTGCTGCGCCGCGCCGCCCAGACGGTCACGCCCAGGGTGACGAGGATGGTGAGGACGAAGAAGCCGATGGCGACGGCGTTCATCGGCCCGCTTCCCTGTCGTCGTCGTCCCGGCCGTAGACGCCCCCCGAGACGACCCACACCATCAGTACGAACACCGCGATCAGGATCAGCACCATCCAGACGCTGGCCGGCAGGATTGCGACGCGCGCGGTGAACCAGGCCGGGCGGAACGCCGCCGATCCGGACGAGAGATAGACGGGGGCGAACAGCGCCGCCATCAGCGCGGAGATCAGGACCTGCCTGGCCGTCACCTTGGGCATGGGTCGTCCTCCCTGGCGGGGCGCGGTTCTTGGGGCGCTCCCGGTCTCAGCCTAGGCCAAGATGGAGGCTCAAGTCTCGCCCGGCTTTCGGGCGTGCAGGTTGTTGTGCTTGTAGGAGGTCCCCTCGGGAATCTCCTCGACATAGAGGGTCAGCGACAGGGGCCGGCGGGCGTAGAGGGCCGCGAAATGGGCCTTCACCAGCTCGAACACGTCGTCGAAGAAGGCCTTCTTGACCGCCTCGGGCCGGCCCACGGCGATCTTGCAGGTCAGGACCACGAAGCCGTTTTCGGGCGAGCCGTCGCCAACCTCGTAGTCGTCGTAGCCGATGGCGCGGATGCGCACCCCGCCGACCGGGAAGACGTCGCCGCTCTCGCGGAAGCGGGCCCCCAGAGCTTTGACCAGGGCGGAGATGTCGGCCTCGGCGGCCAGGTTGGCGGAATATTCGAGCACGGCGTTGGGCATGGTCAGGCGTCCAGCTTGACGACGGCCACGGTGCAGCCAACGGCGAAGATGGGGATCGGCTGGTAGAACCACACCTCGGCCGGGGCGCCGCGGGCGGCGGCGGCGATGGGGATGAAGGTGCGGATCTCGAACCCGCCCTGGCCCGCCTCGCGGTAGGTGTCCTCGTCGGTGTAGGACAGCAGGGCCTCGCGGTCGCCGCGGACCCAGCGGTCGAGGAATTCGCGGTCCCAGGTCTCGTTGATCTTGCCGCTGTCGGGGGTCGCCGGCCAATGCGAGATGCCGCCGGTGCCCACCACCGCGATCCGCTCTGGCGCCGCGTCGCAGGCCTTGCGCAGGGCCTCGCCGAAGGCCCAGGCCCGGTGCAGCGGCGTCAGGGGAGGGCCCTGGCAATTGATGTTCACCGGGACGATCGGCAGGTCGTAGCAAGGGGTCAGGAAGTGTAGCGGCACCATGATGCCGTGGTCGAACTTCCACTCCTCGGCATAGGCGAGATCGACGTCGTTCATGATCGAGCGGATCAGGCGCAGCGACAGGCCGGGGTTTCCCGGGATGCGGCCGCGCTTGATCTTCAGCCAGTCCTCGTCCTCGATCGGCCCTTCGTAATGCTCGGCCATGCCGATGGCGTAGGCCGGCATGTTGTCCATGAAGAAGTTGGCGAAGTGCTCGGCGCCGATCACCACCAGGGCGTCCGGCTTGGCCGCCTCCAGCGCCTCGCGCATCCGCCCGAGCCCGGCGTAGAAGCCGTCCTTGGCCGCCGCATCGGCCTGGTCGGCGCGGCCGACGATGCCGGGGGCGTGGCTGAGCGCGCCCAGGAAGACCAGGCTCATACCCCCGCCACCTTTTCGTCCTGCCGGGTGGTCATGGCGTAGATGCCGGCGCGGACCGGGCCGTACCTGTCGACCCCGTCACGCATGGACTGGATGTAGTCGGCCCAGGGCATGCCTTCCAGCGCCGCGAAATGCATCAGGAGCTGGCCGTTGACGCCCAGCACATAGAGCAGGCCGACGTCGCCGCCGAGCACCGCCTGGCGCTCCTCTTCGGTGAACTCGTACGGCGCGACGGCCCCGGCGCGGTCGGTCTTGAACCGCGCCTGCAGGTCCGGGTCGCGGTTCAGGTGGTAGATGAATTTCTGCAGGGCGTAGAGGCTCACGTCGCGCCTTCCAGCCCGTCCTGCATCCCCCACTTCGGGATCGGGTGCGTCCCCATCGAGACGCAGACGTTCTTGACCTCGCAGAAGGTCTCGAAGCTGAACTCGCCGCCCTCGCGGCCGATGCCGCTGTCCTTGACGCCCCCGAAGGGCTGGCGCAGGTCGCGGACGTTCTGGCTGTTGACGAACACCATGCCGGCCTCGATGCCGGCCGCCAGCCGGTGGGCCTTGCCGATGTCCTGGGTCCATATGTACGAGGCCAGGCCGTACTTGACGTCGTTGGCCATGGCCAGGCCGTCGGCCTCGCCCTCGAACGGGATCAGGCACACCGCGGGCCCGAAGATCTCCTCCTGGGCGATGCGCATCTTGTTGTCGACGTTGGCGAAGACGGTGGGCTGGACGAAGTTGCCGGACCGGACTCGGGCGGGAAGCTGGGCCGGGCGGCCCACGCCGCCGGCGACGATCTTGGCGCCTTCCTTCTCGGCCAGCTCGATGTAGCCGGTGACCTTCTCCCAGTGCTGGCGGGTGATCATGGCCCCGACCTGAGTGTCCTTGTCCCGCGGGTCGCCGACCCGCAGGCGGCTGGCGCGGGCGGCGAACTCGGCGACGAACTTGTCGTAGACGCTGGCCTGGATGAAGATCCGCGAGCCGGCGGTGCAGCGCTCGCCGTTCAGCGAGAAGATGGTGAAGAGCGCGGCGTCCATCGCCCGCTGGAGGTCAGCGTCCTCGAAGATCAGCACCGGCGACTTGCCGCCCAGCTCCAGCGACAGCTTCTTCATCCCCGCCACCGAGGCGATGTGCTTGCCCGTCGCGGTGCCGCCGGTGAAGGAGACGGTGCGCACGTCCGGGTGGCGCACCAGGGCCTCGCCCGCGGTCCGGCCGTAGCCGTGCACCAGGTTGAACACCCCCTTGGGCACGCCGGCTTCCAGCAGGATCCTGCCCAGGCGGTCGGCGGTCAGGGGCGACAGCTCCGACATCTTCATGACCGCGGTGTTGCCCAGCGCCAGGCAGGGGGCGGTCTTCCAGGTCGCCGTCATGAACGGCACGTTCCACGGCGAGACCAGGGCGCAGACCCCGACCGGCTGGACCAGGGTGTAGTTCAGCATGGTCCGGTCGACCGGATAGCACTTGCCGTCCATCCGGGTGGCGACTTCGGAGAAGAAGTAGAAGTTGTCGGCCGCGCGGGGGATCAGGGCGTGGGAGGTCTGCTCGATCGGCAGGCCGGTGTCTTCGCTCTCCAGGGCCGCCAGTTCGGGCACGGCGGCTTCGATCAGCTCGCCCGCCCGGCGCATGATCTTGGCGCGCTGCTTGGCCGGCAGGCCCGCCCATTTGGGGAAGGCTTCCTTGGCGGCCTCGACGGCCATGGCGACCTCGCGCTCGCCTCCGGCCGCCACCTCGTCCAGCACCTCCTGGGTGGCGGGGCTGAAGGTCTGGAAGCGCTCGGGGCTGTCGACGGACTTGCCGTCGATGAGGTGCTGGATCATGCGGCGGTTTCGGGTCCGGGGTTGTAGAACTCGTTGTCGCCGACCAGGCGGTTCTCGAGGACGCCGACGCCCTCGACCTCGGTCAACACCACGTCGCCGGGCTGGACGAACACCATGCCGTGCGGGGTGCCGGTGAGGATGATGTCGCCGGGGCTGAGCGTCATGAAGCTGGTCAGGTATTCAACCAGATAGGGCACGTCGAACACCAGGTTCTTGGTCGAACCGTCCTGCACCAGCTTGCCGTTCACCCGCGTGCGGACGGCGAGGTCGGCGTGGTTCGGGATGTCGTCGCGGTCGACCACCCACGGGCCGATCGGGGTGCAGCCGTCCCGGTTCTTCACCCGTAGGTTCGGCCGGTAGTAGTTCTCCAGGTATTCGCGGATGGCGTAGTCGTTGGCTACCGTCCAGCCGCCGATGTAGTCCAGGGCGTCCTCGCGGCGGACCTTGCTGGCGGTGCGTCCGATCACCGCCACCAGCTCGCATTCGTGGTGCATCTGGTTGGCGTCGGCGGCGCGGCGGGTGACGCCCTTGTGGCCAAGCAGGCTCCCCGGGGCCTTGAGGAACACCAGCGGCTCGTCGGGGGCCTTGAACGCCAGCTCGGCGGCGTGGTCGGCATAGTTGAGGCCGAGCGCGACGATCGTGCGCGGCTGCACCGGCGGCAGCCACACCACGGCGGATTCGTCCACCGTGCGGCCGTCGGCCAAATGGAGTGTGCGGCCGTCGGCCTCGACCACGGCGTCGTGCACGGCTCCGGAGTAGGCGACCCGGGCGCGCCTCATGCCGCACCCTCGGCCTGGAGCACGCATTGCAGCCGCCCGACCGTGGGGATTTCGGCCACCACCGTGTCGCCGGCTCGGGCGCGGGGGCCGTCGGGCGGCAGGCCGACCAGGACCACGTCGCCGGCGTGGAGGGTGGAGAAGGCGCTGATCTCGGCCAGCAGCCGGGCTGTGGGGCGCACCAGCTCGGCGGTGGAGAAGCGGCTGCGGCGCTGGCCGTTCACCGCGACCGTCACCTCCAGGGCGTCGGGGTCGGCCACGGCGGCGCGCTCCACGATCCAGGGCCCGATCGGCAGGAAACCGTCGCGGCAGCGCTGGCGGATCGCCGGCCGGTACAGGCTGGCGTGGGGGATGCAGACGTCGATGGCCACGGTGTAGCCCAGCACCGCCTCCATCACTTGCGCTTCGGTGGCGCGGCCGATGCTGCGCCCCATCACCACGGCCAGGGTGGCGTTGACTTCCAACTCCTCCGCCTCGACCGGGACCGGGACCACCCCGCCGTGGGGACGGAAGGTGTTGGGGGGCTTGATGTAGAGCACCGGGGCCTGGGCCGGCGCCTGATAGGGCGGGCGCGTCATCGCCTCGGCCATCTGTTCGACCTGGCTGCGGACGTTCAGCACCGTCCCGTAGACCGTGCCGGAGACGGGGGGCTCCAGGGGGGCGCCGGCCTCGGCGAGATGCCGGGCCGCGGTCAGGTCGAACCAGGCCGGAGCGGGCGAGATCGGCGTCTTCAGAAGCACTTGTCCAAGCATCGGGGGACAGTTGTTTAACATGATAGACAGTGTCAAGCGCCGCTCCCCGCGCCCCTGGGCGAGGAGGGGCCGCCGTTCCGGGACGGTATGATTTCCCCGGACTTTAGCCCAGCCTGTTCGGGACCGCCCGCCGGGGGAAGATGAAATCGGCGGGTCCGGCTGGGCATCGGGACCGGGGAGGGGCAGGATAGGCGGCGCACGCGGCCATCTCTCGCAGCCGCGCGCTCGGCGACCGTCGAAGGGCGAAGATGGACATGGACCTCGAAAAGCCGGCCCGGCGGCCGCCGCCCTCGGCGAACCCCGGCTGGGGCCGCACCGAAGTGATCCGCAACGCGACCGTGTTCATCGCCGTGGTGCTGGCCGGCTTCGTCGTCAAGGCGCTGCAGGAGATCATCACCCCCCTGGTGGTGGCGGTGTTCCTGCTGCTGCTGATCGACGCGTTTTCCTTGGGCGTGGAGCGCCGCTGGCCCCGCTGTCCGGAGTGGTTGCGGCTGTCGCTGGCGGCGGGCCTGATCGTGATCGGGTTCGCCGCGATCGTCGGGGTCTGCGCCCATTACGGCCGGGACTTCGCCGCCGAGATCGCCGGGCTTGAGCCCAAGCTGAACGGGCTCTTGGGTCGGGTGAGCGGGGCGCTGCAGTTCCCGGCCCTGACCTTGCCCGACCTCGCCCGCGGCGAGAACCCGTCGACGGTGTTGTTCCGGGTGTTCGGGGCGGCGCGGGGGATCGTGTCGCGGGCGGTGCTGGTGGTGATCTACCTGGGGTTCCTGCTCGCCTCGCGCCGGGCCTTCGGCCGCAAGACCCAGCGGCTGTTCCCCGAGCCCGGCCGCCACGCCCACGCCCTGCGCCTGTTCCAGCGGGTGCGGGGCGCGACCGAGGAATATATGGCGATCCAGACCCTCAAGGCCGCGCTGATCGCCGTGCTCGCCTCGGCGGTCACCGCCGCGGTCGGCCTGCCCAACGCGCCGTTCTGGGCCTTCCTGCTGTTCCTGGCCGCCTACATCCCCATCGTCGGCGGCATCGCCGGCGCCCTGGTGCCGACCCTGGTCGCCATGGCGGAATTCGACACCCCGCTGCGCCCGGCGATCCTGCTGGTGCTGCTGGGGGGCGGGATCTTCCTGATCGACAATGTGGTGATGCCCAAGATCCAGGCCGACCGGCTCAACATCGACCCGGTGTTCGTGTTGTTGTCCCTGGGGTTCTGGGGGGTGATGTTCGGCCTGCCCGGGGTGTTCCTGTCGACGCCGCTGACGGTGATGGTGATCGCCGTCACCGCCGAGGTGCCGGGCCTGCGCTGGCTGGCCGTGCTGCTATCCAAGGAAGGCGAGCTGCACGGCGACCTCGCCGCGCCGCCGGACCGACCCTAGGGGGCTTCCCCTGGGGGCGTCCCGCTATTCCGGCAGCAGGTCCAGGGTCCGGCGGAGCTGCTGTACGGCCCGGCGCATCTCGGCCTCGGCGCGGGGAGGGTCGAACCGGGTGTCGGCGGGCCGTCCGGCCGACTGGACCTGGGCGGCCGCATCCTCCCAGCGGGAGGGGGGCCTGTCGGATGAAAACGACTGCATGATCGCCTCCTGGGCCGTGCAGCGCCGGAGGCTCCAAAACGGCGCCCGGCGACGGATCGGATGCAAGGTGCGGGCCAGGGCCTGAACCCGGCCTGAGGCGGCGGTTAGGCGCGGTTCATAAAGTCCGGCCGCCGCCCGGCTTTTGATCCCCGCACGGCCAGATTGACCGCCATTGCGGCAGTGCGGCGCCAAGCCGGCCGGCCGGGCCGTTGCGGGTGTCGCGGCTTGGCGTCGACGGCCTACCAAGGCCCCGGGAAGCAAGGAGACAGACCCCATGTTGAAGACCCTGATCGCCGCCGCCGCCCTGCTCTCAGCGGGCGCCTCGGCGCAGGCGGCCGAACTCAAGCGGATGGGGACGCCCGAGGCGATCATCGCTCAGGCCGTGGTCGTGCCGGCGGGCGCCACCACCGTCTATGTCAGCGGCATCACCCCGCCGGCGACCAACGCCGGCGCCCCGGCCGGCACGCCGCCGGCCTATGGCGACACCAAGACCCAGACCATAGGCATCCTCACGCGGATATCGGACATCCTGAAGGCCCAGGGCATGACCATGGGCGACCTGGTCATGCTGCGGGTCGCCCTGGTCGCCGACCCGGCCACGGGCAAGATGGACTTCGCCGGCATGAACGCGGGCTACAGCCAGTTCTTCGGAACCGCCGCCCAACCCAACAAGCCGGCCCGGATCACCGTCCAGGTGGCCAAGCTGGTCGCGGACGCCTTCCTGGTCGAGATCGAAGGCCAGGCCGCCAAGGTCCCCTGATCAGGGCTTGGGCGCGAAGATGCTGCCCGGGGCCCAGCTCGGGCGCCCGGGGGCGTCGGCCAGGCGCACGGCGAAGGCCTGGACATAGGCGTTGAACCTGTCGGCCGCGGCGATGTCCACCGGCTGGTCGAGGTCGTCGGAGGGAGCGTGGTAGCGCTGGGCGCGCCAGTCGCGTTCGACCTTCTCTTCGGGGGTTCCGAGCAGGAAGCCGAACTTCAGCGCCACCGCCGGCACGCCGGTCCGCACGAAGCTGAACTGGTCAGTGCGGGTGAAGACGTTGCGGTCGGGCAGGGGGTCGGGGACCAGCTCCACCCCCTGCGCCGCCCCCACCGCCCGGGCGTCCGCCGCCAGGGTGCTCTCCTCGACCCCCGGCATGTAGATGCGGGTGAAGGGCCACAGGGGCAGGGGCATGTCCATGTTCACGTCGGCGACGACGGCGCCCTTGGGCAGGTCCTTGCCCTCGGCGAAGGCCCGCGAGCCGAGCAGGCCCTTCTCCTCGGCGGTGAAGACGGCGAACAGGATCGACCGCCGGGGCCTGGCCTTGCCGGCGCTCAGGGTGCGCGCCACCTCCAGCACCGTGGCCACGCCGGACGCGTCGTCCATGGCGCCGTTGTAGACGGCGTCGCCCCGGATGGGCGCGCCCACGCCCAGGTGGTCGAGGTGGGCGGAGACCATCACATACTCCCCCGCCAGCCTGGGATCGGAACCCGGCAGCACGCCGACGATGTTGGACGAGGTCAGGCTCTTCGTCCGGGCGGCCACCGTGGCCCGCAGGCTCAGGTTCAGCGCGAAGCCGCGGATCGGCCGGGCGGCGTCGGCCAGGGCCAGCACTTCCGCATAGGTATGGCCGGAGCGGGCGAACAGCTTCTCGGCCTGCGCCGGGTTCACCGTGGCGGTGAAGCGGGGGCCGCTGGCTTCCTGCAGCGCCGGATCGGCCAGGTACATGCCGGGGTTGGCGGCCAGCAGGGTCTGGCGCTCCCACGGGATGTCCATCGACTTGGGCGTCAGCAGGGTGATGAGGCCCACGGCGCCGGCGCGCTCGGCCGCCGGCCAGGTTTCCGCGGCCCGCGCGCCCGACTTCACCGCACCGGACAGGTTTCCCGGCCCGCCGTTGACGACCACCAGGATCTTGCCCTTCAGGTCATGGCCGGCGAAGTCGTCGTAACCGGCGCTGGGGATGTGCAGGCCGTAGCCGACGAAGACCAGCGGCGCCTCGACGGTCGCCGGCTGGGCGAAGCGCGACCCGAGGTTGAGGTCGGTCCCAAGGGTCAGCGGCTGCACCGCCTCGCCGTCCACCAGGGCCACGGACGAGCGGTCGGCGAGCACCTCCTGCTCGACCAGGCGCACCGGCCGCAAGTAGCCGGCGGCGTCCAGGGGCTTCAGCCCAGAGACCTGGAACTTGCCCATCACATAGGCCGCCGCCCGGTCGAAGCCGGGGGTTCCGGGCAGCCGGCCCTGCAGGTCGTCGCCGGCCAGATAGGCGATGTGCGCCCACCACGGGCTGCCGGCCTTCGTGGCCGGGGCCGCCGCACCGGCGCCGGCCGCGACGCCCAGGGCAAGCCCCAGGCCGAGCGCGGCCGATCGCCCAAGTCCCTTGAGCCTTTGCATCCCGCGACGATCCGCGCCGCCGCCGCCGTCTTCCAGGGCCGCGGCGCGCCCAGCCGCCGAACCGCCCGATCTGAACACCGTTCAGGCGCCGCGCCTGCGGGACGGGCGCCCGGCGCGGTCCTGCGGGCCGGATCGCCGGTTTGCGGCGCCGCCCGCGCCGAGCCGCGCCAGACTGCGGGGGCGTCCGCGACATTATGCACGAAGGAACCCGATCAGCATGTCACCCGAGATTTCAGCCGCGGCGTCGTCCGCTATGTCGCGACGCCTGTTCCTGGAGAAGCTGAGTTCGGTCGGGGGCACCGCCCTGGTCCTGGCCGGCATGAGCGCCCTGGGGTTCGGCATCGAATCGGCCATGGCCGCGCCCCCGCAACTGTCGGGCGGGGGCGGCAAGAGGATCCTCATCCTCGGCGCCGGCGTGGCCGGGCTGACGGCGGCCTACGAGTTGTCCAACGCCGGCTACCAGGTGGTGGTGCTGGAGGCCCGCACCTTCGCCGGCGGCCGCTCCCAGAGCGCACGAAAGGGCTTCCAGCTGAAGGAGCTGGGCGGCGAGCTGCAGACCTGCACCTTCGACGAGGGGCTCTACATCAACCACGGCCCCTGGCGGCTGCCCTACCACCACCAGTCGGTGCTCTACTACACCAAGAAGTTCGGCGTGCCGCTGGAGGTGTTCGTCAACGACAACGACCACTCCTTCATCAACTTCACCAAGGGCTCCGGCCCCCTGGCCAGCAAGCCGGTGCGCAAGCAGGAGGTCGCCGCCGACATCCGCGGCTACGCCACCGAGATGCTGGCCAAGTGCGTGCAGCAGGGCGCCCTGGACCAGCAGTTCGGGGCCGGGGACAAGGAGATGTTCCTCGCCTACCTCAAGCGCGAGGGCTACCTGGAAGGCAAGGACATGAAGTACCTCGGCACGGACGGCCGGGGCTACGACGAGAACCCCGGCGCCGGGGTGGACCCGGGTCCGGGCAAGGCGTCGACGCCGCACAGCCTCGCCGACATCCTGCACTCCAACACCTGGCGGACCCTGGGGTCGGTGGCCAATTTCGAGCAGCAGCGGACCATGTTCCAACCGGTGGGCGGCATGGACCGCATCCCGGCCGGCTTCGTGCGCAACCTGGGACCGGTGATCCGCTATTCCGCCAAGGTCGAGAAGATCAGCCAGGACCCGGGCAAGGTCGAGGTGGCCTATGTCGACGGCAAGGGCCAGCGGACGACGGTGACCGGCGACTATGTCCTGTGCACCATCCCCCTGTCGGTGCTGCGCAACATCGACATCGCCGTCTCCGACCGCTTCAAGAAGGCCATCGGCGGGGCCTCCTACGCTCCCGTCGGCAAGATCGGCCTTCAGATGAAGCGGCGGTTCTGGGAAGAGGACCACCAGATCTACGGCGGCCACATCTACACCGACGATCCCGACATCGGCTCGATGACCGTCCCATCGACCGGCTTCCAGGGCCAGAAGGGGGTGGTGCTGGGCTACTACAACTTCGGCGGCAACGCCGCCAAGGTCAGCGCCATGACCCCGGCCCAGCGGATGGCCTTCGCCGCCGCGGCGGGGTCCAAGGTGATGCCGGCTTACGGCGAGAGCGTCGAGAACGCCTTCTCGGTCGGTTGGCACCGGGTCGAGCACAACCTCGGCGGCTGGGCGCAGTGGAGCGACGAGGGCCGGCGCGACGACTATCCGGTGCTGACCGAGCCCGACGGCCGCATCTACCTGGCGGGCGAGCACCTCAGCTACCTCGGCGGCTGGCAGGCCGGCGGGGTCGAGTCCGCCTGGCAGCAGATCGCCAAGATCCACAAGCGCGTCCACGCCGCCTGATGTCTGGGGAGACGATCGTGTCGCGCATCCTTTCGGTGGCCGGGGCCGTCCTGTCGGCGGCCCTGGTCCTGCCCGCCCCCGCCTCGGCGGCGGCGGCCCCCGGCGCCCGCCTGTTCGCCGACAACTGCGCCGCCTGCCACCAGCCCGAGGGCCAGGGGATCGCCGGCGCCTTCCCGGCGCTCGCGGCCAACAGTTTCGTGCAGGGGCCTGCCGAGGCTCCGCTCACGGTGCTGCTGAACGGCCGCGGAGGCATGCCGACCTTCCGCAACGACCTGAGCGACGAGCAGATCGCCGGCGTGCTCAGCTATGTGCGCTCGGCCTGGGGCAACAAGGCCGGCCCCGTCGAGCCGGCGGCGGTGGCGGCGGCGCGGGGCGTCGCCCAGTCCGAGAACGCCGCGGCGGCGCTGCAGGCCCACTGAGGGCGGCGCTTCCCGGCGCCCGCTTCCGGACGGGCGTTCCTCCGGCCTCCTCGGCGTGACGAAAACCCGGGCGCGATCCAACCCCGCCCATCCCACGGGCCGTCCCGAGCGTGCGTCTGCGGAGGGGGCGGGCCGATGCTTCCGAAGCCTCCAGCCTTGGCCGGCGCATATTTTTTCGGCAGAGATTTCGCGCGCTCAATTATTGGGCTGAGCTAAAACCGGGCAATGGCCGCGCCTGGAAATTGGTCACACGGTAAGCATTGGTGGTTTTATTTACCTGGAATTTCGCTCGACAACTGTTGACGTACTCTCAAGGTGGGGCTAACAACGCTTCCCAACAAGCGGCCATTCGGATGGGCCGCGGGATCAGGGAGTGGACCCATGCGTGCTCTTACCGTCGCCGTCGCTGCAACCTGCCTTCTGGCCGGGGCCGTCGCCGGCCAGGTCCAGGCGGCCGACCGTGACGCTTCGGCCGAACGGCTTGTCGTCGGCAATGTCGATTTCCGGGATGCGGGCCAGGTGCGCGCCTTCCACAAGCGCCTGCAACAGGCGGCCCTGTTCGTGTGCGGCGTCTCCAGCGAGGCCGATCGTGAGCAGCGCGAGGCCGACCGGGCCTGCGCCGAAAAGGCCGTCCGCGACGCGGTGAATTCCCTCGACCGGCCGCTCCTGACCGCCACCTACCAGCAGGCCGGCGCGCCGATGATCGCGCGCGGCTACTGAGTCCACTCTGATCCAGAGATGGGGGGCCGGCGCGGGTTGTCGCGCCGGCCCTTTTCGTTTCGCCGCGGGCCTAAGCCTGGAGTCGGTAGCCGGTCACCGGCTGGCCCTTGCGGTGGGCGGCGTCGAGCATGACGATGGTGCGGTGGGCCGAGCGGATCGCGCCCTCCTGCCAGGCGCCGACGTGGCTGAGGTGCTCGCCGGCGAAATAGATCGGCCCGTCCGGCTGGCCCAGAAGGGCGTAGCCCGCCGCGTCGGCGGCCAGGCCGCCC
Source organism: Caulobacteraceae bacterium (assembly GCA_035493215.1). Classification (GTDB taxonomy): domain Bacteria; phylum Pseudomonadota; class Alphaproteobacteria; order Caulobacterales; family Caulobacteraceae; genus NCED01. Next base: position 60,609 of record DATJIO010000058.1, read on the forward strand.
GAGATGCCGAAGTTGTAGGGGACCGTCGACCACCGCACCATCAACGGCTTCTCCAGCAACATGCCGGCGCCGGGGTGGAGCTGGTCGATCGAATTGCGGGTGTAGTCGAAGGCGCCCTGGCGGCCCATGGCGATCAGCGCGCTCGCCCCGCCCCCGCCGGTATAGGCGCCGAGCAGGACGCCGGTCTTGGAATGCAGGCCGTAGCTCGGGTACCAGATCAGGGCGTTGGCGCCCTTCACGTGGCTCAGGCCGCCGTAGATCTGGTACTGCGGCCCTTCCCAGAACCGCGGCGCCTGCCAGGCGATCTTGACGGAGTCGCGGTAGGGCGTGCGATCGACCACCGTCTTGTAGGCCGGGCTGAGGTCGACATCGATGTCCTTCAGCACCACCAGCGGAATGGTGCAGATGCAGTAGTCGGCCTCGACCGCCGCGTCCTGGCCGGTGGCCATGTCGCGGTAGGCCACTCGCACGCCGGTGGCGGTCTTCTTGATCTGGCGGACCTCGGAGCGGAACTTGACCAGCGGGCCCAGGGCGTTGGCGAAGGCGTAGGAGATGCGGTCCATGCCGCCCTTGGGCTGGAACATGGTGGCCTGCATGTCGATGGTCTCTTCGAACAGCACGCCGTTCCACATGTCCTCCTCGAGGAGGAGGCGCAGGGGCAGGGGGTCGAAGGCCGAGGCCTTCTCGTCGCCGGCGCCCGGCAGGGTCTTCAGTCCGGCGCGCTGCGAGCCCTTGTACAGCATGTCAGAGGTCAGATCGCCGTAGGTCTTGAGGAAGGCGATCATCTTCTGCTTGTCGTCGGCGGTCAGCTCCTGGTCTAGCGCGCCCTTGTTGATGGCCTTGGCCAGCAGCTCGGAGACATGGCCGCGGGTGTCGTTCATCGCCCGGCGCAGTTGGATCGGCTTGCCGCCGTTGACGCCCGGGTTTTCGATGAAGGCGCTACGGCTGGAATTGACCTCGACCTCGAGTTCGACGCCCAGCTCGCGGCAATAGCCCAGCACGATCTGGTGGTGGCTGGGCAGGCGGGCGGGGCCGGCGTTGAAATACTGTCCCTCGTCGAAGTCGCAGGTCTGGTCGGGACCGTCGGTGAGCTTGATGGTGTCGCCGCGTCGCACGGTCCAGGCGCGGCCTCCCGGCCGGGCCCGCGCATCTATCACCGTGCAGGCGTCGCCGGCCTTGCCCAGCTCGTAGGCGGCCGACTGGCCGGCGACTCCGGCGCCGAGGATGACCACCTTGGCCCCCTTGCCGCCGCCGCCGGCGGCGAGGTTCGGGGGCGCGGTCTGGGCGAAGGCCGAGGCGGGGGCGACCAGCCCCAGGGCCTGCATGGCGGTATAGGCGGCGGTGTAACCCCCGACCGCTCCGATGCGCTGGATCAGCGCGCGGCGTGACATCGTCATAGGCTTCGGCTCCTTGAAGGCCGGGAACGAATCTTGTTCTGGAATGAAATCCGGTCGTGTTTGGAGAAGCCCCGGGGCAGGTTTCCCGCCCCAGGGCCCTCATCGACCAAGACGAGCCGCGGATCAGAAGGTCACGGCGATCCGGCCGTAATAGTATCCGCCGTTGATGCCGAAGGCGGAGCTGGTCGGATAGACGCTCGAGGCGTAGCCCGAAGCCGTGGTGGCCAGCTGAGCCGCCCGATAAGCCGCCGGCTGCTTGCTCGGATAGGTGTTGAACAGGTTGTTGGCGCCGATGGAGACCTTGACCGGCCCGACAACCTGGTAGGTCACTTCCAGGTCGGTGAGGAGCGCGGCCTTGATCGCGATCTTGTCGTAGAAGGCGCCGATCGGATCCTGGGCGTAGGTGTAGGCCGCGCCGTAGAAGGACTCCCGCAGGTTCACGCTGAGCTTGCCGAGGGTCCACAGGGCCCCGAAGGTGGCGCGCCACTTCGGGGTGGAGGTCTTGATGGTCGATTGGGCGGGGACGTCGAACAGGGCCACGTTCTGGGCCACGTTCGCCGGCGGCGGGGCGACGCGCTTTATGGTGGTCGAGGTATAGTTGGTGCTCATCGACCAATCGACCCGGCCGTAGTCGCCGAAGTCGCTGGAGTAGGTGGCCACGAAGTCCGCGCCCTGTGTCAGGGTGTCGACGCCGTTGACGAAGGAGACCACCGCGACGCTGCCGCTCGACGCCGTGAAGATGGCGGGGTCGATGGTGACGCCGTTGGCGATCAGCGCCTGCAGCACCGACGGCGACCGCACGACGTTGATGTTGGAGTTGTACCCCGTCAGGCTGCCGGACTGCAGGATCCGGTTGTCGATCTTGATGGAGAAGGCGTCCAGCGTCATCGTCAGGCGCGGCAGGAAGTGGGTGACGAAGCCGGCGCTGAAGTTCTTCGACTTCTCCGGCCCGAGACCCGTGAGGCCAAGGAAGGCGGCCCCCGCCGAGTTCGGGGCGAACACGCCGGAGATCGACGTCGGGCCGACGTTGATGCCCGAATAAAACTCTTCGCCCAGGGTCGGGGCGCGGAAGCCCGTGCTGCCGGTGGCGCGAACGGCGATCTTTTCGTTGAAGTCGTAGCGGCCGGTCAATTTGAACACGGTCGTGGCGCCGAAGTCCGAATAGTCTTCGTGGCGCACGGCCGCGTCGAGCTTCAAGTTCTCGACGGGGTTGAAGGCGACGTCGGCGTATATGGCCCAGTTGTGGCGCTTGTGCTTGCCGGCGTTGACCGGAGAGTAGCCGAAGAACGACTGGGCGCCGGTCTTGTAGTAGGATGACGGGTCGCCGGCCACGATGGCGTAGGTGTCTTCCCGGTATTCGCCGCCGGCCGCGAAGGTCAGGGGCTTGGACAGGCCGACGTCGAATTCCTTGTTCACGTCCAGGGTGTTGGTCCACTGGCTGGAAACGAAGTCGCCGTCGTGGAAGATGCTGGGCGAATAGCCCGGCGCGGTCGTGGTCGACGTGTCGGCATAGAGCGACGAATTGGCCGAATCCAGGACGTAGACACCGTTGAAGTCATGGCCGTAGGTCGTGCTCAGGTCCCAGTTCCAATCGCCGACCTTGCCGGTGAAGCCGCCGGTCCAGGCGTATTCGGTCTGGCGCAGGGACTCCTTGGGCGAGAAGCCTGAGGGGAAGGGGATATCGGTCGCCATCTTGCCGAGGACGACGCTGGGGAGGCGGTAGTTCTCGTAGGCCTGGCCGAAGCGCTGGCTGTAGTTGCCGAAGGTGTAGAAGCTCAGGCTGTCCGAGAATTCGTAGCCGGCGTTGTACATCACGGCATACAGGCGCGACTCGGCGTCGCCGTGGATGCGGTTGACGTAGGGGTAGTAGGCGGCCTGGGTCTCCTTCGGGTAGCGGGCGAGCAGGGCGGCGCCGGACGTGGTGGTGCTGACCACGCGCGGGTCGATGTCGCCGCGGAAGCTGAAGCCGTGATACTTCGCCGAAGCAGTCACGTTGAAGTAGGCCTTGTCGACCGGTTCGAAGCCGATGTTGGCCGCGATCTCTCCGGTCCGGCCGCCGCCGTCGAAGTATTCGCCGCCGGTGGCGGTGATGGACCCGCCGGAGCTGGCCTTCTTCAGGAAGATGTTGACGACGCCGGCGATGGCGTCGGTGCCGTATTGGGCGGCGGCGCCTTCCTGCAGCACTTCGACGTGGTCGATGGCGCCGGTGGGGATCAGGCCGATGTCCGCGGCCGCATTGCCCCCGTAGGCGCCGCCGCTGACCCCGACGTTGGCGATGCCGTGACGGCGCTTGCCGTTGATCAGCACCAGGGTGTGGTTGGGACTGACGCCGCGCAGCTTGAACGTCAGGTTGAAGGCCGCGGTGTCGCCGCCGTAGGACTGGGCCTGAATGGACGGGACGTTCTGGGCCAGGGCCTGGATCAGGGTCGGCTGGCCGGTGCGGCGCAGCAGGTCGGCGCCCAGCACCTGGACGGGCGCGGGGCTGTCGGCGGCGCGAAGGCCGGTGGTCCGTGTGCCGGTGACGATGATGGCGTCGACCGCATCGTCAGGTGCGGCGGCTGTGGTGGTCTCGGCGGCATGGGCCTGGCCCGCCAGGGCGGACATCAACGCGATCGTGCTCGCGCCTGCGAAAACTGCTTTCATCTCGGATCCCCATCTTGGTTTGGGCCCCCGGATGCGTTCCCCCCAGTTGCGGCGGCGCCCCAGCGCCAAGTCCGCAAGATAATTTTTATCGTCAATGTCGAATATGCAGCATACCCCGAGCGAATTTTTGACATTCTTGTTAAAATGTATCGACGCGATCAGCAAAAACGCGAAATCGCCTTTTTGGTGACCAGATGACTTCAGTCCGGACGCAGATTGGCCGCAACGAAACCAGACGGTTGCCTGCCGGATGGAGCCAAAAGAGCGCGAAAACTGCGCGTGGCCTGATGAAAACGACGCCGCTTTAATCAATCCGTCGGCGCCGACGCCAAGCCTGGGCGTGAGGGAGGGTTCTTTCAGGCGCGGGACCCGGCGCCGGCGCGCAGACGATTCTGGCCGCGGGGCTGGGTTTGGCCCATCGTGCGGCGACCTACGGCAAGGGAACGACGGCCTTGACCTCGAATAGCAGCGACCGCCCCGAACACCCGCGCCTGGTGCTGGTGACCACCATCCTGGCTTCGAGCCTGGCCTTCATCGACGGCTCGGTGGTCAACGTCGGTCTGCCTGCGATCGGGCGGAGCCTCCACGGCGGCGCGGCCGACCTGCAGTGGGTGATCAACGCCTATCTCCTGCCGCTCAGCGCCCTCTTGCTGCTGGGGGGAGCGGCGGGGGACCGTTTCGGCCGGCGCCGGCTGCTGGTGATCGGCGTTGTCGTGTTCGCCCTGGCGTCGGCGGCCTGCGCCGCGGCGCCGAGCCTGCCGTGGCTCCTGGCCGGGCGGGGGCTGCAGGGGATCGGGGCGGCGCTGCTGCTCCCCAACAGCCTGGCGATCCTGGGCGGCGCCTTTTCCGGCGAAGCCAGGGGCCGCGCGGTGGGGACCTGGGCGGCGGTGGGCGCCATCGCCGGGGCGGTGGGCCCGGTGGTCGGCGGCTGGCTGATCGACCAGGTGGGGTGGCAGGCGATCTTCCTGGTCAACCTGCCGATCGCGGCCATAGCGGTGCTGCTGGCCTGGGGCTTCGTGCGCGACACCCGCGCGAAAGAAGGTCGCGCCCCGCTGGACGTGGGCGGCGGGATTCTGGCGACGGCGGGCCTGGGGGCCCTGGTCTGGGGGCTGACGATCGGGGCCGGGCCCAGGGGCTGGACCGGCGAGGCCGTGGCCGCCGTGGCCGCCGGAGCGGTCCTGTCCTTAGGCTTCGTCGGGGTCGAGCTGCGCCGCGGCGACGACGCGATGACGCCGCCGGCCCTGTTCGGCTCCAAGAGCTTCGTCGGCCTGACCCTGTTCACCCTGCTGCTCTACGGCGCCCTGGGCGGGCTGCTGGTGCTGATGCCCTATGTGCTGATCCGGTTCGAGGGCTATTCGGCCACAGCGGCGGGGGCGGCGCTGCTGCCGTTCCCGCTCCTGATCGCGGTGTTCTCGCCCCTGATGGGCGGGGTCGCGGGCCGGGTGGGCGCGCGCGCGCCCCTGGCCGGCGGCGCCTTGATCGTGGCGGTCGGCTTCCTCCTGGCCATGCGGATCGGCGATGGCGGTGGCTATTGGACCACCGCGCTCCCGCCCATACTGACGGTCTCGCTGGGTATGGCGGCCGCGGTCGCGCCCCTGACCACCGCGGTCCTGGCCGCGGTTGACTCGCGCCACACCGGCTCGGCCTCGGGTTTGAACAGCGCGGTGGCGCGGACGGGCGGGCTGGTGGCCACGGCCCTGCTGGGCGGGGTGCTCGCCGCGCAAGGTGCGGCCCTGGTCCAGGCCTACCGGGCCGCGGCGGCGGCCGGGGCGCTCGTCTGCCTGGGGGCCTGCCTGTGCGCGGTCCTGCTGATCCCCGGCCGCGGCCCCAAGCCGACTGACGCGCGTACGGCCCGTGCATCCTCGGCGGGCCGGGTGTAGTCGCATCCTCCTGGCCGTCCGATCCGAAGGAGCTCTGGCCGTCCGATCCGAAGGAGCTAGCCCATGACCGCTGTGAAGTACGAGATCGTCGAGCACGACGGAGGCTGGGCCTACCGCGTGGGCGGCACCTATTCGGAGACCTTCCCCAGCCATGACGCGGCCCTCCACGCGGCCGGGCGCGCGGCCGTCGAGCAGGCGCGGCCGGGCGAGACCACCGGCATCGAATACGAGGATGAAAAAGGGCGGTGGCACGCCGAGGTGGCTGCGGGCGACGACCGGCCCGAAGCCGAGGTCGAGGGCTAGGCTCGAGCGGCCTTGTCGGCGCCGCACGGGCCCCAGCGGCCGTCGCCGTCCTGCTTGAGCACCTCGACCCTGTGCCCGCGCACCCGGTCTATCGCCGCGAGCTGCAGGGCCGTGGTCACCGCATTGGCTTCGTCGGGAAAGGCCCCCATGCCGCGGTTGTCGCGCTTCAGCGTCCAGGAGCCGCCCTGGGCCAGGACGAAATAGCGGATCTGCGACATGGCGACCTCCTTGCGGGGTTCAGCGCTGCGCCCCCGCTGCGGCCAGGATCTGCGCCTTGGTCTGGGAGCTGACGGCCCCCCCGCCGGCCAACCGCAGGGTGGATTCGGGGATGCTGACAAGCTTGCCGTCGATCTTGACCACCACGACCATCTCGTCGCCCTGCCCCTGGGCCAGGCCTTCGATGGATCCGAGGACCACGCCCTGGCTGTCGACGACCGTCGAACCGGCCGAAAACGCCGGGGCGGGGGGGGCCGGGGCCGCGGACGCGGCGGGGCTTGCGGGGGTGGGCGGGATCGGGGCGGCGCGGGCCGTGGGGAGGCCAAGCGCCGCCAGGGCGGCTGCGCCTAGGATGGAGATGACCTTGCGAGACATGGCCGTCGCCTCACGCTCCCAGCCGTCACATCAACGCGACCGCAGCGGCGAAGGTTCCGGGGACCCGGCGCGCCCAAAGGGGCGCGCCGACGACGGTTTCAGCCCCGTCGGGGGGGGCTATTTGCCGGCCGCCGCCTTGGCCGCTTCTTCCTCCGCCATCAGCTTGGCCCCGTAGGCGATCGCCTTGTTGATCGAGAAGTTCTGGATGTCGTTGGGGTCCTTGTAGCCCGGCTCGCCGGGCAGGATGGTGGTCGAGCCCCCGGTGGCCGTCTGGACCACGTTGTTGTTCTCCTCGCACGACCACATGTCGAGGCGGGCGGTGGGATCGGTCACCCGCACGTAGCGCTGGATTCCCCGCCACGGCTTGTTCAGGGCCTTGGGGTCGTAGATCGTGGCGTCGTCCTCGATGGTGTTGGGATCGACCATGCGAATCCGCTCGAGGGTGGAGACGTCCTCGCTCAGGCTGGGCATGTTGCGCTGCAACTCCTCGGCGCGCATTCGGATGGTGTGCACCACCAGGGTGTCGCCGTCCCAGAAGCCGATCGAGTCGCCTTCCCACAGGGGATGCCCCTCGTCCTCGGACACGTGGCCGCGGCCGTCGGTGTAGATGCGCCGGAACTCGCCCACGGTCTCCTGCGACAGCCAGGTCTCGTTCGGCGTCGGGTTGAACTCGCGGAAGAACGGGTTGAGCAGGAACCGCGGGTAGCCCGAGGGCAGACAGTCGCTGAGCTGGTCCCACTCGAAGCCATGGGCCACGGCGGTCATCTTCTGGCGGAAGCGCAGGGCGTAGGCCGGCTTCAGGTCGGCTTCGATCCAGCCCTTGCAGGGAAAGGAGGCGCAGGCCTTCAGCATGGCCTGGGCCGCCGCCGTGGTGATCTGGGCCGCCTGGGGCACGGTGACCGGCGCCGCGTTCCAGTTGAAGCCGCCGGTCCGGGTCCAGACCCCCGACCAGTCGGGCATCTTGGCGTAGGTCTCCCGGGTGTAGCGAGTCCCGCCCTTGGCCGCGGCCTTCATCTTGAGGAAGGCCTGGTAGGATTCCTGGTACTGGGGTGCGACGGGGGTGTCCCACTTCGGCTGCGGCGAAGGCTTGGCGCCGGGCACGGACGAGCGGATCATCACATAGTCGCCGGAGTTGGGATCGGCGGGCTGCGCGGCCGCCGGCGCCACGGCGACCGCCGCCCCCAGCACCATCAGGGCGACCGAGCCGCTTTTGCGGGTCGATCCAGCCGTTTCGAGCCTATCGTTTTTCAAGATGTTCCTCCCGATCGCGCTCCCAGGCGCTTGGGCCTAGGTTCGCACATTGTGGGAAAATGGCGCAGCTGCTTTTTTGCATAGGCCCCCTAATAGTGGAGCGCCCTAGTGACCGCCTCCAAATTGGAAGTCCCGTGGCCGGCCCTGCCCTACGGCGCGTGGAAGGACACCTGCCGAACCCTGCACCTGTGGACCCAGATCGTCGGCAAGGCGAGGCTGGCGCGGAGCCCCTGGCTGAACCACTCCTGGCAGACGCCGCTCTATCTCACCCCCCGGGGGCTGACGACGGGGATCGTCTTCGACGGCGCCCGCCCGTTCGACCTGGAGTTCGACTTCGTCGATCAGGCGCTTCGGGTCCGCACCGACGGCCCGACTGTGGCGGTGGCTCTACGGCCAATGTCGGTGGCCGATTTCTACGCCCAGGTGATGGCGGCCCTGGAGGCGGTGGGGACGCCGGTGGCGATCCACGGGGCGCCCAACGAGCTGCCCGAGGCTGTGCCTTTCGCGCAGGACGTCGCCCCCCGGGCCTATGACGCGGCCTATGTGCGACGGTTCTGGCGGGTGTTGCTGCAGGCCGACCGGGTGCTGAAGACCTTCCGCACCGGCTTCCTGGGCAAGGCAAGCCCGGTGCATTTCTTCTGGGGCAGTTTCGACCTGGCGGCGACGCGCTTTTCCGGCCGGCCCGCGCCGGCCCATCCGGGCGGGATCCCGCACCTGCCGAACGCGGTGGCGCGGGAAGCCTATTCGCACGAGGTCTCCAGCGCCGGCTTCTGGCCCGGCGGGCCGGGCGCGGAGGAGGCGATGTTCTACGCCTACGCCTATCCGGAACCGCCCGGCTTCCGCACCGCCGCGGTGGCGCCGGCGGGCGCGCGGTTCGACACCGGCCTGGGGGAGTTCGTGCTGCCCTATGAAGCGGTCCGCACCGCCCCCGACCCCGACGCCGCCCTGACGAGCTTCCTCGTCTCGACCTACGCCGCGGCGGCCGACGCCGGGGGATGGGACCGCGCCGCGCTGGAATGCGGGTTCGGGCAACCGGGGCGACCGCGGCCGGTCTGACGTCGCGTCAGCGCCCCCTGACCAGCTCCACGGTGATCGGTTCGCCGAACACCGACTTGGTGCGCCAGATGGTTCCGACCCCGCCCTCGACCATGGGCGCGCAATAGGCGAACAGCACCGGCAGCGGACGGCTTTGTTTGAAACAGAGCTTCTCGCCCTTGACGGACCAACGCCCGCCGGAGGCGTCGCCCCTGCGGCCCTCGCCCGTATAGCGCCCGTCCGCGTCCAGCCACAGCTTGGCGCTGCGGCCGTCGGCATAGGTCGAGACCAGGGTGTTGTCGAAGGTCGCCGCCAGGTCGGCAGGCGTCTGGGCGACGGCGGGCGCGGCCGCGGCGAAGAGGGCTGCGGCCAAGGCGGCGGATCTGCTCATCAAGCCCTAACCCGCCAGACTGTCATTTGATCCCTTCCGGCGATGTGCTCACACCACGCCGCGGGCCGCCAGGGCGGCGATCTCCTGCGGCGAAAGGCCCAGGCCGCCGTAGACCTCGGCGTTGTGCTGGCCCACCGTCGCGGGGGCCAGGGTGCGCACCGACCCGGGGGTCTCCGAGAGCCGCGGGACGACGTTCTGCATCTTCAGCGCGCCCCAGTGCGGGTGCTGCACCTCTACGATGGCCTCGCGCGCGGCGAAGTGGGGGTCGGCCAGCATCTCCGGCACCCGGTAGATCCGCCCCGCCGGCACCCCTGCCGCGGCCATCAGGGCGTCCAGCTCGACGACGGTCTTGGTCAGGGTCCATGCCTCGATCAGCTCGTCGAGGACGGTCTGGTGTTTGCCCCGCTGCAGATGGTCGACGAAGCGGGGGTCGGTCGCCAGCTCCGGCTGGCCCATGGCCTGGGTCAGGCGGCGGAACACCGTGTCCTGGTTGGCGCCGATGACGAACTGGCCGTCGGCGGCGGTGTAGACGTTGGACGGCGCGGTGCCCGGCAGGATCGAGCCGGAGCGCTCGCGGATGTAGCCCATGACCGAATAGTCCGGCACCAGGCTCTCCATCACCTGCAGCACCGCCTCGTAGAGGGCGGAATCGACCACCTGGCCGCGGCCGGTCTTCTCGCGGTGGTGCAGGGCCGCCAGCGCCCCCATGCAGCCGTAGCTGGCCGCCAGGCTGTCGCCGATCGACACCCCCATGCGCGAGGGCGGCCGGTCGGGGTCGCCGACGATGTAGCGCCAGCCGCCCATGGCCTCGCCGACGCCGCCGAAGCCGGCCCGGCCGGCATAGGGCCCGGTCTGGCCGTAGCCCGACATCCGCACCACGATCAGCCGCGGGTTCTCCGCCTGCAGGCTCTCGGGCGACAGGCCCCAGCCCTCCAGGGTCCCGGGGCGGAAGTTCTCGATCAATATGTCGGCGGTGGCGATCAGTCGGCGCGCCAGGGCCTGGCCCTCGGGCTTGCGCAGGTCGGCCGAGACCGACTTCTTGTTGCGGGCGATCACCTCCCACCACAGCGGACAGTCGCCGCGGCCCCAGTCGCGCATGGGGTCGCCCCGACCCGGCGGCTCGACCTTGATCACCTCGGCGCCCATGTCGCCCATCAGCTGGCCGCAGAACGGACCGGCGATGAGCTGGCCCATCTCCACCACCCGCAGGTCCTTCAAGGGGCCCCGGTTCTCCACGGTCATGCGTCTGTTTCCCCTCGGTCCGGAAGCGCACTAATGAAGCCAACCAAGGGCGCTGTGAAGGCGAGGACGATGTTGGAAACGGCCATCGAGCTGGTCGAGGTCTGTCCCCGCGACGGGTTGCAGAACGAGTCCGTCATGGTCTCGACCGCCGACAAGGTCGAGCTGGTCAAGCGGCTGGCCGCGGCCGGCGCCAAGCGTATCGAGGCGGTCAGCTTCGTCCACCCCAAGGCCGTGCCGCAGATGGCCGACGCGGAAAGCGTGATGGAGCGCCTGCGCGGCGACAACGACCTGCGCGCCCAGGGGGTGCGGCTGAGCGGGCTGGTGCTGAACCGGCGCGGCGTCGACCGGGCCCTGGCGGCCAAGGTCGACGAGATCAATTTCGCGGTCATGGCGAGCGAGACCTTTAACCGGCGCAACCAGGGCGCCGGCGTGTCCGAGACCATGGCCGAGCTGTTGGCCGCCGCCCGTACCGCCCGGGCCGCCAGGGTGAGCTTCGCCGCCACCATCGGCGTCGCCTTCGGCTGTCCCTTCGAGGGTGAGACGCCCCAAGCGCGGGTGGTCGCGCTGGCCGAGGAACTGGCCGACATGGGCGTGGACGAGATCGCCCTGGCCGACACTATCGGGGTGGGCGACCCCGTAGCGGTCGAGGCCCTGGTGGCGGCGGTGCGGCAGGCCGCCCCCGGCGCCAGCATCCGCGGCCATTTCCACAACACCCGCAACACCGGCCTGGCCAACGTCTACGCCGCCCTGCGCGCGGGCGTGGAGGTGCTGGACGCCTCGGTCGGCGGGGTCGGCGGCTGTCCCTTCGCGCCGGGTGCGGCCGGCAACATCCCGACCGAGGACACCGTCTACATGCTGCACCGGATGGGGGTGGCGACCGGCTACGACCTGGGCGGCCTGATCGCGACGGCCGGCTGGCTCGCTGGAGTGCTCGGCAAAACCCTGCCGGGGATGGTATCGAAGGCGGGCACGTTTCCGGCCACGCCGGATCCATAGGGGAGAGACGGGAAGATGACGATGTTGGCTCGTACGGCCGCCGGCGCTTTGGCGGGACTGGTTCTGGCCTGCACGGGAGCGGCGGCGGCCCAGGACATCCGCAGCCTGGCCCAAGGCGCGACGCCCGCGCCGTCTACCCTGGCCGACCTGAAGGGGATGCTGGGCGACTGGACCGCCAAGGACGGCGCCGCCGGCTTCTCGGCGCCGGCCGGGGGCGAGGTGGTGGGCCACCTCCTGCTGCTCAACGGGACGGCGGTGCGGGTGCAGGAGCTGTGGCTGATGCGCGCCGAGGGCGGCTCGGTGCTGCTGCGCCAGAAGCATTACACCCCCGAGCTGAAGGACCGCGAGGACAAGGACGTCTGGGGCGAGCGCAAGCTGATCGCCCACGACGCCGGCCACCTCTATTTCGAGAACCTGACCTTCGTGACCAAGGGCGACGCCATGGACATGCTGGTCCGCATCCCCGGCGCCAACGGGGCGGCGCCGACCATGCTCACCTTCAACTTCACCCGGGTGAAGTAGGCCGAGCGGCCTATTTCGCGCCCAGGAAGTCGCGCTTGCCGATCTCCACGCCGTTGTGGCGCAGGATCGCGTAGGCCGTGGTGATGTGGAAATAGAAGTTGGGCAGGGCCTGTTCGAGCAGATAGGCGCTGGCCGGGAAGGTCTTGGTCTCGCCGCGGCGGACCAGGCTGACCTCGCGGTCCTCGGCGCCGTCGAAGCGGGCTGCGTCGAGGGACCGGACATAGGCGATGGTGCGGTCGACCCGCGCCTTCAGTTCTTCCAGGCTGGTCTCGGTGTCCTCCCAGGCGGGGAAGTCGTCCTGGGCCAGCCGGCCGGCCGCGCCCTTGGCGAAGTCGCACGCCACCTGCACCTGGCGGGTGAAACTCAGCATGTCGGGGAACAGCCGCGCCTGCAGCAGGGCCGCCGGCTCGATCTTCTTTTCGGCCGCATAGGCCATGGCCTTGTCGAGCACGCCGCTGAGGCCGGTCAGGCCCTGGATGAAGACGGGCGCGGAGATCTGGTGCATCGACAGGGGCATGGCGGCTCCGGGGGGCTGAATCGGCGTGATCGCGGCGCCGGCATAGCACGGCGCCGGCGCTCGCCACCCTCATGGGTGCAATTCCGCCTGCGCCCGATCCGACAGGCGGGTACGCCGGGCGACCAGGCGCGCCAGGCCGGGGGCGACGGAGAGGGCTGCGCCTATGGCCGCCTGGGCCGGGGCGCGCACCAGGGCCTGGGACACCAGGGTCGTAGCCCGCACCTGGGCGCGGACGTGCCCGGCCAGGGTCCGCTGGAAGGCGTCGGGGCCGCGCCCGGACAGGACGAACCCGGCGGCCAGCTCGGCGCTGTGCAGGGCGATGGCCATGCCTTCGCCGGCGAAGGAGGGGATCACCGCCGCCTGGTCCCCCAGCCGCCACAGGCCGTCGGCGCGGTCGCGGACATGGCCGTAGGGGATGGCGGCGATCGCCAGGGGGCGGGCGGTTTGGGCGACGGCGCCCTCGAGCCGCTCGGCCAGGTGCGGACAGGTGTGGAGCAGAAGGTCGTACAGGGCCTCCCAGCGCCCGCCCCAGGCGGAGAACGTGGCCTGGCGCACCACTAGGCACAGATTGGCGCGGCCGCCCTCCACCAGCTCCAACCCGGCGTAGCCCCCTGGGAACAGGTGCAGCTCCACCGCCCGGTCGAGGGCGGCGGCCATGGCCGGCGCGAGCCGCAGGTGGGTCTTGAAGCCGATCAGGTCCGACTGCCGCCCCGGCGGCCGCTTCCAGCCGCGAAGGTCGTGCTTGCCGGTGGCCAGGAACACCTCGGTCGCGGCGAAGGTCGCCCCGTCGTCGGCGAGCGCCCGCCAGCCCGGCCCGTCCGGCTCCAGCCCGGTGACGCGGACCCCGCGCCGGACCTCGGCGCCGACCGCGGCGGCGCGGGTCAGCAGGGCCTCGTCCATCGCCCGCCGCGACAGGCTCAGCGCGGCGAAGGGCAGGGCGGCCACCGCGCGGCGCGCGCCCGAGCACACCGCCACCTTGTCCACCGCGACCGCCCCCAGCGCGACCGGGTCCAGTCCGAGGCGGTGCAGGGAACCGGCGACCTCGTAGCTCAGGAATTCGCCGCAGACCTTGTCGTGAGGCCCGGCCTCGCGCTCCAGCACCACCACCGCGCGGCCAGCCTGGGCCAGCCGGATCGCCAGGCCCGCGCCGGCCGGTCCGCCGCCGATGACTAGAGCGGGGCCCATCAGCGGGGCTTGAGGCGCGCCACGCACAGGCGGAACGGGAAGCGCCAGCGCACCTTCACCCCGGCCGGCGACAATCCGGCGCGGTCGATCAGGCTGCGCCAGTCGGCGGCGCTGAAGGCCCGGGCGATCGACACCGGCCCGTCATGGCGGACGAACGGGTGCCAGCGCATCGCCGCCGCCAGCAGGCGGAAGCCGTAGAAGGGAAAGGGATGGCGGTGCAGGTCGTTGACGAACCAGCCCACCGCGGCCGTCCGCTCCATCCAGGTCAGGAACCGCACCAGCTGGTCGTCGGTCAGGTGGTGGGTGAAGAGCGAGCTGACCACCAGGTCGCAAGGTTCGTCGTAGGCGAAGACGTCGCCGGTCAGCCAGCGGATCGGCGAGGCCGGGTCGATCTCGGCGGCCGCCTTGGCCGACCACGGGTTCAGGTCCACGCCGGTCAGGCGCACGGGCACGTTCCTGCGCGCAGCCCAGCGGCCGACGGCGCGCAGCATGTCGCCGTAGCCGGCGCCGGCGTCGACGATCCCCACCGGGCGGCCGAGGTCGAGCCGGCCGGCTTTGCGCAGGCGCTCCAGGAAGGCCAGGGTCGGGCCGTGCGCCAGGGTGACGACATTGACCTGGGCCAGGTCGCGCAGGCAGCCGCGGAAGGTCTCATAGGGCGTGTCGTCGGCGTCCATCAGCTCGGCCTCGGCCGAGCGGCGGGAGAAGTCCCTGGCCATCAGCCGGCCGCGGTGAACATCAGGGTCTCGGCGGTGAGGCCGGGGCCGAAGGCCATGGCGCAGCCCCGGTCGCCGGGCCTGGCCAGGCCCATGATCCTGTCGAGCACGAACAATATGGTGGCAGAGGACATGTTGCCGTAGCGGCGCAGCACCTCGCGCGACGCCGCCAGCGCCTCGGCCGGCAGGGCCAGGGCGGATTCGGCCGCGTCCAACACCGAACGGCCGCCCGGATGGATGGCCCACAGGTCGATGTCCTCGACCGCATAGTTGCCGAGGATGGCCTCCTTGCCGGCGCGGATCGCCGTGCCCACCGAGGCCGGCACCCGGCCCGACAGCACCATGTTGAAGCCCTGGTCGCCAATGCCCCAGGTGATCTGGTCGGCGGCCTCGGGCAGCAGCACCGCGTGGAACCGGTCGAGGCGCAGCCCCTGCGGATCGGCGCTGACCAGGGCCGCGGCGCAGCCGTCGCCGAACACCAGGAAGCTCAGGACCTGCTCCAGGTCGGTGGTGTCCTGCAAGTGCAGGGTGCACAGCTCCAGGCTGAGGATCAGCACCTTAGAGGCCGGCTCCGAACGCACGATGTGGCGCGCCGCCTTCATGGCGTTGATCGCCGCGTAGCAGCCCATGAAGCCGATCACGGTGCGCTCGACCGAGGGGTCCAGGCCTAGGCGGGCGACCAGTTCCAGGTCGAGGCCCGGCGCCGACAGGCCGGTGCAGGAGGTGACGACCACGTGGGTGACGTCGCCGACGGCCTCGCCCAGGTCCAGGCCTCGGACCGCCCGCTCGGCCAGGTCGGGGGCGAAGCGTTCGTAGACGCCCATGCGCTCGGCGGTGGAGGGGAAAGCCCCGCGCCGGTAGAAGCCGGCGGCGTCGACGTCCACCTCGGGAAGCCCGACCCCCGGCATGGTCAGCACCGACCACCGGTGCTCGATGCCGCTGCGCTTGGCCAGCCTCTCGAACAGGGGCAGGCCGCGGGTTCCCTCCAACAGGAGGCCCGCAAAGCCGACGAAGGCCTCGTGGACGTCGTTGGCGGGCACGGCGGTGGAAACGCGGTTCAGGTATGCGGCCATATGCAGGTCTTTCCACCAGCCCATCGTTCCGCGGTCCGGACACGCATGAGCACCGCAACAGCGGCCGAACGCCAGATGCGATCCGCCGAATCCGGGAGGCGTGCGGGAAAACTTGCCGGTCCCGCGTATATGCCCCCTGAAGGCCGTTTGGTTTCGTCCGCCGTAAGAAGGCTCTGTTCCAGACCCGAGCCGGACGATATTCAAGACCGATCCCGGGCCGCGGGGAGTTTCGCGGCCAGTCCTCCAGCCTGGCCCCGGCGTCTTTCGACGCTGGGGTCTTTTTTCCGTCGGCGGCCCGGAATTGAAGGCTCCCGAGGTCCGTGGTCTAGTCGCTGTCGCGGTACGGGCGGAGCAACCGGCTCGAACGTTTCGCCTGGGGGAAGGCGCCATGAACCGCCGCCGGCTCGTTCCAGTGTCCTGCGCCGTCCTGCTCGCAACCGGCGGCGCGGCCTGGGCGCACCATTCCGGCGTCATGTTCGACCGGACCAGGACGATCGAGCTCAAGGGGACGGTGAAGGCGTTCGCATGGACCAATCCGCACAGCTGGATCTACGTGGTCGTCCCCAATGCGGCGGGTGGAACCGAAGAATGGGGGATCGAGAGCGGGAGCCCCAGCTTCCTGGTCCGGACCGATCCCCGCTGGAACAGGAAGGCCCTCAAGGCTGGGGACGCGATCGGGGTTACGATGCATCCTGCCCGGGACGGCCGCAGGGTGGGCGTGATGGACCAGGTGACCTTCGCCAACGGCGACGTCCTCAAGGGCGCTGGGGTGTGACCGCGGGCCGGCGGGCGCCGCCCCATGGCTGAGCCCGTCGTGCTGGCGCCGGGCCTGCTGTGCGACGCCTGGGTCTGGGCCGACCAGCGCCGGGCGCTGAAGGCGGACGGCCATCCGGTGTTCGCCCCCGACTTCTTCGGCTTCGACAGCATCGAGGCCATGGCGGCGATGGTGCTGGACCGCGCGCCCTTTCCCCGCTTCGCCCTGGCCGGCCATTCCATGGGCGCCCGGGTGGCGATGGAGGTGGTGCGCCAGGCGCCCGGGCGGGTGTTGCGGCTGGCCCTGCTCGACACCGGCGTCCATCCCGTCCGCTCCGGGGAGGCCAAGGCCCGCGGGGCCCTGGTCGACCTCGCCCGCGCCGAGGGCATGGCGGCGATGGCGGCCCGCTGGCTGCCGCCGATGGTCCACCCCGACCGCCATGGCGACGAGGGGCTGATGGCCGGCCTGCTGGCCATGGTCGAGCGGGCGAGCCCGGAGATCTTCGCCCGCCAGCAGCACGCCCTGCTGAACCGCCCCGACACCGAAGCGGCCCTGGCCGCCGTCCGCGTCCCGACCGCCGCGATCGTCGGCCGCCAGGACGCCTGGAGCCCCGTGGCCCAGCACGAGGCCATCGTCGCCGCCGTCCCGGGCGCGACCCTGACGGTGATCGAGGACTCCGGCCACATGGCGCCGGTGGAACGACCCGAGGCGGTGACCGCCGCTCTGCGCGCCTGGCTGGCGCCCCCCCCCGCGCCTAGCGCGATGACGGGGTTTTGACCGGCCTGGCCACCCCATTGGAGAGCGCCGGCTAGCCCGGCGCTTGCAAAGCGGGCTTGCGTGACGGAAAACGTCGGCTTCGGCACGGGCGT
The DNA here is from genome assembly GCA_035493215.1 of Caulobacteraceae bacterium. Taxonomy (GTDB): domain Bacteria; phylum Pseudomonadota; class Alphaproteobacteria; order Caulobacterales; family Caulobacteraceae; genus NCED01. Next base: position 77,971 of record DATJIO010000058.1, read on the forward strand.
TTCGCCTGGGGCCGTGCTCAGCGGTCGCCATGTCTGTGAGATCAGGAACCAGTACGGATGGGATCGCCGCCCAAGCAAGGTTTGTACGACCCGCGGAATGAGCGCGACTCCTGTGGTGTCGGCTTCATCGCCAACATCAAGGGCAAGAAATCCCACCACATCATCACCCGCGGCCTGCAGATCCTGGTCAACCTCGACCACCGGGGCGCGGTGGGCGCCGACCCTCTGCTGGGCGACGGCGCCGGCTGCCTGATCCAGATCCCCGACGCCCTGTTCCGGGCCTGGGCCGAAGAGGCCGCGGTCGAGCTGCCGCCTCCGGGCGACTACGCCGTGGCCATGTGCTTCCTGCCCCGCGACGAGCAGACCCGCTACGTCGCCATGAGCCAGTTCGAGCACTTCCTGCGGGTCGAGCGCCAGGTCCTGCTGGGCTGGCGCGACGTGCCGGTGGACACCACCGGGCTCGGCCAGGCGGTGCTGGACGAGATGCCGGTGATCCGCCAGGCCATCGTCGCCCGAGGCCCTGACATCGCCGACCAGGACCACTTCGAGCGCAAGCTGCTGACGGTGCGCAAGCAGACCCAGAACCCGCTGGCGGCGCTGGCGGAGAAATACGGCCTGCCGGGCCTGACCCAGCTTTACATGCCGTCCTTCTCCAGCCGCACGGTGGTCTACAAGGGGCTGCTGCTGGCCGGCCAGGTCGGGACCTTCTACCGGGACCTGAGCAACCCCCTGACCACCTCGGCGGTGGCCCTGGTGCACCAGCGCTTCTCGACCAACACCTTCCCGTCCTGGCGGCTGGCCCACCCCTACCGGCTGATCGCCCACAACGGCGAGATCAACACCGTCCGCGGCAACGTCAACTGGATGAGCGCGCGGCGGCGCACCCTGGAGTCCGACCTGCTGGGGCCGGACCTGGACAAGATGTGGCCGCTGATCCCGCACGGTCAGTCCGACACCGCCTGCCTGGACAACGCGCTCGAGCTGTTGCTGGCCGGCGGCTATCCGCTGGCGCACGCGGTGATGATGCTGATCCCCGAGGCCTGGGCCGGCAATCCTCTGATGGACGCCAAGCGCAAGGCTTTCTACGAGTACTACGCCGCCCTGATGGAGCCCTGGGACGGGCCGGCGGCCATCGCCTTCACCGACGGTCGCCAGATCGGCGCCACGCTGGACCGCAACGGCCTGCGCCCGGCCCGGTTCGTCGTCACCGACGACGACCATGTGGTGATGGCCTCCGAGGTGGGTGTGCTGCCGATCCCGGACGGCTCGATCACCCGCAAGTGGCGGTTGCAGCCGGGCAAGATGCTGCTGATCGACCTGGAGCAGGGCCGCATCATCGAGGACGAGGAGATCAAGCGCGACCTGGCCTCGGCCCAGCCCTACGAGGAGTGGCTGCGCCAGACCCAGTTCAAGCTCGAGGACCTGCCCGATTTGCTGGGCCAGAGCCCCGTTCCCGCCAACGACCCGGCCGCCCTGCTCGATCGCCAGCAGGCCTTCGGCGCCGGACCGCGCATCCCAGGTGATGTCGATGGTCTCGGTCCGGAAAGCGCCGTCGAGGCTGGCCTC
>DATJIO010000059.1:0-4571 GCA_035493215.1 Caulobacteraceae bacterium
CACCCAGGAGATCCAGCGGCTGATCGGCCGCTCCATGCGCGCGGTGGTCGACCTCAAGGCGCTGGGCGAGCGCCAGATCACCCTCGACTGCGACGTGGTGCAGGCCGACGGCGGCACCCGGACGGCGGCCATCACCGGCGCGTGGGTCGCGCTCCGCCTGGCCACCCGCCACCTGCTGACCGAGGGCGTGATCGCCAACGACCCGATCCTCGACCAGGTCGCGGCGGTGTCCTGCGGCGTCCACCAGGACGTCCCGGTGCTCGACCTCGACTACGAGGAGGACTCCAGCGCCGAGGCCGACGCCAACTTCGTGCTGACCGGCGCGGGCGACATCGTCGAGATCCAGGCCACCGGCGAGCGGCGCGGCTTCACCCGCCCCGAGTTCGAGGCCCTGTTCGACCTCGCTCGCCAGGGCATCGGCGAACTGCAGGAGCTGCAGCGGCGGGCGGTGGCCGAAGCCCAGGCCTAGGCCGCAGGGCCTCAGGGCTTGTCCGGCCTGCCGGTGTCGAGGTCGACGGGCGCCGAGACGTGCTCCTGCACGATCGGCTACTCGTAGCGCAGCGCGGTGACGGGCCTCGCCCGCGCGGCGCGCGACGCCTGGGCGAGCACGGTCAGCCAGGCGATCAGGACGGCCGCCGCAGCGGCCAGGGCGAACGGCCAGACGGTCAGTGGGATGCTGTAGGCGAAACCCTGCAGCCAGCGGCTCATCGCCAGGAAGGCCAGGGGCCAGGCGACCAGGTTGGCCCACAGCACCGGCACGGTGAACTGCCAGAGGAACAGCTTCAGCACGTCGAAGGCGCTCGCCCCCACCGCCTTGCGGATGCCGACCTCCTTGGTTCGCCGCTCCGTGGCGAAGGCGGCCAGGCCCACCAGGCCGAGGCAAGCGATGAAGATAGCGATCCCCGCGAAGACGCCGAATAGCTGGCCCTGCTGGCTGATGTCGCGGTAGCGGTCATGGACGATCTGATCGAGGAAGAAAGCGTTGATCCGGCCGGGGAAGCCGAGCTTCCGCCAGACGCCGCCGAGGGCCTTGCTGGTCTCAGGAATGGCGCGGCCCTTCAGCTTGACGTTGATGTAGGTCTGCTGGTCCGGCTCGACGTAGAAGGCGGTCGGCTCGATGCGGCTGCGGATGGAGCTGATCGGGAAGTCGTCGACCACTCCGATGATGCGGGCCGGATGGGCCTGGAAGAGCTGGCCGCTGCTGGTCGTATTGTGCGTCCAGGGGAAGCTCTTGCCCACGGCGTCCGCCGGATTGGCGTAGCCCAGTTCGCGGGCCGCGGTTTGGTTGACTACCACCGCCTCGACGCGGGATGGCCGATCCTCGGCGGCGCTCATGGCGTCGCCGCCGTGGGCCTGGGAGAAGAATCGGCCCGCCAGGGGCTTCAGGCCGTAGAGCTCGAAGAAACCGAAGCCCACGTTGTCGGCGTCGATATTCACCAGCCGCCCCCCGGGCAGGCGCACGTCGGTCACGAGATGGTTCGACAGGGGCGCGTCCTGGGAACAGGCGACGCCGGACACGCCAGGGAGGGCGGCGATCTCGTGCTCGAGGGCGTCTGGCACGCAGGGCGCGTAGATCATCAGCATCTGGTCGCTGTTCAGCCGCAGGCTTTCGCGGGTGGCGAACACCGTCTGCCGCCAGATCACCACCGTCGCCACGACCAGGCCGATCAGCACGGCGAACTGGAGCGCGACCAAGCCCTGGCGCAGGACAGCCCCGCCGGCCCCGCGGACGAGCTCGCCCTTGAGCACCCCGGCCGGCCGGAAACCGGACAGGACCATCGCCGGATAGGCGCCGGCCAGGACCCCGATCAGCACCACCATGCCGGACAGCACGGGCAGGACGAGGGCGTAGGGGAAGGCCATGTGGCGTCCGAGGAAGGCGTTGAAGCCCGGCATCAGGGCCTCCGCCCCGGCCAGGGCGATTATGCCGGCCAGGGCGGCGTAGAGCAGGGCCTCGCCGATGAACTGGACGATCAGGTCGCTCCGGTCCGCTCCAACCAGTTTGCGCACCCCGACCTCCACCGCGCGCCGGCCTGCCCGCGCCGTCATCAGGTTCACGAAATTAACGGCGGCCATCAGCACGATCAGCCCGCCCACCAGCGCCACCGACCAGGTCGCCGCACGGTCGCCGCGCGTCGCCATGGCGTCGGGCGCGCCAGGCGAGAAGTGGACCCCGGCGAGGGGCGTGACCACGAAACTGTTGTCGTCGCCCTTCTGCGGGTGGAAGACGAGCGGCAGATGCCGATCGACCAGTCCGGGCATGCCGTCGATCACCGGACGGATGGATTGGCCGCGGTGCAGGCGGATGTAGGTGTAGGCGCTCCAGGGCTTGATCCGCCCGTCGTCCGGCATCCGGTCCGCCCGGCCCAGTTCCGAGAACGGGGCCTTGGCCGAGGCCACCATCGACAGCCGCAGGTGGGTGTTGGACGGCAGGTCCTCGATCACCGCCGTCACCCGCATCGGATAGCGCTTGTCGATGAGCAAGGTGCGGCCGATGGGGGCGTCGGTCCCGAAGTATTTCCGGGCCAGGGTCCGGGTGAGCACGACGCCGTCCGGCTGGGCCAAGGCGGTCTTCAGGTCGCCGGCCACGGTGGGCAGCGGCAGGATGGTGAAGATTTCCGGATCGCCCCAGGTCAGCGCTTCGAAGGCCTCGACCTGGCCGTGACGCACCAGGCGCCGGTCGCGGTCAAGCCGGCCGGCGGCCTGGATCTGGGGGAAATCGAGCCTCATCCAAGCTGCGAGGTCCGTCGGGGTGTGGTCGGACCGCCCCGTCCGCCCGCCGCTCAGTTCAGCGACATCGGTCACGAAATAGGCGTCCTCCGCCCCGGGGATCCACTTGTCGTAGCTGAACTCGTCGCCGACGAAGATGGCGATCAACAGGGCGGCGGCGAAGGCGACGGCCAGGCCGCCCACGCTGATCACCGTGTAGAGCCGGTTGCGCAGCAGGTTGCGGATCGCGGCGGCGAGATAGTTGCGGAACATCGTCCCCCCTCCTCGACCGCGTCCACGGAGGGACCGGCGTTCGACGAACTATGCTTGCGCCGCGGCGCGGATCAAGGGCCGGGCGACCGGGGCTGGCCGATGAACTGGCCGGGCGTGGCGCCGAACAGGCGGCCGAAGGCGGCGATGAAGGCGCTGGAGCTCGAGTAGCCGCAGGCGAAGGCGGCCTCGGTGACGCTCGCCCCGCCGGCCAGGGCCGCGGTCGAGGCGATCAGGCGGGCCTTCTGACGCCAGGCGTCGAGGCTCAAGCCCGTCTCCCGGGCGAAGCAGCGCTGCAGGGTGCGGACGGAGGCGCCGGCGTCGGCCGCCAGACGCGGCAGGTCGGTCTTGTCCGCCGGGTCCGCCTGCAGCCGGTCGGCGAGGCGCTGGGCGCGCGCGTCCCTGGGCAGGGGCAGGCTGAGGTCATTGGTCGGCGCGGCGCCCAAGAGGTCGATCAGCACGGCCTTCAGGTGGGCGTGCTCGGCGACGCGCCGGTCGAGCATGCCGATGCGGGCGATGTGGTCGACCAGCTCGGTCAGCAACGGCGCCACCTCCAGGCCGGTCAGCCCCCTGGCCACGGCGGCGTCGGGGGCGAGGTAGAGGGTGCGGAAGGCGACTTCGCCGCGCACCACGAACTGATGCACGACGCCGGCGGGCACCCAGATCGCCCGCGTCGGCGGGACCAGCCACACCCGGTCCTCCGCCATCACCCGCATCACCCCGCTGCGCGCGTGGACCAGCTGGTGCCACGCGTGGGCGTGGGCGCCGATGCGGTGGCCGGTGCGGTAGGTCAGGGACAGCGACCGCACGTCGAACCAGCGCTCATCGTCCGCGGCCCAGTCCGTCATGTCCAGACGCCCGGCTGGTATTGGGCGACGCCGCAGACATTGCCCTCGCTGTCCTCGAAATAGCCGACCTCGCCGACGCCCTCGATGCGGTAGGGCGGCATCAGCACGCGGCCGCCGGCCGCCTCGGCCGCCTTCAGCGCCGCCCGGATGTCGTCGACGCCGAAGCTGGTCTCGAAGGCGAACAGCGCCTTGCCGGGGGCGAGCTCGCGCCGCTCCTGCAGGGCCCCGATCAGGCCCTCGCCCACGTCCCTCACCTGGTAGAAGCCCGGCGGCCCCCAGGGCGTGAAGGTCCAGGCGAACACCTTGCCGTAGAAGGCGCGGGCGCGGCCCACGTCGTCGGCGTTGATCGCGAAATGCCTGAGCACGGCGGCCATGATGCGCCCTCCTTCAAGTGGGCCGACTATGCGCCTCGGCGCCGGTGGCGCGCTTGCGCAATAGCGACCAATCATATCGAGCATGCGCCAAATTGTCGGGGCCGCGCGGGCCGGGCCGTCCTAGGGCGGCAAAGCCTTTTGGAGGAGAGGAACCATGAGGAAGGTGATCGCCAGCGCGTTCGTCAGCCTGGACGGCGTGATGCAGGCCCCCGGCGGACCGGCGGAGGATCCCACCGGCGGCTTCCGCTTCGGCGGCTGGACCGCCCCCTATTTCGACGACAGCCTGGGCGGGACGATGGGCGAGATGTTCGGCCGGCCCTTCTCCCTGCTGCTCGGGCGCAAGACCTACGACATCTTCGCCGCCCACTGG
>DATJIO010000060.1:0-20794 GCA_035493215.1 Caulobacteraceae bacterium
GAAGCCGATGCCGCGGATCGAGAACTGCGAGGCGCCCGAGGCCAGGGACTGGGTGGTGTTCAGCGAAGGGACCAGGTTCTCCAGGTCGCGCACGGTGCGCACCCCTTGCTGGTCCAGCGCGCGCTGCGTCTGCGCCGTCACGGCGAGCGGCACGCGGTTGACCGTGTCGGCCTGGCGGGTGGCGGTGACCACCACCTGTTCGAGTTGGTTCTGGTCGGTCGCAGGGGCGTTCTCGGCCTGGCCGGAAGCCTGGGCGTAGGCCGCGGTGGCGACGAGGGCCGTGCCGACGGCCGTAGTGATCAGCAGCCCCAGACGGGACCGTTGGGTAAGCGCAGTCATGATTCCTCCCTCTCTTTTATGATTGCCCCGTTTGGCGGGGCGCCGCGAGCAAGCGGCTTGGCGGTCTTGAATTGTCACAACGTCTAGAGCAGTTGTGGCTTTGAAGGTGTCGCTCGGGTCCCTCGATTCCTTGGTGCTCGATCAGAACTTCGCCAGCACGCCGCGGAGCGGCTGGAAAAAAGCGTTTGGCGGACCTTAAGCCCGCTAAACGCAGGACTTGAAGTTGCCAATACAGAAGAGGGTCGCAAGGCGACGAGGAATGCTGCGCGCCGGAGCTTGTGCTCGTCAACCAAAAATGTCGCGGCTGAAATGTCGCCCTCCCGCCGCCCCGACCGCCCCAGGCGGCGCCCGCCTATTGCAACCATGGCGCGCGTTTTGATAGATGTCTCATTATGAAGTGGGATTAACCATTAGGTCATCAATGCATCTTCGTGATGAGGGTGGCTCCACTGGAAGCATTGCCAGAGGTACGGCGAATATTGTTGGCTACGCAGGATTTGAGCGCCGGCCGGTGACATGGTCCCGGCCGATGTCAACACATGATGATTTGTTGCCGCGGCGCCCGGATCTGACATGTCAGCTTGGGCCGTTGGCGCAGAAAATGCCCGCCCCCGCCCGCCGGCGGGAGCCGGGAGAGGGAATTTAGCGTTGCACCCGCGCCACGCTCGCGATCAAACGCGCGCCGCGCCGGCCGCCGCTTGGCCAGACCGGAGTTGTCACGGAAGCCTAATTGACGGCCGCGCCCAAAAAATCGAGGGCGTCACGGGTCGGGGTGAAGAAGTTTATCCCCGTCGGCGCGCTCTCGATTCGGTAGATGGACTTGGTCATCCCCACTACCTCGCCGCGCTCGTCTAGCAGGGGGCCGCCGCTGGCGCCGGGGTTGATCGACACGTCGCTCTGCAGGTAGCGCAGGCCCTCGATGGTGCGGTAGGCCGAAACCACCCCGCGGGTCACCGTGCCCTGGAACCGCTCCTCCAACGGGGCGCCGATGGCGAACACGGTCTCGCCCGGCCGCATGGTCTCGGCGCGCAGGGGCAGGGGGTCGCGGCCGCGCGGGTCGGTCTTGACCAGGGCCACGTCACGCAGCCGGTCGGCGCGTACGACCTCGCCGACGGTCTCGATCCCGTCGGGCCAGCGCACGGTCACCAGCTTGGCCGAGCCGACCACGTGCTGGTCGGTCATCACATAGCCGTCGCGGGAGACCAGGAAGCCAGAGCCGTGGCCCTCGCCGGCCAGGACCAGCACCACCGCGCCGACCGCGTCGCCGATGTCCAGCGGCTTGGCCGCCGGGCCGGTGAGCGCGATCTTCTGCTGGGCGGGCGGCTTCATCGCCTCCTCCAGGGTCGCCGGGGCGCCCAGGAAGGTCTTGCGGAACGCGTCGGACGCGACCAGGGCCTTCACGGTCTCGGCGAAGGCGTCCAGCACCACCCCTTCGACCCCGCCATCGAGGGCGCGCCGGCTTTCGAACCCGGCGCGGGTCTGGACCCGGGCCACCACCTGGCGCTGCAGCCGGGAATAGATCTGCCACTCGACCTCGAGCACGGCGGCGCCCTTGACCTTGCCCCCGCCCGACCCGAGCCCAGCGCCGGGGAAGCAGAGCTGGCCCTGGGCGTCCTTCACCACGCCGGCCACGGCGTATTCGCTGAAGCTGGCGGCCTCCTCGAACAGGTCGTCGGCCGCCCCGTCGACGCGGAAGCCCGCGGCCGCGACCTCGGCGCGGAACACCCGGGCCAGCTCGGCGGTAGGCACGTCGGCGCCGCTCTTGCCCCAGGCCAGTCGGCCGGTGGGCAGGCACAGGGGCCCGGCCTGCACCGCGGCCCAGCGGCGGTCGCCGTCGACCTTGGCGACGATCTTGGTCAGGCTGACGGTGCGGCTCTGGGTCCCTGCGGCCAGGGGCGCCGCTGCCGGCGTCTGTGGAACGGCGAGGGCCGCGGCCCTCGCCGCCGAGGCGAACGAGAAAAACAGGGCTGCCCCCAGAACGGTCACAGCAAGCTTGGCCATACGCGCCCCCGCTACATTGGCGGATCAAGTCTAGCGGGCCGCGAACACTGCGCTGGCCGACCCATCCCCCACGACGGATCGCAGTAGACGCCGTGAAATCTTGCCTATCCATGCGTCATAGCGCGCGCTTGTTCCCTTTCCCCGGGGCGGCGGGAAAGAGCCTGAGGGATCGTTTCGATCGCCCCGTATGTCTTTCTGAAAGCCGCCCGATTGCGCTTTCAGGTTCCCTTCCGACCTCGTCCCCGCCGGAGACCCTCCGGCGGGGCTTTTTTTGCCGCAACGGCAGGAACTCAGAGCAGGTCCTTCATCCGGATCGGCAGGTCGCGCACCCGCACCCCGGTGGCGTGGAACACCGCATTGGCCACCGCGGCGTTGGTCCCGACGTTGCCCAGCTCGCCGATCCCTTTGACGCCCAAGGGGTTCACCACGGTGTCCTCGTCGGCCACGAAGATCACCTCGACCGCGCCGACGTCAGCGTTCACCGGGATTAGGTAGTCGGCGAGGTTGTCGTTGGTGTAGCGGGCGGCCCGAACGTCGATCTCGGTCTCCTCGTGCAGGGCCGAGCCGATCCCCCAGATCATTCCGCCCATCAGCTGGCTGTGGGCGGTGGTGCGGTTGACGATCCGCCCCGCGGCGAAGGCGCCGACGATGCGGGGGACGCGCACCTCGCCGGTGCGGGCGTGGACCCGCACCTCCACGAACTCGGCGCCGAAGGCGTATTGGATCCGGTCCGGGTGGAAGTGGCCGCCGGTGAAGGTGGGGATGCCCCGGGCCAGCCGGCCGATGGCGCCGGACGGCGTCCCCGGCGGGACATATTCGCCCTCGATCTCGACTGCGCCGCCGATCCGGGCCAGGGCTTTGTCGAGGGGCTCCGACCCGTTCGGGCCCGCCAGGGTCCCGGCCTCCAGCCTAAGGGTCGCTGGGTCGGCCCCGACGAACGGGCCCTCGTTGGCCCGGACCGCGGCCTCGGCCAGACGGGCGCGCACAAGCTCGCAGGTCTGCGCCACCGCATTGGCGGTCGAGGCCGTGCCGTTGGAGCCGCCGGCCACCGTCCCCGGCGGCAGGTCGGTGTCGCCCAGCTCCACGCGCACCCGGGAGATGGGCAGCCCCAGCCTGTCGGCGGCGGTGTGGGCGACCATGGTGTAGGCGCCCTGGCCGATCTCTTCGAAGGCCACCTGCACCCGCGCGGTCCCGTCGGACGACAGGAGCACCCGCGCAGCCGAGGCTCCGACGTGGGTGGGATAGCAGGCCGCGGCGCAGCCCCAGCCGATCTTCCAGTCGCCTGCGCGCATCGACCCCGGCCGGGGATCGCGCCCGCTCCAGCCGAACGCCTGCGCCGCCCGGTCGAAACAGGCCATCAGCGGGCGCGAGGTGTAGGGCAGGCCCCCGACCGGCTCGCGCGTCGCGTCGTTGACCCGGCGCAGCTCGACCGGGTCCATGCCCAGGGCCACGGCCAGCTCGTCCATCGCGCTTTCCAGGGCGAACATGTAGGGGACCTCGGCCGGCGAGCGCATGAAGCCGGGGGTGTTGCGGTCGGCGTGGACGATGGAGACCTTGGTCGCGATGTTGGGGCAGGCGTAGAGGCGCGCGGTCGTCTCGGTCCCGCCGACATTGTAGTCCGACGGGCGGGAGGTGACCTCCCAGCCCTCGTGCGCCAGGGCCTGCAGCCGCCCATCGCGCCCGGCCGCCAGCTTGACGTGGTGGCGAGTCTCGGCCCGGTAGGTGGCGATGGTGAAGCCCTGGTCCCGGGTCGCGACCAGCTTCACCGGCCGGTTCAGCCGCTTGGCGGCCAGGGCGATCAGGGCGGTGCGGGCCACCCCGGAATGCTTGCCGCCGAAGCCGCCGCCGACATGGTGCGAGATCACGTGCACGTCGGTGGGGGCGATGCCGAAGGCCTCGGCCATGTAGCTGCGCCGGTACACGAACTGGCCCGGCTCCAGGATGGTCAGCCGGCCGCCCTCCCACAGGCAGGTGGTGGTGAAGAGCTCCATGGCGTTGTGGTGCTGGGTCGGGGTGGAGTAGCGGGCCTCGACCCTGACCGGCGCGGCGGCGTAGGCCCCGTCCGCGTCCCCGACCCTGATGTCCTGGCGGCCGCCCTCGATCCCGGCCGTCGCCCGCTCCTCGGCTCCGGGCGCGTCGAAGCCGGCCGACGGGGGCTCAGCCTCGTAATCGACGCCGACCCTGTAGGCGGCTTCGCGGGCGGCCTCGAAGCTCTCGGCCACGACCACGGCGATGATCTGGCCGTCGTGCCAGATCCGGTCGCTCTCCAGGGTGGTGGCCTCGCGGCCGCCGAAGATCCCGCTCGGGGTCTTCACCTGGCCCTGGGTGTTCTCGAAGGTCAGGATGTCGAGCAGGCCGGGCACGGCTCGGGCGGCGTCGAGATGGAAGGCGGCGATGCGGCCCTTGGCGATGGCGCTGGTCACCAGCACCGCATAGGCCGGGTCGGCCACGGCCATGTCGGAGGGGTAGCGGGCCTCGCCGGTGACTTTCGACCGCGCGTCGACGCGGGGGGCGGCGTCGCCGAGCCGGGTGTGAGCCTCGGTCATGTTTTCGGCCATTGGGCTCAGGCCTCCATCGCCGCGGCTTGGAGCAGGGCGCGCACCAGGGTGCGGCGGCCGAGCTCCGGCTTGTGGGCGTTGTCCCCGTGGGTGACTGCGCCGGCGAAGGCCGCGTCGGCCGCCGCGGTCGCCGCCGCCTCGTCCAGCGGCTTGCCGGCCAGCAGGGCCTCGGCCTCGCGGGCCCGCCACGGCTTGGTCGCCACGCCGCCCAGCGCGATCCGCGCCTCGCGCACCGCGCCCTCGTGGATGTCCAGGGCCACGGCGGCGGACGCGGCGGCGAACTCGTAGGACGCCCGGTCGCGTACCTTCAGATAGAGCGAGCGCCGGGTCCACCGGGCCGCGGGCACGCGCAGGGCGGTGATCAGCTCGCCCGGCTTCAGTTCGGTCTCGATGTGCGGCGTGGTCCCCGGCAGGCGGTGGAGCTGTTCGAGGGGCAGGGTGCGCGACCCTTCCGCTCCGGTCAGCTCGACCACGGTGTCCAGGGCCACCAGGGCCTGGGCGAAGTCGCCGGGATAGCTGGCGATGCAGGCCTCGCTCACCCCCAGCACCGCCAGCCGCCGGTTGACCCCGCCGATGGCCGCGCACCCCGAGCCGGGGACGCGCTTGTTGCACTGGCTCCAGCTGACGTCGCGGAAATAGGGGCAGCGGGTGCGCTGGAGCAGGTTGCCCGCCAGGGTCGCCATGTTGCGGATCTGCTGGCTGGCGGCGAGCTGCAGCGACTGGGCGATTACCGGGTAGTCGCGCAGCACTGCGGGGTGCTCGGCGACCTCGGCCATCCGCGCCATCGCGCCCAGGGTCAGGCCCGAGCCGTCGGCGGCGATCGCGCCGTGGCGGGCGGCCAGACCGCCCAGGTCCACCACCGTTTCGGGGCGCATCACGTCCAGCTTGGCGAGGTCGATCAGGGTGGTCCCGCCGGCCAGGTACTGGGCCCCGGCCTCGCCGCCCAAGCGCAGGGCCTCAGCGGCGTCGGCGGCGCGGACATAGGCGAAGGGACGCATCAGGCGCCCTCCATCTTGGTCCGGGCGGCGCGCACGGCGGCGACGATGTTGGGATAGGCGGCGCAGCGGCACAGGTTGCCGCTCATGTATTCGCGGATCTCGTCGTCGCTGCCCGCGTGGCCCTCGGCGACGCAGGCCACGGCCGACATGATCTGGCCGGGGGTGCAGTAGCCGCACTGCAGGGCGTCGTGGTCGACGAAGGCCTGCTGCATCGGGTGCAGGCTCCCGTCGGCGCCGGCCAGGCCCTCGATGGTCGTGACCGCCTTGCCCTGCGCCGCCACAGTCAGGGTCAGGCAGGCGAGCTCGCGCCGCCCATCGATGTGCACCGTGCAAGCGCCGCACTGGCCCTGGTCGCAGCCCTTCTTGGTCCCGGTTAGGTCCAGGTGCTCGCGAAGGGCGTCGAGCAGGGTGGTGCGCGGATCGACCGCCAGCCGGTGCAGGAGCCCGTTGACCTCCAGGGCCATGTCCATGCTCAGGCCCCCGGAAGGTTTTCGAGGTCGGCCGGGGCGTCGACGTCGATCAGCACCCCGGCGTCGGGGGCAGGGACTTCCACCACCGCCGCGCCCAGGGCCTCCAGCAGGTCGCGCGCCCCGCGGTCGCCGCTCAGGGCCAGCAACTCGGGGAACAGGCTCTCGGACAGGGCCGCGGGATGGCCCCGCCGGCCCTCGAATACGGGCACGGCCGCGGGCGCTCCGCCGGATAACGCTTGGGCGAGGGGGGCGAGGACGTCGAAGGGGACCAGGGGCATGTCGCCCAGAAACACCAGCGCGCCGCGAGTGTTCCCCGGCAAGGCGGCGATTCCCGCTCGCAGCGATCCGGCGAGCCCTTCGGCGTGGTCGGGCGCCTCGACGACGTGCAGTCGCGTCTCGCCCACGTCGGCGGCGAAGGCGATCGCGGCGGCCCGCACCGCCTGGGCGTCGTAGCCGACCACCACGGTCACGGTCTCCACCGGGGCGGCCAGGGCCGCGGCCAGGGCGCCGTCGATCAGGCGGCCGTCGCGGAAGGGCGCCAGCAGCTTGCGGCCGCCGAAACGCGTCCCGGCCCCGGCGGCCAGGACCAGGGCGTGCAGGCCGGTCACACCCCGGCCCGGCGCGCGCCGGCCGCAGCCGCGGGCTCGGGCCAGGTGCGGCGGGCCTCTCGGGCCTTGAACGCCGCGACCACCTCGGCCAGCACCGACAGGCCGATCTCCCAGGGGGCGCGGGCGGCGATATCCAGGCCCATGGGCGCCTTCAGCCGCATCAGTTCGGCCTCGCCCAGGCCCTCGGCCCGCAGGCGGCCGAGCCGTTCGGGGATGCGCTTGCGGCTGCCCAGCACCCCGACATAAGCCGCCTCCGTGGGCAGGGCCGCCAGCAGGGCGGCGTGGTCGGTCTCCAGCTCGTGGGTCGCGACCGTCACCGCCGTCCAGGGGTCGAGGCCGATGCTGGCCAGGGCCTGGGCCGGGGGGGTGCGCAGGTAGCCGGCCACCGCGACGGGGGGCGCGGCCTGCGGTCCCTTGGGACGGATCAGGAAGGTCTCCAGCCCGCTCTGCACCGCCAGTCCGACGATGGCCAGGGCGATGGGGTCGGCCCCCACCACCGCCAGCCGCGCGGCCGGGTCGAAGCGGCGGAACACCGCGCCGCCGGCGCCGCCGGCCAAGGCCGGATGGATCAGGGCCTCGGCGAAGGCCTCGCGCAGGGATCGGGGCAGGCCGTTAGGGGCCTCGCCTTCGGCCAGGGAGGCTTGGGTCGTTCCGTCCGACAGCCACAGGGCGGGGCGCCGCGCGGCCGAAAGGGCGGCCAGGCGCCGGGCGGCGGCGCTGGCGGGGTCGATGCGCTCGACCAGGAGCTCGATGCGCGAGCCGCACAGGAGCTGGATGTCCGCAGGGCCGCCGCGGCCGTAGATCAGCCGGCGCGGCTCAAGGCTCTCCAGCACCGCGTCGGCCTGCAGCGCCACGTCCCCCTCGACGCAGCCGCCGGACAGGAACCCGGCCCGCGCCTCCCCGGCGAACAGCATCTGGGCGCCAAGGCCGAGCGGCGTGGCGCCCTCGGCCGCGTGCAGGGTGACCATCACCGACGGCGTGTCGGCGCGCAGGGCCTCGGCCAGCACGCCGCGCACGTCCGAGGTCAATCCGTATTCAGGCCAGTCCTGCACGAACCCAACTCCGCCGGGGGTGAGCGGTATATAGGGCAGTTCTAAGCCGTCTTCAGCTCCGCCGTGTCGATGGGCAGGTGGCGCACCCGCACCCCGGTCGCGGCGAACACCGCGTTGCACAGGGCCGGGACCACCGGCGGCAGGCCCGGCTCGCCCAGGCCCGTCGGCGGGTTGTCCGAGAGCAGGAAGTGCACGTCCACCGGCGGCGCGGCGGACATCCGCATCAGCGGGTACTCGCCGAAGTTGGACTGTTTGGTGCGGCCGTTCTCGAAGGTGATGGCCTGGCCGAGCGCCTGGGCTATGCCGTCCAGCACCGAGCCCTGGACCTGGTTCTCGGCCCCGCTCGGATTGATGATCTGCGAGCCGACGTCGCCGACCACCCAGACCTTGTTCACCCGAACCTGGCCGCTGTCGGCGACGGTCGCCTCCACCACCTCGGCGAAATAGCCCAGGTGGCTGAAGAAGTGGGCCACGCCCATGCCGGTGCGCGCCGGCAGCTTGCGCTTGCCCCAGCCCGACCGCTCGCCGACCAGCTTCAGCACCGCGCTCATCCGCCCGGAATCGTAGCCGTCGCGGCTGTTCTTCTCGCCGAACACCCGGGGCTCGCCCAGCAGGGCGAGCTGGAACGCCAGCGGGTCCCTGTCCGCCGCATGGGCCAGTTCGTCGGCGAAGGATTGGAACACGAAGGCCAGGGCGTTGGAGCGCGGCGCCCGCATCGGCCCGGTCGGGACCTGGGTGGCGATCAGCGAGGTGTCGAGCTGGTAGTTGGGGATGAACCGCGCCGGGAACTCGGTGGGGGAACAGTCGGCCGAATTGATGAACTTGCCGTCGGCGCCGTATGAGATGAAGTGGTTCTTCCAACCCACGATATTACCTGATGAATCCAGCCCGGCCTTGAGGTGATGGAACCCGCCGGGACGGTACATGTCGTGACGCATGTCGTCCTCGCGCGACCATAGCAGCTTGACCGGGACCTTGGCCTGGCGGGCGATGGCGGCGGCCTCGACCATGTAGTCGTTGGACAGGCGCCGGCCGAACCCGCCGCCGCAGCGCTGCATGTGGATGGCGATGTCCTCGGGCTTCACCCCCAGGGTCTTGGCCACCAGCTGGCGGCCGGGCTCGGGGTTCTGCGACGGAGCCCAGAGCTCCAGCTTACCGTCGGTCCAGCGGGCGGTGCAGTTCTGCGGCTCCAGCGGCTGGTGCGAGACGAAGGGGTAGCTGTACTCGGCCTCGACCACCTTGGCCGCCCCGGCGAAGGCGGTGTCGACGTCGCCGTCCTTGCGGATGTTCTTTTCCGGCGGTTTTGCGGCCAGGGCCTTGGCCAGGGCGGCGTAACCGGCCGAGGAGTGGTCGGCCATCGCGCCTTCGTCCCAGCGCACCTTCAGCGCCGCGCGGGCCTTGTTGGCGTGCCACCAGGTGTCGGCGACGATCGCCACCCCGCTGGACAGGCCCCCGAGGTCCTTGTTCCCGTCGACCATGAAGGCGTCGCTGACGCCGGGCAGGGCTTTGATCTCGGCCAGGTTGGCTTCCATGCACGCGCCGTAGAACACCGGGCACTTCTGGTAGACGGCGAACTTCATCCCCGGGACCACGGCGTCGATGCCGAACAGGGGCTTGCCCGTGACCACCGCCGGGCCGTCGATGTTGGGGGTGGCCTTGCCGATGATGCGGAAGGCCTTGGGGTCCTTCAGCGCCAGGGTATCGAGCTTGGGGGCCGGGACCGCGGCGGCCGCGGCGGCGAGCTGGCCGTAGCTCGCCTGGCGCTTGGAGGCGGCGTGGTGGACCGCGCCGGGGGTGGTCGTGCACTCGGCAGCGGGAACGCCCCAGGTCTGGGAAGCGGCCTGGATCAGCATGGCGCGGCCGGCCGCGCCGACCTGGCGCATCGGGATCCAGTTGGTGGGGGTGGCGGTGGAGCCGCCGGCCACCTGGCGGGGGTAGTTCACCGGGTCGTTCATGGCCTGGACGATGCGGACGTCCTTCCAGTCCACGTCCAGCTCCTCGGCGATCAGCATGGGCAGCATGGTCTTGATGCCCTGGCCGCACTCGGGGTTCTTGGCGACGATGGTGACCAGGCCGTCGGGCGCGATCTTGAGGTAGGCGTTCAGGGCGGGGCCGGTGACCGTCGGGGCGCCGGCGGCCGCGGCCTGGGCGATCCCGGGCAAGCGGGCCGAGAGGTAGAAACCGCCGCCGGCGGCGACCCCGGCGCGCAGGAATAGGCGGCGGGAAATCCTAGGAGAAGCAATGGCTTTGAACGGCGCGTTCATGGCTCAGGCCTCCGTCGAGGCGGGAAGGCCGGCGGCCTTCCGGATGGCGGCGCGGATGCGGTTGTAGGTGGCGCAGCGGCAGATGTTGCCATTCATGGCCTGGTCGATCTGCTCGTCGGTGGGCTTGGGCGTGCGGGTCAAGAGCGCCGCGGCCGACATGATCTGGCCGGCTTGGCAGTAGCCGCACTGCATCACGTCGACCTCCTGCCACGCGGCCTGGACCTTGGCGCCGACGGCGGTGTCGCCGATCCCCTCGATGGTGGTGATCTTCTTGTCGCCGACCCGCGACAGCGGGGTCTGGCAGCCGCGGACGGGCGTCCCGTCCAGGTGCACGGTGCAGGCGCCGCAGAAGGCCGCGCCGCAGCCGAACTTGGTCCCCTTCATGTCGAGGACGTCGCGCAGCACCCACAGCAGGGGCATGTCCCCTTCGGCGTCGACGGTGCGCGCCTTGCCGTTGACAGTGATGTTGTAGGCCATCGCCGGTTCTCCGCGCTTGCCGGTCCTGCCGGCGCGCAATTTGGCAAGGTACGCTTGGGAAAGGGGCGTGTCATCCTGCCCGGCGCCCCAGGGGCGGCGGCTTGGTTTCTCCCTGCGAAGAGACGGTATTTCGCCTAAAGCCCGCCCCCCGAACACGGCGGCTTTGTGGCGAAGCCGCAGCGGCGCCGGCGTTGTCTTGCAAAAGTGAAATCCGACCGTCGGATTACGGACATCGCACGGCCAGATTGGGCCGCAAGAACCGGACTCCCGTCCACATCGGATTCCCCATGCGCCGTTCCCTGTTCGCCGCTGCGGCCCTCGGGCCGATCGTCCTGGCTTTCGCCGCCCCCGCCTTCGCCGCCACCGTCTCCAACGCGCGCACCACCCCGATCGCGACGTCCGGCGCCAACAACGGCGCCCCCGACGACGTGACCATCGACGCCAACGGCTCGATCAAGCTCACGGCGGCCGGCGCCGCAGTCGTCCTGGACAGCAACAATGCGGTCACCAACGCAGGGACGATCCAGTTCGACGACGCCAGCAACGCCACCGGCGTGCTGATCCAGGGCGGAACCACCGGCGCCTTCACCAACACCGGCGCCATCAACGTCATCGAAAACTACACCCCGGTCGACAGCAACGCCGACGGGGTCTTCGAATCTCCCCTGGCCTCCGGCTCGTCCCGCTACGGCGTGCGGGTCGTGGGCGCGTCCCCCTTCGTCGGTAGCCTGAGCAGCAGCGGCAACATCTTCGTCGAGGGCAACGCCTCGGCGGGCATCTCGGTGGAGGCCCCGCTGCAGGGCTCGATCTTCCACACCGGCACCATCGGCGTGACCGGCGACAACGCCTTCGGCCTGCGCACCACCGCCCCGGTGTCGGGCGAGGTGCTGATCACCGGCCCGGTCAGCGTCTCGGGGACGGGCTCCGTCGCCGCAAGCCTGGGGGACATCGGCGGGCCCCTGCGGGTCTATTCGTCGCTCTCGAGCAACGGTTTCAGCACCTCGGTCCGCAGCACCGTCGTCGACACCCTCAAGCTGATCCAGGCCACCCCGTCCGAGCAGCTTCAGTCGGGTCCGGCCCTGGTGGTCGGGGGCGACGTGGCGGGGGGGATACTCCTGGGCGCCACGCCGGTGGGGACCGTCACCACCGACACAACCACCGACAAGGACGCCGACGGCATCATCGACAGCGCTCAGACCACGGCTTCGGTGGTTTCCTTCGGCTCGGCTCCGGCCCTGCTGGTGGGCGGCGCCGGACGCAGCGTCTCCATCGGCGCCTTCGGGACCGGAGCCAACGCCTACGGCCTGATCGTGGCCGGCGGCGTCAGCAGCCAGGGGCTCTACGACGGCGTTTCGGCCACCGGCGCCCAGATCGGCGGGACCGGCTCGACGGCCACCCTGGCCGGCGGCGTCCGAGTGAGCGGCTCCATCACGGCGACCGCCTACGAGGCCGCCTCAACGGCGCTCCGGCTCGGCGCCGGCGCGGTGGTCCCTGAGCTGCGGGTCGAGAATTCCATCAGCGCCAGCCTGCTGAACTCGGCGGTCGTCGTCACCCCGTCGAACGCTACGGCCACCGCCGTGCAGGTCCAGGCCGGCGGCGCCCTGCCGACCCTGAACAACTACGGTTTCATCAGCGCCAACGCCGTCGGGCCCAGCGCCTCGGCCACGGCCGTCGCCGACCTCAGCGGCAGCCTAACCACCGTCAACAACCAGGGCCAGATCAGCGCCTCCCTGTCGCCGTCGACCACCGGGGGTGCGACCGCCGGACGGGCGATCGCCCTGGACCTGCGCGCCAACACCACCGGCGTGACCCTTACCCAGACCGCCAATCCCAGCCCCATCGTGCTGTCGAGCACTACCGATTCCGCGGGCGTGGTCACCGTCACCGGCACAACCCCGGTCAGCCCGGCGATCACCGGCGACGTGCTGCTGGGGTCGGGCCCGAACACGGTGTCGCTGCAGGCCGGGACCCTGACCGGGGCGCTCGACCTGGGCTCGGCGGCCTCGAGCCTGAGCATCGACGGGGGGGCGGTCTACACCGGCTTCCTGGCCCACACCGGCCCGGGGCTGACCATCGGCGTGGCCAATGGGACCCTCACCAACACCAACCCCGCGACCCTGCAGGTGCAGACCCTCAACGTCGGCGCTGCGGGGACCCTGAGCTTCGCCGTCGATTCCGCCAACGCCCGCGCCACCCGCTACCAGGTGACCGGGGCGGCGACCCTGGCCACCGGCTCCAAGATCGGGATCAACCTCCTCTCGGGGGTGACCACCGCGCAGAGCTACACCCTGATCTCGTCCCCGGCGCTCAACCTCGGCTCGGTCGCCGGCCTGACCACCGAGACCCCCTATGTGGTCATCGCCGGCCTCCGGTACGACCAGGCGGCGGGGACCCTGAACCTCGACGTGCGTCGCCGCACCGCGGCGGAGGCGCAGTTCGACGCCGCCCAGACGGCGGCCTACGACCCGATCTCCAAGGCCCTGCCCGCCGACGCGGCGGTGCAGTCGGCCCTGTTCGCCCAGCAGGACCGGGCCAGCTTCCTCGGCGTCTACAACCAGATGCTGCCGGACTATTCCGGCGGCGCCTTCCGCATGGCCTCCCTGGCCGCGCGCGCGGTGTCCCGGGTGCAGGCCGAGGGCGGCCCCGCGGCGGCCTGGGTGCAGGAGATCACCGTGGGCGCCCGGCAGTCGAGCAGCGCCGCAGGGGCCGCCTACCGGGCCCTGGGCTTCGGCATCGCCGGCGGGCTGGAGCGCGACAGCGGCCTGGGCGTCCTGGGGGTGAAGGCCAGTTTCACCACCGGAGACTCCCACAATCCCGACCTGCCCGGCGACGGCAAGGCCACCCTCACCGACCTGGGCGCCGGGGTTTACTGGCGCGCTTCCCTGGGCGGGCTGCGGCTGGATGCCGGCGCTGGCGCCGGCTACGTGCGCTACACCTTCGCGCGCCAGTTGCTCATGGTCGATTCGACCGGCGTGACCACCCTGAGCCGCACCGCCTCGGCCAAGGCCGGCGGCTGGTCGGCCAACGCCCGGGCGGGGGTCGCCTATCAGGCCGACCTCGGCGCCCTCTACCTGCGGCCTCAGGCCCACCTCGACTATTACCGCCTGACCCAGGGCGGCTATGCCGAGACCGGCGGGGGCGACGCCTTCGACCTGACCGTCGCGCGCCGCAACGGCCACGAGGCCAGCGCCACCGCGTCACTGGTCATCGGGGCCTCGTTCGGCCACGATTTCACTTGGCGGCCCGAGCTGGAGGTCGGCTACCGGAGCATCCTGTCCAGCGACCCGGGGGTGACCCAGGCCCACTTCACCGGCGGCGACAGCTTCAGCATCTACGCCCTGGGGCAGGAATCGGGCGGGGCGATGGGCCGGCTGAGCCTGAAGGCCGGCAACGAACTCTACGACTTTTCGCTGAGCGCCGGGGCCGAGCAGCGTAACGGCTACCTGGAAGGCGACGCCCAGATCCGGGTGCGGCTGGCGTTCTGAGTTGGTGGAAATGCGCTACTGTCGCCACAGTTCGAGGTCATCGGCCCCTCCATGCGTCCAGCCCAGGATCCCCAGCCGCTCGCCCGCATCCTGATCGTCGACGACGATCCGGGCCTGCGTGAGCAGACCGCCGGCTACCTGGCCGAGCACGGCTACGACGTCCGTGTCGCCGGCGACGCGGCCGGGATGCAGCAGGTGCTGGACGAAGAGGCCGTCCAGCTGGTGCTGCTCGACGTGATGCTGCCCGGCGAGGACGGGCTGTCGATCTGCCGGCGGCTGAGCGACGTCGGCGGCCCGCCCGTCATCATGATCAGCGCCCTTGGCGAGGAGATCGACCGGGTGCTGGGCCTGGAGCTCGGGGCCGACGACTACATGGCCAAGCCGTGCAGCCCGCGCGAGCTCCTGGCGCGGGTCCGCGCGGTGCTGCGCCGTCGCGAAGCCGGCACGGTCGACGCCGCCGCGGGCCGGGCCTACGAGTTCGCCGGCTACCGGCTGGACGCGGTGCGCCGCCAGCTGCGGGGGCCCACCGGGGTGGTGGTGCTGCTGACCGCCGGCGAGTTCTCCCTGCTGTGCGCCTTCCTGGAGCGCCCCCGCCGCATCCTGTCGCGCGAGGAGCTGCTGGAGCACGCCCGCGGCGGCGACGCCGAGGTGTTCGATCGCGCCATCGACGTCCAGATCAGCCGCCTGCGCCGCAAGCTGGTGGCCTCCAGCGGCGAGGCCCTGATCCGCACCTTCCGCGGGGCCGGCTACATGCTGGACGAGCGGGTCGTAAGGGCATGACCCCCGCGACCGCGCCGGGCCGGACCGTCGGCGCGCCCCTCGCCCTGCAGATCATGGGCCTGTTGGCGGCGGGCCTCATCGCTGTCCAGGCGGTGACCGTCGCCCTGGTGCTGTTCCTGCCCCCCGAGCCTCCCAAGGTCTACCGCCTGTCCGAAATCGCCGCGGCCCTGGAAGGGTCGTCCCTGCAGGCCGGCGAGGGCCGCGCGCTGCAGCGTAGCGAGCGTGCGACCCCCCCGGGCGCGGGGATGGAGGCGCGCTTCGCCGAACGGCCGCACCGGATCCTGGCCGAGCTGCTGGGCGTCGCCCCGGACCGTGTGGTCTTCCGCATGAACCGCCCGCTTCCGTTCGCGGCGGCTGCCGGCGGCGGTCCGGGCGGCGCGGTGCAGGGGCCCGGCCAGCCGGTAGTCCAGCTCCGGTCCGACGGCGGCGCCCCCAGGCTCCGGCCCGACGGCGGCGCGCCAAGGCCCCGCCCCGCCGGCTTCGGCCCGCCGGGGGAGCGCGGCGCTCAGATGTTCGTCGGCCGGCCTGGGGCGGGACCGTTTCCGGGCTTCGGCTTCGGCCGCATCGACGCTGACCGGCCGGTGATCGGCGAGTTCACCGCGGCCCTGCGCCAGGCGTCGGGCCGCTGGGTGGTGGTCGAGCCCTCGCCCGAGCCCTTCCTCAACGACTGGCAGCGGCGGCTGCTGGTCTGGTTCCTCGGCTGCATGGCGGTGCTGGCGCCGGTGGGCTACCTGTTCGCCCGGCGCATCACCGCCCCCCTGGGCGCCTTCGCCGGGGCGGCCGAGCGGCTGGGGCGCGACCCCACCGCCCCGCTGATCCAGCTGCGCGGCCCGGCCGAGATCGGGGCCGCCGCGCGGGCCTTCAACGACATGCAGGTGCGGCTCAAGCGCTACGTCCAGGACCGCACCGCCACCATGGCGGCGATTTCCCACGACCTGCGCACGCCCCTGGCGCGGATGCGCTTCAAGCTGGAGAAGGCGCCGCCGGAGCTGAAGGCCAGCCTGGCCGCCGACGTCTGCCAGATGGAGCAGATGCTGGCCGCGGTGCTGGCCTTCATCCGCGAAGGCGCCGAGGCCCGCCCCCGCGAGCGGCTGGACCTGCTGTCGGTGGTGGAGTGCGCGGTCGACAACGCCGCCGCCGCCGGCGGCGATGTCGAGTTGGCCGCTGCCGAGCCGCTGATCGTCGAGGCCGACGCCCTGGGGCTGGAGCGGCTGTTCGCCAACCTGATCGACAACGCGGTCAAATATGGCCGAACCGCGCGGGTGAGGGTCCGCGCCGAGGGCGGCGAAGGGGTTGTCGAGGTGTTGGACCAGGGGCCCGGCCTGTCCGAGTCCGAGCTGGAAAGGGTGTTCCAGCCCTTCTACCGCAGCGAGCCGTCGCGGTCGCGCGACACCGGCGGCATCGGCCTGGGGCTGGCGGTGGCCCGCTCCATCGCCCGCGCCCACGGCGGCGAGGTCGGCCTGAGCGCAGCCGGCGAGGGCGGCCTGACCGCCCGCGTGCGCCTGCCCCTGGCGCCGGCTTAGGAACAACCGCGACAGCGGCCGGGGGGCCTGTCCGCCCGCTGCGACGGCTTTGCCGGATCGTCGCCATGCTATAGGCCGCGGGGATGATGGATTGGCGGCAGCTATTGCGGAAGACGCCGCTAGCGGCGCGGGGACTGCACCGCCGGCTGGCGGCCCGCCGCCACCGGAAGCTGATCGCCGCCTCGCCCCTCTTCGATCCGGCCTGGTACGCCCGGACCTATCCGCAGGTGGGGACGGCCAACCCCCTGGACCACTATCTGGGCCCCGGTTGGGCGGCGGGCCTGCGGCCGAGCCCTTGGTTCGACGCCGCCTGGTACGCCCAGACCTACCCCGACACCGCCGGGGTCAATCCGCTGGCCCACTACATCGCCTTCGGCGCGGCGGAGGACCGGGACCCCAATCCCGTCTTCCTTACCCGCTGGTATCGGCAGAACAATCCGGCCTCGGCCGCCGCCGCGACGCCCCTCGACCACTATGTGACGCAAGGCGCGAAGGCCATGCGCGACCCGTCGCCGGGTTTCGACGCGGCCTGGTACGCCGAGTGCCACCCGGAGTGCCGCCCCGACGCCGGCGCCGATCCGCTTGCGCACTTCCTGCTGGTTGGCCGGGCGGCGGGGTTCAGTCCCTCGCCCCACCGGCGCGAGCCCGCCGGCCGTCCGGTCTCGGACGCCCGCATCGAGACCCTGAAGGAGTTGCAGCCGGTGGAAGGCCGGACCGTAGCCCTGTTCGTCGCCCACGCCCCAGAGGGCCGGTTGAAGCCCAATGTCGCCCCTTATCTGGCGGCCCTGGACGCCGCGGGGGTGCGGGTGGTGCTGGTCGCGGCCACGGACCGGCCCTTCGTCCTGGACCCCGCCATCGCCGAGCGCCTGGCCGGAGCCTTCGTCCGCGACAACCAGGGTTACGATTTCGCCGCATGGGCCCACGCCATGCGCTGCGAGCCGGGCCTGTTCGCGGCCGACACGCTGCTGCTGCTCAACGACAGCCTGATCGGTCCGGCCCGCCCCGCCGACCTGAAGCCGGTGCTCGACCGGGTGAAGGCCAGCCCCGCCGACGTCGTCGGCGCGACCGAGAGCTGGGAGCAGGCCTGGCACCTGCAGAGCTTCTTCCTGGCGTTCAAGCGCAAGGCGATCCGCTCTGCGGCTTTGCACGCTTTCTTCAGCGAAATCAGGTCGCTGTCGGATAAAGATGAGGTGATATACACCTACGAGGTGCCGCTGGCGTCGCGGCTCCAGGCGGCGGGGCTGGCGTGCGCCGCCCTGTTCCCGGGAGGCGACGGGACCAATCGCACCGTGTTCGACTGGCGCGCCCTGCTGGCCGAGGGCTTTCCCCTGGTGAAGACTCTGACCCTGCGCGGCGCCTATCCCAGCGTCGACATCGGCGACTGGCGCCAGGTGTTGGGCGCCGCCGGCTTCGACCTGGCCATGGCCGAGCAGGTCCTCGCCGCCGCGCCTCCCGCTAAGCCGCCCCGGGGCGGGTGGCCCCTCGTCCGCCAGCCCTTCCGGCCCGGGCCCGCCCGCCCGCCGTGGAAGGTGGCGTTCATCGGGCCCTGGGCCTTCGACAACGGCCTCGGCGAGGCCAGCCGCGGCTATCTGTCGGCCCTGTGGCGCACCGGCGCGCGGCTCAACCTGCACCCGGTGGAAAAACCCCTGGCCGTCCACGGCCGCGTCGCTCCCACCGCCGTCGTGCGCGAGTTCGACGGACCGGCGGATGTGGCGATCGTCCACCTCAACCCCGATTCCTGGACCCTGCTCGGCGAAGAACAGCAGGCGGTGATCGCCCGCGCCCGCGCCCGCGCCGGCCTTTGGGTCTGGGAGACCGACCAGGTTCCGGCCGGCTGGCGCCCCAACTTCAACCGGGTCGAGGCGATCTGGGCGCCCAGCCGCTATGGCGCCGAGGTGTTCCGAGGTCAGACCCGGGCGCGGATCTCCGTGGTTCCCCACGTCGTCCCGGTCGTCCCGGCGCCCGATCCCGCCGGCCGGGCGGCGGTGCTGCAGGATCTGGGGCTGGCGCCGGACGCGCGGCTGGTCCTCTACGCCTTCGACGGCTCCAGCTACCTGGAACGCAAGAACCCCGAGGCCCTCGTCCGCGCCTTCTCGGCGTCCGGGCTGGCCGGGCAGGGCTGGCGGCTAGTGCTGAAGGCCAAGGAGCTGATGACCAACCCCGAAGACGGAGCGGCCCTGGCGGCCCTTGCTGAGCGAACCGCGGGGGTGAGCGTCATCGACCGCAAACTTACGCGTGAGGACATGGCCGCCCTTTTCGCGGCGGCCGACGTCTACGCCTCGCCGCACCGGTCGGAGGGCTTCGGCCTGACCATCGCCGAGGCCATGGCCCAGGGAAAGCTGGTGGTGGCCAGCGACCACGGCGGCAGCACCGACTTCCTGGATGCGGGCTGCGGATTTCCCGTGCCGGTGCGCCCGGCGCAACCGGTCGCGGCGGCGGGCCATTACGCCGGCGGCGGAACCTGGGCGGAGGCGGACGAGACCGCCTTCGCCGACGCTCTGCGGGCGGCCGCGGCGCTGGTTTCGGCAGGCGACCGTCACCTGGGCCAAGCCGCCCGCGCCCGCATCGCTGAGCGCCTGTCGGCCGACGCCGTGGCCCAGGCCGTCCGCCATGCCCTCGACGACCTGATGGCCGACGTCCAGGGGGAGCACGCCGCGTGACCTTCGCCGCCGTCGCCTGGGAAGCGCCCTTCGCCGTCGCGCTTCTGCGTCCCGGCGGCTGGATCCTGGCGGACCCCGCGCCGACGAACGCCGAGTGGGTGGTGTTCGTCCAGGCCGACGCCCGCGCGGCGCCGGGGTTCGCGCGCCTGCTGCAGGCGGCGATCCACGCCCGGCCGGACGTGGATCTGTTCTACGGGGACGACGCCGACTTGGGCGCGCCGCCAGGCTCGCGGCTGCGGCTGAAGCCGGAGTTCAACCTGCCGCTGCTGCTGGCGAACGACTATGTCGGCGCGCCTGTGGTGGTGCGCGCCTCGGCCCTGGCCCGGCTGGGCGGGATCGACCCTGCGATGGGCGAAGCCGGTCTCTACGATCTGGTCCTGCGGGTCCACGGCGCGGGCCTGGGTGTCGCCCGCGTCCCCCAGGTCCTGGCCGCCTATCCGCAGCGCCCCTCGGGCGTCCCCCCGGCCGACCGACGCCGGGCGGTGGAGGCGTGGATCGGGTCCCGGCCCTTCGAGGTCGCCCCCGGCCTGACCCCGGAAAGCCTGCAGCTGCGCCGCCGCTTCGACACCTTCCCCGCGGTGACCCTGGTGGTCCCCACCCGTCAGTCCGGGCCTGCCGGGGCCCCCTATGTGTCGCAACTGCTGGACGGCCTGGCGGCCACCGACTGGCCGATGGAACGGCTGCAGGTGCTGGTCGGGGACGACAGCGACGCGGCCGCCGTCTTCGCCCCGGCCCGCTGGCCTTTCGCCGTGCGCCGGGTGGCCACGCCCAGGCCGGCCGGCGAGCCGTTCAACTATGCGGCCAAGATGAACCGGCTGTGGCGAGCGTCCGAGACCGAGCACCTGGTGCTGATGAACGACGACGTCGCCGTGTGCGGCCCGGGCTGGTTGAAGGCGCTGATGACCTTCGCCATGGACCTCGACGTTGGGGGGGTGGGCGCGCGGCTGGTGTTCCCCGACGGCCGGCTGCAGCACGCGGGCGTCGCGCCGGTGCTGTCGGCGCCGGCCCACCTGTGGCACGCGCAATCGGCGGATCGGCCGACCTACCAGGACTGGGCGCTCCTCCACCGCGACTGGTCGATGGTCACCGGGGCGGTTTTCGCCACCCGCCGCTCGGCGCTGGAAGCGGCGAACGGCTTCGACGAGCGCTTTAGCCTGGAATTCAACGACATCGACCTTTGCCTGCGGTTGCGGCTGATGGGACTGCGGATCGTCTGCACCCCGTTCGCCGAGCTGGCGCACCGGGAGAGGGCGTCCCGCGGCGAGACCGAGGTCGCGGGCGACCAGATCGCCCTGTTCTTCAATCGCTGGCGGGAGTACCTCGCCGACGATCCCGCCTGGCATCCCGGCCTGAGTCGCGACCGCCTCGACCCGGCGCCGGTCGAAGCGCCCGACTGGTACGGGTGAGCTGAAGCTCCACTCCCGTCCCGGCTAGCGCCGGCGGATCTTGGGTGGACGCCGCCGCCCGCCCGCGCTCTTCTCGCCAAAACGCTTCCACTCGAGAAACGGCGGGGACAATGACCACCCGGGAGGACTTGGAGGACCGCGTCGCGGACCTCTACCGCAGCTTCGCCGACGGC
>DATJIO010000061.1:0-23018 GCA_035493215.1 Caulobacteraceae bacterium
CCCGGAGCCGGGCTCCGGGGCGTTTTCCAGATCGAAAAGGCTTCAGCCGATC
This sequence comes from Caulobacteraceae bacterium, assembly GCA_035493215.1. GTDB lineage: Bacteria > Pseudomonadota > Alphaproteobacteria > Caulobacterales > Caulobacteraceae > NCED01. Next base: position 53 of record DATJIO010000061.1, read on the forward strand.
AGAGGTCTTCGCTGATCAGGCCGACCTTGTAGTAGGCGTTCTGCTGCAGCAGGTTCACCACCTGCATGAAGTCCTCGTACAGCACTTCCCGGTCGGCGCGGATCAGGACAGTCTGGTCCTTCGGCGGCTTGGAGGGGTCGAAGTTGGCCAGGGCTTGGCTCACGTCCGGAATCAGCCGGTCGAGGTTGGTCGCGGCCCGGTCCGAGATGGCGAGCTGGCCCGACTTGTGGATTGAGATGTAGACCGGATCCTTCGGCTTGGGCGCGTTCGGAGGCGGCGGGGTCGCAGGCGGCAGGTCGACCTTGATCGAGACGGTGGCCAGGGGGGCCGACACCATGAAGATGATCAGCAGCACCAGCATCACGTCCACGAACGGCGTGACGTTGATGTCGGCGTTCTGCCCGAGGTCGTACTTCTTGCCGCCGCCACCGCCAGCGAGTTTGGCCGCCATACAGAAACTCCTCCCAAGACCCGCGCTGTCCGCGCAGGTCGGTTCGAGCGGGTATAATTCGACGTCCGGGCCGGAGTCAAAGACTGTCGCACGGCGGATGCCGAACAGCGGTCCCTGCCCTGGTCAAGCTGGCGGTCGCCGGGATATTGCGCATCCATGAGCCACGCCTTCGACGCCTATGTCGCCGCCGCCCTCTATTGCCGTGAAGGCGCCGCCTTCGCGCTCGGAGACGGGACCGTGCGGTTCGGGGGCGGGCAAGCCGTCCGGGCCCACGACGGGGCGGTGTTGGCAGCGTGCGTCCATCCGTCCGGGGAAGGCCTGGTGACCGGCGGCGACGACGGCCGGCTGGTCTGGTCGCGGCCCGAAGGCGCGGTCCAGCTGGCCGAGACCAAGGGCAAGTGGATCGACGCGGTCGACGCCAGCGCGGCCTCGGGTCTGGTGGTGTTCGCCGCTGGCCGCGAGGTCCATGTGCGCGACGTGGCCGATCCGGCCTTTGCGCGCCGTTTCGGCCATGAGCGGACGGTGGCGGCGGTGGCGCTGGATCCCAAGGGCCGGCGCCTGGCGGCGGCGACCTATGGCGGCGTGGCCCTGCGTTTCGCCCGCATCGCCGAGCAGACGCCGGTGATGCTGAAGTGGGCCGGCTCCCACATCGGCCTGGCCTTCAGTCCCGACGGCAAGTTCCTGGTCTCGGCCATGCAGGAGAACGACCTGCACGGCTGGCGTTTGGCCGACGCCAAGGACATGCGCATGGGCGGCTATCCGTCCAAGGTGAAGGCCATCGCCTTCCTGGCCAAGGGCGCCCTGATGGCGACCTCAGGCGCGCGCGGGGCGGTGGTGTGGCCTTTCGCCGGCGCCGGCGGCCCGATGGGCAAGGAGGCCGCCGAGGTGGGCTTCGACGAGAGCGCCCTGGTGTCCCGGGTGGCGGCTCGGCCGGCCGGCTCGAGGCTTGCCGCCGGGCTGGACGACGGGCGGGTCTGGGTCGCTGACCTGCAGGGGCGCGGCCTGCACTTCGTCAAGGCCGAGAAGGGGCCGCCGATCACGGCCCTGGCGATGTCTCCCGACGGCGCCCAGGTCGCCTGGGGCGACGAGGACGGCGGCGCCGGGGTGGGGGCCGCCGCCCCATGACCGTGGCGGACGATCGCCTCGGCCCGCAGAGCGAAGCGGGAACGGCCGAGCCCGCGACTCTCCCCGCCGTCCCTGTCGCTGGGGGACGAAAGCGGCGGCGCTGGCTGAAAGGCGTCGCCATCGCCTTCCTGTTGGTCGCCGTGCTGATCCCGATCCTGTCCGCAGCGACCTACCGTTTCGTACCCCCGCCGGTGACCTATCTGATGATCGAGCGGTTGGCGCAGGGCTACGGCCTGCACAAGCGCTGGCGGCCGCTGTCGGCGATCTCGCCGGCCCTGCCGCAGGCGGTGATCGCGGCCGAGGACGCCAAGTTCTGCGAGCACCACGGCTTCGACATCGACGCCATCCGCCAGGCCATGCGCGCCAACCAGCGGCGGCCGAACCAGGTCCGCGGCGGTTCGACCATCAGTCAGCAGACGGCCAAGAACGTGTTCCTGTGGAATGGGCGCTCGTACCTCCGCAAGGGGCTGGAGGCCTATTTCACCCTGCTGATCGAGGCCCTATGGGGCAAGCGGCGCATCCTGGAAGTCTATCTCAACGTCGCCGAATGGGGTCCTGGGACCTATGGGGCCGAGGCCGCCGCGCAGCGCTATTTCAAGGTCAGCGCGGCCAAGCTCAACCGCGAGCAGGCCGCCCGGCTGGCGGCCATCCTGCCCAGTCCCCTGCGCTGGAAGGCGGTGCAGCCGGGCCCCTATGTCGCCCGCCGTTCGCGCCGGATCGGGGCCGCCGCCGTCACCGTGCGCGAGGCCGACCTGGCCGCCTGCGTACGCCGGTAGGCGCTGGGCCCGCCGAAGGGTGAATTTCCGCTAACCCTGCCTCGTCGGCCTTTTTTTACGGAGCTTAGCCATACTGCCGGTCGAACATCCGGCCGATCTCCAAGCGGAGAATGGCCGCCGCGGGGGACCGGCGCGGGATGCGCACCATAGACGAGAACAGGTCTGGATGGCCGGCGGGGGCGACGCTGCGCGACAGCCGCGGCTCGGTCGCGACCATCTTCGCCGTGGCCATGGTGCCGGTCGTGATCGCCGCCGGCATCGGCATCGACATGGCGCGGGCCACTTTCAACCGCTCCGCCCTGCAGGACGCTCTGGACGCCACCGCCCTGGCGGTCGCGCACTTGCCCGCCAACACGCCCCAAGCCACCATCGACGCCAAGGCCGCGGGCTGGTTGAACGCCAACCTGAACAACCCCGCCATGGGGGCCATCACCTTGAGCTCGGTCCTGACCAACGGCCAGGTCGTGCTGACGGCCTCCACCAGCGTGCCGACCACCCTGACCGCCATCGCCGGCTACACGTCGGTGCCGATCGCCGCCACCTCCACCGTCAAATGGGGCCTGGGCCACGTCGAGGTGGCGCTGGTGCTGGACAACACCGGCTCGATGGCCGGAACCAAGCTTTCCCGGCTGAAGACCGCGGCCGCCGACCTCGTGGACACCTTGGCGGATTCCACCGACAGCACCGACGCCAATGCGCTGAAGATCGGCGTGGTGCCGTTCGCGGCCACGGTGAAGCTCGGCTCGAGCTACAAGACCTCGACCTGGATGGCGGGCGTGCAGCCCACCGCCTACGGCGCCGACCTGTTCAACGGCTCGACCAACGTCAACCGCTTCACCATGCTCGACGATATCGACGAGAGCTGGGGCGGTTGCGTCGAGAGCCGGCCGGCGCCCTACGACGTCCAGGACACGGCGCCCTCCAGCGGCGCGCCCAAGACGATGTTCGTGCCGTATTTCGCTCCCGACGAGCCCGACGACAACACCGTCGTCGAGAGCGTCTCGCATGGTCACAACAACTATTTCTCGTTCGGAAACAACTACCTGCCCGACGAGGGCGCCGCGAACTGGTCCTGGCAGGCGCGCCAGGGCAACAAGAACAAGTACGACGAGGACATCGCCGGCGGCGGCGGCCCGAACGCCGGCTGCGGTATGCAGTCGCTCGTGCGACTGACCACCAACATGACCACGGTGAAGAACAAGATCACCGCGATGAACGCGAGCGGGAACACCAACATCCCGATCGGGCTGATGTGGGGCTGGCACCTGCTGTCGCCGAACCTGCCGTTCTCCGACGGGGCGGCCTACACCAGCGCCGACACCAAGAAGTTCGTGGTGCTGCTCACCGACGGCGACAACACCAACGACGTGGCCGACAACCCCAACAAGTCGAACTATTCGGCGCTGGGCTACCTGTGGCAGGGCCGGTTGCTCAACGCGAGCGGGGTGGCCCTGGACGAGAACTCCACCGCGGCCGAGCGCACCGCGGCGATGGACGCGCGCATGGTCGTGGCCTGCGCCAACATGAAGGCGCAGGGGATCACGATCTATACCGTGCGGATCGACGTGTCGGGCACCTCGCCCGCCGCCCTGAAGAGCTGCGCCTCCTCGCCCGACAAGTTCTACGACATAGACTCCAGCGGACTGTCGAGCGCCTTCGCCCAAATCGCCGGCTCGATCGGCCGCCTAAGGATATCCAACTAGGCCGGGCGGCTGTCGTCCGCCTTCAGGCGATGGCGGCCAGGGTTTCGGGGGCGGCCCTGGCGGTCGCGCGGGCCACGGCGTCGAGCAGCACCTTGGCCGACACCGGCTTGGTGACGTGGTCGGTGGCGCCGGCCTGTTGCGAGGCCCGGGCGTGCTCGGGCATGGCGTTGGCGGTCAGGGCCACGATCGGGGTGGGAGGCGAGCCGTTGGCCCGCTCGTGGGCGCGGATGGCGCGGATGGCGGTCAGCCCGTCCATCACCGGCATCTGCATGTCCATCAGGATCAGGTCGAAGACCTGATCCGTCGCGGCGGCCAGCGCCAGGGCGCCGTTCTCCACGCTGACCAACTCGACACCGGCGGAGCCCAGTATCAGCTCCACCACCTTGCGGTTGGTCGGATGGTCTTCCGCCAGGAGGATCCTCGGGCCGTGGGGAGGACGGGCTGGGCCCGCGACGGCCGGTTGGACATCGGCCGGGAGCGGTACCGGTGCGGCCTCGGCGGCCTCGCCCGCCACGCGGGACAGCTCCAAGTTCAGGCTGAAGACCGCTCCGCACCCGGGCTGGGAATAGGCGTCGAGCAGGCCGCCCATGTGTTCGGCCAGGGACTTGGAGATGGCCAGGCCCAGACCCGAGCCGCCGTAGCGGCGGGTGATCGAACCGTCCTCCTGCTGGAAGCGCTCGAACAGGCGCAAGGTGGCGGCGGGGTCGAAGCCGATGCCGGTGTCCTCGACCGTGAACCGCAGCCGCTCGCTGTCGGGGGAGGCGCCCGGCGTCGCCTGTACATGTAGGCGGACGTAGCCGGCTTCGGTGAACTTCACCGCGTTGGAGAGCAGGTTGGTGAGAATCTGCCGCAGCCGCACCATGTCGCCGGTGAACCGGCCACTGCAGGCGTCGTCCAGCTTAAGCTCGAAGGCGACGCCCTTCTCGCGCGCGCGCGGCTCGAACAGGGCCGAGACCTGAAGCAACAGATCGCCCAGATCGAACGGTTCGGGCTTGATCTCAAATCGTCCTGCCTCGATGCGCGCCAAGTCCAAAATGTCGGTGAGCAGGCGCTCGAGCGTATGGGCGGAGCTTTCGATCAGGTGGACCATCTGCTGCTGGTCGACGGAAAGGGGCGTTCCGGCCAAGGCGCCGGCCACCCCCATCACCCCGTTGAGCGGTGTGCGGATCTCGTGGCTCATATTGGCCAGGAACTCGCTCTTGGCCCGGTTGGCGGTCTCGGCGGCCTCGCGGGCCTGGGCCACGACAAGCTCAGCGTGCCGGCGCTCGGTGATGTTCTTCATCACCCCGATCACCCGCTCGGGGGCGCCGCTGGAGTCACGCAGGGTCTCGGCCACGCAATCGACCCAGACCTCGGCCCCGTCGCGCCGCTTGATCCTGTACTCGATCCGGAACGGCGTCCCGTGTTCCAGGTGGGCGTCCCAGGCCAAGCCGACACGCTCGCGGTCGTCGGCGTGGACGGCCACCAGTATGTCCTCGGCGAAGGCCTTGTAAGTCGGGATGTCGTCGTAGATGGCGGTGACCGCGCCGGTGGCGAACAGGCGGCGGTCGTGGAAGGACATCTCCCAGACCACGCTCTCGAACATCTCCAGGGCCATGGTCAGCCGCTGCTCGGAGCGGCGCACCGCCTGGCGGGAGCGGACGATGTCGGTGACGTCCTGGCTCATCACCATGATCCCGCCGACCTTGCCGTCGGCGGTGAGCCAGGGCGCCATCTCCAGGCGGCCATGGTAGGTCGAGCCGTCGGCCTGCTCGACCATGACGTGGTCGTCGCCGCAGGGTTCGCCCTCGAGGCAGCGCCGGTGCAACGGCGCGAGCGAACGGCTCCAGGGCAGGACGTCGTACACGCTGCGGCCCGCCACCTCCTCCTCGGTCAGGCCGGTGCGCTCGGTCCAGCGCGGGCTGACCTTGAGGAAGCACAGGTCGCGGTCGAGGAGGGTCAGGGCCACCGGGGCGTGCCGCAGGAACGCGGACATGACGGTGTCCGCCGCGGCGCTGGCGTCCAGGGCGCGATCGAGCTCTTCGCGCAGATAGCGCAGCTCATCCTGCAGTCGCGCGGTCTCGTCCATTCTGGGCGGCGGGCGTCCGTTCTCGGGTCGGGGGACCTTAGCCGGTCAGCGTTAAAATTTCCGTGCGCCACGATTCGCCTTCGGCCCGGCGGGGACAGGGCCCGTCAGATCAGTTTGATCTCCTGCAGCCGCTCGCGCAGGAACGCGTCGGCGGTGATCGGCGGCAGGTGGCGGTCGGGCCGTGCAGGCGATATGCAGCCGGGCAGGGTCTCGATCCGGTAGTCCGGGGCGAAGTGCAGGAAGAAGGGCGTGGAATAGCGCGCCGCCCCGCGCCGCTCGGGGGCGGGATTGACCACCCGGTGGCTGGTCGACGGCAGGACGTGGTTGGTCAGCCGCTGCAGCATGTCGCCGATGTTGCAGACCACCCCGCCCGGCGGCGGGTTGACCGGCAGCCAGCGGCCGTCGCGGTCCAACAGCTCCAGTCCGGCCTCTTCCGCCCCGAGCAGGAGGGTGATGACATTGATGTCCTCGTGGGCGCCGGCCCGCACGTGGGGGCTGTCCTGCGGCACGGGGGGGTAATGCAGCAGCCGCAGAATGCTGTTGCCCAAGCGCACCGGCTCGTCGAAGAAGCCATCCTCTAGGCCGAGGTGGCGCGCCACGGCCCGCAGCACCCGCTTCCCCAACCCGTCCAGGGCGTCGTAGAGGCCGCCCACGTAAGGCTGGAAGCCTTCGACCTCCGTCGGCCAAAGGTTGTCGGGCATGAAGGCGCGGTAGGGGTGGTCCGGCGGCAGGGTCCGCCCGACGTGCCAGTACTCCTTCAGGTCGTACAGCCTGGCGCCCTTGGCGGTCTCGACCCCGAAGGGGGTGTAGCCGCGCTGCCCGCCGCCGCCGGGGACGTGGTAGCGGCGCTTGATCGCTTCGGGCAGGGCGAAGAAGGCCTTGGTCCGGGCGTTGGCCCCATCCACCAGACTTTGGTCGAGCCCGTGCTGGCTCAGGACCGCGAAGCCGTAGCGCTCGAAGGCGGCGCCGATCTCGGCCGAGAAGCGGTCGAAATCCTGCTCGTAGAGCTGCAGCGATACCGGTTCGATCGACACGGGCGCGGCCCTCCTGGAGTTCCGGCGCGGCATACCGGGCGGCGGTGGTTGCGTCCACCGCGGGACTGCCCATCTCTCGACGCCGGCGCGCCTAGAGGTCATTAGAGGGCGATGAAGTTCCTCGACCAGTGCAAGATCTACGTCCGCTCAGGGAACGGCGGCGGCGGCGCCGTGTCGTTCCGGCGCGAGAAGTTCATCGAATACGGCGGGCCCGACGGCGGCGACGGCGGCCGCGGCGGCGACGTCTGGATCGAGGCGGTGGAGGGGCTGAACACCCTGATCGACTACCGCTACCAGCAGCATTTCAAGGCCGACACCGGCATCCACGGCATGGGCCGCCAGATGCATGGCGCCAACGGCGAGGACGTGGTGCTGAAGGTCCCCGTCGGCACCCAGGTGCTGGAGGAGGACAAGGAGACCCTGATCGTCGACCTCGACCACGTCGGGGCCAGACACCTCCTGGCCAAGGGCGGCAACGGCGGCTGGGGCAACACCCGCTTCAAGGGCCCGATCAACCAGGCCCCCCGCCACGCCAACCCCGGCCAGGACGGCCAGGAACGTTGGGTCTGGCTGCGGCTGAAGCTGATCGCCGACGCCGGCCTGGTCGGCCTGCCCAACGCCGGCAAGTCGACCTTCCTGGCGGCCACCTCGGCGGCAAAGCCCAAGATCGCCGCCTATCCCTTCACCACCCTGACGCCCAACCTGGGGGTCGTGGACCTGTCGGCCGAGGAGCGCTTCGTCCTGGCCGACATCCCCGGCCTGATCGAGGGCGCCTCGGAAGGCGTCGGCATCGGCACCCGGTTCCTGGGCCATGTCGAACGCTGCGCGGTGCTGATCCACCTGGTCGACGGGACCCAGGACGACGTCGGCGCGGCCTACCACACGGTGCGCGAGGAGCTGGTGGCCTATGGCGAGGGGCTGGAGGACAAGGCCGAGATCGTGGCCCTGAACAAGGTCGACGCCCTCGACGCCGAGGTCCGCCAGGAAAAGGCGGCCGAGCTGGCGGCCGCCTGCGGCAAGCCCGTGGCCTTCGTCTCGGGCGTTTCCGGCGAGGGCGTGAAGGAATTGCTGCGCGCGGCCCTGGCCAAGATCCGCGAGGGCCGGGTGCTGACCGCCGCCGAGGGCGGGGCGCCCAGCGGCGACTGGCGGCCGCAATGAGCGGCGCCAATCCCCTCGAAAACATCCGCCGGCTGGTGATCAAGGTCGGCTCGTCCCTGGTGGTCGATGACGACAGCGGCAAGGCCGACGCCGTCTGGCTGGCGACTCTGGCGGCCGACGCCGCGCGGCTGCGCAAGCGCGGCTGCGACGTGCTGATCGTCTCCTCCGGGTCGGTGGCCCTGGGCCGGCGCCGGCTGGGCCTGGGACGGCGCAAGGTGTCGCTCGAGGAGAAACAAGCCGCCGCCGCCGCCGGCCAGTCGCTGCTGATGCGGGCCTGGGAGGAGGCGTTCGAGCCCCACGCCCTGGCCGTGGCCCAGGTGCTGCTGACCCGCGACGACACCGAGGTGCGCCGGCGCTGGCTGAACGCCCGGGCCACGGTCGAGACCCTGCTGGGCCTGGGCGCCGTGCCCGTGGTCAACGAGAACGACACCGTGGCCACCGAAGAGATTCGCTACGGCGACAACGACCGGCTGGCGGCGCGGGTGGCGCAGATGATCGGCGCCGATCTCCTGGCCCTGTTGTCGGACGTCGACGGCCTCTACACCGCCGATCCGCGCAAGGACCCGGACGCCCGCCACATCCCCCGGGTGTCCGACATCACCCCCGAGATCGACGCCATGGGCGGGGGCCGCAACGAAGAGGCCGGGGTCGGCTCCGGCGGCATGGCCACCAAGATCGCGGCGGCGAAGATCGCCCACGGCGCCGGCTGCGCCACCCTGATCGCACTGGGGCGCCGCGACGACGGCCGTCCGCCCCTGGAGGCGGTGGAGCAGGGCGCGCGCACCACCGTGTTCGAGCCCCACGCCACGCCCGCGGCCGCCTACAAGCAATGGATCGCCGGGGCCCTGGCTCCGCAAGGCGCCCTGGTTGTCGACGCCGGCGCCGCCGCGGCGCTGAAGGCCGGCAAGTCGCTGCTGCCCGCCGGGGTGCGTTCGGTGGACGGCGATTTCGACAAGGGCGACGCGGTGGTGGTGCTCGACCAGGCCGGGCGCGAGATCGCCCGCGGCCTGGCCGCCTACGGCGCCGACCAGGCCCGCGCCATCCAGGGCCGGCGCTCGGACGCCATCGAGGCGGTGCTGGGCTATGCCGGCCGCGGGGTGCTGATCCACCGCGACGACCTGGTGCTGGTGGGCGGCTAGCGTCGGTTGAAAGCCGGCCCGAGGCCGCCCAGCCGCGTTCCGGCGTGGGGCGGGCAGGACCGCGCCGGGGAAGCCTAGCGCGGTTTCGCGTAGGGGGCGAAGGCGGCGATCACCTGGAGGTAGGCGTCGCGCTTGAACGGGACCACCAGGTCGGGGGCCTCGGGCAGCTCGGCCCAGCGCCATGCCTGGAACTCCTGGGGCGGGTGGGCGGTCAGGTCCACCTCGGCGTCCTCGCCCTCGAAGCGGAAGGCGAACCAGGCCTGCCTCTGCCCGCGGTACCCCCTCGCCTTCTTGGAGCCCTGGAAGTCGGCGGGGAAATCGTAGGCGATCCATTCCTCCGCCCGGCCGAGCAGGCTGACGGTGACGATGCCGGTCTCCTCCCACAGCTCACGGCGGGCGGCGGTTTCCAGGTCCTCGCCCGGGTCGACGCCGCCTTGGGGGAACTGCCAGGTGTGCGGGCCTTCGGCGTGGACGCGCCGGCCCAGCCAGACGCGGCCGAGATGGTCGAACACCACGATGCCGACATTGTCGCGATAGGGGAGGAGGTCGCTCACCGCCTCGCTATAGCGGAGGCCGGGGCGAGCTGGTAGCCGCGTCCGGCCAGTCCCTGCGACCAGCGCAGCACCGCCTCGATGGTCACCGGATAGGCGAAGCCGGCGCCGAGCGACTGGCCGCGCTGCAGGGCGGCGGCTTCGAGGGCCAGGAGTTGGCGGTCGATGGCTTCGCCGGAGAGCTGTTCGTCCACCACCGTGTCGGCCGAAGCCCGCGGCAGGCCCGGGTTGGCGCGCTTGGGGGCCGAGCCGTCGTCGACGAAACCCAGGCCGCGGGTCTTCAGCGCGCCCAGGAAGGCGCCCATGCCGGCTTCGGCGGTCAGGAACCTGCCGCCCAGGTAGTTGGTGACGGCGTAGTAGCCGGTGGCCCGGGCCAGCAGCCATTCGAGGCGCTTGACCGTCTCCTCGGGCCGGGCCGAGGCCATCAGGGTGTAGGGGCCGGGATCGTTGTTGGGATAGTCCAACGGCTCCATCGGGATTTCGAGCATCACCTCGTGGCCGTCGGCGCGGGCCAGGTCGATCCAGCCCTGCAGTCCGTCGGAATAGGGCACGAACGACAAGGTGACCTCGGCCGGCAGGCGTTCGATCGCGGCGCGGGTGGCCGCGGCGTTCAGCCCCAGCCCCCCGACCACCAGGCCGATGCGCGGCTTGCCGCTGTCCTTGAACGGGCGGGCGTAGGCCTGGAATGGGGTCTTGCCGTCCTTGCCGATCACCGGCAGCAGGCCGCCGGGACCGGGGGCGGAGAGGCCGGCGATGGGGGCGGCCGGCAGGGGCGGGCCGACGACCCGCGGCGCGGCGGTGCGCGGGGCGGCGCCGCCCGCGCCCATGGTCCCGCCCTGCGGCAGGGTGATGATCGCCTCGCCGGTGACCGGCGCCAGGGGGTCGGGGGCGCCGGGCATCAGCACGTCTTGGCCCGGAGCCAGGGTGTCGAGGGTGACGCCGCCGGGGCCGAGGTCGCCGAGCAGGCCGCCGGCGGTTCCGCGCATGGGCCCGGCGGGCAGTTTGGCGTTAGGGGACTGCAGGGCGATCCGGATCTTGGGCGCGCCGGCGTGGGGGTCTCCCGCCACCAGAATCAGGGCGGCCGCCGAGGCCAGCAGCAGCAGGCCCGCGCCGCCGGCCCCCAGGTAGGGATTGGAGATGGGGTTCAGCCATGCGGGGGCGCCGGTCGGAGGAGGCCGGGAAGGCGGGGGCGTGGCAGGCTTCTTGGCGAACATGGTGTGGGAATCGGCACGCGGGAAACGGTCCATCCGACCCTCGGCGATCATGGTTAACAAAGCGAAACCGTTGACCGCGAAGCCGGCCCAGGCGAAGGCGGGCGGATGAGCCAGTCGCCTTGCCGCCTCTACCTGGTCACGCCCCCGCAGCTCCCCGACCTGCAAGGTTTCTGCACGGTCCTGGAGCGGGCCCTGGCCGCCGGCGACGTGGCGGCCCTGCAGCTTCGGCTGAAGGATGTCGCCGATGCCGAGATCGAGCGCGCGGTGCGGGCCCTGAAGCCGCTCGTCCAGGCCCGCGACGTCGCCCTGATCCTCAACGACCGGCCGGACCTCGCCGCGGCGCTGGACTGCGACGGAGTCCACGTCGGCCAGGAGGACGCCTCCTATGCCGAGGCGCGGCGGCTGATGGGCAAGGACCGCATCGTCGGCGTGACCTGCCACGACAGCCGCCACTTGGCCATGGAAGCGGCCGAGGAGGGCGCGGACTACGTGGCCTTCGGCGCCTTCCATGACACCGGCACCAAGACGCCCAAGACCCGCGCCGAGCCGGAGCTCCTGACCATCTGGCAGGAGACCATGCAGACGCCCTGCGTCGCCATCGGCGGGATCACCGCGGACAACGCCCGCGCCCTGGCGGCGGCGGGCGCCGACTTCCTGGCGGTCTCGGCCGGGGTCTGGTCCTATCCGGGCGGCCCGGCCGCCGCGGTGGCGGCGCTCAACGCCCAGATCGCCCTGGGGGTCGCCGACCGCCCGGCCCTCGGCTGAAGCCCCGCCTTGCCTGAAAGGGGTCGCGTCGATAGGGTCCGCGCCCATTCGAAAGACCGCCCCGCCTCATGTCCAAGATCACCTGCAACCTGATCAAGCCCGGCTACGCCCTCGAACACGACGGCGGCCTGTGGGTCGTGGTGAAGGCGGTGCACGTGAAGCCGGGCAAGGGCGGCGCCTTCGCCCAGGTCGAGCTGAAGAACCTGATCGACGGCCGCAAGCTGAACGAACGCTTCCGCACCTCCGACACGGTCGAACAGATCGAACTCGAGCAGCGCGACTACCAGTTCCTCTACGAGCAGGGCGACGCCCTGGTGTTCATGAACACCGAGACCTACGAGCAGATCGAGCTGCAGAAGGACTGGGTCGGCGAGGACCAGGTCCGCTTCCTGCAGGACGGCATGGCGGTGAAGGTGAAGATGCACGAAGAGCGGCCGATCTCGATCGCCCTGCCCGAACAGGTGGTGCTGGAGGTCGTCGAGGCCGAGCCGACCGTGCGGGGCCAGACCGCCTCGTCCTCCTACAAGCCCGCCATAGCCTCGAACGGAATGCGCATCATGATCCCGCCCTTCATGAGTCCCGGGGAGCGGATCCTCGTCTCCACCGAGACCGGCGAATACGTGCGCCGGGCCGACTGAGGTGAGCACCCCCTCCGCCCTCCTCCAGGTGATGATCGCCGCCGCCCGCAAGGCCGGCCGCAAGCTGGCCCGCGACTTCGGCGAGGTCTCCGAGCTGCAGGTCTCCAAGAAGGGGCCGGCCGACTTCGTCTCCGCCGCCGACACCAAGTCCGAGGAGGTCCTGGTCGAGGAGCTCACCAAGGCGCGGCCCGGCTACGGCTTCCTGGCCGAGGAGCGTGGCGTGGTCGAGGGCACCGACAAGACCCATACCTGGATCATCGACCCCCTCGACGGCACCACCAACTTCCTGCACGGCCTGCCCCATTTCGCCATCACCGTGGCCCTCGAGCGGGAGGGCGTCGTGGTCGCCGGCGTCACCTACAATCCGGCCTTGAACGAGCTGTTCTGGGCCGAGAAGGGCCGGGGCGCCTTCCTCAACGACAAGCGCCTGCGGGTGGCGGGGCGCCGCACCCTGATCGAGTCGGTCCTGGCCACCGGCATCCCCTTCGCCGGCCGGCCGGGCCACGCCCAGTTCCTCAAGGAGCTGCACCAGGTCAGCCAGCGGGTGGCCGGGGTGCGCCGGTTCGGCTCGGCCGCCCTGGACCTGGCCTATGTCGCCGCCGGCCGTTTCGACGGCTACTGGGAACGGGGTCTGCAGCCCTGGGACTTGGCGGCGGGCGGCCTTCTGGTGCTGGAGGCGGGCGGCGCGGTGTCGGGCGCCGACGGCGAGGCCTTCGTGCTGGCCGACGGCTCGGTGTGCGCGTCCAGTCCCGAACTGGCCCCGTTGATCCTGGAGCGGCTGAAGGCGGCTTCTTAGCGGCTGTTTGAGCGCCTCGCCCCAACGCCCCTTGCCCTCCGGCCGGTCTGTCGTGTAAACGCTCCGGCCTCTAGGAGCCCGCCCGCGCGGGCTTTTGACGTTTGCCCGTTGGACCCGTCGATGAAACAAGATCTGCACCCGGACTATCACTTCATCACCGTGGTGATGACCGACGGCTCCAGCTACCGGACGCGCTCGACCTACGGCAAGGAAGGCGCGACCCTGCACCTCGACATCGATCCGAAGACCCACCCGGCCTGGACCGGCGGCAACTCCGCCATGCTGGACCGCGCGGGCCGGGTCTCGCGCTTCAACTCCAAGTACGCCGGTTTCATGAAGAAGTAGCGGCCCTCGGCCGCCCTCCCGGCTTCGGCGGGATCCAGCGCCAATACAAAAAGGCCGGCTCCTCGCGGGGCCGGCCTTTTCGCTGTTCCGCGCCGATCTGACTCAGATGTAGCGGCGGAGCGACCGGGTCAATTCGGCGGCGTCGCTGCGCTTGCCCTTCTTGATCGCGGGCTGGTAGGCGACCCGGGCGTGCTCGTTGCAGTAGGGGCCGTCCTGGCCGGTGCGGCGGCCGCAGAAGGTGAAGCCGTCGGCGGCGGGATCGCCGATGGGCCATTTGCACATGTGGGCGCCCAGGGTCAGGACCGTGGCCGAGCCCGGCTCCTCGCGGACAGCGGGCAGGGACGGCATGGGCTGAGAGGCCGCGACCGGCTCGACCCGGCGCGGCGCATGTACGCTGGCCATGGCGGGCCGCGGCGCGCGGGGCGCCTTGAACACGGTGCGGGCCGGGGCCGCGGGCGTCGCGCGCCCGGACAGGCCGAGCCGGTGCACCTTGCCGATCACCGCGTTGCGGGTCACGCCGCCGAGCTGCTTGGCGATTTGGCTGGCGCTGAGGCCTTCCAGCCAGAGTTTCTTCAGGGAAGCGACCCGGTCTTCGGTCCAGCCGCCGATCATTGCGTTCATTGTCCAGCCTCCACCGCCTACGGAGGCCCGGCCGAAGCCGCGCCCAGATATTGTGCCGACACCCCGCCGGCCACCCGTCTGCCCCTAGATTTAGTGCCCAAACGACCCTCGGCCGCAATAGGTGGCGCCCATCTGTCCACAGAGAACTAGATATTGATTCGTTTGTCGCAGCCTCGGGCGCGGCGGAGCAGTTGCGCGGGCGGCCCGGCGGGGGCATCTGGTGGCCATGGATGGCGAGACGACGATCAGGATAGAACCCGGGGCGAACCTGAAGCCTCTGGGGTTCGGCGCCGGCTACGGCGTCAACTGGATCGGCCTTCGGGCGCTGTACATGCGCGAAGTGCGGCGGTTCTGGAAGGTCGGCGCCCAGACCGTGATCGGGCCGGTGGTGACGGCCCTTCTCTACATGATGATCTTCGCCACCGCGATCGGGCCCGGCCGGCCGATGCTGGCCGGGGTCTCGGTGGCCCTGTTCGTCGGGCCCGGCCTGATCATGATGGGCCTGTTGAACAACGCCTTCGCCAATTCTTCCTCGTCGATCATGCAGGCGAAGATGAACGGCACGACCTCGGACTTCCTGACGCCGCCGCTGTCGCCGCTGGAACTCGCGGCGGGGTTCTCCGCCGGGGCGATGACCCGGGGGGTCATGGTCGGCTGCGTCACCGCCGCGGCGGTCTGGCCGTTTTCACGCTTCCACGTCGTCCACCCGTGGGCGGTCGCCTATTTCGCCCTCGTCGCCTCGCTGATCATGGCCGAGCTCGGGGTGCTGGGCGGGCTGTGGGCGCAGAAGTTCGACCAGCAGGCGGCGGTGACCAACTTCGTGGTCGCGCCCATGACCTTCCTGTCGGGCGCCTTCTACATGATCGACCGGCTGCCCGAGCCGTTCCGCACGATTTCCCGCTTCAACCCGTTCTTCTATCTGATCGACGGCTTCCGCTACGGCTTCATCGGCGCGGCGGAAGGTTCGCTCCTGGCCGGGGTGCTGTTTTCGGCCGGCCTCGCGGCGGCGCTGACTTGGGCGGTGTGGCGCATGTTCACCACCGGCTGGCGACTGAAAAGTTAGTGCGTCCTCGAGACGCCGGATTTCTTCTCAGCTTGTAGAAGTCTTGCGCGCCTCGAAGCACGCATTGACAAGCTTCCTTCGCGCGATCAAAAGGCCGCTCCCTTAGTCCCCTGGCCCCCCGGCCCGGGGACTGTTCGCTTTGGGGGATAGGCCATGTCCTCGCAGCCGCCGACCGTTCCGTCCGACCACATCATGGGCGTCTACAACCGCGCCTCGGTGGTGTTCGAGCGAGGCGAGGGCGTGCGCCTCTACAGCGACACGGGCGAGGAGTACCTGGACTGCGTGGCCGGCATCGCCGTCAACGCCCTGGGTCACGCCCACCCGCGGCTGGTCCGGGCGCTCAACGACCAGGCCCAGAAGCTCTGGCACATCTCCAACATCTTCCGGATCACCGGACAGGAGGAGCTGGCCAGGCGTCTGACCGACGCCAGTTTCGCCGACGTGGCCTTCTTCACCAACTCCGGGACCGAGGCTGTCGAGCTGGCCCTGAAGCTGGCGCGCAAGTACCAGGTCGCGTCGGGACGGCCTGAGCGCATCGACGTGATCGGTTTCGAGGGCGCCTTCCATGGCCGCACCTATGCGGCGGTGTTCGCCGCCGGCAACCCCAGCTACACCGACGGCTTCGGCCCGGACCTGCCCGGCTACGTCAACCTGCCCTTCGGCGACCTGGAGGCGGTGGCGGCGGCGATCGGGCCGACCACCGCGGCGATCCTGATCGAGCCGGTGCAGGGCGAGGGCGGTGCGCGCGCGGCGTCGGACCGCTATCTGCAGGGCTTGCGTCGGCTGTGCGACGAGCACGGCCTGCTCTTGATGTACGACGAGATCCAGTGCGGTCTGGGCCGCACCGGCAAGCTGTTCACATACGAATATTCGGGGGCGGCGCCGGACGTGATGATGCTGGCCAAGGCGCTGGGCGGCGGCTTTCCCGTCGGCGCCTGCCTGGCCACCGCCGAGGCCGCCAAGGGCATGGTTGTGGGGACCCACGGATCGACCTACGGGGGCAACCCGCTGGCCATGGCCGTGGCCCTCGCCGCCTTCGACGAGATCGCCAAGCCGGAGATGCTGGAGCACGTCGAGCGGTTGACCGCCTACTTCACCCAGCAGCTCGAAGGCCTGCGCTCGCGTTTCCCCGACGTCATCGCCGACGTTCGCGGCAAGGGCCTGCTGATCGGCATCAAGCTGGCGGTCAACAACCGCGCCTTCATGCAGATCGCCCGCGACCAGCGGCTGCTGGTGGCCGGCGGCGGCGACAACTGCATCCGCCTGCTGCCGCCCCTGATCATGACCGAGGACGAGGCCCGCGAGGTGCTCGACCGGCTGGCCTTGGCCTGCGAAGCCGCCCGGACCCAGCTCCTGGCCCCGCCGGCGGCGGTCGCGTCATGAGCTGGCCGGCGGGCGCCCCCCGCCACTTCCTCGACCTGTGGCGTCTGGACGGGACGACCCTGCGCGCCCTCTTGGACGAGGCCAAGGCCCGCAAGGCCCGCCGGGCCGGGTGGCCCGCCGGCAGGGTCGACGCCGACGCCCCCGCCGCGGGGCGGACCCTGGCCATGATCTTCGAGAAGAACTCGACCCGCACCCGCTTCTCCTTCGACGCGGCGATCCGCCAGCTCGGCGGCGCGGGGATCATCGCCACCGCCGCGGACATGCAGCTCGGCCGCGGCGAGCCGATCGAGGACACCGCCAAGGTGCTGTCGCGGATGGTCGACGCGGTGATGATCCGCGCCCATCGTCACGACGATGTCGAGCGCTTCGCCCGGGCCGCCACGGTGCCGGTGATCAACGGCCTGACCGACCGCAGCCATCCTTGCCAGATCCTGGCCGACCTGATGACCTTCGAGGAGCATCGCGGCCCGGTGGAGGGCCGGACCTTCGCCTGGATAGGCGACGGCAACAACGTCTGCGCCAGCCTCGTGCACGCGGCTGGAAAGCTGGGCTTCAGGCTGAGGATCGCCTGCCCGGCCGACTACCACCCCGACCTGATGGACCTGGCCCGGGCCGGGGCCGTGGGCGCGGTGGAGATCGGCCACGACCCCCGCGTGGCGGCGGCCGGCGCCGACTGCGTGCTCACCGACACCTGGGTGTCGATGGGCGACACCGACCACGATGAGCGGCTGCACGCCTTCGAGCCGTTCCAGATCGACGCGGCCCTGATGAAGCTGGCCAGGCCCGACGCCCTCTTCATGCACTGCCTGCCCGCCCACCGTGGCGAGGAGGTGACCGACGAGGTCCTCGACGGTCCGCAGTCGGTGGTCTGGGACGAGGCCGAGAACCGCATCCATGCCCAAAAGGCGGTTCTGGCGTGGTGCTTCGGCGCGCTGGACTAGGCTGGAGAATCGCTGGAGCGTTTTCCAAGTTGAAGCGCCCGGCCGGTCCCAGGTTGTAGCGGCGACGGCAAGTCGCCGTGCGGTTCTCCCAGGTTCAGGCGGAAGCGCTACAATGTCGCAGAGGTTGCGGCGGTTTGCTGCGTTTACCGGCTGGACGACTCCGTGACAAAGGACGGCCCCAGAACGCGGTCAGTCAGTCCGGGGTCTTTCTACGCCCCCGTCAAAAACAGGACCGGTCAGGAGCGCCACGTGTCCGATACCTGCGAAGCCATCACCGTCACCGCGGCCGACATCGAGGCCGAGCACAAGGCCGCCCTGGCCACCCTCACCCCCGACCAGCGTCGCGCGCTGGACCGCTTGGCCAACGCCCGCCAGCGGACCAACTTCAACGGCCGCTTCCCGCAGGAGAACCTGCAGGCGATCTTCACCGCCGAAGCCGTGGCCCGTAGCCGCACTGCGGCCTGACCCTTAGCGCCCCTTGGCGCACGCATGATTTTCAGGCGATAACCCCTCGGGCTTTCGGGCGAGGGGCAGGATGACGATTCGGCGATGGACGACCGCGGCTGCGGCGGCGCTGGGGCTGGCTTGCGGCCTTTCGGCCGGCGCGGCCCAGGCGGGCGAGGCCTTCGTCGGCCTCTACGCCCATGACGTCACCTTCATCGGCGACGCCATCGGGCTGGGCGCCGCCGGCCGCGAGGGCGGGGCGGACTTCCACCTTGGCTATCGCACCGGACGCATAGACGCCCTGCACCTGATCGGCCGTCCGCAGGTGCACCTGTTCGGCTCGGTCAACAGCGAGGGCACCTCGAACTTCGTCGCCGCCGGGTTCGACTGGAAGGTCCGCCTTAGCGGGCCGCTGTACCTGCGTCCCGGCATGGGTCTGGCCTATACCGACGGCGAGACCGGCCTGCCGCCGGCCAACGTCCCCGGCCTGAGCGCGGCCGAACTGGCTCGCCGCACCAACCTTTATTACACCCGCATCGACTTCGGCTCCCACGTGTTGTTCGAGCCGGAACTGGCGCTCGGCTGGGACGTGAACGACGCCTTCGCGATCGAGGCCTCCTACACCCACCTGTCCAACGGCCAGATCTTCCATCGGGGCAAGAACCAGGGACTGGACGACGCCGGGGTGCGCCTGGTGTGGAAGTTCGGGGCGAAATAAATATCCGCTCGCCGTGCAGGCGGAATCCAGGCTTTTTGACCCGTTCCGCCCGCCCGAAAGCACCTGGGCCCCCGCCTGCGCCGGGATGGGCGGGGCAATGCGAGGTTGACGCCCGCTCCGGCGACCGTCAAAGCCACGCCGCTATTTGCGAAAGGTTGTGAGTTGGCCAACGTCACCGTGGTCGGCGCCCAGTGGGGCGACGAGGGCAAGGGCAAGATTGTCGATTGGTTGTCGAACCGCGCCGACGTGGTGGTGCGGTTTCAGGGCGGCCACAACGCCGGCCACACCCTGGTGGTCGGAAACAAGACCTACAAATTGTCCCTGCTTCCTTCGGGGGTGGTCCAGGGCAAGCTCTCGGTCATCGGCAACGGCGTGGTGGTCGACCCCTGGGCCCTGCTCGACGAGATCGCCCGGGTGGGCGCCCAGGGCGTGGAAATCACCCCCGAACTGCTGGTCCTGGCCGACAACGCCTCGCTGATCCTGCCCCTGCACCGCGACCTCGACGCCGCCCGCGAGGTCCAGGCCGGCGCCGCCAAGATCGGCACCACGGGGCGGGGCATCGGCCCGGCCTACGAGGACAAGGTCGGCCGCCGGGCCATCCGGGTCGCCGACCTGGCCGACCGCGGCGCCCTGGAGACCAAGATGGTCCGGCTCCTGGCCCACCACCAGGCCCTGCGACGGGGGCTCGACCTGCCCGAGGCGGACGGCGAGGCCCTGATCGCCAGCCTGCTCGAGGTCGCCCCCAAGATCCTGCCCTTCGCCCAACCCGCCTGGCGCCTGCTGGACCAGGTCCGCCGCGACGGCCGCCGCATCCTGTTCGAGGGCGCCCAAGGCGCCCTGCTGGACGTGGACCACGGCACCTTCCCCTTCGTCACCTCCTCCAACACCGTGTCGGGACAGGCGGCGGCGGGCTCCGGCCTGGGGCCCCGCTCGGTCGGTTTCGTTCTGGGGATCGTCAAGGCCTACACCACGCGGGTGGGCTCCGGCCCCTTCCCCACCGAGCTCGAAGACGAGGTCGGCCGGCGTCTGGGCGAGCGCGGGCACGAGTTCGGCACCGTCACCGGGCGTCCGCGCCGCTGCGGCTGGTTCGACGCGGTGCTCGTGCGCCAGTCGGTGGCCATCAACGGCATCGAGGGCATCGCCCTGACCAAGCTCGACGTGCTGGACGGCTTCGAGCAGCTCAAGGTCTGCGTAGGCTACAGGCTGGACGGGCGCGAACTGGACTACCTGCCCTCGGACCTGCGCGGCCAGTCCGCGATCGAGCCGGTCTACGAGACCTTGGAGGGCTGGAGCGAGAGCACCCGCGGGGCCCGGTCCTGGAAGGACCTTCCCGGGGCGGCGGTGAAGTACGTACGCCGGATCGAGGAACTGATCGGGGCGCCCGTCGCCATGCTGTCCACCAGCCCCGAGCGTGAGGACACCATCCTCATGCGCGACCCGTTCCAGGGATGAGGGACGGCCATCACCATTCCCCCGGACCAGACCACGGATCCAACGGCGCCCCGGGACCCTTCGGGGCCTAAGACGGCGGCGGAAGCGGCGCGTCAGCGGCGCGACATCGTCTCCGGCGCGGTCATGCCCGAAGAGCGGCTGCTCCGGTTCGTGGCGGGACCCGGCGGGATCGTGGTCCCCGACCTCGACCGCAAGCTTCCGGGTCGCGGCCTCTGGGTCGAGGCCACCCGCGAGGCCGTGGAGACGGCGGCGAAAAAGGGCCTGTTCTCCCGCGCCGCCAAGACCAAGCTGGCCGCCCCCGCGGACCTGGCCGACCAGGTCGAGGCGATGATGGCGCGGCGTTGCCTGGAGCGACTGGGGCTTGCACGGCGCGCGGGCGCGCTTACCTGGGGGATGGACAAGGCGTCGTCGTCCATAGCGGCCGGAAAGGTCGCCTGGATGATCGAGGCTTCCGACGGGTCCGCCGATGGGCGGCGAAAACTACTCCAGATCGCCCGGCGCCAACCCCGCCCGCCCCGGCTTTGCGGGGCCTTCACGAGTGAAGAATTGGGTTTGGCCTCTGGCTTGGGACATGTGATACACTTGGTCTTCCTTGCAGGGCGATGGGCCGAGCGCTGGACCGAAGAGATCGGTCGGCTGGCCGGCTTTCGCCCGATCCTTCCAACGAGTTGGGGCGAGGAAGCCTGATACAGGCGGGGATGCGGCTCACGCGTCTCCCGTCCGTTTGGCGTTTTACGGTGTTAGCGGTGCGGCCGACGGCGGACGTACTGACGTGTGGGTCTAGTCAACGGTTCGAATGAGCGACGGGAACGACAACGAGAACGGCCGCAGCGGACAAGGTGGCGGCGCCAGCCGGCCCCCTCTGACGCTGAAACCGCGTGGCGGTTCGGTCAGCGCCGGCACCGTGCGGCAGAGCTTCAGCCACGGCCGCTCCAAGACCGTGGTGGTCGAGACCAAGCGGCGAGCGCCGCGCCCCGAGGGCGAGCGCCCGGTGCTGGAGGTGCGTCCGCGCCCCGCCGTCCCGCCCGCCGCCGAGGCGCCGGCCCCTCGCCCCGCGCCGGCTCCCGCCGCGCCGGCCGCGACGCCGGCGAGCGCCGCCGCCCTGAATCTGTCCCAGAGCGAACTGGCCGCCCGGCAACGGGCGCTGGAGGCTGCGAAGGCCGCTGAAGAGCGCCGAGCCGCCGCCGCCGCCGCCGAAGCTGCCCGCCGCAGCGAAGACGAAGGCCGCCGCCGCGAGGCCGAGGCCGCTCCGGCCGAAGAGTCCCGTGCGGAGACCGCTCCGGCGGCGGCCGTCGCCGCCCCGGCCGCCGCCGAGGCGCCCGTCGCCGCCGCCGCTGCGCCCGAACCCGCCCCGGCCCCAGTCGCGGCTCCCGCGCCGGCGGTTGCCGAAGCGCCCCGGGAGCCGGCTCCAGCCGAACGTCCGGTCTGGGAGCGCCTGTCCGGCGGCCAGATCCGCGCGCCGCGCGAGCCCCGCGCCCTCGACGACCGTCCCCGTCCCGCGCCTCGTGAAGGCGCTGCGGCCCGCCCCGAGGGGGGCTACGGCGCCCGTCCGGCGGCCCGGTCCGAAGGCGGCGCCTACACCTCCCGCCCGCCCCGCGAAGGCGGTCAGGGCGAACACGCCTTCCGCTCCCCGCGTCCCGAAGGCGGCCTGACCGGCGCTCGTCCGGCCGGCGCCGGTGGCTATGGCGCCCGTCCGGCCGGAGCCGGCGGGACTTCTGCCGGCGGCTACGGCGGCGGCGCCCGTCCGGCGGGAGCCGGCGGCTATGGCACCGGTCCCCGCGCCGAAGGCGCAGGCGACACCGTGCGCTATTCGGCCTTGGCGCCGCGTCCGGCCCCCCGGGCCGGTCCCGGCGGGGCCCGTCCGGGTCCGGGCATGCGCGGCCCCGCCGCCGCGCCGTCGGCCCCCGAGATCACCAAGACCACCCGGTCGGCGCCCCCGCGGGCGGGCGAGCGCCGCCCTGCCGTGGCGGACGACGATGACCGCGGCGGCCGCAAGGGCGGCGCCCCCGGCAAGGCGGTCTCGCGCACAAAGGGCGAGCCCAAGCGCCGCGAAGGCCGGCTGACCATCCAGGCCGTCGCCGGCGACGAGGATTCCGCCGAGCGGCTGCGCTCCCTGGCTTCGGTGCGCCGTGCCCGCGAACGCGAACGCGAAAAGCGCCTGGGCGGCGGCGCCGCCGGCGAGGCGCGTGTCACCCGCGAAGTCGTGATCCCGGACGCCATCACCGTCCAGGACCTGGCCCAGCGGATGGCCACCCGCGCCGTCGACGTCATCAAGTACATGATGCGTCAGGGCGCCATGCTGACCATCAACGACATCCTCGACGCAGACACCGCCGAGCTGATCGCCACCGAGTTCGGCCACACGGTCAAGCGGGTGTCGGAAAGCGACGTGGAAGAAGGCTTCCTGGCCGCCGAGGACGTGCAGGAAGAGACCCTGCCCCGTCCGCCGGTCGTGGCCGTCATGGGCCACGTCGACCACGGCAAGACCAGTCTCCTGGACGCCCTGCGCTCTTCGGACGTGGCGGGCGGCGAGCACGGCGGCATCACTCAGCACATCGGCGCCTATCAGGTGCGGCTGGAG
>DATJIO010000062.1:0-30628 GCA_035493215.1 Caulobacteraceae bacterium
AAGGCCAAGGGCAGCTCGATCCGCACCCGTCGGCGCCAACCGTCGAAGCCCAGGCCCGTGGCCGCGTCCAGCACCTCCGGCGGCACGCTGCGCAGGCCGACCACCACATTGCGCAGCAGGATCAGGAAGCAATAGGCCGACAGCCCAACCAGGGCCGGGCCGACGCCCAGCCCCATCAGCGGGATCAACAGCGCGAACAGGGCCAGGGTCGGGACCACGAAGATCGCCGTCGCGATGGTCAGGAACAGGGCGTAGAGCCGCGGCCGGCGGGCGGAGACCACGCCCAACACCAGCGCGACCGCCAGCGCGATCACCACCGAGGTGACGGCCAGGTATAGGTGCTGGACCACGGCGGTCGCGATCTCCGGTCCGTGGGTCAGGGTCCAGCACAAGGGTTTGGCCCCACACGCCGCGGCCTCCGCGCCGCCGGCCGCACGCACGCCGGGGACGCCGCCCTTCAGCAGGCCGTTGTCGAGCAGGAACTGGTGGGCCACCTCCGCGGGCTCGCGGCGGTCGCGCTCCACCGCGGCGTTCATCTCGCGCATCTTCTCGTTGGTGATGAAGGGGGCGACGCGGTTCAGCACCGCGGCCATGCCGGGATGGGCCTTCAGGGCGTCCTGGCGCACCATCGGCACGAGCTGGTAGGGCGGGAAGATGTGCTTGTCGTCGGCCAGCACCACCAGCCTGTACTGGGCAATCTGCCAGTCGGTGCCGTAGGCGTCGATGACCTCCAGGTCGCCGGCCATCAGCGCCTCGTAGCGCAGCCGCATTTCGGCGAAGCCTTTCAAGGCCTTGAACCGGATGCCGTAGACCCGCCTGAGCGCGGGGATGCCGTCGCTGCGCACCGCGAACTCGCCCGGCGCGCCGATCACCATCCGCCCGGCCACGGGCGCCAGGCTGGTCAGGGTGGTGAGATTGTATTTCTTCGCCGTCTCGGGGCGCACGACGATGACGTAGGTGTTGTCGACGGCGGTGGGGTTCAGCAGGGTGAGGCCGAGCTTGTCCTCATAGAAGCGCTTGACCCGGTCGTAGACGTCCTTGGCGTCGGCGGTGGCGGGCTGTTTCACCACCGCGGCCAGGACCGTGCCGGTGTATTCCGGATAGAGGTCGATCTGGCCCGCCGTCAGGGCGCCGTGGGCGATGGCGGTGGCGCCGAGGTTGATGCGGCGCTCGACCTTGAAGCCGGCGTCTTCCAGGGCCTCGGCGTAGATGTTGGCGACGGTGTACTGCTCGGCGAAGTTCTTGCTGCCGACGCGGATGGTCTGGGCCTGGGCCGCCGCGCCCGCCAGCGACAGCAGCACGCCGATGGCGAGGGCGACGATCCCCGTCCTGACGCAGTCTCGGGTCACGAAGAACACATCGGGCGTTGGTCCGGAGGCGCAGGCGCACCGCCACGCTACGCCGCCCGCCCGGCCGGCGCCTAGCCTAGAAGCTCACCGTCATCGCCGCCGAGCCATAGGCCGTATCGCCGGTACGGGGGGCGTTGGGCGCTGTCTCGAGGAACCGACCCTTGGCGATGAGCGCGCCGTTGAGCTCGAGCCGCAGGGCGCCCGGCACGATCCAGTAGCGCACGCGGCCCTCCAGCAGGCCGCCGGCGAAGCGGCCGGAGTTGCCGGCGGGGTCGCGCACGCCGGAGGTCGAGAAGGCGTCCGTGGGCGAGGCCAGCCACATCAGGGCGTAGTGGACGAAACCGTCCAGGCGCGGGCCCGGCGTCACTTCCAGCCGAACGCCGGGCATGTCGACGTTGGCCCGCCCGATGTCGCTCAAGATGCCCGAGGGCGCGAAGTCGGCGCGCCTGAACCCGTACAGAGTGTCGAAGCGGTTGTAGCGCCCGCCGCCGCGGTCGCCGCTGGCCCAGTCGTATTCCAGCGACAGGCGGGGCTTCCAGGCTGCGGCGAACTGATAGCCCGCCTCGGCGTGGACGAATCCGGCCGAAACGCCCAGGGTCCGCGCCGCCGGGTCCAGGCTGGCCCGGATCGTCCCTGTCTGCGCGATCGCCTCAAGCTCGTAGTCCAGCCGCCCGGCCTGGGGCGCGCGCACCAGGCGAGCGCCGTAGCTGTCGAGGTCGCGGTTGCGGGTCGGCCGCCCCGGCGCGTCCTTCTCGGCCAGGCCGAAATATTCCAGCTCCAGCACCGCCTTGCCGGGCAGAGGCATAGCCGCCACGCCGCCCCACAGCAGGAGGTCGGCGCCCTCGGTGTCGAGCCGGACCCGGTTGGCCCTAAGCGAAGCCGTATCCTCCGGCAACCGGACCTGGGGTGCGACGTAGATCAGGGTGAGCGTCTTGCCGTGCGCGCTCTTGGCGTCGAAGCGCAGGCCGGTGTAGCCGCTGGTGGTGTTGCGGTAGTCGTCGGCGGCGACGAGACGGCGCGACCCCAGGTTCAGGGTCATCCGGCCGAGCTGGACGGCGGCGGACGAGCCCGGCCCGAACGGCCGCCCGAGGTCGGCGGCGACATAGGCCTGGACCGGCTCCAGCGCGTCGACGTCGGTGGTGCTGAGGACCCCGCCGCGGTCGGCGCCGTAGGCGCGGCTGTCGTAGAGCTCGCCCCCGAACCGCAGCCGGCCCACCCGGTATTCGGCGGACAGGATGGTGCGCAGCACGGTGACGTCCTCGCCGCGGCCGACCCCGGGCCGCACCTGGCCGCCCAGAGCCTCGTAGCGCAGCCGCACCGAGCCGGAGAGGGTCAGGGCCGGGGGCGCCGCCACGGCGGCCGGCCCGACCGGGGCGGGCCGATCCGCCGACGCCGGCGCGACGGACAGAAGGGCGACGTCCTGCGACGGCGGTGAACTCAGAACCAACTTGCGCCCCCGCTTCGCCGCCCTGCCCGCAGTCTCGGCGGGGTCGTAGCGCCCCGCCGCCGGGGGCGCAACCGGTCCCTGGAGCAGCGCCTCCGCGCCTAGCGTCTGTAGCTTACGCTGACGCCGACGGTCCGGGGCCGGAAGGTGGTGTCGGTGAACACCGGGTTGACCGAACGGGTCACCGAGCAGTCGGCGTTGCTGCAGGCGCGCCCGCCACTGCGACTGAGGATGTCCTGCGAATTGAACAGGTTGTTGGCGAAAACTGAGACCTCAACATCGTCGATGGTCACCGCGGCGCGGGCGGTGACGTAGTCGGTGGCCTGCGCCATGTAGGTGTCGATGTTGAACGAGGAGCTGCCCGGCCCGAACCCGCGCTGGTAGCCGCCCGAATGCTGGTAGTCGGCCCGGACATAGGCGTCGTAGCGCCGCATCAGGGCGAAGTCGTAGCGCAGGCCGAGGTTGTAGGTGACCTTGGGCACCGGCAGAGGCGAGCCCTTGAGGAAGAACACCGTGTTGGTGGGCGCCGGCCCGATCAGGGAGTCGGTGTAGTGGGCGTCGGTATAGGAGGCCAGGACCGAGCCCGACAGGCCGCCGACGATCTTGAACTGCGCCTGGACGTCGCCGCCCTTGCTGACAGCGCCGCCGGCGTTGGTGGTGTAGCTGAAGCCGCAGGGCTGCGGCAGGGTGTAGTTGACCTGGACGTTGCTCCACCGGATGTAGAAGACGCTGGCGTTGATCTGCGCTCGCCCGCCCAGGGTCCGGACCTTTGCGCCCGCCTCGTAGCTCCACAGGGAGTCTGAGGCGTATTCCCGCGGCGTGTCGGTGATGCCCAGGGCGGTGAAGGTGGACTGGCACTTGGTCCGGATCGAGCCGGTGTTGACCCCGCCGACGCGGAAGCCCTTGGCCGCGGTGACATAGACGTTGTCGTTGTCGCTGAAGTTGTACTGGGCGCCGAGCTTGGGCGAGAACGAGGTCTCCGACTGGCTGCCGACGTTGACGCCGCCATTGTCCGCGCTCGGGACGGCGAAGCCGAAGAACGAGCCGTAGAGGATGCTTTCGTACTTGAAGGTGCTCTTGGCCAGCCGGCCCCCGGCGATCAGCTTCAGCTTGGGGGTGACGAAGTAGCTGCCCTCGCCGAAGGCGGCGACCTCCTCCTCGCGCAGCTTCTGGTCGCGGGTGGAGACGTCCCCGTCCGCGGCGACCGGCGCCCCGAACACGACGGTGTCGGGCACGCCGCGCAGGGCCAGGGCGTAGTCCTTGAGGTTGGTGTAGTCGTGCGACCGGGCGCGAGTACGTTGGTAGGAATAGAACGCCCCGCCGACCAGCGACAACGGCCCGCCGGCCTTGGTGGCGAAGCGCAGCTCCTCGGTGACGCCGTTGCGTTCGTTCTTGTAGGGCGCCTTCCCGAAGAACAGCGGGAACGTATAGAGGAACGGCGTGCCCCCCTGGTAGGTGGCGTTGTCGCTGATGCTCTGGTCGTTGACGCCCTTGTTGCGGTCGCTGACGAAGGCGGTGGTGAAATGGCCGGTGACCGGCCCGAAGTCGTACTCGGCGGTGACGTTGGCGACGGTCAGGCCGCTGGTGCGCGGCGAGCCGGCGTAGCAGGGCGCGGTGGTGGCGGCGAAGTTCGCCCCGATGTTGCAGTTCAGCCCGGTCTTATAGGCCCCGAATACGTTGTACGGCCCGTAGGTGAAACCCGGCAGGGTGAAGGCGACGGGGCCGTTGGTGGCGGTCGAGGCCGCGCCAGCGGCGTTGAACCGGGCGGTGGGGACGGTGGTCGCCGGGACGTTCTCCCAGAAGCTGTCGATGTCCTTGTGATGTTCGCGCGAGACGTAGATCGCCGGCGAGATGCTCAGCCGGTCGGTCGGCCGCCACAGCAGGCTGACGCGGAAGGCGCTGCGGTCGTCGCCGTTGGTGTTCTCGGCGATGGTCCTGCCGGTATACTGGTCGACGTGGTCGATGTAGCCGGAGTCGCGCCGCAGCAGGACGCTGGCCCGGAAGCCCAGCTTGTCGAACACGAGGGGCCCGCCGACCGCCGCGCCGATCTCGTAGTTGGTCCCGCCGTCCTTGGTCGACGACAGCTCGCCGCGCGCCAGGGCCGAATAGCGGGTCAGGCTGGGGGTGGTGGTGATGAACCGCACCGCACCGCCCTGGGCGCTGCCGCCGTACAGCGTGCCCTGCGGCCCGCGCAGCACCTCCACCCGCTCCAGGTCGTACAGCTGCGGGAAGATCACGCCCGAGCCGCTGAAGGTGCCCGCGGTGGTGCGCCGTTGCAGGTTGACGTCGTCGAGGTAGATCGCCGTCGTGGCCGCGCCGATGGTCGAATAGACGCCGCGGATCGAGATGTTGGCGCCGTTGGGGGTGTTGGAGGTCGAGATCGACAGGGCCGGGACGGTCCGGGCGAGGTCCTGGATGGTCTTTACGCCCTGCTGGTCGATGCCCGCCTGCGTCACCGCGGTGATGCTGAGCGGGACGCGGTTGACGGTGTCGGACTGTTTGGTCGCGGTGACGACGACTTCGCCCAGCACGTCCGCGCCCCGCTCCTGGGCAGCCGCGACCCCGGCCGCGGCCAGGAGCGCGGCGCCGGACGCCGACACGGCCAGCGCCAGGCGGCGCCCGCGATTAGACCATCGTTGCATGATGTACCCCCGGTTGGCCCGGCGCCGGCGAAGGCGCGGGCATGAACTGTCCACTCGGCCCCGAACGGCCCTGGTCTAGGCCGCCCGGTCGCCGTCGGTCGACCCGCCGGCGCCCCCGAGCGCCGGCAATCGGACCCCTTGCTTGATGTCTCATCATCCCGGGCCCACACGGGCGCCCGACGCCCAGAAGCGCGGCGTATGCCTAGGCATAATCGCAATTGCCTAGACATAACTCCCAATTTTCCTGGGCCGTCGGATAGCTCCGCTTCACATGGCTCCCGCCAGGCCCAGCCCCAGGAACGCCGCGGCGCCGGCGGCGATCAGGAGCAGCGGATGCAGCCGGAACAGCAGCAGGCCGACCGCCACGGCGATCGCCAGGACCCAGGCGATCCAGCCGCCGCCCATGCTCTGCATCAGGGTCAGGGTGGTCGCCAGGATCAGGCCGGCGGCGATGGGCGCCAGGCCCCGCTCCACGCTCACCCGCCAGACGGCCCCGGCATGGCGGGTCCAGACGTGGGCGACGGCGTAGACCAGCAGGGACGACGGCAGGAACATGCCCACCACCGCCACGACCGCGCCGAGGGGGCCGGCGACCTGGTGGCCGATCAGCATGACGATCATCGAGTTCGGCCCCGGCGACATCCGCGACAGCAGGTAGTCGGTCAGGAACTGCGCCTCGCTCAGCCAGTGGTGGTCGGTCACCACCTGGCGATGGACGTCGGCCAGGACGGCCTGCCCGCCGCCGACCGAGAGCAGGGACAGGGGGACGAACACGGCCGCCAACGCCAGGAGGGGGCTGTCACGCACGGGGCCGCCCCCGGTGGGCCAGGGCGATGCTCGCCGGGGCCAGGACCAGCAGGACCGGGACCATGGGCAGCTTCAGCAGGCCCACGGCGACGAAGGTGGCGCCCATGACCGCCGCCGCCGCGGGTCGGGCCATCACCCCCTGGGCCGCCCGAAAGCCGGTGGCCAGGGACAGGCCGATCGCCGCCGCCGCCGCCCCCGCGAAGGCCAGGCCGGTCTGGGGAAAGCGCTGCAGGGGGATGACCAGGACGGCGAGGACGGCCAGCACCGCGGCCGACGGCACGATCACCGCGAGCGCGCAGACCAGGGCGCCGAGGCCGCCGAACAGGCGGTAGCCGATCCAGAGCGGCAGGTTGACGACGTTGACCCCCGGCAGGGCCTGGGCCATCGCCAGGTCGGCGAGGAAGGCCTCGTTGGTGAGCCATCGGCGCCTGTGCACCAGTTCGCGCATCATCCAGGCGCTGACGCCGCCCCCGAAGCTGGCGACGCTGATCCTGGCGAACGCCAGGGCCAGGGCGGACAGGGTCGGGGGCGGCGGCGTGCGACTAGTCATCGGGCGCGAGACTCCCCTACGCTGGCGGATCGACGGCCGCGCCCGTCAGCCGGCCGAGGACGTCCTCGACGCGGCGGACCCCAGGTCCGCCTCCCGCTCCAGCATGTCTTTCAGCCCCCCCATCAGGGGCTGGAGGGGGAGCACCGTGCGCCCCTCCAGCAGCACCACCTCGAGTTCGCCGGCGAGCGCGCTGATGGCGTCGAAGCCGAACACCCCGGCGGCGCCGGAAAGCCGGTGGACGAGGTAGTACAGCTCCTCGTTGGAGATCTGCCCGCCGTCGGCATAGTCCTGCAGCCGCACCAGGTCGGTCTCGCAGCGGGCGAGGAACCGCTGCTTCAGGGCCTCGATGGCGGCTTCAGGATCGGCGGTCATCGGCGAGGATCGCGCGCAGCTGGGTCGCCAGGCTCATCGGGTCGAAGGGCTTGGAGATGACGCCCACGGCCCCCAAAGCCAGCAACCGGCTCTGCTCATGGGCCTGGGCGCGGGCGGTGATGAAGACCACGGGCGTGGCGGCGTGAGGGGGGAGCTGCCGCAGCCGCGCCAAGGTCCCCGGCCCGTCGAGAACCGGCATCATCACGTCCAGGAGGATCACCGCCGGCGCCCACGACCGGTCCTCCAGGGCGTCCAGGGCCGCGGCGCCGGAGGCGGCGGTGCGCACCTCGATGCCGGGATCGAGCTCAAGGGAGATCACCGCCACCTCGCGGATGTCCGGCTCGTCGTCCACGTAGAGGACCGAAAGCTGGGTCATGCCTGGGCCTTTCGCCGGGAGACTGAGGCCGGGACGGGGTCGTCCGGGCGGGACCGGGCCGGCATGACGCCGGCCAGGGGCAGGTCGACGTGGAAGGCGGCGCCCAGGCCGACCTCGGATTCGAACCACAGGCGTCCGCCGTGGCGATCGACGATCTCCTTGGAGATCGCCAGGCCGAGCCCGGTCCCGCCGATCCGCCGCGTGTCTGTAGAATCGGCCTGGGCGAACTTTGAGAAGATGCGGCCGCGGAACTCCTCGGGGATGCCGGGCCCGTGGTCGCGGACGGTCAGGCGCACCAGGCCGGCGTGCGACGCCAGGACGACCTGCACCACCCCGTGGGGCGGCGAGAACTTCAGCGCGTTGGATAGCAGGTTGGTGACGACCTGGACGATGCGGTCGGGGTCGCCCCACACCAGGGCGTCCTCGGCCTCGACGACCAGCAGCATCTTGACCCCGAGCTGGTCCGCATAGCCCCGCAGGTCCTCGACCGACCGGGCCACCAGCTCAGCAGTGCCGACCGACGCCATGCGCAGGCTCAACTGGCCGGATTCGATCTTCTCGATGTCCAGGATGTCGTTGATGAGCCGGACCAGCCGGCGGCAGTTGCCGTGGGCGATCTCGATCAGCCGCCGGCCCTTGGGCGGAAGCTTGCCTGCGGCGCCCCCGGCCAGCAGGCCGAGCGACCCGGCGATCGAGGTGAGCGGGGTCCTGAGCTCATGGCTGACGGTGGAGACGAACTCGTCCTTCAGCCGCTCGGTCCGCTTGCGATCGGAGATGTCTCGGATCATCGCCACCATGTGCAGGCCGTCCTGCAGCTCCATCGCCCCGAGCGCCAGGTCGACGGGGAACTGGCCCCCGTCGGCGCGGCGGGCCGTCAATTCCTTGGCCACCCCGGCGACGAGGGCCTCGCGGGAGGTCGCCAGCCGCCGGATCAGGCCGCCCTCCCCGTCCGGGCCAAGATCGAGGATCCGTTCGACGTTCTCGCCGACAATCTCCTCCAGCCGGTAGCCGAACATCCGCTCGCCCGCGCGATTGACCATTTCGATGCGGCCGTCCGGGTCGAGGGTGACGATGGCGTCCATGGCGCTGTTGAGGATGGCGCGCTGGCGGGTGGCGATCTCGTGCAGGTCGGCCGCCCGGGTCTCGAGCTCGACGTTGGCGCGGCCGACCGTGGCGTGGGCGGCGGCCAGGACGCCGGCCACCACCGACCCCATCAGGGCCAGGAGCGCGACCCAGCCGTAGCGCACCGCCCGCCTGGCGAAGGGCTCGGCTTCGGTGCGGAGGTAGACGGTCCCGAGCTTGGTCGAGGCCTGGACCACGGGGGCGACCACCAGCAGGTAGGGCTCCCGCCTCGAGGCCTTCGGGTCGGGGGCGGTCTTGGGGAAGGTCGCGCTCCGGTCGCGGGAATAGCTGGCGGCCAGCCCGCCCAGGGCGTCGTAGACCGCCGCGGCCTCCACCTGGCCGTTGGCCCGCAGCGCGCTGAGGTATTCGTTGGCGGCGGCGCGGTCGTCGAAGGCCAGGGCGGCGGTGACGCTGGCGGCGACCACCTGGGCCTGGGCCTGGGCCTCGCTCTGTTTGTCGGCCCGGTAGGCCTGCTCATTGTGGACGGTGACCAGGATGGCGACGAGGAGCAGGCCGGCGATGCTCGCGGCCGCGATCACCGGGACCCGCCGCCAAGTCGAGGCTGTCTTGGGCCCGTCCATGGGCTCAGGGCCTCCCGGCGAGCGCCAGGCTGAGCAGCTTGGAGCTCAGCACGAGCTGGTTCTCGGTCGCCGCGCCCTGGTCGATCTCGAAGCGGACGCGGTTGTCCTTGAGGACGAAGTGGACGATCCCGACGGCGCTGCCCTCGAAGGCGGAGTCGGTCACGGTCAGGACCGGGGTCCCGCGCACGCTGCGCAGCCCCTCCATCACGAAGACCGCGTTCGACGCCGCCAGATACAGCACGTGGCACCCGGTCGGCCGGTCGGCGCGCTCGAGTTGGCGGATCTCGATGGGGTGGGCGCCGATGCGCTGGTCCGCCACGGCCTGCTGCAGCAGCTTGCCGAACGGACTGGTCCCGGCGATGCAGAACTCGATTGGGCTGGTCGCGGACTCGAAGGCCGACGCCGGCCATTCGACGAAGGCCGCCAGCTTGTGGAGGTAGGCCGCCTTGAGGGTGAATTCCGTCGGCGGGGCCTGGACCCGCACCGAGGTGGCGGCCGCGCCCGCGACGGCGGCCGTGGCGACACCGATCGCCAGCCCGAGCATCGCCCGGGCCCACAAGCGGCCGCATCTCAGATTGGATGCATGGTCCACGATCAAAATCCCCAGCGCAGGCTGAGATACACCGACCGCGGGATCGGTGTCGCCGGCGCAGTGTCCTTGTTTATGACCTCCAGGTGACTGTCGTGCAGAAGGTTCCGGCCGTCCAGCGACAGCTCCAGCCCGTCCTTGACCCGCCAACCCAACCGCATGTCCGCTTCGGTATAGGCCGGCACGTTGGAGGGCGAGACGAGGCCAACCCGCCGCACGGCCACGTCGAACTCGATCGCGGGCGACAGGTTCATCTCCGAGCGCAGGGAGGCCTGGTAGGACGGGTCCTGGCCGCCGGCCTGCAGGTTCGACAGGTCGGTGTGGCCCGGCTTGACCACCAACCGCTTGGTGAGGGTGTCGACCCCCGCGCTCAGCCGCCAGGACGGCAGCGGGCTGTACTTGGCCCAGGCTTCGAGGCCGTAGGTGTGGCCTCGCAGGCCGTTCTGCAGCATGAACGCCGTCTTGCTGGGCGTCAGCTCGGTCGTCCGCAGGTCGTCGTAGACATTGTAGAAGGTCGAGACCGACAGCGACACCTGGGGCAGCAGCTGGGCCCGGTAGCCGGCCTCGTAGGCGGTCAGCTTTTCGGAGGCGAAATCCGGGGACGCCAGCAGGAACGGCGGGAAGGACAGCTCGCGGTCTATCCGCGACGGGGTGCGCACCGACCGCGAGACCGCCGTCCACAACAGGGTGTCCGGCCCCGCCTGCCAGGCCAGGCGCGCGTTGGGCAGGTAGTCGAGGCCGGAATAGCTGTTGTTCTCCAGCTTCAAACCAAGCGTCAGCTTGAGGTCGCCGGTCAGGTCGATCTCGTCCTGGACGAAGCCGTTGGCCAGGGTCAGGTCGGCCTGCGCCTTGGGGAAGCCGATTCCGACCTTGCTGTAGAAGGCCGAGCGCCAGGCGCGGAACTCTCCGCCCCAGACCAGCCTGTGGCGTTTGCCCAGCTCGGTGTTCATCTGGGCCTGGACGTCGAAAGTCCTCAGCAGGTCGTCGGCGACCTGGTAGCGGCGGGCGACGTGGTCGTAATAGGCCTGGACGGTGAAGCTCGTCCGGGCGCTCAGGGGCCGGGTCCACCGCCCCAGCAGGTTCTGACCGGTCAAGCGGTAGTCCAGGAGGTCGACGGTGTTGCGGTAGGCGTCGCCCTGCAGGGTGAAGCTGCCCGCGCCGGCGTCGCCGTCGACGCGGAAGCCGCCCTGGACGCCGCGGGCGCCGTCGGAGGTCTGGTCGCCGCGCTTGCGGTCCAGCGACGGGCCGCGGTTGAAGGCCAGGGCCGAGATGCGGAAATCCGCCTTGTCCCCCAGCTTGCCGCCGAAGCGCAGGGTGGCGTTGCGGTCCCGATCGCCGCCGCCGACCTCGGCTGCGGCTCCCTGGGTGTCTGCGGCGCTGCGGGTGATGACGTTGATGACGCCGTTGACGGCGTTGGCGCCCCACAGGGTGCCGCCCGGTCCGCTGACCACCTCGATGCGCTCGATATCGGCCAGGGCGACGTCCAGGGTCTCCCAGAACACCGTCGAGGCCATGGGGGTGTAGACGCTGCGGCCGTCGATCAGCACCAGCAGCTTGTTGCCGGACTGGGGCGAGTTGAACCCCCGCGCGGTGATGGCGTAGCTGGCCGCGTTCTGCCGCGCCACCTCCAGGTTGGGAGCCAGGCGCAGGGCCTCGGGCAGGCTGGTCGCGCCGGAGCGGCGGATGTCCTCGCGGGTGATCACATAGATCGCCGCCGGGGCTTCGCCGAGGCGCTCGGGCGCCTTGGAGACCGAAGTGACCTCGATGTTGGACAATTCTTCGAGCGACAGGACGTTGAGGTCGGAGATCGTCGCGACCTGGAAGGGCGTGGCCAGGGGCGCGGCCCGGGCGGGTTGGCCGACGGCGGCCCAGAACGACAGCGCCGCGAGCGGCGCGATCAAGCCGACGGCGGTCCGATGCCTGTCATGGTCCAGCTTCACCGCTCAGGCCCCCCGGCCCCGTCTTGCCGTCCCCCCAAAGGTCCGACAGGCTTCACAGCCACCGATTGCGGCCCCCGGCCGGTTGTCGGAGGAGATCGCGATTCGGAATCTCCTCCACAACTTATCCGAGATCGGTTAATTGAAGCGTAGTGTGCTTGGGGTAATTCGTACCCGGGTCATGCGGCGGGGTGGAAATGGCTACGACGGTCTGCATCATCGACGACGATGATCTGGCGCGCGCCCGCATGGGCCAGATGCTCCAGGCCGAAGGCTTCCTGGTCCTCGAAGCCGAAAACGCCAGGCTCGGCCTGCAGATCGTCACCGAACAGGCGCCAGACGTGGTCCTGATCGACCTCATCATGCCCGACCAGGACGGGATCGAAGCCATAGCCGAGTTCCGGCGCCGCTGGCCCGAGATGCCGATCGTCGCCATCTCCGGCGGCGGCCGGATCGGCCCGTCCCTGTATCTGGAACTCGCCCGCGGTTTGGGCGCAACGGCCTGCCTGTCGAAGCCCCTGTCGATGGACCTGTTCAAGGAAGCCATCGGCCTTGACGATCAGGCGGACGCTTCTAACGCGACGTCGCGGTAGAGGCGGGCGAGGTCGTAGCGGGTCGCCTGCTCCAGCGCCCTGACCTCCCCGCGGATCGCCCGCCCGGACAGATAGCGGAAACCGGCCGCCGAGGCCGCCAGGGCCAGGGACCGGGTGCTCACGCCGGCCACCCCGCAGGCCAGGCTCGAGGCCTTCGCCCGGGCCGCAAAGGTGTCGAGCGCTTTCATGCACTCGGCTTCCGGCGGGTTGGTCCGCGGCAGCTGGGCGGTGATCAGCCCGAACTCGGGGTTCATCAGGTCGAACGCCCGCGCGTCGATCGGCAGGCGCGCCCACACCCCGACCTTCAGCGCCTTCAGCATCGAGATGGTCGAATGCAGCGGGGTGACTCCCGGCCAGGCGGGGGGCGCGGTCAGCTCCAGCGTCAGCACCCGGCGCAGATGGGGCGGCAGCACGCCGACCAGTTTGCCGATGGCGCGCCCCCGTCCGCCGCTGTCGAGGCCGGCGGCCCGGATCGGGCAGACGATGGGCAGCCGTTTGTCGTGGCCGGAAAGGGTGAGGATGTCGGTGATGGCCTTCTTCAAGGCCCAGCAGTCCCGGGCGAAACGGGCGTCCAGGGACATGGCCGCCGCCGCCTCGTCCCCGACCTCGTCGGCGTGGACGAGGCGAAAGAAGATGATGGCGCTCTGAGCGAAATCCCACACCGGCTGATAGCACCAGTCGGCCGACGGCTTGCTTATCGGCGCCGCGGACAGGCCGCCGGCAGGCGGACCGAACGCGGGCGTCTCGGGCCGAGCCTCGTCCGGCGCAAGGCGGGGGCCGGCCGGGGCCGGCGCTCCGGTCGCACAGGGCTCGGCCGGCGCAGCGGGCGCCTGCAACGGATGGTGGCGTTCGACCGCCGAAAAGGCGTCCTCGAGGACGCTGTCGAGGTCGGAATCCATCAGGGCGGCGGCCGAGACCTCGGCACAGGCCGATTCGACCTTGGACAGTTCCTTCCATTCGCTCCCCAACAGGCGCTCGGCGATCTCCTTGCCGATCATCCGGCACTTGAAATCGGCCTCCCGCTGGCGGAGCTGGGCGAACAGCACGACGTAGCCGTCCTCGCCGCTGGACTCGAAGACGTCGCCAGGCAGCAGGTGGCGCTCGATGACGGCGGTGGCGACGGCGTGGACCCGGTCGGAGAGGTCGGGCCACCGCGGGCCCAGGTGCGCCCGCAGTTCGGTCAGGCCCACCAGGCTGAACCGCCCGACGGGGAGAGAGGTGTCCTGAATCCTTTCGGTGCGGCCCGCTGTCCTGGCGTTCGGTGCGGGCCGGGGGCGCTCCTCGGCTCGGAACAGGCGCCTCAGGGTCGCCCCGAGGGTTGAAAAACCAGTGCCCTGCTTCATTCGACCGGCGCTTCCGTGCAACCCCGACGCGACTTGCGCACCCACCATGACGGCAGGATTGAGCGCACTAGATTACCGAAACGCAAAGCTGGCGGCTCAGCCCGGGATCATCCATCGGAAGACGTACTGCTGCAGCAGCACCAGCAGGCCGAGCAGCAGGGTCAGGACGACGCTGTGTTTGAAGGTGCGGGCCAGCACGACGCCCTCCTGCCCCTTCAGCTCGGGGGTCGAGCAACAGCCGGTGGAGATGTTCTGCGGCGAGATCATCTTGCCCATCACCCCGCCCGAGGAGTTGGTCGCCGCGATCAGAAGCGGGTTGAGGTTCAACTGGCGGGCGGCGACGACCTGCAGGTTGCCGAACAGGGCGTTTCCCGAGGTGTCGCTTCCGGACAGGAACACCGCCAGCCAGCCCAGGAAGGCCGACAGCAGCGGGAACAGCGCTCCGGCCGAGGCCACTCCCAGGCCCAGAGTGTAGGCAAGGCCCGAATAGTTCATCAGATAGGCCAGGGCGACGATCAGGGCGACCGTCAGGACCGCCAGCCGGATCTGCACCCAGGTCTCGCCCACGGCGCGCGCGAAGCCGCGGGGACCCACGCCGACCGCCGTGGCGGTTACCGCCGCCGCGAAGAGGATGGCCGTGCCGGTGGCCAGGGGCTGGAAGGTCCAGACCGCGGCATAGGGCTGGTTGTAGAGGGTGATGAAGACCGCGTTGTGGAGCCCGGGCCACTCGATCTTCTGCTGGCCGAGCAGGTTGATCTTCAGGGTGGTCCAGCCGATCACCATGGCGGTGATGACGATCCATGGGATCCAGCCCTGCCAGGCGGGCACCTCGGCCCGGTCCGGCGCCGCCTCGACCGGGGGTCGGGCGAAGGCGAAGTCGGGGTCGGGCGCCGGCTTCCACACCTTGAGGAAGGCCACGGTGCAAAGGAGCGCCGCCATGGACGAGATCACGTCGGTCAGCTCGTAGCGCAGCAGGTTCGAGGCCGCGAACTGCGCCAGGGCGAAGGAGCCGCCCGCCACCAGCAGCACGGGCCACAGGGCGCGGATCGACCTCAGGCCGCCGTAGACGCCGATGACGTAGAACGGCAGCAGCAGGGCGAAGAAGGGCAGCTGGCGGCCGATCATGGCGCCCAGCAGGTGGTCGGGCAGGCCGGTCACGGCGCCGAGCGTCGTCACCGGCGCGCCTAGCGCGCCGAACGCCACCGGCGCGGTATTGAACATCAGGGTGAAGACCACCGCGTCCACGGCCTTGAACCCGAGCGCGATCAGGAGCGCGCTGGTGATGGCCACCGGGGCGCCGAAGCCGGCCACCCCTTCGAGCAGGGCCCCGAAGCAGAAGCCGATCACCGCCAGCACCACCCGACGGTCGTTGGGCAGCGAGCCGACCACCCAGCGCCGGAAGGCGTCGAAGCGGCCCGAGGCGACGGCGACGTTGTAGAGGACCAGGGCGTTGAACACGATCCACATCACCGGCCACAGGGCGAAGGTCGCCCCGGCCGCGGCGCTGTCGAGCGCCAGGCCGACGGGCAGCTTCCAGACGGTCACGGCGATGACCAGGGCGGCGGCCAGCCCCGCCAGGGACGCCTGCCACGCCGGGCGCTTCAACACCCCCAGCAGGACCAGGACCACGGCGATGGGGACGGCGGCGACCAGGAACGAAAGCACGAGATTGCCCGCCACCGGCGTCAGAAGCTGGTGGAACATGGTCCCCTCCCCCATTGTCGGCGTTGCGCTAAGCACGCACGCGGTCTCGGCCGCTACCGAACGAGACTAGGCCGATAAGGCGGTTACGGCCTAGCCTGCTGATCGGCCGGCGAAGCCTGCGGGACCTTCTTGGTCCCCGCCAGTTCCTCGTCCATGGCGTGAATCTCACCCCCGACGGCGTTCTGAAACCCGGCCCAGTCGCCATAGCGCGGCTTGAGCTTGGCCTCGACCGCCATGATCAGGGCCTCCCCCTTGAGGCCTGCCCGGCGGGCCCGCGCCGTCTCAGCAGAAACGTCGGCGATGTGGGCGCGGAACTCGGCCACATCCGCCGCCGTCATGACCTCGCCGTGGCCGGGAACGAAAGTCGTCGACTTGGACTCCGGCAGGCGCTCGAACGCCATCAGCTCGGCGAGCAGGGTTTTGGAGTTTCCATCGGAGGTGGTGGGGACCCTGCGACGCCATAGGAGGTCGCCGGCGAACAACACCTTGGCGTCCGGTACGCTGACCGTCAGGTCGCCGCCGGTGTGGCCTGCCGCCGGTCCGATGTCGATCCGCCGCTTTCCGAGGTAGATGGTCATCGGCTGGTCGGTGACGATGTCCACCTCGGGGAACCTGGCGTAGATCGCCCGGGCAATCTCGCTGAGACCGCCGGGCCGGGCGCTGGACCTGACCATGTTCAGGTCCTTAATCCATCCGCGGGCGTTGCGGTGAGTGATGATCAGGGCGCCGGCGTCGTGGAACACCACGTTCCCCGTCACATGGTCGAGGTGGAAGTGGGTGTTGACCACGTAGCGCACCGGCATGGTCGTAACCTTGCGGATTTCTGCTAGCAGTGCCTCGGCAGGCGCGAAATCGACGAAAGAATCGATCACCAGCACTCCGTCATCGCCGATCACGAAGCCGGCGTTGGAGACGGTCTTCCGCTCGGGTACGTCGATGGCCGCATAGACCCCCGGCCCGACCTGCTTCAGCGTGAACGGCAGGATCGCGGGTGCCTGCCCCCAGACCCCGGCAGGCAGGAGCGCCAGCAGGAATGCCAGGATGAGGGGCTTGCGGTGACCGGTCATGGACTTGCCCTTCCCCCGGCGGCGGGCCAGCCTAGGAACTCCGCTCGAAATGGGCAAGGCGGGCCGCTAGGGTGGGCCCGCCCGAACGCTGGAGAGCGTCATGCCGAGAACCGAAGGCGCGCCGCCCGGCGCCGACGAGCAGGCGATCCAGGCCCTGATCAACAAGTGGATGGTCTACCGCGACGCCGGAGAGTGGGACCGGCTGCGGCCGATCTGGCACGAGGACGGCCGCATGGCGGCGAGCTGGCGCCAGGGCACGGCCGACGAGTTCATCGCCTCCAACCGGGCCAACTGGGATAAAGGCCTGTCGATCTTCCACGAGCTGGGCGCCGTGGCCATCGAGGTGCGGGGCGCCCGCGCCCTGTCGCAGACCAAGATGACCATCACCCAGCGGGCGGCCCTGGACGGGGTGGTCTGCGACGTCACCGCCATGGCCCGCCACCTCGATCGCTGGGAGAAGCGCGACGGCCTGTGGGGCCTGGTCCTGCGCGAGACCCTGTTCGACCGCGACCGGCTCGATTCCGTAGTTCCGGGCCAGGCGCCGGCGCTCGACCGGGCGCTGCTGGAAAGCTTCCCCGAGCCCTACCGTCACCTCGGCTATCTGCAGACCAAGCTGGGGTTCGAGATCAGCCGCGACATCCCCCGCCTCCGGAGCCCGGCGGGCGACGCCCTGATCGCCGAGGGCCGGCGCTGGCTGGAGGGCTGAGCGCTAGAACTTCCCTCTCAGCCGCACGGCGAAGCGGCGGTCGCGGGTCTCGTGGTAGGTCTCGGTGCGCGACAGGGAGCCTTCGGCCTGGCTGATCCGATAGAGCAGCCGCAGCTTGTCCTCCACCGGCGCATTGATGTTGTAGGCGTCGATGCGGACCGAGAAGTTCCCCCACAGGCTCTTCTCGACGAAAGC
The DNA here is from genome assembly GCA_035493215.1 of Caulobacteraceae bacterium. Lineage (GTDB taxonomy): Bacteria > Pseudomonadota > Alphaproteobacteria > Caulobacterales > Caulobacteraceae > NCED01. The sequence continues at coordinate 17,378 of DATJIO010000062.1, forward strand.
GCCTACCCGGTCGCTCCTCGCCAGGAACTCGAAGTTGCGGACATTGGTGACCAGGCCGAAGCCGCTGGTGGAGAGGTAGTCGACGCCGTAGGCGGCGCGCAGGCGGGTGAGGTCGTGGCGGAAGCCGAACGAATACTCCCGCGCAAAGGCCGAGGCCGACAGCCGCTGGCGTAGCGAGAACACGTCGGTCACGTCGGAGAAGTTGCGCGTCGCCCGCGCATTGATCTGGGCGTCGCGCAGGCCCAGCATCGTCAGCCGCACCGAGGCGGTGGCCTCGGCGCCCCAGACGTCGCTCTGGGGGATGTTGCCCCGCTGCGACTGCGGCAGGCCCGCGGCGTTGACCCCGAACGGGATGAAGCTCGGCACGTCGCGGGTGGCCCGGTAGAAGGCGCGCAGGCCCAGGGTCCCGTTGTCTTTGGCCAGGCGTCGCTCATAGGCCGCCTCGTACAGCAGGGTCTTCAGCGGCCTTATCAGCGGGTTGCCCAGGTCGATGCGCAGGTCGACCACGTTGTAGGTCGGCACGAAGTTGGTGAAGTCGAGCTGGCCGACCGTGCGGGCGACGGTGAAACGGAAACGGTCCACCGGGGTCGGGTTCCAGCGGACGTCGATCCGCGGCTTGAGGAACTTCAGGGTGCGCACCGGGATCGCCGGATAGTTGGTGGTCAGCCGCGAGACCTCGAAATAGAGCGCGGTGTCGACCGTCAGCCTGGGGCTGACCTTCCAGCTGTCGGTGACGAACATCTCGCCGCGGATCTCCGACACCCGGGCGAAGGCGGTCGGGATGGCTATGGCTTCCAGCCGCCCGTCGCGGTCGAGGTCGAAGAAGACGCTGATGTCCTGGGTCAGGAAGTTCTTGGCCCCCTCCGCGCCGACCTTGCCGGTATGGCCGGGCAGCCAGGCCCAGGTGTAGGCGGCGCGGACCACGTCCTCGCCCTTGGTCACGGCGTTGAGGTTGCGGGCGACCTCGGTCAGGGCGCCGGTGGCCTCGGTGACGTTGCGGAAGTCCAGGGTGTCGAGACCGGTGCGGCTGTGCAGGGCGATGACGTTCAGGCCGCCGCGGCCGATCGCCTTCTGCAGCTCCCCGCCCAGCTCCAGGGTGGTGGTGTCGAGCTTGTTGTAGTGGAAGTCGGAGGCCCGGGTCGTCGCCACGCCGGCGGTGTCGTAGCGGGTCAGGCCGGTCAGGTCGGTCTGCTTGGCCGGATTGGGCTGATACAGGGCGTTCAGCCTCAGCTCGTCGCCGTTGTCGAAGGCGTAGGTCCCGCTGGCGGTGAAGGAATGGCGCTGGTATTCGCGCCGCCACTTCTGCGGCCGCAGCTCCTGCAGCGTCCCGGATGGATAGAAGTAGCGCTCGTCGCGGACGCGCCGGCTCCAGTCGTTGAGCCCGTCGCCCGGCTGCAGCCCCGGCGGCGCCCACACCGCCTTCTCGTAGCCGAGCACATAGGACAACCGGCCCCGGCTCCCGGCGTAGGAGATCAGGCCGTCCGCGTCGGCCCAGCCGCGGTCGTCGAAGCGGTAGGCGAGCTCGAAATTGCCGACCCCGCCCAGGCTGGTCCCGGCCTTCAGCACCACATTGACCACCAGGCCCTCGCTCTGGACCTCCTCGGTGGAGCCGCGGATCAGCTCGACCCGCTCGACGCTGGCGGCGGGAATGCGGCGCAGGGTGGCGCTGGGGGTGGTCGACTTGCCGGCCATCCGCTTGCCGTCGATCAGGATCTGCTCGGTCCCGGCCCCCAGACCGCGGGCCTGGCTGACGCTGGTGGTGTCGAGGATGGCCGAGACCCCGGGCAGCCGGCGCAGCATGTCCTCGGCGTTGGACAGCTTGTACTGGGCGAAGAACGCCTGGTCGTAGACCTGGGTGCCGGCGTCGGCCGGCGCGGGCCCCGCCAGGGCCAGCGCCGCGGGAGCCCCGGGAGCCTGGGCAGCGGCCGCGCCGAACCCCGCCATGCCCAGGATCAGGCCGGCGCCGACGGCGACTGAAGCACGAGCGCCCACGCAGCCCCCCAAGGTGTAGGCGCCGCGGTCGCCCTCTGTGGGGACGCAAGGACCGGCGCGGTGACGACCTCGAAGAAGTCACGCCGACGCCGACCCATGTCAACAATCTTTCTCCACAATCAAATCAAGCGCCGGCGGCCTCAGCCTGGAGGCGGCGGGTCATCAGGCTGCGGGCCAGCATCGGGGCTTGGTCGACGGCCAGATCGACCATGACCGCCTCAGGCCGCTCCAGCATCACCGCCTGCTGGGCCTCGATGATCGTCCGGTCCTCCTCGAAGCCGACCTGGATGCGGTCGGCCAGGGCCCGGGTGAAGGCGGGGTCGTCGAGGTTGAAGTCGTGGCCGTAAGTCCAGAAGAAATGAGTGTTGTGCTCGTCCTCGGGGGTCAGGACCTGGACGGCGTGGAACTGCACCGCGCGGGGGTCGCGCCGACCCTCGGGCGCGCCGGTTCCGGCCGGGGCGCTGCCGGAATCCATGCTCAGCACGTTGCCGGCGGTGAGCCAGTCGTAGATGTGCCAGCGGTCGATCGGGCCTTCGAGGTCGGCCAGGCCCCGCAGATACGGCGCCAGGTCGGGTTCGCCGAGGTACCAGCGGGTCAGGCGCAGGCCGCCGTCGATCAGGTCGATCTTCGGCCGCGTCAGGGCGATGGTGGACGAGCCGCCCAGGCTGTTCTCGTGCACGAAACTGAGGTGCGAGAAGTCGAGCAGGTTGTCGGCGATCAGGCGGTAGTCGGCCTTGTAGTGCATTGTCGCCGGGATCGAGCGCCATCCGGGGTCGGCCTGCCAGTGACAGTCGGGGATGGCGGCCGGGTCGGCCAGGGCCGGGTCGCCCATCCAGATCCAGATGAAGCGGTCGCGCTCCACCACCGGATAGCTGCGGATGTGGGCGCGTTCGGCGATGCGGTCCTGGCCGGGGATCTCGACGCAGCGGCCGCCGCCGTCGAACAACAGGCCGTGGTACATGCAGCGCACCCGGTCGCCCTCGCGCCGGCCCAGCGACAGGGGCGCCAGCCGGTGGCTGCAGGCGTCGGCCAGGGCCGCCACGCCGCCGTCGGCCCGGCGGTAGAGGACGACGCGGTCGCCGACGATCCGGCGCGCCAGCAGCCCCTCGCCCGCAAGCTCGTGCTCCCAGGCCGCCACGTACCAACAGTCGCGCAGGAACATCGCCTACTCCACGCCCGTCATCCTCGGGCGCAACGTAGCGAAGACCCGAGGACCCAGCCAGCGCGGCGGCGAAGCTGGGTCCGGGCGACGGCAAGGGTGGACAGGCGGCGCCCGGGGCCTTGCCGTCGGCCGTCGAGCCTATCGGCGCCGACTACTTGATGACCGCCGTGGTCACCCCGCCGATGTTCGGGTTGCGGTTGTTCTCTTCGCAGACGTATTCGAGCATGTCCCAGTCGCTGTGGCGCTCGAAGTAGCGCTTTGAGACGTAGGGCTTGGTGAAGGCCTTGGGGTCGATCATCGTCACCTCGATCTCCAGGCGGTTCGGCGCCACCAGACGCCAACGCTCGACCACATGCAGGGCGTCGGAGTGCGGCATACCGGTGTTCTGGTACATGGTGTCGCCGCGCATCCCGACCGTGTCCACCACCAGGGTGTCGCCCTCCCAGTGGCCGATGGAATGGCCGTTGAAGCTGGGATCGAGGTCGGCCGGATGCTTGCGGCCGTCGGTGTAGATGCGGCGGACCTGGCTGTAGATCTCGTGGGTGGTCGTCACCCGGCCCGGCGAGAACAATATCTCGAAAGGATAGGGTTGCCACATCAGCCGCGGCATCCCGGGCCAGAGGCAGTTGGCGGTAGGGTCGTTGACCGGCTTACCGAGCTCGGCCTGGTGCAGGACCTCGCGGTATTTGGCCGCCCATTCCTCGTTGTAGGGCGGGAAGTTCTTCTCGATCCCCGGCCCGTCGGTCAGGTGGATGCCGCTCTTGTTCTCCCAGACCCCGCTCCAATCCGGCAGCTTTTCGAGGGTGGCGTACCGGCCCTTGGCCGGTAGGTTGGCGCCGGCGGAATTGGTCTCCGCCCCGGCCGGCCCGGTCCCGGCGAACACGACCGCGGCGCAGGCGGCCATGCCCAACGCCCCGAGCTTCCAGCCGCTCGCCGTCATCCTTGCCTCCCGTCCTTTGGCGACGTTCTTATCTGCCGGCGAAGGGGTCGCCCCTGGGCAGGGTTTGTCAATGCAAACCGCCTCCAGCGCACCGGCCCTGTCTTCCCGGCAGGGCGTCTAATCTTCGCCGTGGACTTCGATCGCGCCGCAGCCGAGGACCCGTTCGAGGCCGGCCAGCAGTTCGCGCAGGCGTCGGCCCTGCTCGGGCCCATAGAGTCGGTTGATCTCCTGGGTGGCGCGGGCGACTTCGGGCGCGGCCTCGCGGATCAGCGCCAATCCCAGCGGGCTGATCGAGACCAGGCCGCGGCGCATGTCGGTCTCGTCGCAGCGCCGCCGCACCAGGCCGCGGGCGACCAGGTCGCGCAGGATCCGCGTGAGGCTGGGGGGATGCAGCATGGCGCGGCGGGACAGGACCGTCACCTCGACCTCGCCGGCGTCGGTCAGGGTGCGCAACACCCGCCACTGCTGCTCGGTGACCCCGTGGGCGCGAAGGATCGGACGCATCCGGGACATGATCGCTTCACGGGCGCTGAACAGCGCCATGGTCAGGGACTGGCGAAACGGCGGAAGCATGGCGACGGCCTCTTCCCCGGTCGTATCGGCTTCGCCAAGGGTTTTCTGAACGTGGCGGCTCAAACGGCGTCTCCCGCCAAGGTTGAGGGAGAGTTGTACTCATCATAAGGGGGCATGGTCTACGTCTCCCTGCGGACGAGGTTCCGGCTTGCTCCGGGACGAACGGTGCGCGGCAGGGGCTCAGCCGCCATTCCCCGCGGCCTCGGCGCGTCTTTGCTTGATGGACCGGCCCATCACGCCCCAGTGGGTGGCGGGCACGTCGGTGATGACGACGGTCACGGTCTCCACGGCGGCGCCGATGGCGGTGACGCAGGCGTCGGTCAGCGCCCCGATCAGGGCGGCCTTCTGCTCATCGGAGCGGCCTTCGAGCATGGACACCTGGATCAAAGGCATGTGGAGCTCCTGTGGGGATCGGCCGCGACGGTGGCCCGGCGCAGGGCGGCGCGCAACCCGTCGGGCATTTTTGCTTGAAATCCGGGCAGGCCCGGCAGCAACCTGCCTTCGCTATGGCGAGGCTTCGGGCCCGCGTCGTCGCGCAAGAGGGGGAAACGACATGAATGCGAGGGTCCTAGCGGCCTGGGAGCCCCAGTTCCTGAGCGTGTTGCGTATCGTTGCGGCGCTTCTGTTCCTCGAACACGGGACCCAGAAGATCTTCGATTTCCCGCCCGCGGCGATGCCGCACCCTTACGTCCTCATGACCCTGGCGCCGGGCCTGGCCGGCCTGATCGAGCTGGTCGGCGGGTCGCTGCTGCTGCTGGGCCTGTTCACCCGGCCGGTGGCCTTCATCGTCTCCGGCGAGATGGCGGCCGCCTATTTCATGGGCCATTTCCCCAGGAGCCCGTTCCCGATCCTGAACGGCGGCGACGGGGCGGTCATGCTCTGCTTCGTCTTCCTGTACCTCGCCGCGGCCGGCGCCGGCCCGTGGAGCATCGACGCCGCCATGCGCAAGCCGGACGCCTGAGGCTCGCATGAAACGCGGGCGGCGGCTGCAGTCGCGGCAGGGCGGGCGTATCGCCGCGGGCCGGCTGTGCGATGCCGGAGGAGACTGTTAGCCTCGGCCGCAAGAGTGAGCCCCTACACATGCCGTCGAACCGCGCGCCAGACCGCCGACAGGTCTTCACCCAAGCCGCCGCCTGGCTGGCCGCCGCCGGCTCGGCCCGCCCTGCCCTGGCCCAGGACAGCCCGAGCCTGCCCTTCGACAACGGCGACCGGCCCTTGGTCGCCTACCCCGGGAAGCGGCCCCTGCTGCGCCTCACCACCCGTCCGCCACAGCTGGAGACCCCGTTCTCGGTGTTCGACGGCGATGTGCTGACGCCCAACGACGCCTTTTTCGTCCGCTACCACCTGGCCAACGCGCCCCCCGCCGCCCTCGACGCCGACAAGTGGCGCCTGAGCGTGGGCGGGGCGGTGAACACGCCCCTGGAGCTGTCCCTGCAGGAGTTGAAAGCCCTGCCGGCGGTGGAGCTGGCGGCGGTAAACCAGTGCTCGGGCAACAGCCGCGGCTTCTCCCGTCCCCGGGTCGGCGGCGGCCAGCTCGGCAACGGGGCCATGGGCAACGCCCGCTGGCGCGGCGTCCCCCTCAAGGCGGTGCTGGAACGCTCCGGGGTCAAGGCCGGCGCCCGCGACGTGGAGTTCAACGGCGCCGACACCCCGGCGATGGCGACCACCCCCGATTTCGTCAAGGCGATCGCCATCGACCACGCCCGCGACGGCGAGGTGATGCTGGCCTGGGCCATGAACGGCGAGGACCTGCCGATCCTGAACGGCTACCCGCTGCGGCTGGTGGTCCCCGGCTATTACGGCACCTACTGGGTCAAGCACCTCACCGACGTCACGGTGCTGGACAAGGAGTCCGACAGCTACTGGATGAAGACCGCCTACCGTATCCCCGCCGACCCCTGCGCCTGCGTCGAGCCGGGCACGGCGCCGAGCGCGACGGTCCCGATCAACCGGCTGAACGTGCGGTCCTTCATCACCTCGCCCGCGGAGGGGGCCGCGGTCCGCGCCGGCCGCGAGACCCTGGTGCGCGGAATCGCCTTCGACGGCGGCTACGGGATCGCCGAGGTAGCCCTGTCGACGGACGGCGGCGCCCACTGGCGGCCGACCAGGCTCGGCCCCGACCTCGGCCGATATTCGTTCCGGGAATGGAGCGCCGCCATCACCCTGCCCCGCGGCGCCCACGCGCTGGCGGTCAGGGCGATCAACCGGGCCGGCCAGTCCCAGCCGATGCAGGCCCTGTGGAACCCGGCCGGCTATATGCGCAACGCGGTCGAGACCGTCCGCGTGCGGGCGGGCTGAGGCGGCCATGGCCCGCGCCCCCGCCCTTTTCACCGCCCTTCTGGTCCTGGCCGCAGCCGCGCCGGCCCTGGCGGCGACCTACACCCCGCCCCGGGAGACCGCCGCCCTGCCCCCCGGCCCGGGCGCCGACAAGGCCAGGCTCTACTGCCTGGTCTGCCATTCGGCCGACTACGTCACCACCCAGCCGCCCGGCATGCCGGGCGCCTTCTGGGAAGCCTCGGTCGTCAAGATGGTCCGCGTCTACGGCGCGCCGATCCCCGAGACCGAAACCAAGGCCCTGGCCGCCTACCTGACCGCCATCACAGCGGCCCCGCCCAAGGCGCCGGTGCGGTAGTGGGAGGGGTTAGCGCTTCAGGTCCGGGCGGGTAGCCAGGAACGCCGCCTTCTCGGCGGAGGTCAGCACCTTGGCCTTGGTCTGCCGGCTCACCTTTGGCGTCGGCGGCGCGAAGGTCCTGCTCGCGCCGGAGCCCTTGAGATCGGTGAGGCGCGTCTTCATGGGTGGCGGCTTCATCACCGGATTCCGATCAGCGGCCAGTAGAAGGCCACCGCCCCCAGGAGCAGCACGAACTCGATCAGCGTCAATAGGGCGCCCAGCTTCAAGAGGTCGACGGCTTTGAAGAAGCCGTAGGAGTAGCCGATGATGGTCACCGCCGACTGGTAGGCGAACAGCTTACCGCCCGCGGCGAACACCCAGATCATGCCGAGCACGCCGGGGCTGTAGCCATGATCCTTGGCGAAGGCCATCAGCGGCGGGACCGAGGTGGTCATCATGGCGATCTCGGACGCCAGGAAGAAGTGGTAGACGAAGGCCGACCAGTAGAGCACCGCGGTGGCGACGAAGCCGTTGCTCATGAACGGCTCCATCCACTGGAACAGGAAGTCCGTGAGGATTTTCAGGGCCCCAGTGTCGGACAACACCGCGCCCATGCTGATCGCCGCCGCGACGAAGAAGAACGGCAGGAGGTTGGTCTTCTTCACGTCCTCGACGTCCAGCACGTCGACCCGCGGCAGCAGGGCGATCAGGGCCACGCCCAGGGCCACCATCGCAGGCTGGATGTGGTGGAGGGAGTCCGTCAGCCACATGACCAGCGCGCCGGCCAGGAGCGCGGCCGCCCGCAGGTCGATGGGCCGCCACGGCCCGATCTCAGCGGCCCGGGCGCGGACGTAGTCCTTGCCGCCCTCCAACTCGACCGTCTCGGGCGGGAACAGCCACAGGGTCAGTCGCCAGCAGACCAGGATGGTGGCCAGGGCCAGGGGCAGGAAGGCCACGAACCACTGGCTCCAGGAGATGGAGACCCCGCCGAACTTCTCGATCAGGCCGCGCCCGGTAATCGAGGTGGCGCCGGCGATGACGAACTTGTCGAAGAACACCGAGGTGTAGGTCAGGATCAGGAACATCCCCCGCCCGATGTTGCTGCCCTTCTTGACGCCGAAGCTCTCCACCAGCCCCAGGGCGATGGTGGCCATCACCACCAGCCGCGCGGTGCCCGAGGGCACGATGAAGGTGAGCAGGAAGTCGGTGATGATGAGGCCGAGCAGCACCCGCGGATAGGTCGTCCCCACCCGCAGCATCACCTGGTTGGCCAGCCGCTTGGCCACCGTGGTCTTGGTGGCGATCTGACCCATCAGCAGGGCGGCGAACATGAACCACGCGGTGGAGTCGACGAAGCCGCCGAACGCCACGCCGATCTTGGCCAGGCCCAGGACCCAGAACAGGAAGCAGCCGGCGAGGCCCGCCACCGCATAGTCGACCGACTCGGTGATCCAGGCGATCAGCAGGAAGGCCAGGATCGCGAAAGTCCCCTGGACCTCGCGGGGCAGGCCCAGGGGCAGGAACCAGATGACGAGGGGGATGGCGAGGGTCAGGAGTTGGGCGGCCGCAGGCCAATGGCGCAGGGCCGGCGCCAGGGGGTTCGGGGGCGGCGGGGTCTCTCCCGCCGCCGTGATCGCGTCCGTGGTCATCGCTCCCCCTGTTGTTCTTATGGGCCGTTGCGCCGGCTCAAACGGTGGCGTGGGCCTTTCCGCCTCTCGCTTCCATGGCCGCCTTGGCCGGCTCGTCGAACGGCTGTCCGGCGGGCAGGATCAGGGCCGTCGAGCGGACCCTCTGGTGCGCCGGGGTCAGGCCCGGCGGCAGGACGCCCTGCTCCAGGGCGCGGGCGGCCCGCAGCAGCCGCGACCGAGCCATGACGATGCCCCGGTCGGTGGAGACCAGGTGCTCCTGACTGCGGTCGACGATCGGCCCCATGCTCTCCTGCAGCGAGGCGTCCTGCATGCCGATGCCGTCGACGCCGCTGGACGTCCGTCCGGCGCGCTGGGCCTCGCGGTCGATCAGGTAGTCGTTGTCCTTGTTGGCCAGGGGCCGGAAAGTCCCGGGCTCGCACCTGACGTGGACGCCCTTGCCGGCCTCCATCGCCGCCCGTTCGCCGCGGCTGAGCGGCCGGGTCGGGTGGTAGTCGAAGCTCCAGGCCCAGCAGTTCTCGTCGTCGATGGGAATCCAGAAATGGCCGTGCAACGGATGGTCGGCCCGCGGCGGCACCATGGTGAAGGACGGCATCACCCAAGGCGTGATGCGCCAGTACCAGGCGCCCTTCTCGGCGTCGCGCTTGGCGCCGATGGCCAGCCCGCCCTCGGTCTCGACCACCTCGAACACCGGCCTTGAGTCCGACAGGTTGTAGCTGTTGGCGTGGGCGCCGGCGAACAACGGGTCGCTGTTGAGGTTGCCCCGGTGCAGCCAGGAGACGTGGCTGGAATCGATCCCGCCCTCCATCGCCTGCAGCCAGTTGGATTCCTGCAGCCGCTTGGAGGTGTAAGTCTGGTCCGACGGGACTGTGGCGAACTCCCATTCCGGTTCGGACGGCTGCAGGTCGGGCGGGCCCATATAGGTCCACAGCACGTCGCCGACCTTGATCAGGGGATAGGCCGTCAGCCGGATGCGCTGGCACAGCTCGCTGTCCTCGGGCTCCGACGGGATTTCGGTGCACTGGCCGTCGGTGTCGTACTTCCAGCCGTGGTAGGGGCAGCGGATGCCGTCCGTCTCGGTGATGCCGAACCAAAGCGACACCCGGCGGTGGGCGCAGAACTCCTGGATCAGGCCGTAGCGGCCCAAGCCGTCGCGCACCGCCAGCAGCTTCTCGCCCAGCAGACCCACCCGTACCGGCGGACAGCCGTCGTCGGGCAGCTCGGACGCCAAAAGGGCCGGCAACCAGTAGCAACGGAACAGCCGCCCCATCGGCGTGCCGGCGTCGGTCCGGGTCAGGTAGTCGTTATGTTCCTTCTTAAGCATGAAGCGGCTCCGCAGTGCGTTCGGTCCGGCGGCGGGCGGCGGCGGACAGGCGCAGCACCGCTTCGACGACGGCCTCCGCAGACGCCCGGTTCGTGCCGGCGATGTCCAGGGCGCTCCCGTGGGCGACCGAGGAGAACAGGATCGGCGTGCCGATGGTCAGGCCAGCCGTGCGGTTGGTGGCCAGAAGCTTGGCGGCGATGTGGCCCTGGTCGTGGAACATCACCACGAAGCCGTCGTAGCCCGGTCGCTGGAACATGACGTCGGCCCCGAACGGACCTTCGAGCCGCACGCCCTGCGCCCGCGCCCGGGCCATGGCCGGCTCTATGATCGTCGCCTCGTCGTCGCCGAACAGGCCGTGCTCACCGGCGTGGGGGTTCAGGCCCGCGACCGCGATCCGCGGCGACGCGACCCCCATCTCGACCAGGGTGTCGTGGGTGGCTTTCAGCACCTGAGCCACCCGATCCTCGGTGATCAGTTCGATGGCCCGCCTCAGGCTGACGTGCAGGGTGGTGTGGACGATGCGCTTGTCGTCGAAACAGAGCATCAGATAGGCGTCTTCGACCGGGGTCCCGGTGCATCGGGCGACGAAGGTCGGATAGCCGTCGAACGCGATCCCGGTCATCGCGATCGCGGTCTCGGTCTGGGGGCAGGCGACCACCGCGGCGACCTCGCCCTTCATGGCCATGTCGATGGCCGCCCGCGCGGCGTCCAGCGCCGCGTGTCCGGCCAAGGCGCTGACTTCGCCCAGCCGCAGGGGCGCGTCGCCGAAGAGGTCGAGGTGGACCAGGTCGACCGCGCCGCCGCCACGGGCGTCGGCCGCGCCGCCGGGGGCGACCACATTGATCCTCGGCTCGAAACCGCAGGCCCGGCCGTGGACTTCCAGCGCGCGCCGGTCGCCGACCAGGACCGGCCGGCACGCCGCCAGCACGCGGCGGTCCTGGGCCGCCTTGAAGGCGATCTCCGGGCCGATGCCGGCCGGATCGCCCAGACTGATCGCGATTTTAGGCGGCATGAGGTTGCTCAGGGCTGGCGCGGACGGCTAAGTTATCGGCGCGCATTGACGATTTCAACGCCGCCGTGGGGGCCTCGAATTCCGTGTCCGGGACGAGAAAAACCTGATCCCCATTCGTCGGAATACCTGATTCAACCGCACGCAAGATTTGCCCACCCATGGCCAAACTCAGTCTTTCCGTCGCCATCGGCGACTACGACCGCACCCGGCCGCTGGTCGACGGAGTCGCACAGATAGACGGCGTCGATCCCGTCTTCATGTTGCTGGAGCCGGAAGAAATCTTCTTCCGCGCCTTCCGCCACGCGGAGTTCGACATCGCCGAGCTGTCGCTCTCCAGCTTCTGCGTCCGCACCGCCCGCGGCGACAACCCCTATGTCGGCGTGCCGGTGTTCCCGTCGCGGGCCTTCCGCCACACCGCCATCAGCGTGCGCACCGACCGGATCAAGCAACCGCAGGACCTGAAAGGCCGGGTCGTCGGCGTGCCGGAGTACCAGCTCACCGCCTGCGTCTGGGGCCGGGCCATCCTGGCCGAGCACGGGGTGGCGCCGTCCGACGTGACCTGGGTGCGCGGCGGGTTGGAGCAGCCGGGGCGGGTGGAGAAGATCGCCCTGAACCTGCCTGCCGACGTGCGGCTGGAGTCCATCCCGGCCGGCGCGACCCTTTCGGACATGCTGGAACGGGGCGAGATCGACGCGGTGCTGTCGCCGCGCATCCCCTCGTGCCAGGAGCGCGGCGCTCCCCATGTCGGCTGGCTGTTCCCCGACACGGTGGCCGCGGCGTCGGACTATTTCCGGCGCACCGGGATATTCCCGATCATGCACGTGCTGGGGGTGCGCAAGGAACTGGCGCAGGCTCACCCTTGGCTGCCCGCCGCCGCCCTGAAGGGCTTCACCCAGGCCAAGGCCACCGCCATGGCCAGGCTGGCCGACACCTCGGCCAGCAAGGTCATGCTCCCCTTCGTCGAGGACCGGCTCGCCGCCGCACGGGCGCTGATGGGCGCCGACTACTGGTCCTACGGGCTGGAGGCCAACCGCGCCGTGCTGGAGACCTTCCTGGAGCACCACCACGGCCAGGGCCTGTCGGCGCGCCGCCTCACCGCAGACGAGCTGTTCCATCCGGCCACCCACGAGACGGCCCGGATCTGAACGCCTAAGCCGGGACCAGGGCGGCGATTGCGTCGAACTCGGCCCAGAACACCGCGCGCAGTGCGTCGGTCTCCATCAGGAGCTCGTGGAAAGCCCCCGGAACCTCGACTTGGCGCGCGCCCGCCTTGGCGGCGAAGGCGCGGGCGGCGGCGTTGTCGACCAGGCGCTCGTCTCCGGCCGTCACCACCGCCAGCGGCAGGGCCAACCCGCCGGCCGGCAGCCGCGTCAGCCGCGCCGACAGGGCGAAGGCCAGGTCGAGCCAGCCCCAGGTGGGCCCGCCGAGCCGCAACTCCGGGTGGGCGGCGAGCAGAGCCGAAGTGCGCTCCCAACGGCGGCGGTCGTGGGTCAGGACGTTGGCCTCGAAGGTCCCGCCCAGGGGATCGCCCGGCCCGTCGGCGTAGAGGGCCGAGGCCCCCAGGCGGCTGAGCGCCCAGGCCGCGGTCCGCACCAGCCGGAGGGGGCGCCCGCCCAGGTCCAGCCCCAGCATCGGCGCCGACAGGACCGCAGCGGCGAAGCGGCGCTCGCCTTGCGCCAGGGCCAGCGCCGTCAGGCCGCCGCCCATGGAGTGGCCCAGCGCCAGCCACGGTCGCGGCAGCCGCGTCTCATAGGCGTCCAGCACCCGGCGGAAATCCCCCAGGTAGCTGCGCCAGCCGCTGGCGTGGCCCTTGAGCGGATCGCCGGTGAGCCGCCCTGACAGGCCGTGCCCGCGCCAGTCGTGGACCAGGACGGTGAAACCGCGACGGCGCAGGTCCTCGACGACCTCGTAGTATTTTTCGACGACTTCGGTGCGCCCCGGGCTCAACACCACCGAGCCGCGGGGACTCGCGGCGGGGAACAGGGCCGCGG
>DATJIO010000063.1:0-6713 GCA_035493215.1 Caulobacteraceae bacterium
CTGCACGCCGACGGCGGCGGGCAGGCCGTAGCCCATGGTGCCCAGGCCGCCCGAGGTCATCCAGCGGTTGGGCTCCTCGAAGCGGAAGAACTGGGCCGCCCACATCTGGTGCTGGCCGACCTCGGTGGTGACGTAGACGTCCCGGTCGCGGGTCAGGGCGTACAGGCGCTCGATGGCGTACTGCGGCTTGATGACCGTGTCCGAGGCCTGGTAGCCGAAGCCGTTGCGGCTGCGCCAGCCGTCGATCCGGGCCCACCAGTCCTTCAGCGCCGGCTTGTCGGCGGTCAGGCGGCGCTCGCGCCACAGGCCCAGCATGTCGGACAGTACGTTGGCCACGTCGCCGACGATGCCGACGTCGACGCGCACGACCTTGTTGATCGACGAGGGGTCGATGTCGATGTGGACCTTCTTCGAGCCCGGGGAGAAGGCGTCCAGCCGGCCGGTGACCCGGTCGTCGAAGCGGGCGCCGATGTTCACCATCACGTCGCAGTCGTGCATGGCGTGGTTGGCCTCATAGGCCCCGTGCATCCCGACCATGCCCAGCCATTGCGGGTCGGCCGCGGGGAAGGCCCCCAGGCCCATCAGGGTCGAGGTGACCGGCGCGCCGACGGCGTGGGCGAACTCGCGCAGCAGGCGGCTAGCCTCGGGTCCCGAATTGATGACCCCGCCGCCGGTGTAGAACAGGGGCCGCCGGGCCGAGGCGATCAGCTCCAGCGCCTCGGCGATTCGGCCCGCGTCGCCCTTCAGCCGCGGCTTGTAGACGTGGCTGAACTTCACCTCGTCGCGGCCCAGGTAGGGGCCGGTGGCGAACTGGACGTCCTTGGGGATGTCGACCAGGACCGGCCCGGGGCGCCCAGAGGTGGCGATGGCGAAGGCCTCGTGGATCACCCGCGCCAGGTCCTTCACGTCCTTCACCAGGACGTTGTGCTTGGTGCACGACCGGGTGATGCCGACGGTGTCGCACTCCTGGAAGGCGTCCGAGCCGATCAGGTGGGTGGGGACCTGGCCGGTCAGGACCACCATGGGGATGGAATCCATCAGGGCGTCGGTGATGCCGGTGACCGCGTTGGTGGCGCCCGGACCCGAGGTGACCAGGACCACCCCCGGCCGGCCGGTGGAGCGGGCATAGCCTTCGGCGGCGTGGGTGGCGCCCTGCTCGTGGCGCACCAGGATGTGGCGCAGGCGCTCGCCGTGGGCCTCGTTGTCCTGGAACAGGGCGTCGTAGATCGGCAGCACCGCCCCGCCCGGGTAGCCGAAGATGGTGTCCACCCCCTGCTCGACCAGGGCCCGCACGACGATCTCGGCGCCGGTGAGCATGACGGGGGCGGCGGCCTCCGCGGCTTCGGTCTCGATCGGTTGATGCAGGGTCATGACTGGCTCCGAGGTGGGCAGGCTTGGGGTCGGGATCGTTTTGGGCATGAAAAAAGGCCCCGTGGGGCCTTGTGCAACATGCGACCGCTCGCCCGGGTGTCTTTCGACTACCCGACGAAGGTCGCTCGTGGAAGTACGGACTGGGCGCGCAAGGGTCTTGCTCCAAACAGGAGCGTGAGGTGTCTCACAGGCGCCACGGCCGGTCAAGGCGGGGGCGACGGGCAAGAACCTGCCCTTCCCCCTTATCCTGAGCTGTTCGCCGCGAAGCGGGGAGACTCGGGGCTCTTCCTGCGACGCGCCCGATCCACGTCCTTCGAGGCCCGGCTTGCGCCGGGTCCTTCAGGATGAGGAGTGGTTCTCCCCGAACCCGTCCGCCCGCGGCCAGTCCGGGGTCTGGTTCCTGAACCAGGTGCTCTGGCGCTTGGCGTAGCGGCGGGTCTCCTGGCTGGCCAGGGCCACGGCCTCGCCCAGCGACAGCTCGCCGGCGAGGTGGCGGCCCAGCTCGCGCAGCCCCACCGCCTTCATCAGGGGCAGCGACGGGTCCAGGCCCCGCGCCAGGAGAGCCTGCGCCTCCTCCAGGGCCCCCGTCTCCACCATGGCGGCGAAGCGGGCGTCGCAGCGGGCGTAAAGGGCGTCGCGGGGCGGCTCCAGCACCAGGGCGCGGAACGCCGGGACCGCGACCGGGCCGCTGTCGGCCTGCCAGGCGCTCAGGGGCCGCCCCGTCGCCGCGTACACCTCGAAGGCGCGGACCAGCCGCTGGCGGTCGCCGGGGGATATCCGCGCCTCGGCGGCGGGATCGGCCGCACGCAGAACCTCGCGGAAGGCCCCCTCCCCTTGCGCGTCGAACCGGTCCTCGGCCGCCCGGCGCGCGGCCGCGGGCACGGGCGGGACCTCCGCCAAGCCCCGGGTCAGGGCGCGGAAATAGAGGCCCGTGCCGCCGACCACCACGGCGGGACAGCCGCGGCCGGCGATATCGGCCAGGACGGCCGTGGCCGCCGTGAGCCAGCGGCCGACCGACCAGCCGTCGGCCGCGTCGGCCACGCCGTAGAGGTGGTGGGGGACCAGGGCCGTCTCCGCGTCCGAGGGCCGGGCGGTCAGGACGCGCAGGTCGCCGTAGAGCTGCATCGAATCGGCGTTGACGATCTCGCCGCCGATGCGCTGCGCCAGCCGCAGGGCCAGGGCCGACTTGCCGCTTGCGGTCGGGCCGGCGATCAGCCAGACGGATTCCATGCACTTCGCCCTCACGCTCGTCAGCCCCGATCCCGAAGCCGTCGACGCCGCCCGCTCCCTGGTCGAGGAAGCGGTGGCGGGCCTGGGCGGTCACGTCAAGGAAACCCGCTACCTGGGCCTGAACTGCCTGGACAAGCACGTCGAGGGGGCCGAGGCGGGCGCCCTGCGGACGGCGTGCGAGGCGGCCGTGGCCGAACTGCCGGTGGACGTCTGCGTCCAGCCGATGGAGGGCCGCAAGAAGCGGCTGCTGATCGCCGACATGGATTCCACCATCATCGGCTGCGAGTGCCTGGACGAGCTGGCCGACTTCGCCGGCAAAAAGGCCGAGATCGCCGCCATCACCGAACGCGCCATGCGCGGCGAACTGGCGTTCGAGGGCGCCCTGCGCGAACGGGTCGGCATGTTGGCGGGGCTGGAGGCCAGCGCCCTGCAGCGCTGCTACGACGAGCGGGTGCGGCTGAACCCCGGCGCGGCGACCCTGGTGCGGACCATGGCGGCGCACGGAGCGCGCTGCGTCCTGGTCTCGGGGGGGTTCGAGTTCTTCACCAGCCGGGTGGCCCGCGCCGCCGGCTTCGACGCCGACCGCGCCAACCGGCTGATCGAGGCGGACGGGCGGCTGACCGGCGAGGTCGGCGAGCCGATCCTGGGGCGCGAGGCCAAGCTGGCGGCCCTGCGCGAGGAGGCGGCCGCCCTGGGCCTGGACTTGTCGCAGACCCTGGCCATCGGCGACGGCGCCAACGACCTGGCCATGATCGAGGCCGCGGGCCTGGGCGTGGCCTACCGCGCCAAGCCGATCGTGGCGGCCCAGGCCGACGCCCGCGTCGACCATGCCGACCTGACGGCCCTGCTCTACTTCCAGGGCTACGCGTCGGAAGAGTTTGCGGCGGGCTAGGTGCGCTTTCCCCGACCGATCCAGGCCGTCGTGTTCGACATGGACGGCCTCTTGATCGATTCCGAGGCGCTGGTGCGCGCCGGCATCGTCCGGGCGGCGCAGGCCCTGGGCCACCATTTCCCCGACGCCCTGTTCGCCCGCACCGTCGGCTGTTCGGACACCGCCTACGAGGCCTCGGTGCGCGAGCACTTCGGGCCGGACTTCCCGATGGAGCGCTTCCTGGCGCGGGAAGCGGTCGAGATCGAGCGGGCCTTCGCCGCCGGGGTCTGCCTGAAGACCGGGGTGATCGAGCTGATCGACCACGTCGAGCGGCGGGGGCTGATGCGCGCGGTCGCCACCTCCTCCAGCCGCGCCACCGCCCGCCGCCACCTGGGCGACCACGGCCTGGCGGACCGCTTCCACGCCATCGTCGCCCGCGAGGACGTCACCCGGCACAAGCCTGCGCCGGACCCCTACTTCGAGGCCGCCCGCCGGCTCGGCATGGCGCCGGCCGCCTGCCTGGCGCTGGAGGACAGCCACAACGGCGTGCGCTCGGCCCACGCCGCGGGGATGATGGTGGTGATGGTCCCCGACCTCTTGGAGCCGACCGCGGAGATGCACGGCCTGTG
The DNA here is from genome assembly GCA_035493215.1 of Caulobacteraceae bacterium. Taxonomy (GTDB): domain Bacteria; phylum Pseudomonadota; class Alphaproteobacteria; order Caulobacterales; family Caulobacteraceae; genus NCED01. The sequence continues at coordinate 4,102 of DATJIO010000063.1, forward strand.
CGTCCGCATCGCCAGCGACCTGCACGAGGTGCATCGCTGGATCGAGGCGGCCGGCTGACGGCTGTACTTCGGCCGCTTTCCGGCGAAAGAGTGCGGCCATGAAACCGTTCCTCGCCGCCCTGGCCGTCGCCGCCGTCGCCCTGGGCGCCTGCTACCAGTCCAAGACCCTGCTGCTCGACCCGAAGCTGGCGGCGACGCCGCTGGCGACCGGCCGCCAGACCGTGCTCGACGACGGCGGCATGCCCGAGGATATCGAGATCGCCCTGGGACCGGACCGCTGGTACCGGATCAAGGACGCGGGCGCGGGCGAGGACAAGGCCGACCGCTTCCTGTTCACGCCCCTGGCCGGAGGGCCGGAGGGCCGGTGGCTGGCCTTCGCCATGCAGGACAAGACCGCCTTCGTCTACGGCGTCGCCGAACAGCGGGACGGCAAGGTCTACCTCGACCTGCCGTTCTGCGACCTGGGGCCCACCCGCGACATCGCCATCGCCCACGGGGTCAAGGTCGCGGCCAAGGGGGCGATGTCGCCGATCTGCCAGTTCGACAAGGCCGCCGACCTGCAGGGCGCCCTGGCCGACTATGCCCGGCGGCCGGGGGACCGCACCAAGCTCGCGGTGCTGCCGGGGGCGCCGTAACGGAACTTGCCCCTTATCGCCCCGGGCCGTTGTTGTAATATTTGAAGAAATCGCTGTTTGGCGAAATGATCATGGTGGTGTCGCCCGCGCCCAGCGCCCCCGCATAGGCCTGCATCGAGCGGAAGAAGGCGGCGAAGCTGGGGTCCTTGCCATAGGCCTGGGCGAAGATCGCCACCCGCTTGGCGTCACCCTCGCCCCGGGTCTTCGACGACTGCTCGGTGGCGCCGGCCAGGGTCACGGTGACCTCGCGGTCGGCGTTGGCCATGATCTCGCGCTTCTGCTGCTCGCCGACGGCGCGGATCTGGGCGGCCTCCTGCTGGCGAGACGTCTGCATCCGCCGGTAGACCGCCTGCTGGTTGGCCTGGGGCAGGTCGGCGCGCTTGATCCGGACGTCGATCACCTCGATCCCCAGCCGGGCCTGGCGGGCGCGGGTGGTGACGTCGGCTCGGGTGGCCCGCATCAGGGCGTCGCGGCGGCCGGCGATGATGTCGTTCGACGAGGCCGAGCCCAGCACCTGGCGCAGGCTGGAATTGACCAGCCGCTCCAGCCGGTCGGTGGCGGTGCGCTCGTCGCGCAGGGTGCGGAAGAATTGCAGCGGGTCGGCGATGCGGTAGCGCAGGAAGGCGTCGACCACCAGGCGCTCCTGGTCGGCGGCGATGATCTCCTCCTGGTCGGCCTCCAGCGCCTGGTTGCGCTTGTCGAGCAGGATGACGTTCTCGAGGAAGGGGGCCTTGATCTTCAGGCCCGGGTCGTTGTCGCGGAAGGCGTTGACCACCCGCTGCGGCTCGCCGAAGCGCAGCACCACCGCCTGCTTACGCTGGTCGACGACGTAGAAGGTGTTGACGATGACGATGAGGGCGACGACGAGGCCGACGGCCCAGGCGATCATGCGGGATTGGCTGATCATCGGGCGGCCTCGCGGTTCTGGTCGGTCGCGGCCGGCGCGGTGGCGGCAGGGGTCTGGGCCCGGTTGCGCAGCAGGTCGGGCGGCAGGACGATAGGGGCGGTGCCGCCCTTGGGCGTGTCCACCATCACCTTGTTCGAGTTGCGCAGGATCCGCTCCATGGTCTCGGTGTAGAGGCGCTGGCGGGTGACACCGGGGGCCTTGCGGTACTCGGCCTCGATGGCGTTGAAGCGGTCGGCCTCGCCCTCGGCTTCGCGCACCACCTGCTCGCGATAGGCCTGGGCGGCCTGGGTGATGCGCGCGGCGTCGCCCTTGGCCTCGTTGATCACCCGGTTGCGGTAGGTGTTGGCCTCGTTGATCGACGCCTCGGCGTCCTGGCCGGCGTTGGCGACCTCGCGGAAGGCGGCGATCACCTCCTGCGGCGGGTTGGCGGTGCGGATCTGCACCTCGACGATGGTCACGCCCGCGCCCCAGGCGTCGAGGGTCTTCTGCATCAGTTCGGCGGCCTGGGCCTGGACCTGGCCGCGGCCGGTGGTGAGGATCTGCTGCAGCCGGGCCTTGCCGATCACTTCGCGCATGGCGCTTTCGGCGGTCATCTTCACCGCCGAGTCCGGGTCGTTCAGGCGGAACAGGTAGCGGGCGGCGTCGGAGACGCGCCACTGCACCGAGAAGTTCAGGTCGACGATGTTCTCGTCGCCGGTGAGCATCAGGCTCTCTTCGGGGATGTCGGTGCCGGACGAGCCGCCCACGTCCAGCCGGTTGAGGTTGGTGACCGAGACCTTCTCCACGCTCTCGATCGGCGCGGGCAGGTGGTAGCGCAGGCCCGGCCCTTCGGAGCGGGCGTAGGCGCCGAAGCGGATCACCACCGCCTCCTGGTCGGGCTGGACGATGTAGACGCCCGAGAGCGCCCAGGCGCCGAAGGCCGCGCCGGCCACCGCCGCCAGCACCCCCGGATTGGGCCGCCCGCCCGCTCCGCCGCCGAAGCGGCCGCGGAAACGGTCGCCGACCTGACGCATCAGGTCGTCGAAATCGGGGGCCTTGATCTGCGGCCCGCGGCCAGGACCGGGGCGCGG
>DATJIO010000064.1:0-2927 GCA_035493215.1 Caulobacteraceae bacterium
CCGCAACTCCGGCGCCTGGGGGATGGCGATCAGCAGGGCCTGTTCGGCGTCGGTCAGGGTCGAGGGTTCGTGGCCGAAGTAGGCGAGCGAGGCGGCGCGCACGCCCTCCAGGCTGCCGCCGTAGGGCGCCAGCGTCAGATAGGCGGCCAGCACCCCGCGCTTGCCGAGCCGCGCCTCCAGCCCCAGCGCGCGGGCCGCTTCGATGGTCTTGGCCCCGAGGGTGCGCGGCTTGGGCTCCAGACGCCGCGCCAGCTGCATGGTCAGGGTCGAGCCGCCCGAGCGCACCCGGCCCGCCTTGAGGTCCGACGCTGCGGCGCGGGCCACCGCCACGGGATCCACGCCCGGATGCAGCCAGAAGTGCGAGTCCTCCAGGGCGATCAGACGACGGACGAAGACCGGATCGGTGCGGTCGAGGTCCGCGCGCAGGCGCCAGCGGCCGTCCTCCACCGGCAGGGCCCGGAGCCACACGCCGTGGCGGTCGACCACCACCGGCGAGGAGCGCTGCAGCTTGCCGAGCGGCGCGGTCAGGGCGAGGACCGCCACCCCGGCCGCGACCACCGCCAGGCCCGCAGCCGCGCCGGTCATGACCCGCCGCCGGGGCCGTCCCAGGGTCATGGCGCGGCGGCCACCTTGAGCCGGCCCGGCGCGGTGCGGGCGTTGACCGCCGGCCGGTACATGTTCTTGGCCTCGGCCCCGGGCAGGAAGAAGTCGCCCGGCGTCACCGCGCGGGCCACATAGGCCAGGGTCACGGGCTTGCCGCCGGCCAGGGTGAAGGCGGCCACGTAGCGGTCGTCGCGCTTCTCCTGCAGCGAGGGCTCGGCGAGGGTCCCAAGGAAGGCGAAGCGGCCCGGCGTCGCCGCCTTGCGCTGGGCCACGCCCCCGCTTTCGTCGCCCTCGTCGTCGCCGTCCTCGCCCTCGGCGCGCTGGACCGCGCCTTGGGCGTCCGCGGGCCGCAGCACCGCCTCGATCTCCAGGCCCGCCGGCAGGGGATCGTCGACCACCGTCTGCATCTGGCGCGCGTCGTCGGCCGCGATCGACAGGCGCACGATGATCCGGGCGCCCTGCTTCAGCGCCGCCGGATCGACCGGCGTGCCGTCGAGGTTGAGGAAGCGCTTGTCGAGACGCAGGCCGGCGGATGTGGCGGCCGGCGGATTGGCCGGCAGGCCCGAAGCGGTGACCGTGCGCCAGATCGCGCCCTGGCCGGTGTTGACCAGCCTGGCGTCGGCCAGCCGGCCCACGGCGAAACGGCCGCCGCCCTGCGCCTGCACGCCGCTCGCCTGGATGCTGACCGGCCCGGCCGCGGCCAGCATGGCGTGGGCGGCCTTGAGCAGGTGGCCCTGCTCTTGGGTGTTGAGCTCGTCGGGCGACTTCACCGTGTTCTCCAGCCGGCCCTGCAGGCCCCGGGCGATGTCGCTCTCGCCCGCCTCGTAGGCCAGGGCGATGACCCCCGAGAGGTCGCGCAGGGGGCTCTGGTACCAGTCGGACGAGTCCGTGTAGCCGAGCGCGGCGACCGCCTGCACGAAGCTGTCGTGCGCGCGCACCCGGTCGCCCATCGCCGCCAGGCCGGCGCCGACCTGGGCCCGGGCCAGGGGCGAGGGCTCGGTCTTGAAGCCGACGTCGTGGAACCAGCGCAGGCGGGCCAGGTCGCCCTGCCCGGCCTTGGCCAGGTCGTAGAGGGCGTAGGCGGCGCCCCGGCTGCGACGGCGCTGGTTCGCCTCGCGGCGCAGCTTCATGTCGGCGCCGGGGAAGAACGACTCGTTCATGCGGTAGCCGATCGAGGCGAAGCCGTCGGGCTTGGACACCAGGCGCATGCCGGCCAGCGCCCGGGTCAGGGCGTCCTCGGGCACCGGCGCGCCCTTGGCCCTGGCCTCCAGCAGGAAGTCGACGATGTAGGCGCCGAGCCAGGGGTCGGCCTCGTTGTCGCCCACCCGCCAGAGGCCGAAGGAGCCGTCCAGCGCCTCGCGGTCGAGCAGCTTGGCCACGGTCGGGGCGAGCGTCGCGGAGGCGGCCCTGAGCCTGGGCGCGCCGCCCACCTCCGGGGCGTAGAGCAGGGGGAAGGCGGTCGACACCAGCTGCTCGCTGCAGCCGTAGGGGTAGCGCGACAGGGCCGCGGCGATGGGGGCCGGGTCGAAGCCGCGGAACGGCGAGTAGGACACGGTCAGGCTCACGCCTCCGGCGGCGAAGCCCGAGAGCACGCTGGCCGGCGGGGTGTAGCTCTCGCCGGGCTTCTGCAGCTCGCTGGTGGCCCGGGTGGCCGGTCCCCAGCCGAGCCGCGTCTGCAGCGGATAGCGGCGCTCGTCGGCGAAGCCGGGCCCCGAGGCCTTCAGCGTCACCGCCCCCACCATCGGCCGGTTCGAGGCGGTCACGTCGAGATGCTGCGAAACCCTCTGGCCCGAGCCGAGGGTGACCGGCCGGGGCGCTCCAGCCGCGTAGCCCGCTCCGCTCACCTGGGCGCTGTAGGCCCCCGGCTTGCCTGCCACGTTGTCGAGCTCCAGCGTCGCCTGCGCCCGGTCGCCGGGGGCCAGGAAGCGCGGCAGGCTGAGTTCGGCCACCACCGGCTGGCGCACGGTCATGTCGGTCGCCCCCGCGCCCACCGCCTTGTCGGTCCAGGCCACCGCCACCAGCCGCAACTGGCCGTTGAAGTCGCCGGCGGGCAGGCGGACGGTCGCCTTGCCGGCGGCGTCGGTGTCGACCACCCCCGACCACAGGGCCACGGTCCGGGTCGGCACCACCGTCAGGCCGGCCCCGCCGAACTCGTCGCCGCCGAAGTTCACCGCCCCGGCCGCGCCGAGGTTGGGGTCGAGCAGGCGGCCGTAGTCGTCGCGATAGCTCAGCCCGAGCGCCCGCTTGCCGAAGTACCAGGCGATCGGGTCGGGGTTCTTCTGGTGGGTCAGGCGCAGCACGCCCTCGTCGACCGCGGCCAGGGT
>DATJIO010000065.1:0-38505 GCA_035493215.1 Caulobacteraceae bacterium
GCGCAACGGCCGTCGTCACTTCGGCGATGTTGCGCACCTGAGCCGTCAAGTTGCTGGCCATGAAGTTGACGTTGTCGGTGAGGCCCTTCCAAGTTCCCGCGACGCCGGGCACCTGAGCCTGGCCGCCGAGCTTTCCTTCAGTACCCACTTCGCGCGCCACGCGCGTCACTTCGGACGCGAAGGAGTTGAGCTGATCGACCATCACGTTGATGGTGTTCTTGAGCTCGAGAATTTCCCCCTTCACGTCGACGGTGATCTTCTTCGACAAGTCGCCGCGCGCGATCGCGGTGGTGACCTCGGCGATGTTACGCACCTGGCCGGTGAGGTTGTTCGCCAGCTGGTTGACGTTGTCGGTGAGGTCGGCCCAAGTGCCCGCGACCCCCGGCACCTGCGCCTGGCCGCCGAGCTTGCCCTCGGTGCCGACCTCGCGCGCCACGCGCGTCACTTCGGAGGCGAAGCCGTTCAGCTGGTCCACCATGGTGTTGATGGTGTTCTTCAGCTCGAGGATCTCGCCCTTCACGTCCACGGTGATCTTCTTGGAGAGGTCGCCCTTGGCGACGGCGGTGGTCACCTCGGCGATGTTGCGCACCTGGCCGGTCAGGTTGGCGGCCATGAAGTTCACGTTGTCGGTGAGGTCCTTCCAGGTGCCGGCGACGCCGCGCACGTTGGCCTGGCCGCCGAGCTTGCCTTCGGTGCCCACCTCGCGGGCCACGCGGGTCACTTCGGAGGAGAAGGCGTTGAGCTGGTCCACCATGGTGTTGATGGTGTTCTTCAGCTCCAGCACCTCGCCCTTCACGTCCACGGTGATCTTGCGGCTAAGGTCGCCGTTGGCGACGGCGGTGGTCACCTCGGCGATGTTGCGGACCTGGCCGGTCAGGTTGGCGGCCATGGAGTTCACGTTGTCGGTGAGGTCCTTCCAGGTGCCGGCGACCCCCTTCACCTGGGCCTGGCCGCCCAGCTTGCCGTCGGTCCCGACCTCCTTGGCCACGCGGGTCACTTCCGAGGCGAACGAGCCGAGCTGGCCCACCATGGTGTTCACCACCTTGCCGATGCGCAGGAACTCGCCGCGCAGGGGCCGGTCCTGGTTCTCCAGGTCCATGGTCTGGGACAGGTCGCCCCGCGCCGTCGCCCCGATCACGCGGGCCATTTCCGCGGTCGGGTGCATCATGTCGGTGATCAGGTCGTTGACCGCGTTGACGCTGGTGGCCCAGGACCCTGCCGCCTGGGGCAGGCGCGCGCGCTGAGCGATCTTGCCCTGCTTGCCCACTACCTCGCCCAGCCGCTCGAACTCCTTGGTCATGCGGTCGTTGAGCTCGACCGCGTCGTTGAAGGCCTCGCAGATCTCGCCGTCTATGCCGCTGAGGTCCCGCGGCAGGCGGACCGAGAAGTCCCCCCGGCGAAAGGCGCGCAGCGCCCCCAGCAATTGGCGGTTGTCGAGCGACTCTTCGGCGATGGACGCGGACTTGCGGGAGGCTGCGGGCATGGTCTTCCCCAAAGGCGACAATCCGTCGTGGCGTCGGGAGAAGGGGACCAATGCAATGTGACGCGAAAGGGGCCGCTAGCCTCGTTGCGGACCGTCTACACATCCAGCGTTGCTGTATCCGATGCCCCCACAGCTCGACAAATCCGGCAACGTCGAAGACGCGACGCGGTTCCCCTGGGGTGGCGAAATTCTCTCTTGGTGTGCGTCAGTAGAGCAGGCAGCCCTGGCGCTCGGCCACCCAGGCCTGTTCGTCGGGCGCGGCCAGGGCGTCGAGGTCCCCTGGCGTCCCCGCCGCGTCGTCGACCCATTCGCGCAGGAGCGGCCCGCCGTTGATGACGTCGATGGCGAGCTTGCCGTGCTCGTACTCGTAGGGGAAATCGCGCCACAGCGGATAGTCGGGGCGGAGGCGCCGGATGGCCTTGAAGGCCAGGGCCTGGAGCCGCCAGGGCCTGAACGCCTCGTGGTCGTAGGCCGGGCCCTCGGTATGGATCTGCACGCCATTGCAGAGCCGGCCCGCGTGCTTGTGGAAGGTAGGCTCGAACCAGCAGTCCCGCAGGGCGCAGCCCTCCAGCCACTGCGGCGCCAGCGCCCGCATCTCCTGCACGATGAGGCGGGCGTCGATGTCGGGCGCGCCGAACAGCTCCAGCGGCCGGGTGGTGCCGCGGCCCTCCGATAGGGTCGCTCCCTCCAGCATGACCGTGCCGGCGTAGGCGCGGGCCATCCACAGGTTCGGCGCATTGGGGCTGGGGTTGACCCAGGTCCGCTCCCCCAAGGGCCAGCCGAACCCTGGCCCGACGTCCGGCGCCCAGCCCTGCATCTCGACGACCCGGTATTCGACGTCGAGCTTGAGGGTCCTGACGAACCAATGACCCAGCTCGCCCAGGGTCAGGCCATGGCGCATCGGCATCGGCCCGGCCCCGACGAAGCTCTCCCAGCCGGGGCGCAGGGTCAGGCCCTCGACCGGCCGCCCGGCCGGGTTGGGGCGATCCAGCACCCACACCGCCTTGCCGTGCCGGGCCGCCGCCTCGAGCACATAACGCAGGGTGGTGATGAAGGTGTAGATTCGGCAGCCCAGATCCTGCAGGTCGACCAGGAGGACGTCGAAAGTCGCCATCATCGCGTCGGTCGGCCGGCGCACCTCGCCATAGAGGCTGAACACCGGGATGCCGTGGACCGGGTCGGTGAAGTTGGCCGACTCGACCATGTTGTCCTGCTTGTCGCCGCGCAGGCCGTGTTGCGGCCCGAAGGCGGCGGCGAGCTTCAGGTCGGGACAGGCGGCCAGGGCGTCGAGCGAATGCTCTAGGGTCGCCGTGACCGAGGCGGGGTGGGCCAGCAGGGCGATGCGCCGCCCGGCCAGGGGCGCGCGCAGGGCCGGCTCGGCGACCAGTCGATCGATACCAAATCTCATCGGCGTCCAGTTGCTGGAAGTTCCACCGCAAAGCAATCGGCGTGATGGAAGTCCGGCTTGCCGGGCGGGTGCGCCAGCCCCCAGTAGGACAGGCCGCCATCCGCCTCTTCGACCACCGCCGCGAGGCCGAGCCGCCACGCGCCCTCGTCCCCAAGGTCCGGCGCCCCCGCGAGGTCCAGCAGGGCTCGCAGCTCGAAGGCCTCGCCGGTCGACCCGACCTCGAGCTTCGGGGCGCTCCGGACCTCCGCAGGTCTCATGCCCCGCCGGTAGCCGTCGAACCGGTAGGCGGCCCATTGCGTCGACGGCGCGAGGTTGAACTCATAGTAGGCCTCTCCCGACGGGGCGCGGACGAAAGCCTCGAAACAGCTGTGCCGCCAAAGCCCGTCGACGCGGGCGGACTCCGCCGGGGGCGGGAGCTTCACCCGGCCGGTGGCGCCGCTGAGGACATAGCGCAGGGACAGCAGGCCGGGGCCGGGACGGGCGACGTCCACCGCCACGCCGGTCACGGTCGCGCTCCGGGAGTCCGGGTGGAGCTTCAGCACCTGCCGCATCGGGTCTAGCCCCGGCCCTGGGGTTCCACGCCCCAGGCCTGGATGCCGGGATCGTAGGCCCGGCCGGCGTCCAGCAGGGCCTCGGCGCCGACGGCCTGGTTGACGCCCTTCAGGTCGACCATCCGGCTCCAGTATGCCTCGGTGGTGCCGTCGGCCTTCAGCGCCCCCAGCATCTCGCGGGCCATGAACACCAGGGCGCGGACGAAGGCGCCGGGGAAGATCACCAGCCGGTAGCCGATCGCGCCCAGTTCGGCGGCGGGCAGGACCGGGGTGGTCCCGCCCTCGACCATATTGGCCATCAGGGGGACCCGGCCGCCAAGCGCCTGGCACAGCTGGCGCATGTGGGCGACCGACGGCGGGGCCTCGACGAACAGCAGGTCGGCGCCGGCCTCGGCATAGGCGTGGGCGCGCTCCAGGGCGGCGTCGAAGCCCTCCACCGCCACCGCGTCGGTGCGGGCGACGATCAGGGCCGCGTCGCGGGCGTCCAGGGCGGCGCGGATCTTGCCGACCATCTCGGCAGTGGAGACCAGGGTCTTGCCCGAGAGGTGGCCGCAGCGCTTAGGCGCCTGCTGGTCCTCCAGTTGCAGGGCCGCCGCGCCCATCCGCTCGAAGGTCCGCACGGTGCGCTGCACGTTCAGGGCGTTGCCGAAGCCGGTGTCGGCGTCGACGATCAGCGGGATCGCCACCCGGTCGCAGATCAGGCCGACCTGCTCGGCGACCTCGGTGACGCTGACTAGGCCGACGTCGGCGCGCCCCAGCTTGGTGTAGGCCACCGAGGCGCCGGACAGATAGGCGGCGGAGAACCCGGCCTGCTCGATCAGGGTGGCGGACAGGGCGTCGTAGCAGCCCGGGGCGACCAGCGGCCCGGCGGGGTCGGCCAGGCCGGCGCGGAGTTTGGAGACGGTCTCGTTCATACCGGTAAAGCGCATTTCTCGGGGCGCCGGCGCAAGATCGGCGGCCGGCCGGGCGCTTCTGCGTCAAAAATTTTTCCGCGCAAGGCGACGCCGCGGGCGCGACGGGGCTAGGATCGGCCATGCCCCAGACCCTGGTCCAGAAAATCATCGCCCGCGCCGCGGGCCGGCCCACGGTCGAGCCGGGTGAGATCGTCACCTGCAAGGTCGACCTGGCCATGTTCCACGACAGCTCCGGTCCCCGCCGGGTGGCGCCACGGCTGAAGGCCCTGGGCGCCCAGGTGTGGGACCCGTCCAAGGTCGTGGTCGTGTCGGACCACTATGTCCCGGCGGTGGACCTGGAGTCGGCGGCCATACTGAAACTGACCCGCGAGTGGGCGCGCGACGAGAAGGTCGGCGCCTTCTACGACATGCGGGGCATCTGCCACACCATGCTGGCCGAAGGCGGCCACCTGGCGCCGGGGATGTTCTGCGTCGGCGGCGACAGCCACTCCACCACCGGCGGCGCCTTCGGCTGCTACATGGCCGGCTTCGGGGCCACCGAGATGACCGGGGTGATGGTCACCGGCGAGATCTGGACCCGCACGCCGCAGACCATCCGGGTGCACGGCGAGGGCCGGTTCCCCGCCGGGGTCTCGGCCAAGGACCTGATGCTGCACCTGTGCCGGACCCTGGGCATGGAGAACAACTTCAAGGCGGTCGAGTACGTCGGGCCGGCGGTCGAGGCCCTGTCCATGCCCGAGCGGATGGTGCTGGCCAACATGGCCGCCGAGCTCGGCGCCGAGACCGGCATGATCCCCGCCGACGCGGTCACCATCGCCGCCATGCGCGCCGCCGGGCGCACGGTCGACGAGGCCGAAGCCCTGAGCTGGCGCTCCGATGCGGACGCCCGCTTCGAGCGTACCGTGACGTTCGACGCTTCGATCCTGTCGCCCCAGGTGGCGCGGCCCCACACCCCGGCCAATTCCGGGCCGGTCGCCGAGGCCGACGAGCGGCGGATCGACCAGGCCTATATCGGCGCCTGCGTCGGCGCGAAGCTGGAGGACCTGCACATGGCCGCCGCGGTGCTGAAGGGCCGCAAGGTGGCGGCCGGGACGCGGCTGCTGATCGCGCCCGCCTCGACCCGCACCACCGCCCAGGCCGCCGCCGACGGGACCCTGGCCATCCTGACCGAGGCGGGGGCCATACTGCTCCCCACCGGCTGCGGCGCCTGCGCCGGCTACGGGGCCGGCGTCCTGGCCGCGGGCGAGGTCTGCATCTCCACCACCAATCGCAACTTCAAGGGCCGGATGGGCCACAAGGAGGCCGAGGTCTACCTCGGCTCGCCCTTCACCGTGGCGGCCAGCGCGGTGGCCGGCCGCATCGTCGACCCCCGCCCCTTCCTGAAGTGAGCCGACCATGAGCGCACAAATCACCGGCCGGGCCTGGACCTTCGGCGACGACATCGACACCGACGTGCTGTCGCCGGGCGTCTACATGAAGCTGCCGGTGGCGGAGGCCGCCAAGCACTGCCTGGAGGCGGTCGATCCCGCCTTCGCCCCCGGCGTCGCCGCCGGCGACGTGGTGGTCGGCGGCGCCAACTTCGGCCTCGGGTCGAGCCGCGAGCAGGCGCCCGAGGGGCTGAAGGTCCTGGGCGTCGGCGCCGTCCTGGCCAAGAGTTTCGCTCGGATATTCTACCGCAACGCCCTGAACCTCGGCCTGCCGGCCCTGTTTTTCCCCGCCGCCGACGAGATCTCGGCCGGCGACCGCCTGGAGGTCGATCCGCTGGGGGGCGAGGTGCGCAACCTGACCACCGCCAAAACCTATGCGGTCGAACCGATCCCGCCGCACCTGATGCGGATGATCGAGGATGGCGGCCTGATGCCGCATCTGGAAAAGCGTCTGGCCGCGCAGCGCGCCGCCCAAGCCTGAGGACCCCGCATGGAGCTATCCGACCAGACCCCCAGGCAGTTCTACGAGGCCATCAAGGCCAGGCCCGCCCGCGCCAAGTTCGGCTTCGGCAAGAAGCCGCTGCTGGTGAACATCGACCTGCAGAAGGCCTATACGGCGGTCGGCGAGTTCGCCACCGCCTATGAGACCGACCCGAAGCAGCTCGACTACGTCAACGAGCTGTCGGCACTGTGCCGCGACAAGGGCCTGCCGGTGGTGTGGACCTATGTCGCCTATATGGACAACGCCGACGACGCCGGGGTCTGGGGCACGCGCACAAACACCCCCGACAGCCTGCAGAACATCAAGGTCGGCTCACGCCGGGCGGAATTCGACGACCGGCTGGTCATCGACCGCACCTGCGACGCCGTCATCAACAAGCGCATGGCCTCGCCCTTCCACGAGACCAACCTGCAGTCACTGATGGTCTGGCACGGCTGCGACACCCTGTTGGTCACCGGCGGGTCGACCTCGGGCTGCGTGCGGGCCTGCGCGGTGGACGGGCTGATGCGCGGCTACCGCGTCACCGTCGTCGAGGAGTGCGTGGCCGACAAGCACGAGATTCCCCACTTCGCCAACCTGGCCGACATGGCCCTGAAGTACGCCGACGTGGAGCCGATCGCGGTGGTGCGGGACTATCTGCAGAACTGGAAGCCGGCATGAAGCCCGACCCCGGCCTCTACGACTACTGGCCCTATCACGACCGCCCCAAGGTGGTCTGGCCCGGCGGCAAGAAGCTGGCCTTCTGGGTCGCCCCGAACATCGAGTTCTACGAGCTCGACCCGCCTGCCAACCCCAGCCGCAAGGCCTGGCCGCGCCCGGCCCCGGACGTGACCGGCTACGCCTACCGCGACTACGGCAACCGCGTCGGCCACTGGCGGATGATGGAGCTGATGGACAGGTACGGGATCAGGGGCTCGATCTCGCTGTCGGTGGCCTTGATCGACCACCACCCGGAGATCATCCAGGCCTGCGTCGAGCGCGACTGGGAGTTCTTCAGCCACGGCATCTACAATACCCGCTACGCCTACGGCATGGACGAGGCCCAGGAGCGGGCGATCATCCAGGACTCCATCGACGCCGTGCGCCGCGCCACCGGCCAGACCATCGCCGGCTGGCTGGCCCCGGCCCTGACCCACACCGAGCGGACCCTGGACCTCCTTGCCGACATGGGCCTGAAGTACACCTGCGACCTGTTCCACGACGACCAGCCGACGCCGGTGAAGACGGCCACGGGGCGGTTCTGCTCGGTGCCCTATTCGCTGGAGATGAACGACAGCATCGTCTTCAACGTCCAGAACATCACCCCGCGCCGCTACGTCGAGATCCTGAAGGAGAACTTCGACCGGCTGTATGCGGAGGGCGAGACCTCCGGCACGGTGATGTGCATCCCTCTGCACGCCTATCTGATCGGGCTTCCGTACAGACTGGAGCCGTTCGAGGAGGCCCTGGCCTATATCACCGGCCACAAGGACGTGTGGGTGACCACCGGCCGCGAGATCGCCGAGTACTGGAGCGCCAACTACTACGACGCGGCCCTGGCCGACATCGCCGCCAAGGCGGGAGCCCGCTGATGGCGCTGGACCCGACCTATCTGGAATACCCCCGCCGCCGCTACGGCATGGACCACGACCGCTACGCCTGGTCGCTGCTGAAGGACCGTCCCAAGGTCGAATGGCCGGGCGGGGCCAAGGTCGCCCTGTTCATCGTCCCGGCGATCGAGGTCTTCCCCCTCGACCAGAAGGGCCAGCCGTTCAAGCTGCCCGGCGGCATGGTCACCCCCTACCCCGACCTGCGCCACTTCACCCTGCGCGATTACGGCGCCCGCGTCGGGGTGTGGCGGATGCTGGGGCTGTTCGACCGGCTGAAGCTCAAGGCGACGTGGGCGGTCAACGGCCGCGCCGCCGAGCGCTACCCCTACCTGCTGCGGACCCTGGCGGCCCGCGCCGGCGACGAGATCGCCGCCCACGGCTGGGACATGGACAGCCCCCACTACGGCGGCCAGCCCATCGAGGACGAGACCGCCCTAGTGGACAGGACGCTGCGCGCCTTGCGCGACTTCACCGGCCAGGCGGTCGAGGGCTGGGTCTCCCCCGGCCGCTCGGAATCCATGGCCACCCCGGACCTGCTGCGGGCCGCCGGCGTGAGCTGGTTCGGCGACTGGGCCAACGACGACCTGCCCTACCCCTTCCACGCCGCGGGCGGGGACCTGACGGCCATGCCCCTGTCGACCGACGTGGACGACCGCCAGATCCTGGTCGAGTTCCGCCACTCCGAGGCCGAGTTCGCGCAGCAGCTGATCGACCAGTTCACCTACCTGGCCCGCGAAGCCGAGGCGACCGGCGGCGGGCGGGCCATGTCGCTGTCGCTGCATCCCTGGGTGATCGGCCAGCCGCACCGTATCGGCGCCCTGGAGCAGGCCTTGGCCCACATCGCCGCCCAGCCCGGCGTGTGGAGCGCCACCGCCGGCGAGATCGCCGCGGCGTGGCGGGCGCGGGCGGGCGCCTAGATCACCCCGCGGTCGAAGAGGTCGGCGAGCTCGCCCGGGCTCAGCCCGAGCCGCTCGGCCAGCACCTCGGCGGTATGCTCGCCCAAAGCCGGCGGGGGGGCGTCGTAGGCGGGCGGGGTCTTCGACAGCCGCACGGGCGAAGCCACCGACAGCACCGGCCCGGCCAGATCCGCGCGGGTCTGGCTCACCACCAATTCGCGGGCGATGGCCTGGGGCTCGCGGAACACCCGCTCCAGGTCGTTGATGGGGCCGCAGGGCACGCCCGCGACCTCGAACGCCGCCAGCCAGTCGTCGGTGGGCCGGGCGGCGAACAGAGGCGCCAGGGCCGCGGTCAGGGCGGCGCGGTTCTCCACCCGCCCGGCGTTGGTCGGGAAGCGCGGATCGTCGGCCAGGGCCTCGCCGCCCAGGGTGCGGCAGGCGGCGCGGAACTGGCCGTCGTTTCCCACCGCCAGGACCACCGCCCCGTCGGCGGTGGCGAACACCTGATAGGGCGCCAGGTTCGGGTGGGCGTTGCCGAGCCGCACGGGCGGCTCCCCGGTAGTGAGATAGTTGGCCGCCTGGTTGGCCAGCATAGCCGCCTGGACGTCGAACAGGGCCATGTCGATGTGCTGGCCCTCGCCGGTGGCGCGGGCGTGCAGCAGGGCGGCCAGGATGGCGTTGGAGGCGTAGAGGCCGGTGAACAGATCGGTGACCGCAACCCCCACCTTCATCGGCTCGGCGCCGGGGGTTCCGTCCGGCTGGCCGGTGATCGACATCAGCCCGCCCATGGCCTGGATCATGTAGTCGTAGCCGGCCCGCGAGGCGTAGGGGCCGGTCTGGCCGAAGCCGGTGATCGAGCAATAGACCAGCCGCGGATTGATCGCGGCCAGGGCCGGATAGTCGAGGCCGTAGCGGGCCAGGCCGCCGACCTTGAAGTTCTCCACCAGCACCTCGGCCCCCGCCACGAGGCCGCGCACCAGGGCCGCGCCCTCGGGGTCGGAGATGTCGAGGGTGACCGAGCGCTTGTTGCGGTTGGTGCAGAGGAAATAGGCGGCGTCCCCCGGAGTCCCGTCGGCGCGCGCGGCGAACGGCGGGCCCCAGGCGCGGGTGTCGTCGCCGACCTCCGGCCGTTCGACCTTGATGACGTCGGCGCCCAGGTCGGCCAGGAGCTGGGTCGCCCAGGGGCCGGCCAGCACCCGCGACAGGTCGATCACGACGACGCCGGCGAGGGCCCCGGCCGGCTTGGCGGTCTGGCTCATGTCTGGTCCTCGAACCCGCCGCGCGCGGCCAATCCCCGCGGTATATTTCCGCCCGTCGCCCAGTCCAGCAGCTCGACGGTGTGGACCACGGGAATCCCCGTTCCCGAAGCGATCTGGGTGATGCAGCCCAGGTTGCCGGCGGCGATCACGTCGGGGACCATGGCGGCGATGTTGGCCACCTTGCGGTCGCGCAACCGGGTGGCGATCTCGGGCTGGAGCAGGTTGTAGGTCCCGGCCGAGCCGCAGCAGAGGTGGGCCTCGGGCGCCTCGACCACCATGTATCCCGCCGCGCGCAGGAGGGACGGCGGCAGTCCGGTGATGCGCTGGCCGTGGGTCAGGGAACAGGCGGCGTGGTAGGCGACGCGCAGGCCGCTCTCCCTGACCGGCGGTTGCAGGCCCAGGGTCGCCAGGACCTCCGAGACGTCGCGGGCCAGCCCGCCCATCCGCGCGGCCTTGGCGGCGTAGGCCGGGTCCTGGTGCAGCAGCTTGGCATAGTCCTTCACCGCGGTTCCACAGCCCGAGGCGTTGATGGCGACGGCGTCGAGGCCCTCGCCGTCCAGCTCGCGCATCCAGGCGTCGATATTGGCCCGGGCCGCGTCCTTGGCCCCGGCGGTCTTGCCCAGGTGATGGACCAAGGCGCCGCAGCAGCCGGCCCCGGGGGCGACCACCACCTCGCAACCGTGGCGGATCAATAGCCGGATGGTCGCCTCGTTGATCCCAGGGCCCACCACCTGCTGGGCGCAACCGTTCAGAAGAGCGACGCGCATCCTGCGCGGGCCGGCGGCGGGGAAGACCTGGGGCCGGTCCGCCGGCGAGGCGGCGGGAATGCTGCGGGGCGCCAGCTGCAGCATCGCCCGCGTCCGTCCGCTGGTCAGGCCCGCGAACGGCTTGGCCAGCTGCGCCAGCCGCAGGGCGAGGCGGAAGCGGCGGGGATGGGGCAACAGCGCCGCCAGCAGCCGGCGCAGCAACCGGTCGCTCCAGGAGCGGACGTAGCGCTGCTCGACGTACTGCCGCGCATGGTCGATCAGGTGGCGATAGTCGACGCCGGACGGACAGGCGGTGACGCAGGACAGGCACGACAGGCAGCGGTCGATGTGCTTGACCACCGCGGCGGTGGGCGTGCGGTCGCCCTCCAGCATGTCCTTGATCAGGTAGATGCGGCCGCGGGGGCTGTCGAGCTCGTCGCCGAGCAGGACATAGGTGGGGCAGGTGGCGGTGCAGAAGCCGCAGTGGACGCAGGCGCGCAGCACCTGTTCGGAGGTGCGGACCTCCGGGTCCTGAAGCTGCGCCGGTGAGAAGTCGGTCCGCATCGCGCCTCAGATCTGCCGGTACATGCGGCCGGGGTTCAAGACGCCCAGGGGGTCGAAGCTGGCCTTGACCCGCGCGGTGAGGGCCATGAGCGGGGCCGCCAGGGGCTGGAACGGCTCGCCCTGCGCCCGCACGTCAGCCGCTCCGCGGACCATGAGGGCGTGACCGCCGTGGGGCTCCAGCGCCGCGCGGACCTGCGCCGCGCCGCCGTCGGGCGCGTCGGGCACGGACAGCCAGACCAGGGCGCCGCCGTGATCGATGAACCCTTCCGCTTGCGGCAGGGCCGCCAGGAACGCGGCGCCGGCGGTGGGCGGCAGGGATATCCGCCACACGGTCCGCGACGGATCGGCGGCCAGGGGGGCGACGTCGCGCAGCTGTTGGAAAACCGCCGCCGTCGCCTCGTCCTCGAGGACCGAGATGGGACCATACCGTTCGAGCATCGCACTCAGCGCGCGGGCGCGCCACGCGACCGCCGGCCCCGAGCCTTCCAGGCGCAGCAGCAGGGCGGGCTCCATGGCCAGCCCGACCAGGGCCGCCATGCGCGCCGGCAGCCATGACGCCCCCGAGACCTCGGCCGGCGCGGCCAGGGCCGTGGTCATGGCCGCGACCGCCGGGGCCGTGTCCAGCCCGGAGACGACGACGGTGCAGGCCCGCTCAGGGCGCGGCAGGACCTTGATGGTGACCTCCGACAGGACCGCCAGGGTGCCCCACGACCCGGCCATCAGCTTGGACAGGTCGTAGCCGGTCACGTTCTTGACCACCTTTCCCCCGGCCTTGAACGCCTCGCCCCGGCCGGAGACCCCCGCGAAGCCGAGGAAGTGGTCGCGCGACGCGCCGGCCAGGATGCGCCGCGGGCCGGCGAAGTTGGACCCCAGGGCGCCGCCGAGGGTGGGCGTCCCCCGGCTTCCCAGCAGGGCGCGCAGGTCCGGCGGCTCGAACGCCAGGTGCTGGCCCCATCCCTCCAGCGCCGCCTCGACTTCGACCATCGGCGTGCCGGCCCAGGCGGTCAGCACCAGTTCCTGCGGCTCGTAGCTGCGGATGCCGGCCAGCCCGGACAGGTCCAGGCGCAGGAGCGCGTCCACCGGCCGTCCGACCCCCTGCCTGGTCCCCCCGCCCTGCACGGCCATCGGCGTCCGGTCGGCCGCGGCGGCGCGCACCATATCCAGAAGCTCGGCCTCGGAGTCGGGCGCGAGGGTCTGCATCAGAACCGGGGCAGGTCGGGGAAGCGGTGGGCGCCGGCGTGGATGTGGACCCGACCCAGCTCGGCGCAGCGGCGAAGCTGGGGGAAGACCTTGCCCGGGTTCAGCAGGTGTTCGGGGTCGAAGGCGCACTTCAGCCGCATCTGGTGGTCCAGGTCGACGTCGGTGAACATGGTCCCCATCAGGTCACGCTTCTCGACGCCGACCCCGTGCTCCCCGGTCAGGACCCCGCCGACCTCGACGCACAGGCGCAAGATCTCCGAGCCGAATTCCTCGGCCAGCTCCAGCTCTCCGGGGATGTTGGAATCGTAGAGGATCAGGGGATGCAGGTTGCCGTCGCCGGCGTGGAACACATTGGCGATCCGCAGGCCGAACCGCTTCGACATCTCCCCCATCCGGTGCAGGACATGGGGCAGCTGGCCCCGCGGGATAGTACCGTCCATGCAGTAGTAGTCCGGCGAGATCTGGCCGATGGCCGGGAAGGCCGCCTTGCGCCCGGCCCAGAACTTCAGCCGCTCGGCGTCGCTGCGGCTGGTGCTGCAGGTGACCGAGCCGCAGCCGCCGCCCAGCTCCTCGATGCGGATCGAGAGGTGGTCGAGCTCGGCGGTAGGGCCGTCGATCTCGATGATCAGCAGGGCCTCAACGTCCAGGGGGTAGCCGGCGTGGACGAAGGCCTCGGCGGCGTGGATGGCGGCGCGGTCCATCATTTCCATCCCGGCGGGGATGATCCCGGCGCCGATGATCGCCGCCACGCAGGCGCCGGCCGCCTCGCTGGTGGCGAAGCCGAGCATCAGGGCGCGGACGTCCTCGGGCCGAGGCAGCAGCTTGACCGTGACCTCGGTGATCACCCCGAGCAGCCCTTCCGAGCCGGTCACCACCCCCATCAGGTCGTAGCCGCCGGCGTCCCCGTGCTTGCCGCCCAGGCGGACGATCTCCCCGGTCGTCAGTACGATCTCGACGCCGAGGATGTTGTTGGTGGTCAGGCCGTACTTGAGGCAGTGAACGCCGCCGGAATTCTCCGCCACGTTTCCGCCGATGGTGCAGGCGACCTGGCTCGACGGGTCGGGGGCGTAGTAGAAGCCGTCGGCCTCGACAGCGCGGGTGATGGCCAGGTTGGTCACCCCCGGCTGGACTACCGCGCAGCGGTTGGGCAGGTCGATCTCCAGGATGCGGCTCAGCTTGCGCAGGCCCAGGGTGATCCCGTCCTCCAGCGGCAGGGCGCCCCCCGAGAGCGAGGTGCCGGCGCCGCGGGGCACGATCTTGATTCCCTTGTCGTGGCAGTAGCGCAGGACCGCGGCCACCTCGGCCGTCGTGGCGGGAAGGGCCACCAGCAGGGGCATGGCGCGATAGGCGGTCAGGCCGTCGGATTCATAGGCCCGGCGCTCGTCCTCCTCCTCGATCAGCGCGCCCGAGACGAGCAGGCGCCGCAGGTCGCGCGCGATGCGCCGACGGTCGCCCATCGTCGCCTGGTCGGGAGCGGGCATCTTCATGGGTCAGACTTCGGCCAAGGGCGGGGCCCCGTGTCAACGGCCGCCTTGCTTCACCTTCGCCCGGGCGGCGTGCAGCAGGGGCTCGGTGTAGCCGCTGGGCTGGACCGCGCCTTCGAAGACCAGCGCCCTGGCGGCCTGGAACGCCACGTTGCGGTCCAGGTCGCCCGACATCGGCCGGTACGCGGGATCGCCCCGGTTCTGGCCGTCGACCTTGGCGGCCATCCGGGCCATGGCCGCGTCCACCTGCTGGGCGGTGCAGACGCCGTGGGCCAGCCAGTTGGCCATGTGCTGCGAGGAGATCCGCAAGGTGGCGCGGTCCTCCATCAGGGCGATGTCGTGGATGTCGGGCACCTTCGAGCAGCCGACGCCCTGGTCGATCCAGCGCACCACATAGCCGAGGATGCCCTGGGCGTTGTTGTCCAGCTCGTCGGCCACCAGCTGGGCGGGCCAGTTGCGGCCCTCGGCCAGGGGCAGGGTCAGGAGGGCCTCCAGCGGGGCGACGGCGGCGCCCTTGATCTCGGCCTGGCGGGCGAAGACGTCGACCGCATGGTAGTGCAGGGCGTGCAGCACAGCCGCCGTGGGGCTGGGCACCCACGCCGTGTTGGCCCCGGACCGCGGGTGGGCGATCTTCTGCTCCAGCATGTCGGCCATCCGGTCGGGCGCCGCCCACATGCCCTTGCCGATCTGGGCCTTGCCGGAAAGGCCGCAGGCGAGGCCGATGGCCACGTTGCGCTGCTCGTAGGCGGCGATCCAGGCGGTCCCCTTCATCTCCGCCTTGGGGACCACCGGACCCGCGCGCATCGAGGTGTGGATCTCGTCGCCGGTGCGGTCGAGGAAGCCGGTGTTGATGAACACCAAGCGGTTCTTCACCGCCGCGATGCAGGCCGCGAGGTTGGCGGAGGTCCGCCGCTCCTCGTCCATCACGCCGATCTTCACGGTATCGGGCGCCAGCCCCAGAACGCCTTCGACCGCCCCGAAGAACCGGTCGTTGAAGGCCACCTCGTCGGGACCGTGCATCTTCGGCTTGACGATATAGATCGACCCGGTGCGGCTATTGGCGAAGCGGCCGAGCCCCCTGAGGTCGTACATCGCGATCAGAGGGGTGATCAGACCGTCGAGGAAGGCCTCGGGCAGCGCCTGGCCGTCCGGCAGCAGAACCGCCGGGGTGGTCATCAGCTGGCCGACGTTGCGGATCAGCAGCAGGGATCGCCCGCTCAGGGTGGCCGGCGCTCCATCCGGCCCGGCGAAGGCGAGGTCGGGCTCGAGCACCCGACGCAGGGCGGCGCCGCCCTTCTCGAAGGTGGTTTCCAGGTCGCCCTTCATCAGGCCCAGCCAGTTGGCGTAGGCCTCGACCTTGTCGTCGGCGTCGACCGCGGCGATGGAGTCCTCGAGGTCGACGATGGTGGTCAGGGCCGCTTCCATCTCGACATCGGCGGTCCCGGCGGGGTCGTTGCGCCCGATCGGGTGGGCGCGGTCGATGACGAGCCGGATATGCAGGCCGTTGTGCCGCAGCAGAACCGACGAGGGCGCCGCCGGATCGCCCTGATAGCCGGCGAACAGGCCCGGATCGGCCAGGGCCGGCGAAAGGCGGCCGTCGCGCACCGACCAGCCCGTCACGTCCGCGTGGGAGCCGGACGCCAGGGGCGCAGTGCGGTCGAGGAACGCCTTGACCCGCGCCACCACCGTCGCGCCGCGCTCGGCGTCATAGCCCTTGGCCAGGGGACGGTCGTGAGGAATGGCGTCGGTGCCGTAAAGGGCGTCGTAGAGGCTGCCCCAGCGGGCGTTGGCCGCGTTCAGCAGGAAGCGGGCGTTGAGCGCCGGCACCACCAGCTGCGGACCGGCCAAACGGGCGAGCTCGTCGTCGACGCCGCGGGTTTCGATCTGGAACGGCGCGGGCTCGGCCACGAGGTAGCCGATCTCGCGCAGGAACGACATGTAGGCCGCCGCGTCGTGCGGCTGGCCGCGCCTGGCGTCGTGCCAGGCGTCGATCTGCGCCTGCAGCCGGTCGCGCTTTTCCACCAGGGCGCGGTTCTCCGGCGCGAAGGCGGTGAAGACCCCCGCCGCGCCGGCCCAGAACGCCTCGGGCTCGAACCCCAGGCCCGGCAGGACATCGGCCTCGACGAACCGGGCCAGGACCTCGGCGACTTGCAGACCGGCGCGATCGACGTAGCTCGCCATCGGATCAGTCCTTCGCCTGCAGGCCTACCGTAGCCAGGCCGGCCAGGGCGCAGGCCTCGTCGTTGTCGGAGGTGTCGCCGGTGATGCCGACGGCGCCGATGACGATGCCGTCGCCGCGGTGGACCAGCACCCCGCCGGCGACCGGCACCATGCCGTTGGGGGCGATGGTCCCAAGCGACGCGACGAAGCTGGGCCGAGCCTCCGCCATCTCGCCGATCTTGCGGGACGACACGCCCAGGCTGAGCGCGCCTGACGCCTTGCCCATGGCGATCTGCGGCCGCAGGGTCGACGAGACTTCCGGCCTCTGCAGCGACAGGAGGTGGCCGCCGGCGTCAAGCACCGCCACGGTCAGGGGCTTGAGACCGAGTTTGCCGCCCTCGGCGACGGCGGCGGCGATGATGGCGTTGGCTTCGGCCAGCGTCAGGCGGGTGTCTTGGCCCATGAAAGGCTCCCGGATGCGGTTGGAGGGTCTGTCCGGACAGCAGCATAGGGACGGGCCAATAGCCCCACTAGCCGAAAAGATTTGAAAGCACCTTTTCCCCATAGTTAAAGATGAAGGATGATCGACGACTATGTCCTGTTCGCCCAGGTGGTTCAGGCGGGGAGCCTTTCGGCGGCGGGCCGCAGCTTGCGCCTGTCGCCGGCCATGGTCTCCAAGCGGCTGTCGCGGCTGGAGGAACGGCTGGGGACGCGGCTGATCCACCGCACGACCCGGCGGCTGGCCACCACGCCGGCCGGGCAGCAGTTCTACGAGGACGTGTTGCGGATCCTGGACGCCTCGCGCGCCGCCGAGGAGTTGGTCACGGGACGCCAGGGCGCGCCCTCGGGGACGCTGCGGGTGTCGGCGCCGACCTCCTTCGGCCGCATGCACGTCGCCCCGCACCTCAAGGCCTTCCTGGACCGTCACCCCGCCGTGCGGATGGAGCTGGAGCTGGACGACACCTTCAGCGACCTGATCGGCGACCGTATCGACTTGGCGATCCGGATCGGCGCCGGCGCCGACGGCAGCCTGACCTCGCACCGACTGGCGGCGAACCGGCGCGTCCTGTGCGCGGCGCCGGGCTTCCTGGCCGAGCAGGGCGCGCCTTTGAGCCTCAAACAGCTGCTGGGCCAGCCCTTGCTGGCGGCGGCCGGCCAGATGCCGTGGCGGCTGGAGGGGCCCGAAGGCCCGGTGACCGTCGCGGGCGAGAGCTGCCTCAGGACCAACTCCAGCGAAGTAGTGCGCGAACTGGCCGTCGCCGGCATGGGCATAGCCCTGCGCTCGACCTGGGACGTGTGGCGCGAACTGGCCGGCGGCGCCCTGGTGCGGGTGCTGCCCGACTACGCCGGCGCCTCGGACGTGGCGATTTTCGCGGCCCATCCGAGCACGTCGCTGGTGATGCCGAACGTGGTCGCCTTCGTGCAGTTCCTGCAGGACCTCTACGCCGCGCCGGCTTGGGAGAGCGCCTGAACCAGGCCCGGCGCAGGAGAATGTTCGACGCCTCTTGAAAAGCGCGCCGCCTTGCCGACCATTGGCGGAAATCGGGAGGAAATGCCAAATGGCGAGAACGGACACGGCGCGAAGCGCCTCCGGCACTTCGATCGTCACCGTAGCCCTCTGCTACTTCATCGCGGTGTTCGAGGGCTTCGACCTTCAGGCCGCGGGGGTGGCGGCGCCGAAGCTGGGGCCGGCCTTCGCCATGACACCGGGGCAGCTCGGCTGGTTCTTCAGCATGAGCACCTTCGGCCTGATGGTCGGCGCCGCCATCGGCGGGCGCCTGTCAGACCGGTTCGGCCGCAAGACGGTGCTGATCGGCTCGATCGTCGCCTTCGGCCTAATGTCGATCGGCAACGCCTTGTCGCCGAACGTGGAGGCCTTGCTGGTGTTCCGGTTCCTGACGGGGATGGGCCTCGGCGGCGCCCTGCCGAACCTGGTCGCCCTGGTGGCCGAGAACACCGCGCCCGAACGCAAGAACGCCATGGTCGGCCTGCTCTACGCCGGCCTGCCCACCGGCGGCGCCCTGGTCAGCGCCATGAGCCTGCTGGGCGGCGCGGAGAACTGGCAGCTGGTGTTCGCCATCGGCGGGCTGGCGCCCCTGCTCATCGTGCCGCTGGTGGTCCTCCTCCTGCCGGAATCGCGCCAGCTCCAGGCGGTCAAGGCCGTGGAGCCCGAGGCCGGTGGGCGCGGCTTCGCCTTCGCCCTGTTCCAGGAGAACCGCGCCGCGCGCACCCTGCTGCTGTGGGGGGCCTTCTTCCTCTCGCTCCTGACCATGTACATCCTGCTCAACTGGCTGCCGACCCTGCTGGTCGGTCGGGGCCTGAGCCGGCCGCAAGCCTCGCTGGTGCAGATGTCGTTCAACGTCCTGGGCGCCTGCGCCAGCTACCTGACCGGGGTGCTGATGGACCGCCTGCCGTTCAGGACCGTGGTGCTGATCTCCTTCGTCACCGCCGCCGCCGGCCTGGTGCTGCTGGCCGTGGCCCCCGCGCAGATCGGCGTCTCGCTGATCGTCGGCGGCGTGGTCGGGGCCACCATGTCGATGACTCAGGCCATGCTCTACGCCCTCGCCCCGGCGAACTATCCGACCCGGGTGCGCGGCACCGGCGTGGGCAGCGCCGTGGCGGCGGGGCGCCTCGGCTCGGCGGTCGGGCCCCTGCTGGCGGGTGTCCTGCTGGGCGGCGGCGCTTCGCCCCAGCAGGTGCTGACGGTGCTGATCCCGATCATCGCCGTGGCCGGGCTGGGGGCCTTCGTCCTGGTCGTGCTCATGGGCGGGGCCGAGCTGCGGCGCCTGGCCGAAGCCTAAGGGGAAAGGCCGGCCCTAGTGGGCGCGGTCGTCGTTGTTGGGGCGGCGGTCGCCGCCCAGCCAGCGCGAAAGCTCGGCATGGGCGTCGGCGCGGCGCATGGCCGCGATCTCCTCGACGTCCGGAGCGTCGACCGCGAACTCCAGCCGCAGGCCGTCGGGGGTCCGGACGTAAAGCGACAGGCAATAGCCGTGGTCGGTGACGCGGTGGGGAACGCCGGCGGCCTTCAGGCGCCGCTCCATCTCGTCGAGGGTCTTGCGGCTGGCCTTGAAGGCGATATGCCAGGTGCCGCTGCCCGAGGAGTGGAGGATCGCCCGGTTCAGCGCGTAAGCTTCGTCGTCGGCCCATTGGAAGAAGGCCAGCGCGCTGCCGTCGGCCATTTCATAGAAGGTATGGCAGTAGTCGACCTCGCGGCCGACCTCGGGCCGGAAGGTCCGCTCGCACCAGGTGGCGACCAGCGGGACGCCGAGGATGTCCTCCATGAAATGGCGGTTCACCTCCTGATCTCGGACGGTGAAGGCGTGGTGATGCAGGCGCGCCGGCAGCTCCTCGAGCCGCTGGGCTTGCCGGTCCGCCAGTGCGACTTCGGCCATGGCTGTCCTCCGTACGGTCCGGGCGGGACCGTCTTCGTCAGGGCGCCCGCCCATCCTAGCGAAAGCGGTTGAATTGGAAAGGTAAGCTTGCCACTTTGCGAAAGCTCTGTCGCCGGCGTCGTCAATGCTGCAGGAGCGAACGAGCGGGGGATTCGCTTTGACCACCTTGGAGCCGGAGACCGGAGGGCCCGGAAAAACCGGCTACAACTGGTACGTCGTCGTCGTCTTGCTGGTCATCTACTCCCTCAACCAGCTCGACCGCACGGTAATCAACATCCTCGGACAGTCGATCAAGACCGAGTTGCATATCTCCGACACCCAGCTCGGCCTGCTGACCGGGACCTCGTTCGCGGTATTCTATTCGCTGATGGGCCTACCGATGGCCCGGCTCGCCGACCGCGTCCACCGCGTCAACCTCATCAGCATCGCCGTGCTGATGTGGAGCGCCCTGACCGTCGCCTGCGGCTTCGCCGTCAACTACGCGACCCTGTTCGCCGTGCGCATGGGTGTGGGCGTCGGCGAGGCCGGGGGGACCCCGCCGTCGCAGTCGGTGATCGCCGACTACTTTCCCCACCAGAAGCGCTCGACCGCCATCGCCCTGTTCAATTCCGGCGTAGCGCTGGGGACCTTCCTGGGCTTCCTGATGGGCGGCTACGTCAACCAGTGGTGGGGGTGGCGCGTCGCCTTCATGGTGGCCGGCGCCCCCGGCATCGTCATGGCCGTCATCCTGAAGCTGACGGTGAAGGAGCCGGTGCGCGGCCGCGTCGACGGGCTGCAGGACGCCGCCCGGACCATGCCGCCCCTGGGCCGGACCATCAGGCGGATGCTGGCCCGCCGCTCCTACCTCCTGATCGTGCTGGCCGCGTCCTGCTCGGTCGGGATCACCTTCGTCGCCGGGGCCTGGCTGCCGCCGCTGTTCATCCGCCTGCACGGGTTCAACTCCGGCCAGATCGGCGGCTGGCTGGCGCTCTTCACCGGGGTCGGCGGCGGCTTAGGGTCGTTCTTCGGCGGCTTCACGGCCGACCGCCTGAAGAAGCGGACGCAGCTGGCGGAGATCTACGTCCCCGTCGCCGGGGCGCTCCTGGCCTTCCCTTCCCTGCTGGTCGCCTGTCTCGCCCGCGACACCACCGTGGCCCTGGCGGGGGTGGCGGCGCTCTACGCCTGCGCCTTCTGGTGGATCGGGCCCACCTCGTCGATGATCCACCGCGTCGTGCCGGTGCGATCGCGGGCGCTGGGGATCGGCTTCATGCTGTTCTTCTCCAACATCACCGCCCTGGCCTTCGGGCCCCCGCTGATCGGGGCGTTCAGCGACGCCATGGCCGCCCGGTACGGCGCCGACGCCCTGCGCTACGCCCTGGCCAGCGCCTCGGTCTTCTCCCTCGTCAGCGCAGCCCTCTACGTCTGGGCGGCCCGCTACTACAGGGCCGACGTGGTCACCAACACCGACCCCGGCGCGCACTAAGCTGGCGGTCAGATCAGTCGGTTGCGGGCCAGAGTCGCGCCGTCGGCCAGGGCCTTCAGCTTTCCGAACGCCACGTCGCGCGGCATGTATTTCATGCCGCAGTCGGGCGCCGGCACGATCCGCTCGGGGGGCAGGAAGGGGTAGGCCGCTTCGATCCGCCCCGCCACGACCTGCGGCGTCTCGACCTCCATCGAGCCGAGGTCGAGCACCCCCAGCATGATGGTCTTCTTGCCCAGGTCGGAAAGGATGCCGAGATCGAGCCGGGGCTGGGCCGCCTCGATCGAGATCTGGGTCGCGGTGGTGTCGGCGAAGGGCGCCAAGAAGGAATAGCCCGACGGCTTGTTGGAGACCACGTGGGCGTAGCCGAAGCAGATGTGGACCACGGTCTGACCCTCGATCCCCTCCAGCGCCCGGTTGACCGCCTTGACGCCGTAGCGCTTGGCCTCCTCCGGCCAGGCCTGCATCCAGGGCTCGTCGAGCTGGACCACGTCGATGCCGGCGGCCTTGATCTCGCGCAGCTCCTCGTTGATCGCCGCGGCGAAGGCCATCGCCGCCTCCTCGTCGTCGGCGTAGAAGTCGTTCTTCATCTGCCGGGTGAGGGTGAAGGGGCCCGGCATGGTGATCTTGGTCTTCCGGGTGGCCACCGAGGCCAGGAATTCGGCGTCGCGCACCTCGACAGCCTTGCGGCGCCGGATCGGCCCGACAATGCGCGGGACGGTGACCTGGATGCCGGTGCGGCCGGTGACCTCGGCGGTGTTCTGGGCGTCGACGCCGTCCAGCTCGAGCCCGAAGCGGGTGCCATAGCTTTCGCGGCGGACCTCGCCGTCGGTGACGATGTCGATGCCGGCCGCCTCCATGTCGAGCACGGCCAGGCGGGTGGCGTCGTCCTTGGCCGCGTCCAGGTACGGCTCCGGGACGCGCCAGATCTCCGGCATGTGGACCCGGGCCACTTTGCTGCGCAGCAATTGGCGGTTCACCAGCCATTCCGGCGGCGGATAGCTACCGACCACGGTGGTCGGGAAAAGCTTGTTCTCATCCGGCATCTGGCGCCCCGAAAACTTGGCCGGCGGCTCGCACGGCGACCCGTGAAGGCTTTGCTGCGCCCACCTTCCCCGGCCCGCAGGTCCGGGTCAAGCAACTCCGCGGTCGAGCGGGCGTCCGCTTGAGTTCCTCCTGGCGATACCGTAACGCCGAAGCTGTCGAAGGGCGTTCGGCCCGCGTGGAAAATTGGAATATCCATGGCCCGCATTCCGGTTCTTTCGCCCGAAGACCTTTCGCCAGCGCAGCGCGTGGTGTGGGACACGATCGCCGCAGGGCCCAGGGGGTCGGTGCGTGGCCCGCTGAACGTATGGCTCCACAGTCCCGGCCTGGCCCAGCGGGCCCAGGAACTGGGCGCGTTCTGCCGCTACGGCTCCGGTCTGCCGCCCAGGCTGTCGGAACTGGCGATCCTGGTGACCGGCGCCTTCTGGAAGGCGGGCTTCGAATGGTCCACCCACGCGCCCATCGCCGCCGCCGCAGGGATCGACCCGGCCTGTATCGAGGCCATCAGGACCGGCGAGACGCCTCGCTTCGCACAGGCCGACGAGCAGGCCGTCTACGCCTTCGCCCACGAGCTCTTGACGCGACGCGAAGTCTCCGACGCGACCTACGCCCGGGCGGTGGAGGTCCTGGGCCAGTCGAACGTCGTCGATCTCACCGGCGTCCTCGGCTACTATGGGCTGATCTCCATGACCATCAAGGTGTTCGAGGTCCCCCTCCCGGAGGGCGAGGCCGAGCCCTTCTCCTGACCCCTCAGCCGATCCAGCTCTTCAGCAACTGGTGGGCGATGGCGACCGGCGACGGGGCCGACAGGCCCTCCAGCCGCCCTTCCAGCAGGTTCCGGGCCTCCTGGCGGGTGAACCAGCGGACCTCCTCCAGCTCGATCTGGTCGGCCCGCGCCCCGGCCGGCGCCACCTCGGCGATCAACCCGACCATCAGCGACGACGGGAAGGGCCAGGGCTGCGACGAATGGTAGGCCACGGCCACGGTGCTCACGCCGGCCTCCTCCTTCAGCTCGCGCGCGCAGGCCTCCTCGAGGGTCTCACCCGGCTCGACGAAGCCGGCCAGGGCGGAGAACAGCCCCGGCCTGAAACGCAGGTTGCGGCCCAGCAGGCAACGGTCCCCTGCCGTGGGCAGCATGATCACCACCGGGTCGGTGCGCGGGAAGTGCTCGGTGCTGCAGGCGGTGCAGACCCGTTTCCAGCCCGCGTCGGCGGGACGGCTCGGGGCGCCGCAGGCTGCGCAGAAGCGGTGGCGCCGGCGCCACTCGAACACCGCCTTGGCCGCGGCGGCCATCGCCGCCTGCGGCGCGCTCAGCCCGACCGCGAGTTCGCGCAAGCCCGCGAAAGCGCCGAGCCCCTCCAGCGGCCCCGCGGTGGGATCGGCCGCCCCGTCCAGGTCGATGGCGAACACCGGCGCCGTCGCATCCAGGCCGAGGAACAGCAGGGGCTCGTCGCCTGGGGCGACCCGGCGCGCCAGGTCCATCGGCAGCCAGGCCAGGCGCGGGGAGCCCTCGCGCTCCTCCACGAGCGGTTCGCCGTTCCACAGGGCCATGGCGCGGGCCGCAGGCTCGGCCACCTGCGCCGCCAGCCAGGCGGCGTCGCCGCGCCGTGCGGAAGCCCTGTCGAGGGGGTTGCCGGCGAAGACGTTGCGGATTTCGGAAACGGCCATGACCGCCGTTTAGCCCGCCGGGCCGTCTGCCTCAAACGGCGCTGACGGTCCCTTTACCGCTTTGGCCCATCCTGCCCGCGCGGAGGGGGCGATGAACAAGATTCTGATAGGCTCGCTGCTCGTGGCCGAAGCATTGATGCTGTCCAAGGGCGGCCTTCAGGCCGGCCTTCACGGTCTCGCCGGCCTTCCCTCGCAATTTTCGTTCGCCGGCCTGGGACAACCGCAGGCGGTCGACCGCAAATGGGCCGCGGCCATGGCCCGCAAGGTCGTGGCCGACGCTCAGGCCGACGCGCAGCGTCAACGCCACCGCAACGAGGTCGAGGCCTGTATCGGCCCGTCCGGACCCAGCATGTCGCCGAGCCGGTACGACGCCAAGGAGCGCGCCTGCGAAACCCGGATCGCCGCCCGGGCGGCGGCAGCGGCGACCGAAGCGGCCAACGCCACGCCGGCGCCGACCTACAGGATCGGGCCGCCCCTGCCGGTGGCGCAGGCGTCCGAAAACGAAACGCCGGATACGGGGAGCTAGGCGCCGGTCAGGCGCCGACCGTGCCCACCCAGGGCAGGGCTTCTTCGCGGGTCGGCGGCCCGGCCACGGCTATGCCGGCCAGCACCGCCCCGATCAGGGCCATCCAGACGATGTAGCGCCGGACCCTCTGATTGCGCAGGGGTCCGAAGGTCGTCAGCCGAGACGGCATGGGTCGCTCCCGTTTTGGCGCAAGCGCGCGCCGGTCGGGGGCGTAGGAGCCAATTTCGTGCCGCCGGCCGGCGCCGGGGTCGGAGAGAAGGGTCATGGGCTTTCCAGTCCTGCGGAGCGGCCAGCGGCCGGAACAGCCACGGTTAACAATAGGCTAACGCGGGCCGCCGCGTCGAGCGCGCGGGCCTGCCTTTTCCCATTCCGTTCACAAGGGCGGTTAGGCGAAGTCCCGGCCGAGCTCGGCCCTGGTGTCGAGGCCAAGCCCGGTGAAGTGGGCGTAGGCCGGGTGCTCGCAGCCCACCATGATCGCTACGGCCGGGTCGGCGAAAGCGGCCACGTGCCGGTCCTCCAGGGGAAAGCGCAGGAAGTGTACCGAGGAGGTCTTGCCGTCCTCTCGGGTGCGCTCGATGTCGCCTTCGGGCAGGCCCTTGATGCGGTCGGCGCCCACCTGCAGCACGAACTGGTGCTCGACCCCGCCCAGCCGCCCCAGCAGCGCCGCGCGGCGGACCGGGTCGTCGACCTCGAACATCACCGTGGCGACCAGCTCGCGGCCCTGGGGGATCAGGGGGTTGTAGGCGGTCAGCTCGTCCTCGACCTGGGGGGCGCCGCCCTTCTCGGTCAGGAGCATCTCCTGCACCTGGAACAGCATGGTGTCGAAGGACTCGAAATAGAAGGTGCAGGCCGGCCCCAGGTCGACGCGGCGCAGGCGCTTGTGCGGCAAGAGCTCAGCCCGGCGGGCCTTGCGCACCTTGGCGAACTCGGCGTCGGGGAGCAGGTCGTCGCGGGTGATCCGGCGAAGGGCGGCGGGCATCAGATCGCTCCATAGGCGCGGGCGAGCACCTCGATGGGATGTTCCTGCCGCGGCTGGGCGGTCCCGGCCGGGGTCTCGGCCACCAGCATCTGCCCCAGGTGCTTGCATGCCAGCGGACAGTCGGAACAGAGGGTCTCGTTCGCCTTCTGCGCCGCCTGGCGGGCGGTGGGCCTGCCGACCTTCTTGGCCACGGGGAAGGTGTTCTTCATCACCCCGAAGGTGCCGCCGTGACCCGAGCAGCGCTCTATCAGGTCGACCTTGGTGTCGGGGATCAGCCGCAGCATCTCGGCCGACTTGGCGCCCATGTTCTGGGCCCGCGCGTGGCAGGCGTGGTGGACGGTGACGCCGCCTTCGACGGGGCCGAGCCCCGGCGCCAGGCCATGGGCGCGGTTGAGCTCGACGACGTACTCGCAGATGTCGCGGGTGGCCGCGGCCAGCCGGCCGACGGCGTGGTTCTCCGGCAGCAGCAGCGGCCATTCGAACTTCATCATCAGGCCGCACGAGGCCGTCAGGGCCACCACCTCATAGCCCTGCTCGATCAGGGGCGCGAACACCGCCGCGACCCGCTCGGCCCGGCCGGCCACGTCGGCGAGGTCGCCGGCTTCGAGCTGGGGCATCCCGCAGCATTCCGGATAGACCAGGGTCGCTTCGACCCCCTGCCTTGCCAGGACCCGCGCGGCGGCCACCGCCGTGTCGGGCTGGTTGTAGTCGACGAAACAGGTGGCGTAGATCGCCACCTTGCGCCCCAGGGCCGGGCCGTCCGGCGCCGGCGGGATCGGCACGGCCAGCCGGTCGGTAGCGGTCTTGGAATGGTACTTCGGCAGCTCGGCTTCGGCGTCGATGGCTGCGATGGCTTCCAGCAGCTTGCGCAGGGGCGTGTTCCTGCGCGCCGTGGCCCAGTTCGCCAGTCCGGCCACCGGCTTGGCCAGCTTGCCGTTGCGGTCGGTCTCGCCCAGTTGCTCGCGGATGAACTGGCGCTCCCCGGCGCGGCGCTTGGCGGCGCGGTAGCGCAGGATCAGGTGGGGGATGTCGATGTCGAACGGATGCGGCGGGACGTAGGGACACTTGGTCAGGAAGCACATGTCGCAAAGCGTGCAGGCCTCGTCGACCTTGGCGTAGTCGGCTTTGGGCACGGAATCGAGCTCGCCCGTGGGGCTCTCGTCGATCAGGTCGAACAGACGCGGGAAGCTTTCGCACAGGTTGAAGCAGCGCCGGCAGGTGTGACAGACGTCGAACTGCCGCGTCATCTCGGCCTCGACCTTGGCGAGGTCGTAGTAATCGTCCTCGCGCCAGGCGATCGGATGGCGAAACGGCGCGTCGAGGCTGCCCTCGCGCGGGGGAGTCTTGTCGCTGTCGCTCACCTGAACCTGCCCAGCTTGGAAGTCAGGGCGGCGGAGGATCCGCCGCCCCTGGGGTCGGATCGGCGGGTCAGTCGAGGGTGTCGAGCGCCTTCTGGAAACGGCCGGCGTGGGACTTCTCGGCCTTGGCCAGGGTCTCGAACCAGTCGGCGATCTCCTCGAAGCCCTCCTCGCGGGCGGTGCGGGCCATGCCGGGGTACATGTCGGTATATTCGTGGGTCTCGCCGGCGATGGCCGCCTTCAGGTTGGCGCCGGTGGGACCGATCGGCAGACCGGTGGCGGGGTCGCCGACCGTCTCCATGAACTCGAGGTGGCCGTGGGCGTGGCCGGTCTCGCCTTCCGCGGTCGAGCGGAACACGGCGGCCACGTCGTTGTAGCCTTCGACGTCGGCCTTCTGCGCGAAATAGAGGTAGCGCCGGTTCGCCTGGCTCTCGCCGGCGAAGGCGGCTTTCAGGTTCTCAACGGTCTTGCTGCTGGCCAAGCTCATGGTCGTCTCCTGATGGGCTGCCCGGGGCCGCCGACTATGGGCCGCGCCAGGAATAGAGCAAATTGGTTTGGCCTATGATCGCCATAGGACATATCTATGGGAACTGTCCCAAGCGGCCCGGGTTTCCCTTCCGAAAGCAAGGAGACCGAGCCATGGGCGACAAGAGCCAAATTCAGGGCGAAGGCAACTACGAAGCCGGCCGCCGCTTCCAGAAAGAAGAGCGCGCCTTCGTGAAGACCGAGCCGGTCGAGGAAAAGGCCCGCGAGGCCGCCGACGCCCTGGACGGTCCCGAGGGCGCCGAGCTGGAGCGGGCCCGCCGCGAGACGGGCGAGATTCAGCCGAAGTAGGCCGGTCGACAAACCCGCCGGCCAGGCTGTAGCTTCCGGCTCCGGCGACGCTTGGGCGCGGCGCCGGAGGAGGCGCGGGTGGGGGTTGCTAGAGTTGCAAGCGCGCTGGCGCTTTGCTTGATCCTGTTGGCCGCGGCGCCGGCCTCCGCCGCGCCGGCGCCTGTTCCCACAACCCCCGATCAGCAGCTCATCGCCCAGGGGGACGCCCTGGCCGCCGCGGGTCGCTTCGCAGAGGCCGAGCAGGCCTTCCGCAACGCCACGCGGACCGCCCAGGCCGCCTATGGCGCCAACGACCTGCGCACCAGCCTGGCGCTCGCCCGCGTCGGACTGGCCGTCAGCGTCCAAGGCCGCTACGCCGACGCCGAGACGATCCAGAAGGCGGTGGTCCAGATTAACGAGGCCGTCGCCGGCCCGACCTCGATGCGGACCGCGGTCGCCCTGCACGATCTCGCCGAGGCGATTGGATCGCAGGGCCGCCTGGCCGAGGCCGAGACGGTCCAGCGCCGCGTCCTCGCCATCGCCGAACAGGCCCTTCCGGCGCCCGACGCCGGCCTCGCCCGCGAGGCGGCCCAGCTCGCCCTGTTGCTGGACCTGCAGGGAAAGGCGGCGGAGGCCGAGCCGTTGCACCGCCGGGCCCTGGCGATCCTCGAGAAGGCGCCGGGAGGCCCGCCGGGCCTCGCCCTCACCAACCTCGGCCGCAACCTCAAGGTCCAACGCCGGTACGCCGACGCCGAGCCCCTGTTGCGCCGCGCGCTGGCCCTGGCGGAGGCGGCCAGGCCGCAGAACGAGCTTCGCACCGGCGAAGCGCTGAACGACCTGGGCCAGGACCTGCTGGAGCGGGGCCGCTACCGCGAGGCCGAGACCCTGCTGCGCCGCCGGCTGGCCATGCTGGAAGCCGCGCCGCCGCCCGATCCCGCCCTGCTGCCGACCGCCCAGTACAACCTCGGCCTCGTGCTCCTGGCGCGGGGACGGTTCGACGAGGCCCAGGCCCTGCAGCGGCGCGCCGCCGCCGGCTTCGAGAAGACCGCCGGCGCCGAGAGCCTGGAGACGGCGGTCTCGCTCTCGGGCCTCGCCGCCAGCCTGCAGTCCCTCGAACGCTACGCCGACGCCGAGCGCCTGCTGCGGCGGGTGGTCGACATCCGTGGCCGCCTGCTCGGCCCCGACGACCCGAAGACCCTAGCCGCCCAGGTGGCGCTGGCCGGCGTCCTGGCCGCCCAGGGCCAGACCGCGGGCGCCGAAGCCCTCCAACGCCAGGTGCTGGCCCGGCAGGAGGCCGTGCTGCCAGCGGACGATCCGGCCCTGGCGGCGACCCTCGACGACCTCGCCGCCAGCCTCCTGGCCCTGGGCCGCCCCGAGGCCGCCGAGCCGCTGCAGCGCCGGGCGCTGGCGATCGCCGAACGGGGCGGCGGCCGGCGCGACCGCCAGACCGCCGCCTACCTCTCCGGCCTCGCCGCCGTCTTGCAGGCCGAAGGCAAAGGACCGGAAGCCGAACCGTTGCTGCGCCGCGCCGTCGCGATCAACGAGCGGGTCCTCGGCAAGGACCACGCGACCACCGCCGTGACCCGCGAAAACCTCGCCTTCGCGCTGGCCGGCGCCGGCCGGTACGAAGCCGCCGTCCGCGGCTTCCGGGGCGGTTGCCGCCGCCAGGTGAAGGTGGCTTCCAAGGCCGCACGCCAGTCGGCCTCCGGCGCGCTAGGCGTCCGGGCGGGGCTGACCGCGGCGGCCTGCGAGATGTTCCACGCCACCAGCCTGTGGGGCTGGGCCCAGGCCGGCGGCGGGCCCGAAGTCGAAGACCGCCCCGACGCCCTGATGGCCGAGGCCTTCCTCGCCGCCCAGCGCAGCGCCGCCTCGACCCCCGGCCAGGCCCTGTCGTTCGCCGCGGCCCGCCGCGCCGCGGCGGCCGCGGGCGCCGACCAGGACGCGGCCGCCTACGAGGAGGCCCTGGCCGCCCGAGACCAGGTGGACGCGCTCTATCTCGACGCCTCGGCCGAACCCGAAGCCGCCGAGCAGCGCTTGGCGCTGGCCGCCCTTCGCGCCGAGCTGGACCGGGCCATCCCTCCCTTGGAGGCCAAGCTGGCGCAGGCGCACCCTCGCTACTGGGCCGTGCGCTCGCCCCAGCCCCTGAGCCTGGGGACGCTGCAGTCGCGCGTCGGCCGCGACGCCAACCTTCTGAGCGCCGACGAGGCCCTGATCGTGCTGGCCATCCCGGCGCAGGGGAACCGGGGCCTGGTCTTCGCCGTGACCAAGGACAAGACGGCCTGGGCGCAAATCGCCATGACCGGCGACGAGCTACGCCAGCGGGTCGACCGGATGCGCCGCCAGCTCGATCCCCACGCCTATCAGATCCGCGGCGCCAAGCGTGACGGCGACGCCCGGGACCCGCCCCCCGCCTTCGACCGCAAGGCGGCCTTTGAACTTTATCAGGCCCTGCTCGGCGCCCCGGCGATCCAGGCGGTGCTGAAGGACAAGCCGATCTGGCTGTTCGCGCCGTCCGGCCCGATGAACAGCCTGCCGCCCAGCCTGCTCGTCACCGCCCCGCCCGTCGGCGGCGAGGCCGGCGACAGCGACCCCGCCGCCCTGCGCGCCACCGCCTGGCTGGTGCGGTCGAAGGCGGTCGCGGTGCTCCCCGGCGTGGCGTCCCTGCGGCTGCTACGCCAGGCCCCCGCGCGGGACCCGGCCGCCCTCACCGAGCCTTTGCTGGCCTTCGCCGATCCCGATTTCGCCGGGCGGTTCCAGGCCGCGGCCCTGGCCGACGTGGAGTCGGCCGACCGCTATTTCGCCGACGGCGGGGTCAGGGCCGAACAGCTCGCGTCCCTGCCTCCCCTGCCCGGCACCCGGGTGGAGGGCCTGGCCCTGCTGGCGGCCATGGGCGGCGCCCAGGACGGGCTGCTGGTGGGACCCGACGCCACCGAAACGGCGCTGAAGCTGCGCAACCTCAACGGCCGCCTGGCCAGGACCCGGGTGCTGGAGTTCGCCACCCACGGCCTGGTGTGGGGCGACTTCGACGTGGCCGAGCCGTCCCTGGCGCTCGCCGCCCCACCGCCGGGGTCGGACCCGGCCGTGGACGACGGCCTGCTCACCGCCGGGGAGGCCGCAGGGCTGAGGCTGAACGCCGACTGGGTGATCCTGTCGGCCTGCAACACCGCCGGCCCCAACGCCGCGACCGGCGACGGCCTTTCGGGCCTGGCCAGCGGCTTCCTCTATGCGGGGGCGCAGAGCCTGCTCGCCACCCACTGGCCGGTGCGCGACGACGTGCCGCCGCGGCTGATCCCCACCCTGTTGGCGCTGGAGCGGGACCACCCCGGCCTGCCGCGGGCCGAGGCCCTGCGCCAGGCGATGGTCCAGGTGCTCGACGATCCGGGGATGGAGGCCTACTACCCCGGCGCCTGGGCGCCGTTCGTCCTGGTGGGCGAAGGCCGCTGACGGCCGAACTCTGCGGACTGGGTTCCTTTTGCGGGCGATTTCGCGCCCGCCGCCATCTTGCCGCCACGGCTCGGAATGCCTAAGGGTCCCGCGGCAACGCTCTCCCGTCAGGAGCCCATCGAATTCCGGCGCCCGCCGAACCCGGCGCCATCCCGTTTCGCCCGCGCCGCCGACCCGGCGGCAGGCGTACCGAGCCTCCCGCCTGCCCCCCGGCCCAACGGCCGGGGGGACTTTTTCCGGTGGAGCGTCCCGTCAGAGCCCGAGGCGGCCCTGGTCGCGGTCCTGGGCCTGAGCCACGGCCAGCGCGGTCATGTTGAGGATGCCCCGGGCCGTCATCCCCGGCGTCAGCACGTGCACCGACTGCGACATCCCCAGCACCAGGGGCCCGACCGTCAGGGCCTCGCTGGCGGCGGCCAGCAGGGTCAGGGCGATATTGGCCGCGTCCAGGCCCGGCATCACCAGCAGGTTGGCCGAACCGGTCAGGGGGCTGTCGGGGACGTAGCGCGTGCGCAGGCCCTCGCTCAGGGCGGCGTCGGCATGCATCTCGCCGTCGACCTCCAGGTCGGGCGCCTGTTCTCGGATCAGGGCCAGGGCCTGGCGCATCTTGCGGGCCGTGGGCGAGTCGCTGGCGCCGAAGCTGGAGTGAGACAGGAGGGCGACCTTGGGCGTCATGCCGAAGGTGCGGACGGCGTCGGCGGCCAGCCGGGTCATCTCCGCGACCTGCTCGGCGGTAGGGTCTAGATTGACGTGGGTGTCGCACAGGAACAGCACGCCGTTCTGCAGGATCAGGCACGACAGGGCGTAGGCCCGCTTCACCCCAGCCTTCAGCGGGATGATCGGCAGGATGTAGGCCATGTGCCGCCACCAGTCGCCCCCCCCGCCGCACAGGGCCGCATCCGCCAGGCCGGCTTCCAGCAGCATGGCCGCGCTGACGGTGGGCCGCCCCAGCACCCGGCGTTCGGCCGCCCCCGGGGTGATCCCCCGCCGCCCGACCATCGCCTGGTAGCGCGCCACCAGGGGGGCGAACACCGCCTGGTCCTGCTGGGGGTCGAGCACGGTCACCGCGCCGCCCGGACCCAGGTCGAGGCGCAGGCCGAGTTCGCGGACCTTGGCCTCGATCACCCGGCGCCGGCCGATCAGGATCGGCTGGGCGATCTTGTCGTCTACGACGTTCTGCACCGCGCGCAGGACGCGCTCGTCTTCGCCCTCGGCGTAGACCACCCGTCCGGGGGCCCTGCGAGCGCGGGCGAACACCGGGCGCATGAGCTGGCCGGAGCGGTAGACGAAACGCTCCAGCTCGCGGTCGTAGGCGTCGAAGTCGACGATGGGCCGGAGCGCCACGCCCGAGGCCATCGCCGCCTTGGCCACCGCCGGCGCGATGTGCAGGATCAGCCGCGGGTCGAACGGGCTGGGGATGATGTACTGGGGCCCGAACAGGGGCGGCGCCTCGCCGTAGGCGGCCACCACCACCTCGCTGCCTTCGGCCCGGGCCAGTTCGGCTATGGCCTCGGCGGCGGCCAGTTTCATCGCCTCGTTGATCTCGGTGGCGCCCACGTCCAGGGCGCCCCGGAAGATGAAGGGGAAGCACAGGACGTTGTTGACCTGGTTCGGATAGTCCGAGCGCCCAGTGGCCATGATCGCGTCCGGGCGGATGGCGGCGACCTCCTCGGGCAGGATCTCCGGCTCGGGGTTGGCCAGGGCCAGGATCAGGGGCTTGTCGGCCAGCAGCGGCAGCCACTCGGCCTTGAGCACCCGCGGCGCCGACAGGCCCAGGAAGATGTCCGCCCCCGCCAGCACCTCGGGCAGCAGGCGCGCGTCGGTGCGCTTGGCGAACCGGGCCAGATTGGGGGCCATCTCGTCGCCGCGGTCGGCGTGGACCACCCCCTTGATGTCGGTGAGGGTCACGTTCTCGATCCGCAGGCCCATGCTCACCAGGAGGTCCACGCAGGCCAGGGCCGCGGCCCCGGCGCCGGAGGTGACCAGCTTGACCTCCTCCAGCTTCTTGCCCTGCAGCCGCAGGCCGTTGCGGATGGCCGCCGCGCAGACGATCGCGGTGCCGTGCTGGTCGTCGTGGAAGACCGGGATCTTCATCCGCTTACGCAGGGCGGCCTCGATGACGAAGCACTCCGGCGCCTTGATGTCCTCCAGGTTGACCCCGCCGAAGGTCGGCTCCAGGGCCGCCACCACCTCGATGAAGCGGTCCGGGTCTTTGGCGTCGACCTCGATGTCGAAGACGTCGATGCCGGCGAACTTCTTGAACAGGACCGCCTTGCCCTCCATCACCGGCTTGGAGGCCAGGGGACCGATGTCGCCCAGGCCCAGCACGGCGGTGCCGTTGGTGATCACCGCCACCAGATTGCCGCGTGCGGTGTAGTCCCGCGCCGTCCCGGGATCGGCGGCGATGGCCTCGCAAGGGGCGGCGACCCCGGGGGAATAGGCCAGCGCCAGGTCGCGCTGGGTCGCCATCCGCTTGGTCGGCTCGATCGTGAGCTTTCCGGGCCGCGGGAGGCGGTGGTAGTCGAGGGCGGCCTTGCGGAAGTCTTCGTTCATCGGACGCTCTCGCGGTGGGACTTCGGCGGCTTAGCATTGGCGCGCCGGGCTTGGAAATTCAGAGTCGACCGGACGTCGACCCCTCAAGGCAGGGTGGTCTGAACTGGGTGCTCCAGGTCGGGGCCCGCTCCGGGCAGGCGCTCGATGAAGCGGCGGATCAGCGGCGGCGTCTCGCCGCGGTGGAAGGCGCGCACCCGTTCCTCGATGTGGAGGTCGGCCACGGTGGTCCGATGGCGATGGCGCAGGTGCTCGACCCAGCTCGGGCTCTGGAACCGCTCCACCCAGACCTCGGGGTCGCCCAGGTCCTGCAGTAGAGTCCAGCGCCGCGCCCCGTCGCGACGGCGGATGCGCCGCTTCTCCACCATGGCCGCGACGAAGGCGGCCGCGTCGGCTTCGGCGACCCGGTACTCGACGATGACCGCCACCCCGCCGCGGGTCGGCTCCAGGGCGATCGGCAGCGGGCCGGGCGCGCGGGCGGGAGCGAAGTCGGGATGGTCCAGCACCGGCACGGCCCACCGCAAGCCGAGCAGGGTCGTGGCCGCCGCCGCCGCCGCCGACAGACCGATCGCCGCCTGGACGCTGGTCCCTTGGGCCGCGAGCCCCCATCCCCAGCTCCCGATCGCCAGCCCCCCGGCCATGGCGGTCTGGAACAGGGAGACCGAGCGGCCGACCACCCATCCGGGCGAGAAGGTCTGCACGGTGACGTTGAAGCTCGACATACTGAGCATCCAGCCCATGCCGCCGACCACCAGCGCCGCCAGGGTGACCGGAAGCCAGGGACTGACCGCCACCACGACCATGGCGACCGCGAAGGCCGCGCCGGCGCCGCGCACTATGGTCTCGGTGGAGAACCGCTGGCGCAGCCAGTTGCTGCCCAGGGCCGCGCCGACGGCGCCGGCGCCCAGCCCGCCGAGCAGCAGGCCGTAGACGGCCGGGCCGCCCTGCAAAACCTGGCGGGCCACCAGCGGCGTCAGCGCCCAGATCGCGCTGCCCGCGCCGGCGAACAGGAAGGCCCGGATCAGGACGGTGGAGAGGGTCGGCGACAGCCGCGCATATTGCAGCCCGGCCAGCACCGCCGGCGCCAGCCGCTCGGCCGGCAGGGTCCTGGGGGTCTTGGGCCGCCGCCAGGCGGCCAGCACGACGATCAGCCCGAGGTAGGTCGCCGCATTGACCAGGAAGGCCGCCGGCGCCCCGGCCATGGCGACCACCAGTCCCCCGGCCGCCGGACCGAGGCTGCGCGCCAGGTTGAAGCCGAGGCCGTTCAGCGCGATGGCGCGCGGCAGGTCATGGCGTTGGACCTGCTCGCTCACCGACGCCTGCCAGGCCGGGGTATGGAGCGCCGTGCCGCACCCGATCAGGAAGGTGAACGCCAGGAGCCAGAACGGGGTCGTGAGCCCCATGTAGGTCATCGCCGCCAGGGCGACCGAAAACACCAACATCAGGGTCTGGGCCGAAAGCATGACCAGGCGCCGGTCGTAGATGTCGGCGACGGCCCCGAACACCAGGGCGAAGGCCAGCATCGGCAGGGACTGGGCGGCCTGGACCAGGGCCACCGTGTCGGCGGATCTCGACAGCGAGGTCATCAGCCAGGCGGCGCCGACCGCCTGGATCATGCCGCCGAAGTTGGACACCAGGCTGGCGATCCAGATCCGGGCGAACAGGGGCTGGCGCAACGGCGCCCACGCCGAGTGGTCGGCGGGGTCGTCTTCGGAAGTGTCGGGGGATCGGGTCGATAGAGTCATCGGGCCGATCATGACGCGTCCGCCGCGTCGCTGAAACAGCTCATCCATGACGGCGGCGGCTTGCGCCGGGGACGGAGCCGCGGTTAAGCCCTGTCCAGCCCCTGGGAGGATGTCCGATGAAGGTCCGCGCCGCCGTTGCGTTCGCCGCCAAGCAGCCCCTGGAGATCGTCGAGGTCGACCTCGACGGCCCCCGCGCCGGGGAGGTGCTGATCGAGATCAAGGCGACGGGGATCTGCCACACCGACGCCTACACCCTGGACGGGCTGGATTCGGAAGGGATTTTCCCCTCTATCCTCGGCCACGAGGGCGCCGGCGTGGTGGTCGAGGTCGGGTCGGGCGTGACCTCGGTGGCGGTGGGCGACCACGTCATCCCGCTCTACACGCCCGAGTGCCGGCAATGTAAGTCGTGCCTGTCGCGCAAGACCAACCTGTGCACCTCGATCCGCGCCACCCAGGGCAAGGGCCAGATGCCCGACGGAACCAGCCGGTTCTCCTACAAGGGCCAGACGGTCGCCCACTACATGGGCTGTTCGACCTTCGCCAACTACACGGTCCTGCCCGAGATCGCGGTGGCGAAGATCAGAAAGGACGCCCCGTTCGACAAGGCCTGTTACGTCGGCTGCGGCGTGACCACGGGGGTGGGCGCGGTGGTCAACACGGCCAAGGTCGAGCCGGGGGCCAACTGCGTGGTGTTCGGCCTGGGCGGCATCGGCCTGAACGTGATCCAGGGCCTGAAGATGGTCGGCGCCGACAAGATC
Organism: Caulobacteraceae bacterium; assembly: GCA_035493215.1. Classification (GTDB taxonomy): domain Bacteria; phylum Pseudomonadota; class Alphaproteobacteria; order Caulobacterales; family Caulobacteraceae; genus NCED01. Next base: position 35,917 of record DATJIO010000065.1, read on the forward strand.
GTCGGCGTCGACGTCAACCCGGCCAAGGAGGAATGGGGCCGCCGCTTCGGCATGACCCACTTCGTCAACCCCAAGACCATCGACGGCGACGTGGTCGCCCACCTGGTGGCGCTGACCGACGGCGGGGCGGATTACACCTTCGATTGCACCGGCAACACCACGGTGATGCGCCAGGCCCTGGAGGCCTGTCACCGCGGCTGGGGCGAAAGCATCGTCATAGGCGTGGCGGAAGCCGGCCGGGAGATCGCCACCCGCCCGTTCCAGCTGGTCACGGGCCGGGTGTGGCGCGGCTCGGCCTTCGGCGGGGCCCGCGGGCGCACCGACACCCCCAAGATCGTCGACTGGTACATGGAGGGGAAGATCCAGATCGACCCCATGATCACCCACGTCCTGCCGCTGGAGCGCATCAACGAGGCCTTCGACCTGATGCACGCGGGCGAGAGCATCCGCAGCGTGGTGGTGTACTGATCGCGCCGGTGGCCGCGCGTCCTTCGAGACGCCGGATTGCATCCGGCTTCTCAGGATGACGAAGCTGGGTGGACCGCAAAACGGTCGTCATGCCGAGGAGCGCGAGGACGCGCGTCTCGAAGCCCGCAGGAGTTCGCCGTGACCCTAGAAACCGTCTCCACCGCGAAGAGCCACGGCGGCGTCCAGGGGGTCTACCGCCACGCCTCGAAGGAGACCGGCACGGAGATGACCTTCGCGGTCTTCGTCCCGCCCCAGGCCGCCGACGGGCCCTGCCCGGCGGTCACCTGGCTGTCGGGCCTGACCTGCACCCACGCCAACGTCATGGACAAGGGCGAGTACCGCAAGGCCGCCGCCGAGCTCGGCCTGATCGTGGTCTGCCCCGACACCAGTCCCCGCGGCGAGGCGGTGGCCGACGACCCGGCCTACGACTTCGGCCAGGGCGCGGGCTTCTATCTCGACGCCATCGAGGCGCCCTGGTCGGCCAACTACCGGATGGAGAGCTACGTCGCCGAGGAGCTGGCCGCGGTGGTCGAGGACGCCTTCCCGGTCGACCCGGAGCGCCAGGGGATCTTCGGCCATTCGATGGGCGGCCACGGAGCCCTGACCCTGGCCCTGCGCCGCCCCGGCCACTGGCGGTCGGTCTCGGCCTTCGCGCCCATCGCCGCCCCGGCCCGGGTCCCGTGGGGCCGCAAGGCCCTGGCCGGCTACCTCGGCCACGACGAGCGGCGCTGGCGGGGACACGACGCGACAGCCCTGCTGGAGGACGGCCGGCGCCTGGACGCCCTGCTGGTGGACGTCGGGACCGCCGACCCGTTCCTGGAGCGGGAGCTGAAGCCGGAACTGCTGGAGGCGGCCTGCGCCGGCGCCGGCGTACCGCTGACGCTACGGATGCAGCCGGGCTACGACCACTCCTACCATTTCATCTCGACCTTCATGGCCGACCACCTGGCCTGGCACGCCGAGCGGTTGCGCTAGCCGCCCTCTTGCCGCCCCGACCGGTCCGCCAGCTCGCGCTCCGAGGGCCGCGTGCCGGTGCGGACGATCACGGTCCGGCGGCGGCCGTCGCGCACGATGCCGAGACGGACGATCTGGCCGGGCTTGGCCTTGCCGATAGCCCGGGTCAGTTCGCCGCCGGTGCGGATCCGCGCGCCGTCCACGGCCACCACCACGTCGCCCGCCCTCAGGCCCGCCCGCGCCGCCGGGGCGCCGGGTGTCGTCTCCGCCACCAGGGCGCCGGAGTCCACGCCCGGGGTCTGCGACTGCGCCAGGCCCGGCGTCAGGGTCCCGACGCTGGCCCCGATATAGCCGCGCAGGATGGTCTTGCCGGTGCGCAGCTGGGCGGCGATGGCGGCGGCCTGGTCGGCGGGCACCGCAAAACCGATCCCGACCGAGCCCCCGGAGGGCGAATAGATCGCCGTATTGACCCCGATCACTCGGCCGTAGACGTCGAAGCTGGGGCCGCCCGAATTGCCCCGGTTGATCGGGGCGTCGATCTGCAGGAAATCGACCCCCTGGCCGATGTCGCGCCCATAGGCCGACACGATGCCGGCCGTGGCCGTGCCGCCCAGGCCGAACGGGTTGCCGATGGCGATGATCCAGTCGCCCACCCGCGGCATGGCCGCGTCCTCGAAGTCGACGTAGGGGTATCTGGCCTTGGGGTCCTTGGGGTCGGCGACCCTGAGCAGGGCGAGGTCGGTGGTCTCGTCGCGGCCGACGATGGCGGCCTTGAGCTCGCGGCCGTCCTTGAGGGCGACCGTGATCTCGCCCCCGTCCTCGACCACGTGGTTGTTGGTCAGGACCAGGCCGTCGGGGGAGATGAAGAAGCCCGAACCGGAGGAGCGCTGCATCACCGGCCCCTGGTCCTCCGGCGCCACCTCCTGCCCCCGTTCCTCCTCGTCCGGGCCGAAGCCGAACAGGTGGTCGCGCTGGCTGCGGGGATCGACCGCCAGGGTGACGTTGATCGACACCACCGCCGGCGAGACCCGTTCGAAAATCTCGGTGAAGGTCATGGCCTTGCCGGGGTGCGCGGCGCTGGCCGTCACCGCCTGGCCCGGCGCGCCGGGGGCCGGCCTGAGCAGGACGGCGGCGCCGCCGACAGCGACCAGCACGAGCGCCAGACCC
>DATJIO010000066.1:0-17097 GCA_035493215.1 Caulobacteraceae bacterium
AACGGCGAGCGCATCGTGTTCCTCGACACGCCGGGCCATGCTGCCTTCACTCGCATGAGAGCGCGCGGCGCTCACGTCACCGACATCGCCATCCTGGTGGTGGCCGCCGACGACGGCGTGATGCCCCAGACCATCGAGGCCATCAACCACGCCAAGGCCGCCGGCGCGCCGATCATCGTGGCCATCAACAAGATCGACAAGCCCGACGCCAATCCGCAGCGGGTGATCCAGGAGCTGCTGCAGCACGAGATCGTGGTCGAAGCCCTGGGCGGCGAAACCCAGGCCATCGAGGTCTCCGCCACCCAGAAGCTCGGCCTGGACCACCTGATCGAAGCCATCCTGCTGCAGGCCGAGGTCATGGACCTGCGCGCCAACCCGGAACGGTCTGGCGAGGGCGTGGTGATCGAAGCCAAGCTGGACAAGGGTCGCGGCCCGGTGGGCACCGTCCTGGTCAAGCGCGGCACCCTGCGCCGCGGCGACATCGTCGTGGCCGGCTCCACCTGGGGCCGGGTCCGCGCCCTGGTCAACGAGCGCAACGAGCAGGTGCTGGAGGCCGGTCCGTCCGTCCCCGTGGAGATCCTCGGCCTGGATTCGCCGCCCGACCCGGGCGAGGCCCTGGCCGTGGTCGAGAACGAGGCCCGCGCCCGCGAGATCACCGAGTACCGCACCCGGATGAAGCGCGAGAACGCCTCGACCTCGCCGACGGGCGCCTCCCTGGCCGACATGATGGCCAAGCTCCAAGCCAAGACGGTCCGCGAACTGCCCCTGGTCATCAAGGCCGACGTGCAGGGTTCGGCCGAGGCCATCGTCGGTTCGCTGGCCCAGATCTCCACCGACGAGGTTCGCGCGCGGATCATCCTGTCTGGGGCCGGCGCCATCACCGAGTCCGACGTGCTGCTGGCCAAGGGCTCGAACTCGCCGATCCTGGGCTTCAACGTCCGCGCCTCGAAACAGGCCCGCGACCTGGCCGTCCGCGAAGGGGTGGAGATCCGCTACTACGCGATCATCTACGACCTGCTGGACGACATCAAAGGCGTGCTTTCGGGCATGCTGGCGCCGCTCCAGCGCGAGACCTTCCTCGGCAACGCCGAGGTGCTCCAGGTGTTCGACATCACCAAGGTCGGCAAGGTCGCCGGCTGCCGCGTCAGCGAAGGCGTTGTCCGCAAGGGCGCCAAGGTCCGCATCGTCCGCGACGGGGTGGTGGTGCTGGAGCTGGGCACGCTGCAGACGCTCAAGCGCTTCAAGGACGAGGTCAACGAGGTCAATGCGGGCCAGGAGTGCGGTATGCACTTCCAGGGCTTCCAGGACATCCGTCAGGGCGACACCATCGAGTGCTTCAACGTCGAGATGGTCGCGCGGTCGCTGTAAAAGTCCGCGGATTGTTTCGCTGAGCACCCCCCTATAGCCTTCCCCTCTCGGGGGAGGCGCCGGCGTGAAGATCGTCCGTCAGCTGTGGTTCCAGGTGCTCGTCGGCATGGTCGCTGGCGTGGCGCTGGGTTGGCTGCGCCCCAGCCTCGGCGTGGAGATGAGGCCGCTGGGCGACGCCTTCATCGCCCTGATCCGCATGGTGATCGGCCCGGTGATCTTCTGCACCGTGGTGCACGGGATCGCCGCCGCCGGCGACTTCAAGCGGGTCGGCCGGGTGGCGATCAAGGCCCTGGTCTATTTCGAGGTGCTGACCCTGGCCGCCCTGGTCCTGGCGCTCGCGGCGGTAAACCTGTGGCGTCCGGGCGCCGGCATGAACATCGACCCTCAGGCGCTGGATCCCAAGCTGGTGGCCGACTACGCCGCCCAGGCCAGCCACCAGACCGTCGTCGGCTACATCCTGCACGTCATCCCCGGGACCTTCCTCAGCGCCTTCACCGAGGGCGAGGTGCTGCAGGTGCTGTTCGTCTCGGTGCTGTTCGCCTTCGCCCTGGGGATGAGCGGGACGGCCGGCCAGCCGGTGCGTGACTTGATCGGCGCGCTGCAGCCGATCTTCTTCCGCATCGTCGGCTTCGTCATGTGGGCCGCGCCGATCGGCGCCTTCGGGGCCATCGCCTTCACCGTGGGCCGTTTCGGGACCGCCTCCCTGGCCGCCTTGGGCGGGCTGATCGCGGAGTTCTTCGTGGTCTGCGCCGTGTTCGTATTCGTCGTCCTGGGGGGCGTGGCCTGGGCGGTCGGGGTCAACCTTCTGCGTCTGCTGGCCTTCATCCGCGACGAGCTCCTGGTGGTGGCGGCGACCACCTCGTCGGAGACGGTGCTGCCGCGGCTGATGCTGAAGCTGCGCGACATGGGCTGCGAGGAGGGCGTCGTCGCCCTGGTCATCCCCACTGGCTATTCCTTCAACCTCGACGGCACCTGTCTCTACCTGGCGACGGCGGCGGTGTTCCTGGCCCAGGCCACCAACACGCCCCTGGACCTGACCCACCAGCTGATCCTGTTGGCGGTGCTGCTCCTGACCTCCAAGGGCGCGGCCGGGGTGGCCGGGGCGGCCTTCGTGGTCCTGGCCGCCACGGTGGCCGCCACCGGGGCGGTCCCCCTGACCAGCATCGCCATGATCCTCGGCATCCACCGGCTGCTGGCCGAGGCCCTGACCTTCGTCAACGTGGTCGGCAACTGCGTCGCGACCATAGCGGTGGCCCGCTGGGAGGGCGCGGTGGACGAGGAGCGGCTGCGCGAGACGGTGGGCTTCCGCCGCGGGGATGGTCGGACGACGATGAAAGCCGCTAAACTGGTCCGATGAAGCGCATCGTCTTCGCGGCCGCCGCCGCCCTGTCCCTGTCCGCCTGCGCCACCGTCGCCCGCGTCGACGCCGGGGCCGACATCCACGCCTTCCTGGTCTCGATCCGCGACGGCGACCAGGCGGCCTTTGAGGCCCACGTCGACCGCGAGGCGCTGAAGACCCAGCTCCGCGGCCGGGTGACGGCCGAGGCCGCCGCAGACCCCAAGGCCGCGCGCGGGGTTCAAGCCCTGGACGCCCTCCTCGGCGGCTCGCTGGTCGACGCGGCCGTCGACGTCCTGCTGCGCCCCGAGGTGTTCCGATCGGTGGCCCAGATGCACGGCTATTCGGCCGACAGGCCCATCCCCGGCGCCTTGGCCATCGCCCAGTTCGTCAGGCCCCTGGGCGACGGGGCCGTCTGCGTTGTGCTCAAGAAGGGCGGCGACTGCGTGCTCGACTTCAACGACGAGGCCGGGACCTGGAAGCTGACCGGCTTCGTGGGCCCCATGTCCATGCTGCAGGGCAAGCGCTGACGCTGGACAGCCGGGACCGGCGCGCGTAAGCACCGCGCCTTCCTGAAAGCCCGGCCCCGCGCCGGCGACCCTCCCGCGGCGTCCGATCCGCCCGCGAGGCCGGAGTTCTCGAGACCATGAAATACAAGTCCCACAAGGGCGCGGCGCCGAAGGGCCAGGCCGTCGGTCCCACCCAGCGCCAGTTGCGGGCCGGCGAGCTGGTCCGCCACGCCCTGGTCGAGGTGCTGCGCGAACACGACATCCAGGACCATGCCCTGGCCGGGGTCTCGGTCACCGTCACCGAGGTCCGGCTCAGCCCCGACCTGCGCCACGCCCTGTGCTTCGTCGAGCCTCTCGGGGTCGGCCTGGTCGGGGTGGAAGGCGCGACGCCGTCCGGCCACGGCCAGGACGTGGTCGACGGCCTCAACCGCGCGGCCAAGTTCCTGCGCGGCCGCATGGGCCGGCTGGTCGACCTGAAGTTCACTCCCGACCTGAAGTTCCTGCACGACGAGAGCTTCGAGGAGGCCGCGCGGCTGAACCGCCTGTTCGCCAGCCCCGAGGTGCGCCGCGACCTCGACCCGCCGGGCCAGGATGCCGTTGACGACGCCGAGGGCGAATAAGATGGGCCGCCGCCGCAAGGGCGACCCGGTCCACGGCTGGATCTGCCTCGACAAGCCCCTGGACATGACCTCGACCGACGCCGTGTCGAAGGTGCGGCGGCTGTTCAACGCCCAGAAGGGCGGCCACGCCGGCACCCTGGACCCCCTGGCCAGCGGCATCCTGCCGATCGCGCTTGGCGAAGCCACCAAGACCGTCCCGTTCCTGATGGAGGCGGGCAAGGCCTACCGCTTCACCATCGCCTGGGGGACCACCACCGCCTCCTTCGACCGCGAGGGCGAAGTCATCGCCAGCTCCGACGTGCGGCCCACGGCCGAGGCGGTGGCCGCGGCCTTGCCGGCCTTCGTCGGCGAGATCATGCAGACTCCGCCGATATTCTCGGCGATCAAGGTGGACGGGGCGCGGGCCTACGACCTGGCCCGCGAGGGCATAGAGGTCGAGCTGGCGGCCCGGCCGGTGACCATCCGTTCGGCCGCCGTGGTGGGCGCACCCGATGCCGACCACGTCGAGATCGAGGTCGAATGCGGCAAGGGGACCTACATCCGCGCCATCGTTCGCGACCTGGCGATTGCGCTGGGCGCCTGCGGCCATGTGCGGGACCTGAGGCGCACCCGCGTCGGCGGCTTCACCGAGGCTCGGGCGATAGCTCTGGATAAACTGGTCGATCTGGTGCATAGGGGCGCGGGCTCGGAGGCCCTGCTTCCGGTCGAGACCGCGCTGGACGACATCCCGGCGCTGGCCGTGACCAACGAAGACGCCTCCAAGCTCAAACAGGGACGACCCATCCTTCTCGTTCCCCGACAGGTCGAAGCGCTCCGACCGCGTCTTGTTCCCCGCATCATCGGCGGCCAGGACGCGAGCAGAACCGTTTCAGCAACCCTCGACGGGCGGATCGTGGCGCTCTGCGAAATGCGTGCGGGCCGGCTAAACCCCACCCGCGTTTTCCACCTCGATTTGGAGACCCCCGATGTCGGTTACGACTGAACGCAAAGCTGAACTGATCCACACCCATGCCCGCACGGAGCATGACACCGGGTCTGCCGAAGTGCAGGTCGCGATCCTCTCTGAACGGATCGCCAACCTCACCGAGCACTTCAAGACCCACAAGAAGGACAACCACTCCCGCCGCGGCCTGCTGAAGATGGTGTCTCAGCGCCGCCGCCTGCTCGATCACCTGAAGGGTGTCGACGACGGACGCTACCGCGCCCTGATCGAGACCCTGGGCCTGCGCCGCTAGTCCGCGCAACCCTCCAGGACGCCGTTCCCCGCGGACGGGCGCGGCGTCCACTGACGGCAAGTCCGCATTCCACGCGAGGGTCACAGCGATCCTCGACCTATCCCGGCGGGACGACCCGCCGGGCCACATGGAGAGGATGACCGCCGCCCCGGCTGACGCCACACGGGCCGCCGCCCCCCTGTCCACCCCCGCGCGCAATGGGGCCGCGGGACGAGAGAAAGAAACCTAAATGTTCGACATCAAGCGCAAGACCATCGATTGGGCCGGCCGCAAGCTGACGCTCGAGACCGGGCGTATCGCCCGCCAGGCCGACGGGGCCGTGCTGGCCACCTATGGCGACACCACCGTGCTGGCGACCGTCGTCGCCGCCCGTCAACCCAAGCCCGGGATCGACTTCTTCCCGCTGACGGTGAACTACCAGGAGAAGACCTTCGCCGCGGGCAAGATTCCCGGCGGCTATTTCAAGCGCGAAGGCCGCCCGACCGAGAAGGAGACCCTGGTCTCCCGCCTGATCGACCGCCCGATCCGTCCCCTGTTCGTCAAGGGCTTCAAGCACGAGACCCAGGTGGTCGTCACCGTGCTCAGCCATGACCTCGAGAACGACCCCGACGTTCTGGCCATGATCGCGGCCTCGGCCGCCCTGACCATCTCGGGCGTCCCCTTCATGGGCCCGATCGCCGCCGCCCGCGTCGGCTACATCAACGGCGAATATGTGCTGAACCCGACCCTGGACCAGATCGGGATCGCCAACGGCAACAGCATGGACCTGGTCGTCGCCGGCACCCACGACGCGGTGATGATGGTCGAGTCCGAGATCCACGAGCTGTCGGAAGAGATCGTCCTGGGCGGCGTGTCCTTCGCCCACAAGGGCTTCCAGCCGGTGATCCAGGCGATCATCGAACTGGCCGAGCACGCGGCCAAGGAGCCCTGGGACTTCAAGGCCGACGAGGACAAGTCGATCCTGCACGCCATCAACGACCTGGTCGGTGACGCCATCCGCGGCGCCTACAGCCTGGTCCACAAGGCCGAGCGCCATTCCGGCGTCGGCGCGGCCAAGCAGGCCGCCGCCGAGAAGCTGGTCAAGTCCGAGACCAACCCGGAAGGCCACGACTCCTCCAAGTTCGGCGCCGCCTTCAAGGAAGCCGAAGCCCACGTGTTGCGCCGCGACATCATCGAGCACGGCCGCCGCGTCGACGGGCGTCCGCTGGACAAGGTCCGCCCGATCGTCTCGGAAGTGGGCGTGCTGCCGCGCACCCACGGCTCGGCCCTGTTCACCCGCGGCGAGACCCAGGCCCTGGTCGTGGCCACCCTGGGAACCGGCGACGACGAGCAGTGGATCGACGCCCTGGAAGGCACCTATAAGGAGCGCTTCCTGCTGCACTACAACTTCCCTCCCTACTCGGTCGGCGAGACCGGTCGGATGGGCTCGCCCGGCCGCCGCGAGATCGGCCACGGCAAGCTGGCGTGGCGGGCGCTGCGTCCCGTCCTGCCGTCGGTGGAGGAGTTCCCCTACACCCTGCGTCTGGTGTCGGAGATCACCGAGTCCAACGGCTCGTCCTCGATGGCCACCGTCTGCGGCGCCTCCCTGGCGCTTATGGACGCGGGCGTTCCCCTGAAGAAGCCGGTCTCGGGCGTGGCCATGGGCCTGATCCTGGAGCCGGACGGCGCCTTCGCCATCCTGACCGACATCCTGGGCGACGAGGACCACCTCGGCGACATGGACTTCAAGGTCGCCGGCACCGCCGACGGCATCACCTCCCTGCAGATGGACATCAAGATCCCCGGCATCACCGAGGCGATCATGAAGCAGGCGCTCACCCAGGCTAAGGCCGGGCGTCTGCACATCCTCGAGGAGATGAACAAGGCCCTGTCCGGCGCCCGCGAGGAGTTGGGCGAACACGCCCCCAAGATCGAGACCATCAAGATCCCCACCGACAAGATCCGCGAAGTGATCGGTTCGGGCGGCAAGGTGATCCGCGAGATCGTCGAGAAGACCGGCGCGAAGGTCGATATCGGCGACGACGGGACCATCAAGATCGCCGCTTCGGAGCAGTCCAAGATCGACGCGGCCCGCGACTGGATCAAGTCGATCGCCTCGGAGCCCGAGGTCGGCGCGATCTACAACGGCAAGGTCGTGAAGGTGGTCGACTTCGGCGCTTTCGTGAACTTCTTCGGCGCCAAGGACGGCCTGGTCCACATCAGCCAGATCTCCAAGGACAAGGTCGGCAAGGTCTCCGACGTCCTGTCCGAGGGTCAGCAGGTGAAGGTCAAGCTGGTCGGCTTCGACGACCGCGGCAAGACCAAGCTGTCGATGAAGATGGTCGACCAGGAAACCGGCGAGGACCTCTCCAAGCGCGAGGACGCCAAGAGCGAAGAGACCGCGGACGCCTAAGCGCTTCTCGACTTTTTCGTGAGTTCAGACGGGCGGGTCCGAAAGGGCCCGCCCGTTTTCTTTTGCGTCAGCGCACGACCGTCGTGGTCTTCACCTTGCCGTAGGGGGTGCGCTCGACCGTGCGCGAGACCACCGGGTGACGGACCGGGTGGCGCACGCGGTGGCGAATCTTGTGGCGGACGGGGTGATAGACGTGGCGGACGACGACGGGGCCGGAATGCTTGTAGTCGCTGGCTTCGCGGGTCGTGGTGGTGACGACCCGCGGCTGGGCGACGGCCGCGATCGGGAGCGACAGCAGGATCGCGGCGGCGAGGATGGCGGCTTTCATTTTTGTTTCCCTTTGGGCGGATGGCGCAAAGGGTACGCGGCGACGGGGCGCGGGTTCCTCTCTTACAGGCTTGTAAGCGCGGACCGGCGAATGGGGATTTGACGATGAAGCTCCTGGTCCAGATCGATCTTTCGTCCGCCGATCTCGCCAAGTTCGAGGCCTATGAGCGGGCGGTGCTGGCCCTGCTGCCCGACCACGGCGGGCTGGTGGAGTTGCGGGTGCGTGGGACCGACCGGCCGATCGAGACCCACGTCCTGGCCTTTCCCTCGGCGGAGGCCTTCGACGATTTCGTGCATGACCGCCGCCGGATCGCCCTGGCCCAGGACTGGGTCGATTGCGGCGCCGTGGCGGATCGTTGGGAGGTGGCGGGCGTGGGAGACTGACCCCAATCCTACGGCTGTTCAGATTTCCTGCGGCGGAAATGCGGCCCTTTCGTTGACAGCCCGGCGTGGCGGCTTAAAACCGCCGCACGCGCGCGAACGCGACACGCCGTGGGGAGCAAGCTCGATGGGGCAGGTGGAGACGAACGCTAGAGGGGGCCCGAGGCGGGCCATGCCCCTGTCGCCCCACCTGCAGGTCTGGCGCTGGCATGTCACCATGGCCGCGTCGATCTTCACCCGGGCCACTGGGGTGGCGCTCTACGTCGGGCTGTTCGTGGTGGTGGGCTGGGCCGCCTCCCTGGCCACGGGCCCCGGCTCCTACGACCTGTTCATGGTCGTCATGGCCTCGTGGCTGGGCAAGCTCGTGCTGTTCGGGCTCAGCCTGTCGATCTTCTATCACCTGGCCGCCGGCCTACGGCATCTGGCCTTCGACTCCGGCCGCGGCTTCGAGCCCAAGACCGCCGACATGACCGCGGTGATCTGCATCGCCTTCGCCCTGGTCGCCACCGTGGCGGTCTGGATCCTGGCCTATTTCATCGGAGCGGTCTGAGCATGGACGTCAGCGGACAATACCGCACGCCGCTTTCCCGCGCCCGCGGCCTCGGCTCCGCCAAGGAAGGGGTGCACCGCTTCATCGCCGAGCGCGCCACCGCCATTGCGCTCGTCCCCCTGTCCCTGTGGGCGGTCTATGCCGTACTGCGGGTGGCGCCGGTGGGCTACGAGGGGGCGGTCAACCTGCTGCAGTCGCCGGTCAACGCCGTCCTCGCCGTCCTGCTGATCGCCGTCTCCTGCGCCCACATGGAAGCGGGGATGCGGGTGATCATCGAGGACTATGTCCAGAAGCACGGCCCCAAGATCGCCCTGTTGCTGCTCAACGCCGGAGTCTGCTGGCTGGGCGGGGCGCTCGGCGTGTTCTCGATCCTCAAGGTCGCCCTGCTGGGCGTGGGAGCTTAGCGGATGGCCGCCTACGAGTTCGTCGACCACAACTATGACGTGGTGGTGGTCGGGGCCGGCGGCTCGGGCCTGCGCGCGGCCCTGGGCTGCGCCCAGGCGGGGCTGAAGACCGCCTGCGTGACCAAGGTGTTCCCGACCCGCTCGCACACCGTGGCGGCCCAGGGCGGCATCTCGGCCGCGCTCGGCAACATGGGCGAGGACGACTGGCGCTGGCACATGTACGACACCGTCAAGGGGTCGGACTGGCTGGGCGACCAGGACGCCATCGAATATCTGTGCCGCTCGGCGCCGGCGGCCATCTACGAGCTCGAGCACTGGGGCGTGCCGTTCTCGCGCACCGACGACGGCAAGATCTACCAGCGCGCCTTCGGCGGCATGACCAAGAACTATGGCGAGGCCCCGCAGCAGCGCACCTGCGCGGCGGCCGACCGTACCGGTCACGCCATCCTGCACACCCTTTACGGCCAGTCCGTGCGCAATGCGGTGGAGTTCTTCACCGAGTACTTCGCCCTCGACCTGATCATGGACGACGAGGGCGCCTGCCGCGGCGTCACCGCCTGGAAGCTCGACGACGGCACCCTGCACCGTTTCACAGCCCAGATGGTGATCCTGGCCACCGGCGGTTACGGCCGGGCCTATTTCTCCTGCACCTCGGCCCACACCTGCACCGGCGACGGCAACGCCATGGTGCTGCGCGCCGGCCTGCCGCTGCAGGACATGGAGTTCGTGCAGTTCCACCCCACCGGCATCTACGGCGCCGGGGTGCTGATCACCGAGGGCGTGCGCGGCGAGGGCGGCTACCTCACCAATTCGCAGGGCGAGCGCTTCATGGAGCGCTACGCCCCCTCGGCCAAGGACCTGGCGTCGCGCGACGTGGTCTCCCGCGCCATGACCATCGAGATCCGCGAAGGGCGCGGGGTGGGCCCGAACAAGGACCACATCTTCCTGCACCTGGACCACCTCGACCCGAAGATCATCCACGAGCGGCTGCCGGGCATCAGCGACAGCGCCCGCATCTTCGCCGGCGTCGACGTGACCAAGGAGCCGATCCCGGTGCTGCCGACCGTGCACTACAACATGGGCGGCATCCCCACGAACTATCACGGGGAAGTCTTGACGAAGGTCGGCGGCAACCCCGACGCGGTGGTCCCCGGCCTGATGGCCGTGGGCGAGGCGGCCTGCGTCTCGGTCCACGGCGCCAACCGCCTGGGCTCCAACTCGCTGACCGACCTGGTGGTGTTCGGCCGCGCCGCCGGCCTGCGCGCCGCCGAGACCATCAAGCCCGGCCAGACCGTGCCCGGCCCCAAGGCCGCCCAGACCGACCCGCACCTGGCCCGGTTCGACTTCTTCCGCAACGCCAACGGCTCGACCCCCACCGCCAAGCTGCGGCTGGAGATGCAGAAGGCGATGCAGGACGACTGCGCGGTATTCCGCATGGGCGAGACCCTGGAATCGGGGGTGAAGCGCATCGCCGACGTCTACGCCCGCGTGCCCGACATCGCGGTGACCGACCGCGGCCTGATCTGGAACACCGACCTGGTCGAGACCCTGGAGTTCGACAACCTGATCGCCAACGCGGCGGTGACGGTGAACTCGGCGGTCAACCGCCAGGAGAGCCGCGGCGCCCACGCCCGCGAGGACTTCGCCGAGCGCAACGACGAGGTGTGGATGAAGCACACTCTGGCCTGGCTCGACGCCAAGACCGGGGCGGTGCGGCTCGATTACCGCCCGGTCCACGCCTACACCCTGTCCAATGACATCAGCTACATCGCGCCCAAGGCGCGGGTGTACTGAGCCCACGTCGCCCGAAGGATCGCTGACCGATGGTCCAGTTCACCCTGCCGAGGAACTCCAAGCCCACCACGGGCCGCCACACCCCCGCGCCGGCGGGGGCGACCAAGGTCAAGACCTTCAAGGTCTACCGCTACGACCCGGAAAACGGCCTGAACCCGCGCTGGGACACCTATGACGTCGACGTCGGCGCCTGCGGGCCGATGGTGCTGGACGTCCTGATCCACATCAAGAACACCATGGACCCCACCCTGACCTTCCGGCGCTCGTGCCGGGAAGGGGTTTGCGGTTCCTGCGCCATGAACATCGCCGGCCGCAACACCCTGGCCTGCACCGTGGCCTGGCAGGACTGCCCCGGCGACCACCTCGCCATCTCGCCCCTGCCGCATACGCCGGTGGTCAAGGACCTGGTCCCCGACCTGACCCTGTTCTTCGCCCAGTATTCCTCGATCGAGCCCTGGCTTCAGACCGACACACCCACCCCGCAGAAGGAGTGGACCCAGTCCCCGGACGACCGGCGCAAACTCGACGGCCTCTACGAATGCATCCTGTGCGCCTGCTGCTCGACCTCGTGCCCGAGCTATTGGTGGAATGGCGAGAAGTACCTGGGCCCGGCCGCCCTGCTGCAGGCCTACCGCTGGCTGATCGACAGCCGTGACGAGGCGACCGGCGACCGTCTCGACGACCTCGAGGACCCGTTCAAGCTCTACCGCTGCCACACCATCATGAACTGCGCCCAGGTCTGTCCCAAGGGGCTGAACCCGGCCAAGGCCATTGCCGAGATCAAGAAGATGATGGTCGAGCGGGTGGTCTGACGCCGCCATGGCCGCCGAGCGCACCTTTCGCCGGCCCAAGCATCCGCGAATCTATGCGGCGGTCATAGCTCTGGCCGCCCTGATCCTCGCCGCCGGGGTGGCGGGCGCCTGGCGGGTCGCCCAGGCCTCGGGGGAGGGGGCCCCGCCACGGGTCGCCACGGCGCTCCCATGACCCGGCGCGGGCTGGCCATAGCCGCGGTGGCCGTGCTCGTCGTCGCGGCGGCCGCCTATGGCTGGTGCCGCGCCGACCTGCGCTGGCGGCCCCGGACCCTCAAGGTCCACGAGGCCGAGATCGCAGCCCTGGTCGAGACCGCCGGCTGGGTCTCCCCCGGGGAGACGAGCGGCAGGGTCTTATATCTCGTCGGTTTCCGCAGCTGCCCCGACTGCATCCGTTTCGAGCGCGAGCAGTTCCCGCTGCTGAGGGCCGCCCACGTCGACACCCGGGTGATCCTCTATCCCCGCCGCTCGGTCTCCGACGCTCCCGAGCGCGCCGGGGTGGCCGAGCTATGGAAGACCCGCAGCTGGGCGACGTGGGAACGCTGGTCGGCCGTCACGCCGGCCGCCTGGACCGCGGCGGGCATACCGCCGGCCGACACCGACCCGGAGCGGGCCGCGCTGGTGGAGAAGAGCCGCAAGCTGGTGGACGCGTTGGGACCGCTGCTGGCCGACAACGGGGTGCGCATCGCCTTCCCGACCCTGATCTGGCGCGACGCCAAGGGGCGCCTGCGCGGCTGCGCCTGTGAACGGCCCGTGACGTACAAGTACGTGCGCAAGGAGCTGGGGGCTTAGGCGCCCTTCTCCCCGCCGAGGAGAAGGTGTCGGCGGAGCCGACGGATGAGGGGGCGTTTCAGGACGCGCTCTATCCGGCGAGGCTCCCCTCATCCGACCTCCTTCGGAGGCCACCTTCTCCCCGAGGGAAGAAGGAACCTAGTCCCGCAATTTCCGCGCGATCGCTTCCAGGTCCGCCGCCAGGACCGGGTCGCCGGCCTTGAGCTCCTCGATCCGGCGCACGGCGTGCAGGACGGTGGTGTGGTCGCGACCGCCGAAGCGCCGGCCGATGTCCGGAAGCGAGCGGGTGGTCATCTGCTTGGCCAGGTACATGGCCGCCTGCCGGGGCCGGGCCACCGCGCGGGTGCGGCGCTCGGACAGCAGATCGGTCTGCTTCATGCCGAAGTGCTCGGCCGTGGCCTTCTGGATGTCGTCGACCGTGATCCGCTTCTCGCCGCGGGCCAGGTGCGGCCGCAGGATGGTCTGGGCTTCGTCCAGGCTGAGCTTGGACAGGCGCTCGCCGGCGCGGGCGACCAGGGTGTTCAGGCCCCCTTCCAACTCGCGCACCGAGTCAGAGAAGCGGTCGGCCAGGAACTGCAGCACCTCGGGGCGCACCCGGCCGTCGACGCCGAGTTCCCGCGACAGCAGGGCCAGCTTGCGCTCCAGGATGCCCAGCCGCAGGGCCCGGTCTGCCGGCTCGATCCCGCAGACCAAGCCCGCCCCCAGGTGCGAACGCAGGCGCCCGTCCACTTCGGTCAGGGCAGAGGGCGGCCGGTCGGCGGAGAACACCACCCGGCGGCCTTCACCGGTCAGGGCGGTCAGGGTGTGGAACAGCTCCTCCTGGGAGGATTTCTTGCCGCCGATGAAGTGGACATCGTCCACCAGCAGCAGGTCGGCGGTGCGCAGGTCGTCCTTAAAGGCCGCCCCCGAGCGATCCATCACCGCGCGCACGAAGGTCGACAGGAACCGCTCGGCGGTCAGGTAGACGATCCGCTTGTCCGGGCGGGCCCGGCCGGCCTCCCAGGCGATGGCGTTCAAAAGGTGGGTCTTGCCGAAACCGTAGGGGCCGTGGAACAGCACCGGGTTGAAGCAGCCGTCGGCCCAGGAGGCCACCCGGCGCGCGACCGCCAGGGCGAATTCGTTGGCCGGGCCCGGCACGAAGGTGTCGAAGGTGAAGCGCTCCTGCAGGCCCGGCTGGCGGGCCGCGGCGGGAACGGCGATCGTCGCCGGGCGCAAGGCGGGCGCCTCGACGGCCTCCCGGGTCTCGGGGCGCACGGCGCACGGGGTGTCGCCGTGCTCGGCCTCGAATTCGGCGCGGGAGTTCAGGTGCAGGGCCCGGCGTTCGGGATCGTTCTGGATCCACAGCTCGCCGATGCGGCGCCAGGCGTTGCGGCGAATCCAGTCGCGGGCGATCCCCGTCGGCGTGACCACCACCAGGGCGCCGTCCACGCCCTGCCTGAGCTGGGCCTGGGCGATCCAGGACCCGTAAGTGTTGTCCCCCAGTTCGCCGCGTAGAGCCGCACAGGTGGAAGACCATACGGCCCCAGTCGTCGCTCCCGTGACGCCGTCCGCGCCCGCCTTCCAGTGCGGCGCCCCGATGTTCGCCAAGCTCGTCATTGCCCCGACCCGATCCAGCCTATTTGAAGTTCAGTTACCCGCCGCAGACACGTTCTCGCTCACGCTTGACGCGCGTTTTTTACCCAACAGGGACCCGGCGGCGAGCGCTACACCTGCCCGCCGTTTCATCCGTAATGAGATGGAAGTGCCTTCTGGAAGTCAGAGTAGCCCCGGCCGGGCACGGAGCAAGAGTGATTCTTGGCGGGTCCAGCGGATATTTCGTTTGACTCGGACAAGGCCCTAAACGGGCAAGGAAAACCAAAACCCAGCGGCGGGTGCGACTTTTCGCACCCCTCAAAAGAGGGGTGCAGACGGACGAAAGCCGCAGGCGCGGTTTGCGCCTACGGCCTTGATTTCCTGAAGATTTTAGGGGTCGGGCCTGGAGGCCCGGACCGTCAGGCGGTGGCGGCGGTCTTCTTCAACCGGGCGGCGAGGCGCGACACTTTGCGGGCCCCGGTGTTCTTGTGGACGACGCCCTTGGACACCGCCCGCATCAGTTCGGATTGGGCCACGACGAAGGCGGCCTCCGCGACGGCGGGGTCGCCGCCGGCGAGGGCTTCCTCGAACTTGCGCAGATAGGTGCGCACCCGCGAACGGCGGGCCTTGTTGACCTCGGTGCGGCGTTCGATCTTGCGGATCGCCTTCTTGGCGCCAGGCGTATTGGCCATCGGTGGGTAGGTCCTCGAAAACGGACAAGCGCCGGGAACGCGAGCTCCCGGCGCGAAATCAGGAGTGCGCGGATATACGGGAAGGTCGGTCCGGCGTCAACGCGAAGACGCCGGTCGCCGCCCGGGGACCCGCACGCCCTCGCAGGCGTCCATTTCGGCGGGGGTCGGCGGCTCCCACATCCCCTCGACGAAATCGAACATCCCGCGAGTGACGGCGAAGCCCAGCTGGCGGGCCGGGCCCTTATCCGCGTTGCGCGCCTCGACCCGCCGCCAGCGCTCCTCGGCCGGGACGTCGACGAAATGCAGTTTTGGGGCCAGCCCGGCCTCCCGCGCCAGACCGGCGAAGCGGGCCCGCGCCGCGGCCTTGGTGAAGCCCAGGTCCAGCACGACGGGTAGACCCCGGCCCGCGACCTGGGCGGCCGTGCTCCAGATCAATCCTTGGCAGCGCTCGATCCGCTCCAGCGCCCAGGCGGCCTCGATCGGCTGCGGGCTGTCCCGCCAGAACAGGGCGGTCATCCATTCGTCGATGGAAAAACGCACCCCGCCCAACTGCGCGGTCAGGCGCAGCGCATAGGTGGTCTTCCCGGCGCCGGTCGAGCCGCAGACCAGGTGGACCAGGGGCTCCGCCATCAGTCGCCCTGGGTCTCCACCGCGCGCGCGGCCGCCTCCATGGCCTTGGCGTCCTTCAGGATCGCCGGGATTTGGGAGAAGGAGAACAACAGGGTCAGGACCGCCAGGCCGGGGAACTTGAACCAGACCCAGGTGGCGGCCGGCTGAGTGCGCCAGACCGCCTCGTTCAGGATCGCGAGAGCGAGGAAGAACAGGCCGTAGCGCAGGGTCAGCCGTCGCCAGCCAGCCTCGGACAGGGACAGGGCCTCGCCCATCAACAGTTTCACTGGGCTCTTGCCCATGGCGTAGCCGCCCAGCAGGGCGACGGCGAAGGCCAGGTTCAGGGCCGTCGGCTTCATCTTCACGAAGCGGTCGTCGTGGAACACCACCGTCAGAGTGCCGAACACCAGGGCCGCGCCTCCGGCCAACAGGGGGATGAAGGCCACGCGCTTCTCGACCACGAAGCCCACGAGCAGGGCCGCGGCCGAGCCCACCACCAGCCACCAGCTGGCTTGGACCACGTTGCGGGTGACCAGGAAGCCGACCAGGAAGGCGGCGGCGCCGGCGTAATCGACGCAGGCTCGCACCAGCGGATTGGGCTTGGGCCTGCCGGGCGCGGCGTCGGTCATCGGCTTTCCTTCACGCTCACGGCTGCAGTCCGACGAGGGAGCGGGCGAAGGCCCGCGCGTCGAAGGGCTGGAGGTCATCTATCCCTTCGCCGACGCCGACCAGCACGATCGGGGCGGCGCTGGCCTCGGCCACCGGAACCAGGACGCCGCCTCGCGCGGTCCCGTCCAGCTTGGTCATAACCACCCCGGTCAGGCCGGCGACCTTGGTGAACACCTCGACCTGGCTGAGCGCGTTGCGCCCCACCGTGGCGTCCAGCACCAGCAGGGTCTCATGCGGCAGGGCGGGGTCCATCTTCTTGAGCACGCGCACGATCTTGGCCAGCTCGTCCATCAGGTCGGACTTGTTCTGTAAACGCCCGGCGGTGTCGATCAGCACCACGTCGAAGCCTTCGTCGCGGGCGCGGGTCACGGCCTCGAACGCCAAGCCGGCCGCGTCGGAGCCCGGCGGCTTGGTCAGGATCTGTGCGCCGGCCCGCTCGGCCCAGACGGTGAGCTGCTCGATGGCGGCGGCGCGGAAGGTGTCGCCCGCGGCGATCAGCACCTTGGCCCCGCGGCCGGTGAGGTCGGCGGCGATCTTGCCCAGGGTGGTGGTCTTGCCCGAGCCGTTGACGCCCACGAACAGCACCACCCGGGGGCGGGGGCCCTTCAGCGGGTCGAAGCGGGACTCGTGGGGGCGTAGCTCGGCGGCGATGGCCTCGGCCAGGGCTTCGCGGACTTCGGATTCGGTGGATTCGCGGCCGAAGCGGGCGCGGCCGAAGGCTTCGGCGACCCGGGCGGCGGCGGCCGGCCCGAGGTCGGCCTCGATCAGCATCTCCTCCAGCTCGTCCAGGGCGGCCTGGTCGAGGGGGCGGGTGGTGAAGACGGAGACCACCTGATCGGAGAGCTGGCGCGATGAGCGGGCCAGCCCCTTGGACAACCGCTGCATCCAGCCCGTCTGCGACCCCATGCGGATGGGGACGACGATCGGCATGTCGTCGGGACGGTCGGGCGGCGCGTCGGTCATGCCGTGCTTCTAAGGGGTTCGGGCATTTGGGGAAAGCGGAGCGGCGAGGCGGCCTGGACCCGCGCCTAGGCGGCG
>DATJIO010000067.1:0-22946 GCA_035493215.1 Caulobacteraceae bacterium
CGCGTCGCGCGGGCCGCCGCCCACGCCGGCGTGGGGCCGGTGGTGGTCGCCGCCGGCGAGGCCGAGATCGCCGAAGCCTGCCGCGCCGCCGGGATCGATTCGGTGCTGACCGACCCGGCCCTGCCGTCCGGCTCGGACCGGATCATGGCCGCCCTGGGCATGGTCGATCCCACCGGCCGCTACGATACGGTGATCAACCTGCAGGGCGACATGCCGTTCGTGGAGCCCGCCACGGTCCAGGCCTGCGAGCACCTGCTGCGGGGCGAGGCCGCCTGCGACATCGCCACCGTCGTCGCCCCCGAGTCCGGCCCGGCCGACCGGAGCAATCCCGACGTGGTCAAGGCCGTCGTGACCCTCACCCCCGGCCGGCGCGGCGGGCGGGCGCTCTATTTCACCCGCTCTACCCTCTATGGCGACGGGCCGGTCTGGCGCCACGTGGGCATCTACGGCTATCGCCGCGAGGCCCTGGCCCGCTTCACCGCGGCCCCGCCGTCGGCCCTCGAGCAGCGCGAAAAGCTGGAGCAACTTCGGGCCATGGAGCTGGGCCTTTCCATTTGGGCGTCGGTGGTCACCTGCGCCCCCCTGTCGGTGGATTCCCCCGCCGACCTCGAGGCCGCGCGCGCGGCGGCGGAGCGTTGCCGATGACTCGCAAGATGGCCTTCCAGGGCGAGCTGGGCTCGAACTCTCACGAAGCCTGCCGCACCCATTTTCCGGACTACGAGCCGCTCCCCTGCGCGGTGTTCGAGGACGCCTTCGACGCGGTGAAGTCCGGCGTCGCCCAGCTGGGCATGATCCCGGTGGAGAACTCCATCGCCGGGCGGGTGGCCGACGTGCACCACCTCCTGCCCCGGTCCGGCCTGAAGATCGTCGGCGAACGGTTCAAGGCGATCCACTTCCACCTGATGGTCAACCCTGGGGTGACGCTGGAGGAGGTCAGGACGGTGACCTCCATGCCCATCGCCCTGGGCCAATGCCGCAAGGTGCTGCGCAAGCTGAAGGTGGCCACCGAGCCGGCCGGCGACACCGCCGGCGCGGCCAAGATCCTGTCGGAACATCCCGACCCCACCCGGGCGGCGATCTCGCCCGCTCTGGCCGCCGAGCTCTACGGCCTGGACATCCTGCTGAGCGACATTGAGGACGAACACAACAACACCACCCGCTTCCTGGTGATGACCGCCGACCCCGATCCGGCGCCGCCGCCCTTCGAGCGGCGCTGCGTCACCAGCTTCGTGTTTCGGGTCCGGAACGTGCCGGCGGCCCTGTACAAGGCCATGGGCGGCTTCGCCACCAACGGGGTGAACATCACCAAGCTCGAGAGCTACATGCAGGACGGGGTCTTCGCCGCCACCATGTTCTACGCCGAGGCCGACGGCCGCCCCGAGGACAAGGCGATGGCCCTGGCCTTCGAGGAGCTGGGCTTCTTCTCCGAGCGCTTCGAGATCCTGGGCGTTTACCCTGCCGACCCGTTCCGGGACCGGGGGTAGCTCAAAACCCGTCATCCTCCGGTCGCGCGAAGACGCGATCCGGCGGAACAAAGCCCCGGCGCCCCTCCTGAACGATCGCTTGGGTCGCCCGGACAAGCCGGGCGATGACGGTTGTGGGGCGCCGTGCGCCTTGCGCGCCCCATCCCCGCGGGCGATATAGGGGGCGGAGGCTGGCGACGGGCGGAGCCCTCGCCAACCCGGTCAGGTCCGGAAGGAAGCAGCCGTAACGAGTTTCGCTTCGGGTCGTCGTCCAGTCTCCACCCGCGCTTCCTTAGCACCCGAACAAGGTCCCGGCGCCTCCGATGTCCGACGCCGACTCAACGCTCGACCCCGACGCGCCGGACCCTGAAGAGCGGGACGCCAACACCGACGACATGTTCGGCGGCGCCCCTCCCGAATCGGCCGCGGCCAGCGCCCCGCCCCTGACCGACGCCGCCTACCAGGTGTTGGCGCGCAAGTACCGCCCGCGCACCTTCGAGGACCTGATCGGCCAGGAGGCCATGGTCCGCACCCTGGCCAACGCCTTCTCGTCGGGCCGGATCGCCCACGCCTTCATGCTCACCGGCGTCCGCGGGGTCGGCAAGACCACCACCGCCCGCCTGCTGGCCCGAGCCCTTAACTACGAAACCGAGACGGCGGACCGCCCGTCGATCGAGCTGACCGCCGAGGGCCGCCACTGCCAGGCCATCATCGAGGGCCGGCACATGGACGTGCTGGAGCTGGACGCCGCCTCGCGCACCGGCGTCGACGACATGCGCGAGCTTCTGGACAGTATGCGCTACGCCCCCGTCGAGGCCCGCTACAAGGTCTACGTCATCGACGAAGTGCACATGCTGTCGAAGGGCGCCTTCAACGCCCTTTTGAAGACGCTGGAAGAGCCGCCGCCCCACGCCAAGTTCATCTTCGCCACCACCGAGATCCGCAAGGTGCCGGTGACCATCCTGTCGCGGTGCCAGCGCTTCGACCTGCGCCGGGTCGAGCCTCCGGTCCTGATCGAGCGTCTGGAGAAGGTCTGCGCCGCCGAAGGCGCCCTGATCGACGCCGAGGGCCTGGCCCTGATCGCCCGGGCCGCCGAAGGGTCGGTGCGCGACGCCCTGTCCCTGCTCGACCAGGCCATGGTCCAGGCCGACCGCGGCCAGATCGTCTCGGCCGAGGTGGTGCGCGACATGCTGGGCCTGGCCGACCGCTCGGCCACCATCGCCCTGTTCGAGCTTACCATGGGCGGCAGGATCGCCGAGGCGCTCCACGCGTTCCGCGCCCTCTACAACTTCGGCGCCGACCCGGCCGAGGTGATGACCGACCTGCTCGAGCACGCCCACGCCGCCTCGGTGGCCAAGACCCTCGGCGCCGACGCCCTGATGATCCCCCGGGACCAGGCGGCGCGGCTGGCGGCCGTCGGCTCGGAAGCCTCCGCCGGGTCGCTGTCGCGGGCGTGGCAGATGCTGCTGAAGGCGTTCGAGGAGTGCCGCCGCGCTCCCGATCCGGCCGCCGCCGCCGAGATGGCCCTGATCCGCCTGGCCTACGCCGCCGACCTGCCCGGTCCCGAAGAGGCGCTCAAGCGCCTGCAGGAGGGCCAGCCGCCGGTCGGCTCGGCCTCGCCCGCTCCGTCGCAGCCGTCGGGCGGGGGCGGCGGCAATGCGGCCCGCGCGCTCGCCCCGACTTACGTCTCGGCCCAGCCGCACACCAACGTCCGCCCGGTCGCGCCCACCACCGAGGCCGTGGCCCTGGGCAGTTTCGGCGATGTCATGGCCCTGATCGAACTCAAGCGCGACGTCACCCTCAAGCTCGACGTCGAGCGCTACATCCGTCCTATCGAGGTCAAGCCTGGCCAGTTCCGCTTCGCCCTGGCCGAGGGCGCGCCTGCCAACCTGCCGCAGCGGCTGTCGGGCAGGCTGAAGGAATGGACCGGCCGGCCGTGGATGATGGACATCCAGGGCGGGGCCGAGGGGGTCGAGACCGCCTATGAGCGCGAGCGGCGCGAGGACGTGGCCGCCCGGGCCCGCATCGAGGCCGACCCCTTCGTCCAGGCCGTTCGCGAAGCCTTCCCCGGAGCGGAGGTGGTCGGCGTGCGCAAGACCGCGGCGCCGGCGGCGGAAGCGCCGGTCGAGACCGACGACGAGGATTGATCGCGATGAAAGACCTGAATTCGATCATGAAGCAGGCCCAGGCCATGCAGCAGAAGCTGCAGGAGGCGCAAGGCAGGCTGGCTCTGACCACGGTGGAGGGCGCAGCCGGGGCCGGCCTGGTCAAGCTCGTCCTGACAGGGGCCGGCGAGATGAAGGCCGTGGCCATCGACCCCAGCCTGCTGGCGGAGGGCGACAGCGAGACGCTGGGCGACCTGATCGTCGCCGCCCACGCCGACGCCAAGCGTCGTATCGACGAGGCGCAGGCCGACCTGATGCGCCAGACCATGGGTCCCCTGGCCGGCGCCCTGCCGGGCATTCCGGGCCTGAAGTTCTGACGGCGTGGCCGCTTCCGCCAGCCCGGAAATCGAGCGTCTCATAGCCCTCTTGGCCAAGCTGCCGGGGCTGGGTCCGCGCTCGGCCCGGCGCGCGGCCCTGGCGCTGCTCAAGCGGCGCGAACAGCTGCTCGACCCCCTGGCCCAGGCCATGGCCGAGGCCGGGCGCAAGGTGCGACCCTGTTCCGCCTGTGGGGCGCTCGACGCCTCCGACCCCTGCGCCATCTGCGCCGATCCGCACCGGGACGGGACCATCCTGTGCGTCATCGAGGAGGTCGGCGCCCTGTGGGCCCTGGAGCGGGCCAGCGCCTTCCGCGGCCGCTACCATGTGCTGGGGGGGCTGCTGTCGGCCCTCGACGGGGTGGGTCCCGATTCCTTGCGCATCGGCGAACTGGTCGAGCGCGCCCGCGCCACCGGGGTCCGCGAGGTGATCCTGGCCCTGCCGGCCACCGTCGACGGACAGACCACCGCCCACTACCTGGCCGAGCGGCTGACGGGGGCCGGGGTGGAGGTGACCATGCTGGCCCGCGGCGTGCCGGTGGGCGGCGAGCTCGACTGGCTCGACGACGGCACCATCGTCCAGGCGCTTCGGGCGCGGCGGCCGGCCTGACGCCATTCACCCGGCGGGGCGAGCGGAGGTTGAGGATTTCCCCGACTCCCGCTACGAACGGAGCATGAACATGCTGCCGATCGTGATCCTGTGCGTCGTGCTGGCCGCGGGCCTAGGCTGGGGATTCCTCGAACGCCGCCGCGCCAACGCCCTGGCCGAACGGCTGCAGGAGGCTGCCGCGGCCCTGGCCGAGTCCCGCGAACGGGCGCGCGCGCTGGAGCTGCAAGGCGCGACCGTCGGCGAGATACTCAAAGCCCAGGCCGCACAGTCGGCGAACCTGGTGGCCGAGGCGCTGCTCAAGCGCAACGCCGAGACCTTCAACGCCCAGGACAAGCTGTCCCAGGCCCGATTGGAGGCCCAGCTCAAGCCGGTGGCGGAATCCCTGGCCAAATTCGAAACCCACGTGAACGCCCTGGAGAAGGCCCGCGCCGAGGAGACCGGCGGGCTGAAGGAACAGCTCGCCGCCCTGATGATCGCCTCCACCGCGACCCAGGCCGAGGCGCGCAAGCTGTCGGCCGCCCTGCGTCGGGGGGCCGGGGTCCAGGGCCGCTGGGGCGAGCAGACCCTTCGCAACGTCCTGGAGGCCGCGGGCCTGACCAGCCGCTTCGACTTCGAGGAGCAGTTCTCGGTCGACAGCGAGGAGGGCCGCCGCCGCCCCGACGTCAAGGTGCGGATGCCCGGCGACGGCGTGTTCGTGATCGACGCCAAGTGCTCGCTGAACGCCTTCCTGGAGGCTCAGGACGCCCCCGACGACGTGGCGCGCGAGGCGGCTTACGCCCGCCACGCCCAGAGCGTGCGGGCGCATATGGCCGGGCTGTCGGCCAAGGCCTACTGGGACCAGTTCGACCGCTCGCCGGACTTCGTGGCCATGTTCGTCCCCGGCGACGGCTTCCTGGCCGCGGCCCTGGACCGCCTGCCCGACCTGATGACCGAGGCGATGGACAGGAAGGTGCTGCTGGTCACGCCGACCACCCTGTTCGCGCTGTGCAAGGCGGTGGCCTACGGCTGGCGGGTCGAGCAGCAGGCGCAGGGCGCCGAGCAGATCGCCAAGCTGGGCAAGGAGCTCTACAAGCGCCTGGCGGTGATGGGCGGCCATACCGAGGCCCTGGGCAAGGCGCTGGGGGCGGCGGTCAACAAGTACAACGCCTTCGTCGGCTCGCTGGAGACCCAGGTGATGAGCCAGGCCCGCCGCTTCGAGGAGCTGCAGGTCGACCACGAGGGCAAGGACCTGCCGGAGCTGGAGCCCGTGGAGCACGCCGTCCGCGCCCTGACCAAACTGACGGTGATCGAGGCGCAGGGGGATTCCGGCAGCGGCGATGCGCCCGTCTTGACCCTCGGTAGGGGCTGACCTACCTCAAAGGCCATGAGCGTCCGGCGTATCCTCACGGTCGACAACAAGGCCGATCTCGCAATCCTGAAGGGCAAGTCCGAGCCTGTGGCGGCGGTCGACGACGACCTGCGCGCCCTGATGGCCGACATGCTGGAGACCATGTACGACGCCCCCGGCATCGGCCTGGCCGCCGTGCAGGTCGGGGACCCCAAGCGGGTCATCGTCATGGACCTGTCCCGGGACCCCGAGGTCAAGGAGCCGCGCTACTACGTCAATCCGGAGATCCTCTGGGCCTCCGAAGAGACCCTCCCATACGAGGAGGGCTGCCTCTCGGTGCCGGAGATCTACGACCAGGTCGAGCGTCCGGCCAAGGTGCGGCTGCGCTACCTCGATTTCGACGGCAAGGTCGTCGAGGAGGAGGCCGAGGGCCTCTACGCCGTCTGCATCCAGCACGAGATGGACCACCTCGAAGGGGTCCTGTTCATCGACCATCTCTCCCGGCTCAAGCGTGAGCGCGCCGTGGCCAAGGTGAAGAAGGCCGCCGCCGCGGTCGCCTAACGCGCAGGGTCCTCAGCGGACCTAAGCCGGCAGCTTGCGCACGTGCTTGGCGGCGATCTGGTCGACCCGGTCCACGCCCATCCCGGTCATGGTGAGGGTCATCTCCAGCTTCAT
The DNA here is from genome assembly GCA_035493215.1 of Caulobacteraceae bacterium. Lineage (GTDB taxonomy): Bacteria > Pseudomonadota > Alphaproteobacteria > Caulobacterales > Caulobacteraceae > NCED01. The sequence goes on from DATJIO010000067.1 coordinate 6,555, forward strand.
CCGGTCGTAGGCGCTCTTGACCCCGAGCTCGCCGCCCAGCGCCAGGCTGTAGAGCGCCGGCCGGCCCATCGCCACCACGTCGGCGCCCAGGGCCAGGGCCTTGAACACGTCGACGCCGCGCCGGATGCCGCTGTCCATGATCACCGGGACGCGCCCGTGCACCGCTTCGGCCACGGGGGGAAGCGCGTCCAGGGACGCGGGCAGGCCGTCGGTCTGGCGCCCGCCGTGGTTCGACACCTGGATTCCCGCCGCTCCTCGCTCCACCGCGCGCTTGGCCAGTTCCGGCGTCAGGACCCCCTTGAGGATCACCGGCAGGCCGCTCTCCTTCTGCACCAGGGTCAGGTCGTCCCAGCTCAGGAAGCGCTTGGTTTCCCCCCGCGCCGGCGCCGGCGGCCGGCCCGTCTCGGTCAGGGCGCGCGCCACCGCCGGGCCTATGTTGAAGCCAGTGCGGTTCACCGCTTCCGAATTGCCCGGCCCCAGGGCGTCGATGGTGAAGACGATCGCCTTGAAGCCCGCGGCGCGGGCGCGATGCAGGAGGTCCCGGGCCTCCCCCGCGTCGGTCGGCATGTAGAGCTGGTACCACTTCGGTCCCGGGGTCGCCGCGGCGATCTCCTCGATCGTCCGAGAGGCGGCTCCGCTCATGGTCATCAGCGTGCCCGAGGCGTAGGTTCCGCGGGCCATGCCCACGTCGGCGGTCGCGTGCGCCACGCCCTGGCCGCCCATCGGCGCGGTGATCACCGGCAGGTCGAGGGGTATTCCCATCAGGGTGGTGCGCATGTCCGGCGCGCCGCGGCCGGACAGGTAGTCGGGGATCAGTTCGTAGCGGTCGAAGGCGCGGCGGTTCTCGCGGATGGTCCACTCCGCTCCCGACCCGCTGGATATGTAGGCATAGGCGCCCTCGCCCAGCACCTTGGCCGCCTGGGACTCGAGGTCGACCAGGCTGCTGATCTTGAGCGGCGCGACGGCGGCCGGCAGAGGCGGGGCGGCCTCGGCGGCGGCGGCGGCCATCGGCGCGGCCAGGGCCGCGGCCCCGGTCGCCAAGAAACCCCTACGATCCAACGGCGATCCTCCCTCTGATTTGCGCGAAGCATGACGAATTCGCTCCGGCAATGCTAGGGACTGCCCATGCGCATAGCCTTCATGGGCACCCCCGCCTTCGCCGTCCGCGCCCTGCGCCAGGTCGTGGCCGATGGGCACGAGGTGGCCGCCGTCTATACCCGCGCCCCGGCGCCGCGGGGTCGGGGCCAGGCCCTGCAGCCGTCGCCGGTCCAGGTCCTGGCCGACGAGCTGGGCCTTGCCGTGCGCACCCCGCGCAACTTCAGGGATCCGGCGGAGATCGACGCCCTGCGATTGCTGGATGTCGACGCGGTGGTCGTGGTGGCCTACGGCCTCCTCCTGCCGCGCGCGGTGCTTGAGCTGCCGCGGCTGGGCGCGTTCAACCTGCACGGGTCGCTGCTGCCGCGGTGGCGCGGCGCCGCCCCGATCCAGCGGGCGATCATGGCTGGGGACAGCGTCACCGGTGTCCAGGTCATGCGCATGACCGAAGGCCTGGACGAGGGGCCGATCCTGCTGTCGGAGACCGTCCCCATCGCCCATGACGACACCGCCGCCACCCTGCACGACCGCATGGCCGAGGTCGGCGCCGAACTCTTGGGGGGCGCCCTGCGCGCCCTGGAGCGGGGTCCGGTGGTCGAGGAGCCGCAGGGCCAGGACGGCGTCACCTACGCCCGCAAGATTTCCCCGGCCGAAGCCCGCATCGACTGGGACCGCCCGGCGGTGGAGATCGACCGCCACATCCGCGGCCTGTCACCGGCGCCGGGCGCCTGGTTCGAGGCGCTGACGCCCAAGGGGCCGGTGCGGGTCAAGGCCCTGATGTCGCGGCTGTCCACCGGCTCGGGCGCCCCCGGCGAGGCCCTGGACGACCGGCTGGCGGTGGCCTGTGGCCAGGGCGCGGTGCGGCTGCTGCGGGTGCAGCGCGAAGGACGCGGGCCGCAGGACGCCGAGGACTTCCTGCGCGGGCTGCCGATCGCCGCCGGCGAACCGCTCGCCTGATGCCCCGCTACCGCGCGACCCTCGAATACGACGGCGGCCCTTACAAGGGCTTCCAGCTCCAGGCCGCCCAGCCCTCGGTCCAGGGCGCCCTGGAGCGCGCGATCCACGCCTTTTCGGGGGAGGCGCCGCGGGTCCACGCCGCCGGACGCACCGACACCGGGGTGCACGCCACCGGCCAGGCCATCCATTTCGACCTCGACAAGGACTGGCGGCCCGAGGTCGTCCGCGACGCGGTCAACGCCCACCTGGTCCCCGAACCGGTTTCGCTGCTGACCGTCGACCGGGCCGAACCCGATTTCCACGCCCGCTTCTCGGCGCTGGAGCGGCGTTACCTCTACCGCATCCTTGACCGCCGGGCGCCGCCGGCCCTCGACCGGGGACGCGTCTGGTTGGTCAAGACCCCGCTTTCGGCCGAGGCGATGCAGGCGGCCGGCCGCATCCTGGTCGGGAACCACGACTTCACCACCTTCCGCGACGCCAACTGCCAGTCCGCCTCGCCGGTGAAGACCCTGGACACGGTGGCGGTGTGGCGCGAGGGCGAGGAGGTGCGGCTGGCCTTCTCGGCCCGCTCCTTCCTGCACCGGCAAGTGCGTTCCATGACCGGGGCGCTGGCGGAGGTGGGGATGGGACGGTGGAGCGCCGCGGACCTGAAGGCGGCGCTGGAGGCCAAGGACCGCCAGGCCTGCGCCCCGGTCGCCCCGGCCCACGGCCTCTATCTGACCGGTGTCGGCTATCCGGCGGCCGGCGCGCCGGTCAGCAGCTGACCCAGACGGTCGGTGGCCACGCCCAGCCCGACCCACAGCACCACCATCATCAGGGCCGGGCCGATCTCCGGGCTCAGGGTCTCGCGCGCGGCACGCCAGACCACGAAGAGCGACACGCCGAACAGCGCCAGCCAGACGAAGCCGAACACTTGGAACACGCCGAGCAGGAGGAGCGCGGTCGCGGCGGTGACCGCCAGGTTCACGAACAGCGAGGCCCAGTTGACCACCACGATGAAGGCCCCGTAGCCGGCGCCGATCTCCAGCGGCCGGGCGAGGGCCCCGACGATGACGGGGAAGGCGATCATGTTCATCACCTGCGACAGGCCCGCCGCCCACAGAGCGCGCGGGTCGATCACGTGGCCGTCGCCGGGAACCCCGGTGATCATGGCCGCGACGATGACCACGAACGGCAGGCCCAGGATCGGCCCCAGGAACGAGCGCAGGAAACCGCTGGCGGAAGGGTCGAAGGCTTCCGGCCAGCGCGGGTCGTAGCGGAGCAGCCGGGCCACGCCGACGCCGGCCTCGGCGATCTCGCGCGGCAGGTCGCTCGCCCCGCTCACGCAAAGGCCTCGAAATAGCGCTTGATCAGCGCCTCGTAGATTCCGGCCAGGCCGCGGACTTCGGCCACCGGGGCATGCTCGTCGACCATGTGCATGGTGGTCCCGACCAAGCCCAGCTCGATCACCGGACACAGGGCGCGGATGAAGCGCGCGTCGGAGGTGCCGCCGGAGGTCGACAGCTCGGGCCGCCGCCCGGTGACCGCTTCGACCGCCGCGGCGGCGACCTCGACGAAGCGGTCGGGGGGCGTGTGGAAGGCTTCGCCCGAGATGCTGGTCTTCAGCCGCACCTTGCCGGGGAAACTGGCTTCGGCGCTCTCGCACTCGGCCGCCAGCCAGCGCACCAGGCCCGAGCCGGTGTGGGCGGGGTTGAAGCGGATGTTGAGCCGGGCGGAGGCCGTGGCCGGTATGACGTTGGTCGCCACGTCGTCGGCGAAAAGGGCGGTGAACTCCAGGTTGGACGGCTGGAATTCCGGGTAGCCGTCGTCGAGCCGGTGGGCCCGCAACCGCTCGGCCAGCTTGACCAGCACCGGGATCGGATTGGCGGCCCGGTCGGGATAAGCCACGTGGCCCTGGACGCCCTCCACGGTGATCCAGGCGTTGAGGCTGCCGCGGCGGCCGACCTTGATCATGTCCCCCAGCGCCGCCGAGGAGGTCGGCTCGCCGACGATGCAATGGTCGATCGTCTCGCCCTCGGCGGCCAGGGCCTCGACCACCTTGACCGTGCCGTCGTGGGCGTCGCCCTCCTCGTCGCCGGTGATGAGCAGGGAGATCGAGCCGGCCGGCTCGCCGTGCGACAGGGTGTTGGCGACCGCGGCGACGAAGGCGGCGATGGCGCTCTTCATGTCCACCGCGCCGCGGCCGTAGAGCAGGCCGTCGCTCACCTGGGCGGCGAAGGGGTCGTGGCGCCAGGCCTTGGCTTCGCCGGCCGGCACCACGTCGGTGTGGCCGGCGAAACACAGGTTAGGGCCCTTGGTCCCGCGCCGGGCGTAGAGGTTCTCGATCTCGCCGAACCTCATGCGGCGGCAGGTGAAGCCCAGGGTCTCCAGGATGTCCGAGACCACGCCGATGGCGCCGGCGTCGGCCGGAGTGACCGAGGGGCGCCGGATCAGGGTCTGCGCCAGCTCCAGGGCGTCGATGGGGGCGGCGGGCGAGGTCATGGACGGCATTTAGGCCGTCGAGCCCGGGTCCGTCGAGACCGCTCCTTTATCTGCGCTAGCCGCGGAAAGCCGGCGGCCCGCCGAGGTCGCGGCCCAGCAGCCGCGCCAGGCCCAGGCTGGTCTCGTCCTCCCAGGTCAGGGCCTGGCAGCCGATCGGGCGGCCCTCGTTTGAGACCCCGACCGGGAACACGGTGGCCGGCAGGCCCAGCGCATTGGCCAGGGCGGTGAACTGGGTCATCACCGGCGCAGGCGCATCGAACGGGGTGGCGGTGCGCGGCGTGGCCGGCAGCAGCAGGCCGGCGAAGGGCGAAAGCTGTTCGCGCACCTGTTCGGCTCGGACCGCCAGGTCGCGGTAGGCGCGGGCGAGGTCGGCGGCGGAATGGTCGCGGGCGAGGTGCAACCGCTCCATCAGCGCCGGCGAAAAGCCGCCGGGCCGGGTGACCAGGGCGTCGGCGTGTTCGACCGAGGCCTCCGCCGCACAGATCAGATGCAGGTCGCTGCGGTCGGCGAAGTCGTAACCCTCCAAGCGCAGCATCTCGACCTCAAGCCCGGCGGCGCGGGCGGCGGCGATGGCCGCCTCGTAGGCCTTGCGGACCTCGTCCTCCACCTCCACCCCGTCCCAGACCAGGGCCGCCATCGGCGCCTGGCGCAAGGTCTCCAGGGCGGCCGGCTGGGAAATCTCGGCGGCCAGTTCGGCCTCGGCCCCGGAGGCCCCGGCCAGCAGCCGGCCGCAGTCGTCGGCCGAGCGGGCGTGGACGCCGACGTGGTCGAGGGTCCACGACAGGGCCACCACCCCGGCGAGCGGGATCAGGCCGATGGTCGGCTTGTGGCCGAACACCCCGCACAGGGCCGAGGGAATCCGCACCGAGCCCAGGGTGTCGGTGCCTAAGGCGCCGGCGCACAGGCCGGCGGCGACCGCCGCGGCCGAACCTCCCGACGAGCCGCCGGGGATGAAGTCGTGGGCCCAGGGATTGTGGACGCGGCCGAACCAGGGGTTGTCGCTGGTTCCGCCGAACGCCGCCTCGTGCATGTTCAGGGTTCCCAGGATCACGGCTCCAGCCTCTCGCAGGCGGGCTGTGCAGGCCGCGTCCGAAGGGGCGATGCGGTCGCGGTAGGCGTCGATCCCGGCGTGCCAGGGCAGGCCTTCGACGGCGATGTTGCATTTTACCGCCAGCGGCAGGCCGTCGAGCCGGGAGAGGGCCTTGCCGTGACGCCAGCGTTCGGCGCTGGCGTGGGCCGCGCTCCGCGCGCCCTCGGCGTCCACGGCGGCGTAGGCGCCCACGCCGCCGTCCAGCCCGTCGATGCGCGAGAGATAGACCTCGCAAGCTTCCACGGGGGTGACGGCGCGATCGGTGTAAAGGTCGCAGAGGCCGGAGACGCCGGCCTCGATGATCGGGTTTGCAAAGGTCATGATGGCGGCATCTTGGGCCCAAGCCATGCCTCATGTCGATGCAACCGGCGCCGCTTGGCCGAATTAGATTGGCGAAAGACGGGACAGCCGATGACGACGGACTTCGAGATCGTGCCGCGTCCCCGGGGCGCCCCCGCCCGCGACCAGTTGGGGGAGGGGCCGTTCTGGTCGGAAGCCGAACAGGCGCTCTACTGGGTCGACATCGCCGGGCGCCGGGCCCACCGGCTGGAGCCGGCTTCGGGCCGCGGACGCAGCTGGCGTACGCCCTCGTCCTGTTCGGCGATCATCCCGACCGCGCGCGGCGACGCCGTCGTCGCCCTGGTCGACGGCCTGCACCGCCTGGACCTGGACACCGGCGCGACCCGCCCCTTCGTCCGCCCCGACCCCGACGCCGGCAACCGCTCCAACGAGACCCGTTGCGACCCGCAAGGGCGGATCTGGCTCGGGACCATGTGCAACAACCTGGGACCGGAGGGGGCGCCGATCCCGCTCGACCGACGGTCCGGCGGGTTCTTCTGCGTCGAGCCGGACGGGCGCTGGACCCGCGTGATGGCCGACATCGGCATCACCAACACCCTGGCCTGGAGTCCGGACGGGACCCGGTTCTACTGCGCCGACACCACCCGGGAGACCATCTGGTCGTTCGCCTACGATCCGGTCGGGCCGCGCCTGTCGGACCAGCGGGTGTTCGCGCAAGGGGGCCCCGGCCACCCGGACGGCTCGGCCATGGACGAGGAGGGGTTCCTGTGGAACGCCCGCTGGGGCGGCGGCCGGGTGATCCGCTTCGCGCCGGACGGGCGGGTCGACCGCGAGCTGATGCTGCCGGTGGCGCAGCCCTCGAGCTGCTGCTTCGGCGGTCCGGACCGCAGGACCCTCTACGTCACCTCGGCCCGCCAGGAGCTGGAAGGCCTGGCCCCCGATTCCCTGGACGGCTCGGTGTTCGCGGTGGCCGTGGACGTGGCGGGGATGGCGATGACGCCGTTCGCGGGGTGACTACGCTTCCAGCGCCGCGACCCCCGGCAGGGTCTTGCCTTCCATCCATTCCAGGAAGGCGCCCCCGGCGGTCGAGACGAAGGTGAAGTCGGCCGAGACCCCGGCGTGGTTCAGGGCCGCGACCGTGTCGCCGCCGCCGGCGACGGCGACGATCTTGCCGGCCTTGCACAGTTCGGCGGCGTGGCGCGCCGCCTCGACCGTGCCGCGGTCGAAGGGCGGGATCTCGAACACCCCCAGGGGCCCGTTCCACACCAGGGTGCAGGAGTTGTCCATCGCCCGCTTCAGCCGGGCGATGGTCTCGGGGCCGGCGTCGAGGATGCGTTCGTCGTCATCGACCTCGCCCAGGCCGCGGACCCGGGCCGGGACCCCGGCCGCCATCTTCTCGGCGACCACGATGTCGAGCGGCAGGAACAGCTTGCAGTTGCTCCGCCCCGCCAGGCCGATGATCTCGCGCGCGGTTTCGGCCAGGTCCTTCTCGCAGTAGGAGGCGCCGACGTCGTGGCCCTGCGCGTAAAGGAAGGTGTTGGCCATGCCGCCGCCGATCGCCAGCTTGTCCAGCCGCGTGACCAGGTTCTTCAGCAGGTCGAGCTTGGTCGAGACCTTGGACCCGCCGACGATCCCCATCACCGGCCGCTTGGGCTTGCCCAGGGCCTTTTCCAGATGTTCCAGCTCGGCCTGCATGGCCAGGCCCGCATAGGCCGGCAGCCGCCGGGCCACCCCTTCGGTCGAGGCGTGGGCCCGGTGGGCGGCGGAGAAGGCGTCGTTGACATAGAGGTCGCCGAGCTTGGCCAGCTGGTCGGCGAACTCGGGGTCGTTCTCCTCCTCGCCGCGGTGGAAGCGCAGGTTTTCCAGCAGGATCACCCCGCCCGCGGGGATGGCGGCGATGTCGGCCTCGGGCTGGGGTCCGATGCAATCGTGGCTGAAGGCCACCGCCCGGCCGAGCAGGGCCGACAGGGGCGCCACCACGGGGGCCAGGCTCATCGTCGGCACCCGCCGCCCCTTGGGCCGGTCGAAGTGGGCCAGCAGCACCACCTTGGCCCCCGCCTCGCTCAGGCGGGCGATGGTCGGCAGGGCCGCGCGCAGCCGGGTGTCGTCGGCCACCTGGCCTGCGTCCATCGGAACGTTGAAATCCACGCGGACCAGGGCGCGCTTGCCCCTGAGGTCGCCGGCCTGGTCGAGGGTGCGGAAGGACATCTTTACAGGAACTTGGCCATGGCCAGGGCGGTGTCGGCCATCCGGGTCGAGAAGCCCCATTCGTTGTCGTACCAGGCCAGGACGCGGGCAAGCTGGCCCTCGATCACCTGGGTCTGGGGCAGGGCCGCCGTCGACGAAGCGGCGATGTGGTTGAAGTCCGAGGACACCAGGGGCTCGTCGGTCGTCGCCAGGACGCCCTTCAGCATCCCCGAAGTCGCCGCCGCGAGCAGGGCGGCGTTGATCTCTTCCTTGGTCACCGAACGGCTGGGCACGATCTTCAGGTCGATCACCGAGACGTTGGCGGTCGGCACCCGGATCGACGAGCCGTCCAGCTTGCCGGCCAGCTCGGGCAAGACGAGGCCCACGGCCTTGGCCGCGCCGGTGGAGGTGGGGATCATCGACTGGGCCGCGCCGCGGGCGCGGTAGAGGTCCTTGTGCATCTGGTCCAGCGACGGCTGGTCGTTGGTGTAGGAATGCACCGTGGTCATGTAGCCGCGCTCGATGCCGCACAGGCGGTGCAGCACCTGGGCCACCGGGGCCAGACAGTTGGTGGTGCACGAAGCGTTTGAGACCACCAGGTCGGCGGCCGAGAGCTGGTCGTGGTTGACCCCGAAGACGATGGTCTTGTCGACCCCGTCGGCCGGCGCCGAGATCAGCACCCGCTTGGCGCCGGCCTCGAGGTGGGCGACCGCCTTGTCCTTGGAGGCGAAGATGCCGGTGCACTCGAAGGCGATGTCGACGCCCAGCTCCTTGTGCGGCAGCTCGGCCGGGTTGCGGATGGCGGTGACCTTGATCGGGCCCAGGCCGACGTCGAGGCTGTCGCCGACGACCCGAACCGGGACCGGGAAGCGGCCATGGGTCGAATCGTAGCGCAGCAGGTGGGCGTTGGTCTCGATCGGGCCCAGGTCGTTGATCGCCACCACTTCGATGTCTCGGCGGGCGTGCTCGACGATAGAGCGCAGGACGAGGCGACCGATGCGGCCGAACCCATTGATGGCGACGCGAAGGGCCATGAGGCTGATGCTCCCGAAATCTTCTGAGGTGGGACGGCTGACGAGTTTTTGATCGCATGGACGACGGTTGCGTCCGCTAGGCTGGCGTTTTGCGTCCCAAGGCCCGGGAGTCAACCCTGTGCGGCCTATGCGCGAGGAGTCCCGCCGCCTTGATCCCCGTCATGGTCCTGGTCTTTGCGTTTCAGCTCGCCCCTGGCGACCCGGCGCCGGCCTCCCCGGCAGCCGTCGCCCCCGCGCCCGAGCCCCCGGCCGCGCCGGACGCGCCGCGGCGCGTCGACGACCTCAGCCGACCCCTGACCGGCCAGGTGCCGCAGGGCTCGTACGAGGCCGGGGTGCGCGGCGCCTTCACCCGCACCCAGAGCCTGCAGGGGCCGCTCGATGGGACCTGGATGCTGAAGGACGCGGCGGGCGCAGCCCTGTACCGGGTGCAGTTGGTCGACCCGGGGTTCGGCGGCGGGGCCCTTGAAGGGGCGTGGTCGGACCTGCACGCCGCCTCGCCGGCGGAAAGCAGCGGCTTCTTCGTCGGCGTCGCCCGCGACGGCGCCCACCTGACCCTGCAATTCGCCCGGTCCGGGGCGGGCCAGACGACCGTCAACCTCGACCAGCGCGCGGACGGCGGTTTCGCCGGGGAGCTGCGAGCCGGCGCCGGGGGGAAGGGCGAGGCTGTGACCCTGGTGCGGCCGTAACTTCTGGCCCCGGCCAAGGGGCGACAGAACCCTTATTTCCGCTTCATGCCCTGGAGGGCGGTCAGGGCCGCCTCGCGGGCGGCGGCCAGGACGCTTTCGGAATAGGCGCGCGGCTCGCCCATCCCCCACACCGGATCGGGCCAGGCCGGATCGTCGGCGCGGCGGCCGACCACGTGCAGGTGCAGCTGCTCCACCCGGTTGCCCAGGGCGCCGATGTTCAGTTTCTCCACCGGACGGCCGGAAGCGGCGCCGATGGCGCGCACCGCCACGCCGGCGGCGACCGCCTCCTCCATCAGGGTGGCGCGGTCGGCGGCGGTCAGATGCTCCAGTTCCCGGGCGCCGACCTTGCGCGGGACCAGCACGATCCACGGCCAGCGCGCGTCCGCCTGCAGCCGCGCCTCGCTGAGCTTGAGCGAGGCGAGCGGCTCCGAAGCGCTGAGGAGGCGCGGATCGATCGCGAATACGGCCATGTCGTGGGTAAGTCCGCCCGCCCTCAGAGGGCCGCGGCTTCTAGCGCCCGCAGGGGACGGAGTCATCAACATATGTGGCGACTTGCCGGGCGGCTCGGCGGCGGCTAGACCGCGCGCAAATTCGACGCCCCTTACGGCATGGAGACTCCCCAGAATGGCTCGCGCGAAAATCGCCCTGATCGGCGCCGGGATGATCGGCGGCACCCTCGCTCACGTCGCCGCGCGCGAAGAGCTGGGGGACATCGTCCTGTTCGACATCGCCGAGGGCACGCCCCAGGGCAAGGCGCTGGATATCGCCGAGGCCTCGCCGGTGTTCGGCAAGGACAGCCTGCTCAAGGGCGCTAACGACTACGCCGGCATCGCCGGGGCCGACGTCTGCATCGTCACCGCCGGGGTGCCGCGCAAGCCGGGCATGAGCCGCGACGACCTCTTGGGCATCAACCTCAAGGTGATGAAGGCCGTCGGCGAGGGCATCAAGGCCCATGCCCCCAACGCCTTCGTGATCTGCATCACCAACCCGCTCGACGCCATGGTCTGGGCCCTGCAGTCCTTCTCCGGCCTGCCCAAGGAGAAGGTGATCGGCATGGCGGGCGTGCTCGATTCGGCCCGCTTCCGCTGGTTCCTGGCCGAGAAGCTGAACATCTCGGTCGAGGACGTCCACGCCTGGACCCTGGGCGGCCACGGCGACGACATGGTGCCGATGGTGCGCCACTCCACCGTCGGCGGCCTGCCTCTGCCCGAACTGGTGCGCCAGGGCCTGCTCAGCCAGGACGACCTCGACGGCATCGTCAAGCGCACCCGCGGCGGCGGCGGCGAGATCGTCGCCCTGCTCAAGACCGGCTCGGCCTTCTACGCCCCGGCCGAGAGCGCCATCGCCATGGCCAAGTCCTATCTGCTCGACAAGAAGCGGGTCCTGCCCTGCGCGGCCTATCTGACCGGCCAGTACGGCGTGAAGGACATGTACGTCGGCGTGCCGGTGGTGATCGGCGCCGGCGGGGCCGAGCGCATCATCGAATTCCCCACCAACGACGAAGAAAAGGCGATGTTCGCCAAGTCGGTGGCCTCGGTGCAGGGCCTGATCGAGGCCTGCAAGGGCATCGACCCCTCCCTCGCCTAGTCACGCGGGCGGCGACCGCCGCCACAGCACTGCGGCCCCCAGCAGGCCCGAACCGATCGATCCGGCCAGGACGCCCAGCTTGATGGCGTCCTGGAGCGCCGGGCTGACCGGGAAGGCGAGGGCGCCGATGAACAGGCTCATGGTGAAGCCGATCCCGCATAGGGCCGCTACGCCGAACAGCTGACGCGCGCCAGCTCCCGCCGGCCGCTTCGCCCAGCCCAGGCCGACGACGGCCACGCTGGCCCCGAACACCCCCAGGGGCTTGCCCGCCAGTAGGCCCAGGGCGACCCCGAGCGCCGCCGGCTCGACCAGGACCCCGGGACCCAGGGGCCCGAGCGCGACCCCGGCGTTGGCGAAGGCGAACAGGGGCAGGACTCCGAGCGCGACCCACGGGGCCAGGCCGTGCTCCAGCCGCTCCAGCGTCGATTTTCGGCCCGGTTCGGCGCGGTGGGGAACGGTCATGGCCAGCACCACGCCGGCGACGGTCGGATGCACGCCGGAAGCCATCACCAGGGCCCAGAGCACGACGCCGAGGGCGAGGTAGGCCCAGGGCGAGCGCACCCCGGCCCGGTTGACCGCCGCCAGGACGGCCGTCACGGCCGCCGCCCCGGCCAGGGGGACCGGCGACAGGCCCGCGGTGTAGACCAGGGCGATGATCAGGACTGCTCCCAGGTCGTCGAGGATCGCCAGGGCCGCCAGGAACACCTTGAGCGACGCGGGGACGCGGGACCCCATCAGGGACAGCACGCCGAGCGCGAAGGCGATGTCGGTGGCTGTCGGCACGGCCCAGCCGCGCAGCAGCTCCGGCGCGCGCCAGCAGACCGCCGTATAGATGAGGGCGGGGACGGCCATGCCGCCCAATGCGGCGACGCCGGGCAGGACCCGCCGCGGCCAGGTCCCCAGCTCGCCGCCCCTCAGCTCACGTTTGATCTCGAGGCCGACCAGCAGGAAGAAACCCGCCATCAAGGCGTCGTTGATCCAGTGCAGCAGGTCCAGCCCCGCCAGCGGCAGGTGCAGCAGGCCGAAATAGCCCGCGGACCAGGGCGAATTGGCGAGCGCGAGGGCCGCGGCGGCGGACACGATCAAGGTCGCGGCGGCGCCGGGACCGTTCGTGAGGCGTCGGCCCAGCCTGCCCAGGGTGCTGTACATTCCGCTTTCTCCGCCCGCGCGCACCTTAGCCGCCCGGGCGGCGCTTGCCGACCTGCACGCGTCCCTCTATCTCGGTCGCCATGTTCTCGGCGCTGGCCAACCCCGCCCGCTTCATGGCCGTCTCGCGATGGCTGGCGCCGGTGCTCGGGGTCCTGGCCGCGGTGCTGCTGGCCGTGGGCCTGTGGCTGTCGCTGTCGGTCCCCGACGACTACCAGCAGGGCGCCACGGTGCGGATCATGTTCGTGCATGTGCCCGCCGCCTGGATGGGGCTGTTCGTCTATTGTTGCCTGGGGGGCGCGAGCTTCTTCGGCCTGGTGTTCCGCCACGCCCTGGCCGACGCCGCCGCCAAGGCCGCCGCCCCGCTCGGCGCGGCCTTCACCGCCCTGGCCCTGGCCACCGGCTCCCTGTGGGGCCGGCCGATGTGGGGGACCTGGTGGGTGTGGGACGCGCGCCTGACCTCGGTGGTGGTGCTGTTCCTGTTCTACCTCGGCTACATGGCCCTGCACGCGGCCATCGACGACGAGGCCAAGGCTGCGCGGGCCGCCGCTATCCTCTCCCTGGTCGGCCTCGTCAACCTGCCGGTGGTCCACTATTCGGTGACCTGGTGGAACACCCTGCACCAAGGGGCCAGCGTCCTGGCCGCCGGGGGCTCGGCCCTGGCGCCGGTCTACCTGGCGCCGTTGCTGATCATGGGGCTGGCCTACACCGTGCTGTTCGGCGCCCTGTGGCTGGTGCGCATCCGCGCCGAGGTGTGGCGCCGACGCGCCGGCGCCCAGGCGCTCGCGGCCGCGGCCTGAGCGCGCCATGCCCGACCTCCACACCGGCCCCTACGCCGCCTTCATCTGGCCCGCCTACGCCCTGACCGCGGCGGCCCTGGTGTGGATGGTCGCCGACACCCTGATGCGGGCCCGGGCCTGGAAAGCCCGGGCCGAGGCCGGCCGCAAGGACCGCGTGGACCGATGATGCGCTGGGTCGCCCTCCTGCCCCTGGCGGTGCTGGGCCTGCTGGCGGCGCTGTTCGCCGGCTACGGCCTGCGCCACGACCCCAAGGTCATGCCCGCCGCCCTGGTCGGCAAGCCGTTGCCGGACCTCGTCCTGCCGCCGCTGTCGGGCGGCGCGCCGGAGCGGGTGAGGGCGAAGTTGTCCGGTCCGACCTTCGTCAACGTCTTCGCTTCCTGGTGCGTCCCCTGCGCGGTGGAGGCCCCGGCCCTGGCGGCGATGAAGGACCAGGGGGCCCGCATCGTCGGCGTCGCCTATAAGGACGAGCCGGCGGCCTCGAACGCCTTCCTGCGCCGCTACGGCGACCCCTTCGCCACCGTCCTGGTCGACCGCGACGGCCGGGCGGGAATCGAGCTGGGGGTCTCCGGCGTGCCGGAGACCTTCCTGGTCGGTGCGGACGGGGTTATCCTGGCCAAGCATTCCGGCCCGCTGCTGCCCGCCGACGCCGAGGCCCTGCTGGAAAAGGCCCAACACCCGCGGGCCCGGCCGGGTTAAGCTCCCGTTAACCATGTCGCGGAACCCTGGTCCGCGACCCCCGGAGCGTTGTCAGTGGCCGATCTCAGGATTCCCCCCCCGTCCGTTCCCGCCGGCGCCCAACGGCCTGGGGCCGCCCAGCCGGTGCGGCCCCAGGCCGCCCGGGCGGCGCAGCAGGCCTTCTTCCAGGCCGCCGCCGGACGCGAACCGGCCTACCACAAGGCGGCGGCGCCTACCGCCCAGCCGACCGACGCCGCGCCCCAGCGGCCGATGCGGCCGGGTTCGTTCGTCGATATCAAGGTCTGACGGGCTTCAGCCCTCCGGGGTTCCGAAGGGCTCGGGAGCCTCGACTTCGTGGGCCTTCTTCTTCTTCTTTTTCTTCTTGTCCTTGGCCTTCTTGCCGGCCTTGGCCGGCTTGGCGTCGTCGGGGGAATCCGGAGCGGCGGCCTTGGCGGTGACGTCGGCCTCCGGAGCAGTCGCGGTCTTCTCGCGCTTGACCATCGCCTTCTCCCCGGCGCCGGCGAGGAGGGCCAGGACGGTGACGAATCCCTCGCGCTTGGACTTGGGCAGGCAGGCCAGGATCCGCTGGTCGGCGGCGTGGGCGCGGGGCGCGGCCTGCGCCAGGGCTTCGCGGCCGGGTTCGCTCAGATGCACCGCATTGGCCCGACCGTCCGCCGACGAACGTTCCCGCGACAACAGTCCCTTGCCGATCATCCGGGCCACCAGGTCGGCCAGGGTCGAGCGGTCGATACCGGTGGCGCGGACCAGGTCGGTCTGGGTCAGGCCGTCGCGGGCGGCGACCGCGCTGAGCACCGCATACTGGCGTTGCGTCGGCGCGCCGGGGGCGGCCTCTTCGGCGTACAGGTCGAGGGCGAGCTGAAGGGCGCGATGCAGGAGATGGCTCGGCGAGCGCTCCAGCGCGTCGACCGCGTCACCGCCTCGCTTGCCGGCCTTGGCCATGCGTCGCCTCCGCGGAGTAAAAATGCTCCGGAGCCCGCTTAACCGGATAAAGCGTCACTTTGACGACAGTAGCGACTCAGGCGGCCGAGGCGACCCGCTCCGCCGCCCGCATGGCCATGTATTCGTCCACCGCCTCGATCGGCATGACCGGGGAGGCGACCCCGTGCTCGAGGTGGAGGAACTTGTTGCAGAGGTTCTTGACCAGGCTCATCTCGTGCGAGGCCAGGACCATGATGTGGGACTGTTCGATCAGGCGCGTCAGCCGGGCCTGGGCCGCTTCGCGGAACTCGGCGTCGCCGACGGCGATCCACTCGTCCATCAACAGGATGTCGGCGTCCACCGAGGTGGCCACGGCGAAGGCCAGCCGCGCCATCATGCCTGAGGAATAGGTCTTGAGCGGCAGGCCGAGGAAGGAGCCCAGGCCGCTGAAGCTGGCGATGTCGGCGATCTTGTCTTGGATCTGGGCCTTGGACAGCCCGGCCACCAGCCCCCGCAGGTAGATGTTCTCGTTGCCCGTGGCGGTGGGTTGCAGGCCCAGGCTCAGGTCCAGCAGGCCGGCGATCTTGCCCACCGTCTCCAGCGACCCCTCGTCCGGCGCATAGACCCCGGCGATGACGCGGAGCAGGGTGGTCTTGCCCGAGCCGTTCGGGCCCACCAGCGCCAGCCGGTCGCCCGCCCGCAGGGACAGGTTCACGTGGCTGAGCGCCGAGACCGTATTCGAGCCGCCGGCCGCGCCGCGCCCGCCCAGCCGTCCGCCGATGGCGATCTTGGCCAGGTGCTTCTTCAGGGACCGCTGGTCCGCCCCGTAGACGGGAAAGCGGATCGCCAGGTCCCGGACCTCGACGGCGACTTCGCTGCTCATAGGTAATGCACCACGCGTCGGCGGGTCCGTGAAAACAGGATATAGGCGAACACCCAGCCTACCACGGCCATGGCGATGAGCAGCAGGTAGCTGCTCATCGCCACCGGTTCGCCCAGCAGGGGCCGGCGGGTGACTTCGAGCATGTGGTAGAACGGGTTTCCGTCCAGCACGAAGCGGTGGGACTTGATCGATTCCGGCCGCCAGAACACCGGGGTGATGAAGACGGCGATCTGCACCACCGCGGTGACGATCTGGGGCACGTCGCGAAACCGGGCCGAGATGATCCCGCTGGCCAGCGCTATCCAGCACAGGTTGACCATGACCAGGGCCAGGCCCAGCAGGCTGAGCGGCACGTTGGCGGTGCGCCACAGGCCGAAATAGAGCAGCACCGCCGCCACGATCAGCACCTGATGGGCGAAGTTGATCAGGTTGCGGGTCATGGTCCGCGCCAGGAAGCTCGCCATCGGGATGGCGGTCTGCTTGATGATGGTGCCGGACGAGATGAAGGCGTCGCAGCCCTCGGTGATGACCT
>DATJIO010000068.1:0-47298 GCA_035493215.1 Caulobacteraceae bacterium
CAGACGCAGCGCGCGCTGGACCAGCAAGGGGTGCGCACCGTGCGCGACCTGGAGAACCTGGTCCCTTCGCTGAACACCACCCAGTCCCTGGCCTCGGGCGCCTCGCAGTTCTCGATCCGCGGCATCGGCTTCCTGGGCAACGGCCAGGCCGGCGCCGCGCCGGTGGGCTTCTACCTCGACGACACCGCCCTGCAGAAACGCAACGTCGGCGGCGGCGTCGCCACCGCCAACGGCACCCCTCTGCCCCCTCTGTTCGACCTCGACCGGGTGGAAGTGCTGCGCGGTCCCCAGGGCACCCTGTTCGGCGGCGGTTCGGAAGGCGGCACCATCCGCTACATCCAGCCTCAGCCCAGCCTGACCCGCTATTCCAGCTACGCCCGCGCCCAGTATTCGCACCCGAGCAAAGGCGACGACTCCTACGAGGCCGGCGTGGCCGTGGGCGGCCCGATCGTCCAGGACAAGCTCGGCTTCCGCGCCAGCGTGTTCGCCCGCAACACCGGCGGCTTCATCGACCGGATCGACCAACTGACCGGCAAGGAATGGGCCCACAACTCGGGCGGCGAAGGCAAGGTGCGCATGATGCGCGGCGCCCTGGCCTGGGCCCCCACCGACCGGATGCGGGTGACCTTCGACTACTTCTCGTCGGTGGACAAATCGACCGACATCTCCACCGGCTACAACCTCGACCTGCCCAATGCGGTGACGGTCCCGACCACCTGCTTCAACACCAACAACACCCCCAGCGGGACGGCGGGTTTCGACGCCCGCGGCCTGGGCACCAACACCTCAGCCCGAGTCGGTCCGGTCGGGAACATCCCGGGCGCACCGGCCGGGGCGGTGAAGATCAACCCCGCCCCGGTGGCCCGGGGCGACGCGGCCTGCGCCGCGGCGGCCGCGCGCAACGACGTGACCTACACCCTGCCCGGCTTCACGTACGGCCCCTACAACCTCGACAAGTATGACTCGGTCTCGAACGCCAAGTCGCCGTCCAAGACCAACCTGCAGATCGCCAGCCTGACCATCGACTACAACTTCGACAAGATGGCCTTCAAGTCGATCACCAGCTACATCGACGACCAGACCAAGACGGTGACCAGCCAGACCACCCCGCAGGGCGGCCTGCGCAGCAACTCCGAATACATCGATCCGGTGTTCGGGGCCCGCTACACCGCCAACGGCCCGGCCTTCAACCCAGCCTTCGGTCCGACCGCGGCCAACGTCGCCGGCTGGTTCGTCTCGGACAACAAGCGCTACGGCATCACCGAGGAACTGCGCTTCAACTCCACCGGCGACACCCGGTTCACCTGGGTCGGCGGCATCTTCTACGCCAACATCCGCGGCAAGGCGAAGTACGACAACTACCAGCCCTTGGATTATTTCTCGCAACGCCTCTACGGCATCACCGCCCTGCAGCGTTACGGCGTCCCGGCCATCGAGACCGCGCCCGGCCTGTTCAACAACTTCGACCGCAAGCGCCAAAGCCTTAAGGACGTCGAGATCGCGGCCTTCGCCGAAGCCAATTACTGGATCATCCCCGAGAAGCTCAAGCTCACGGCCGGGCTGCGCCTGAGCCGCGTGTCCTTCGACTACAACCAGAGCTTCACCGGCCCGGTCACCAGCGTCGGCCCGGCCAACCTGGCGGTGTCCAACAGCGGCGTGCGCTTCAACGAGCCCAACTCGCTGAACGGCGGCGCCAATTCGGGTTCGGTGTCGGAATCGCCGGTCACGCCGAAGCTCGGCCTGCAGTACAATCTGTCGAGCTCCGACCTGGTCTATGTGTCGGCGTCCAAGGGCTTCCGGGCCGGCGGCGTCAACAGCCAGGTGTCGTACGGGATCTGCCAGACGGCCCTGGACGCCATC
The DNA here is from genome assembly GCA_035493215.1 of Caulobacteraceae bacterium. Lineage (GTDB taxonomy): Bacteria > Pseudomonadota > Alphaproteobacteria > Caulobacterales > Caulobacteraceae > NCED01. Next base: position 1,861 of record DATJIO010000068.1, read on the forward strand.
GGCTACTTCCCCAGCGACCTGCCCCAGACCTACAAGTCCGACAGCGTCTGGAGCTATGAGCTGGGCGGCAAGTTCCGCCTGATCAACAACCGGGTGCAGGTCAACGCCGCGGTCTACCGGATCGACTGGTCCAACCCGCAGTACACCACCAACCCCGGTTCCTGCGGCCTGGTCACCACCTTCAACGTCCCGGCCGCCCGCTCCGAAGGGGTGGAGGTCGAAGCCCAGGCGCGGCTGTTCCGGGGCTTCACCGGCAACGTCGCCTACGGCTACACCAACTCGAAGTACACCGAGGGCCTGATCTTCCCGGCCGGCAAGCAGGTCCCCGGCGGCCCCGTGCCGGTGCCCTTCACCATCGTGCTCAAGGGCCAGAAGATCCCGATCCCGCCGCACACGGTCAGCGTCGGCGGACGCTACGACGTCGCCGTCTCGTCGGTGGCCAAGGCCTATTTCCGGGCCGACTACCGCTGGACCGCCTCCTTCGCGGTCTCGCCGTTCCCGACCACGGCCTACACGCCGGACGCGATCAACCAGAAGGTCCAGTCGGCCAACTTCCGGCTCGGGGTGGAGTACCGCGACTTCGACATCAACCTGTTCGTGAACAACGCCTTCGACCGGGACACCGGCACCATCGGCGGCGGGCGCACCCAATGCCTGGCGGCGGCGGCGGGCGGGACGGAAGCCTGCACCACCTTTGCGGCCTACAACCCGCTCAGGACCATCAACACCGGCCTGCCCCGCGAAATCGGGCTCCAGATCGCCTTCCGCCACTAGCGGCCGGCGGGCGCGGCGACGGCGGGGGCGGGTCCGAAAGGGCCCGCCCCTTTTTCTTGGGGGACCAGGGCCCGAGAACTGCGTCCGGAATGCGAAAACGCCCGCCGGATCGCTCCGGCGGGCGCATCTGCTCTGCGACGCGGAAGACTACCGCTTGTAGAAGGGCGGCAGCTGAGCGTCGACGTTGACCCAGACGGACTTGGGGTTGGTGTATTCGCGCATGGCCTCGAAGCCCATCTCCCGGCCGTAGCCGGACTCCCCCACCCCGCCGAACGGTGAGGCGGGGTGGACGCGCTTGTAGGAATTGATCCACACCATGCCGGCGTGGATGGCCTTGGCGAAGCGGTGAGCGCGGCTGAGGTTCTGGGTCCACAGGCCCGAGCCTAGGCCGTAGGCGGTGCCGTTGGCGATGGCCAAGGCCTCCTCGTCGTCCTTGAAGGTGGTGACCGCGACGAAGGGGCCGAACACCTCCTCCTGCTGCACCCGGTGGCTGGGGTCGGCCCGCACGATGGTCGGCTCGACGAAATAGCCGGCCTGCAGATCGGGGGCGTCGGGGACACGGCCCCCGGTGAGGATGGTCCCGCCCTGGTCCTTGGCCACCTGGACGTAGGACAGCACCCGCTCGTGATGGACCTTCGAGGTCAGCGGCCCCATCTCGGTGTCGGTGTCGAGCGGGTCGCCCAGCTTGATCGAGCGGGCCAGGGCGACGAACTTCTCGAGGAATTCGTCGGCGATCTTCTCGTGCAGGATCAGGCGCGAGGCGGCGATGCAGGCTTGGCCCTGGTTGTGGAAGATGCCGAAGGCCGCGCCCCCGACCGCGGCGGGGATCACCGCGTCCTCGAACACGATGTTGGGGCCCTTGCCGCCGAGCTCGAGCTGGACCTTCTTCAGGTTGCCGGCCGAGGCTCGGACGATGGAGCGGCCGATGTTGGTCGAGCCGGTGAAGGATATCTTGCCAATGCCGGGATGCTCGGCGATGCGCTGGCCGGCGGTGTTCCCGTAGCCGGGGACGATGTTGACCACTCCGTCGGGGAAGCCGACCTGCTTGATCAGCTCGCCGATGCGCAGGGTCGACAGGGGCGTGATCTCCGACGGCTTCATCACCACCGTGTTGCCGGCGGCGAGCGCCGGGCCCAGCTTCCAGCTGACGAACATGAGGGGGAAGTTCCAGGGCACGATCTGGCCCACCACCCCGATAGGCTCGCGCTCGACGTAGTTGAGGAAGCCGGCGTCCACCGGGATCACCGAGCCCTCCAGCTTGTCGGCCATGCCGGCGAAATAGCGGAAGCACATGATGGTGCGCGGCACGTCGAGGTTCTGGCAGTCGCGCACCGGATGGCCCGTGTTGGTGGCCTCAAGCCGCGCCAGGTAGTCGGCGTCGGCCTCGATGGCGTCGGCCAGCTTGTTCAGCAGGCGGCCACGCTCGTAGGCGGGCATCCGGCCCCAGGCCACGGCGGCCTTGGTCGCGGCCTCCACCGCCCGGTCCACGTCCTCTTCGCGGGCCTCGGCGATGGAGACGATCTTCTCGCCGGAATAGGGGTTGATCACCTCGATCTCGGCGCCGGCGGCGCCGTCGACCCACTGGCCGCCGATCAGGAGACGGGTCTGGATCTTGGATACGTCGACGGGCGCCAGCTTGGCCATCGTCAGTCCCTTTTTCGTTCTGTCGGATGTAGTTCAAAAAGAACACGCCCGCCCCGGTTAAGGGGCGGGCGCATCCGTCCTCCCGCCTGGCTTTTTTAGAAGGTGACCGAAACCACGGGCGCTTCACCCTTGGCGATCATCTCCGGGATTTTCGGCGAAGCATTCTCCCACACGAGCAGCATGGCGCGCTTGTCCGCATATCCCTTATGGCGGATATCTGCCGGCATGCAGGAGACGTCGCCCGCCTTGGCGACGACCTTGGCCCGCGGCTTGCCGGATTCCTTGTCCTTGATGTCCCAGATGATCGTGTCCGAGAGGGTCACGAACCACTCGCAACGGTCGTTGCCGTGATCGACCGGGAGGGTGAACTCCTCCGAAGTCGGACAGAACAGGCTGTCGCCCACCACCGAACACACTGACGGGTTCCACGTCACGTCGGAGCGGGCGAGGTAGTCGAACAGGTTGTAGGCGGAGACCTCGTTCTCGAAGCCGGGCTCGACCTCGACCAGGGGCTGGTCCGAAGAGACGTCGTGGAACATGCGGTTCTTGGGGAAACCGCTCTCGTCGGTGCGGATGGGGGTGTCCCCCGGCAGGCCGACCATGCGGCGGGCCGCGACCCGGGTGCGCTCGACCGCGGCGTCGTTGTCGCCGTTATTGGAGCCCCATGGCGTGCCGGTCTCCATCGGGGCGGCGAAGGGGTCGTAGCCTTTGTTGGTCCAGTCGCCGATCATGGCCTTGAACAGCGGCATCAGGGCCTCGGAGCTGAAGCGCTCCGAATAGTCGCGCCCGCCGTTGCGGTAGCCGTCGTTGAAGCGGCCCGCGAACAGGGTCACCTCGCCGTAATGGTTGATGGTGCCGACGACGTCGTCGAAATTCACCACGCCGTAGAAGAAGCCCCAGGCGACGTCGCGCATCAGGGCGCGCAGGTAGACGTCGATGGGCATGACGTGGGTGCCCCCCGGCCAGGCGATGCGGGCGAAGTATTCGTCCCGCCTGAAGGTGAAGCTGCCCGCCTTGAACGATCGGTAGCCGGTGTTGTTGTCGACCGGCATGACCTCGGTGAAGGTCAGGGCGTCGGAGGGTTCGCCGCCTTCGGTCTTGGGGGTGTCGAGCATGGCCATGGGCCGTATCCTCTAATCGGTACCGTGGTTCAGTTCGGGTAGTCGTTGGTCGTCTGGCAGATCTCGGCCCACTTCTGGACCGTGACCGGCCCTTCGACCGTCTGCAGCATCAGGACCGAAGGCTTGTCGGCGTGGAAGCGATACGCCGCGCCGCGCGGCAACAGGGCCTGGTGGCCGAGGCGCAGGACGATGCGGCCCATCTTGCGGCCTTCCGGGTCGCCGGGCAGCGCATGGGCGCCCTGGCTGGCGGGGTCGACCACCGCGGCCGCGTCGTCCAGCTTGACCAAGTGGACCTCGACTTCGCCATCCATGCACAGCACGAACTCGTCGTGGGCGCAGGCGTACCAGCCGGAGGTGCCTTCGGCGCGGGCGGCCTCGATCACATATTCGAAGTTCTTACCGACGGCGACGCGCTCGTACGGCTTCGAGATGTTGGCGACCTCGAACACGTTGGAGAACACGTAGTTCTTGGGATCGTCGTCGATGATCTCGACGCCTCCCTTGTCGTAATCGTCAAGCGAGCCGAACCTGGTCTCGTACTGCATAGTATCCTCAAGCCTCAATTCTGGCCCGGCCGATGACGATCGCCTCGTCCCCGGGCGCACGGCGCGCGCTCACGGGAGAAAATGGCGATCTAATCATCCACCGGCGGGGGTCGAGAGTTCCGCTAGGCCCGACAATCGGCCTTCGCGGATAGAGAATCCTGCACGATGACGACGCCGGTTCTGCACGAACCGCGCGGCGACGAGAAGCCTTTTGACATCAGCGTCGAAATATTCCGGTTTGCCGCGTCAACTTTGTGCAACACGGCGAAAACCGGCCGGCGTCATGCCGGTCATGCGCCGGAACACCCGGGACAGGTGCTCCTGGTGGGCGAAACCGCAGGCCAGGGCGACCTCGACGATCGGAAGGTTCCCCTGCAGCAGCCGCTTGGCCCGCTCGACCCGAAGCCGCATCAGGTGCTGGTGCGGGGGCACGCCCACCGCGACCCTGAACCGGCGGGCGAAATGGGTGGCGCTGAGCCCGCAGGCCGAACCGATCTCGACCAGGGCCAGGGGCCGGTCGAGGTGAGCCTCCATGAAGTCGTTGACGAGGGCGATCTGGGCGGTGGTCAGACCGCCCTTGGGCGGGCCGGCCTTTTCCGGAGCCGAGGTGGAGTGCTCGCGAAGGAGCCGGGCGGCCAAGGCGCGCGACAAGTAATCGACATAGGTGCCCGCCGCGGCGTCGTCGTCGGTCAGGGCTTCGCGCACGCCCAGGGCCAGGCGCTCGATCAGAAGGTCGCGCTCGCCCAGCCGCGGGGTGAGCGCCAGTTCGGGCCCGTCGAGCCCGAGGTCGTCGGCCACTTCCTGCACCAGGTCGCGGCGAAGATAGACGTGCAGGCTGTCGAGCTCGCCCTCCAGCTCGACCCCGAACTCCACCCCGCCCGGCAGGATGAACAGCCCGCCCGGGGGCACGATCTTGTGGCATTCCTGCGCGCCCAGCCGCCGGCGCACGCCGACGGGACCGTCGAGGTGCAGGATCAGGAGGTGGTCCTGCACCGCCGGATAGTGGGCCTCATAGGGGGTTTCGCGCTGGGTCGAAGCGTAGAGCGACGACCAGCCGCGGCCGTCGCTCTTGGCGTAGACGCGGTTCTCAGGGCGCCAGAGGATCCCGTGGGTCTCTTCGACGCCGAAAGTCGCACTGGCCTGGGCCATAGGGCCTGTCTCCTCGCGCTCTTCGCCTCTTTTGTCATAGATTGGAGACTTGCGCCACGAAGACCAGCCCCGGGTGTCAGATCGCCTCGGGCGGCCGACGGCCGTGCCAAGCGTCGTCGAGGAGGCGGCGCAGGGGCTCGCGCTCCAGCGGGCGGGGGTTCCAGTAGGGGTTGGCCAGGGCCAGATCCACCACCCGGTCCAGGCCGTCCTGCGGCATCCCCAGCTCCCTCAGCGAGGTCGGCGCTCCCAGGCTCTTGGCCAGGTCGTACAGTCCCTGCGGGGCGCTTGGCGCGCCGATGGCCCGGGCGATCCGCGCCATGGCCTCGGGCGCGGCCGGGGCGTTGTAGGCCATGGCGTGGGGCAGGACGACCGTGTGGGTCTCGGCGTGGGGCAGGTCGAAAGTCCCGCCCAGGGTGTGGCAGAGCTTATGGTGCAGGGCCATGCCCACCACCCCCAGGGTAACGCCGCAGGCCCAGGCGCCGTAGAGCGCGTCGCCGCGGGCCTCGATGTCGTCCGGGTCGGCGACGATGGCCGGCAGAGCGCGGGCGATGGCGCGGGTCCCGTCCTCGGCGAGCATGGAGACGATCGGGTTGGCGTCGCGGGCATAGAGGCCTTCGGCGGCGTGGGCGATGGCGTTCATCCCCGAGGTGACGGTCAGGCCGACCGGCAGGGTCAGGGTAAGGTCGACGTCGTAGATGATGACCTCGGGCAGGACCTTGAGGTCGCGGACGGTGGTCTTCAGCCCGTTCTCGGTCTGGCCCAGGATCGGGGTGGCCTCGGAGCCGGCGTAGGTGGTGGGGATGACCACCTGCGGCAGATCGGTGCGCAGGGCGATGGCCTTGCCCAGGCCTGTGGTCGAGCCCCCGCCCAGGGCCACGGTGCAGTCGGCGCGACAGGCCTGTGCGGCCTGCATGGCTCGCTCGGTCACCTCCACGGGGGTGTGCATGGTCGCCTCGGCGAACAGGCCGGCGGCCAGGTCGCCGAGCTGGGCCTGGAGGCGGCGGACCTGGTCCACCTGTTGCGGCGTCGACAGAAGAAGCGCCCGGCTGCAGCCCAGCGCGCGGATCTCGTCGGCCACCCGCGCCAGGGTCCCCGAGCCGAACACCACCTTGCCGGGGAGCGCCGTGTAGGAGAAGGGCTGCATGGGATCGCCTCAGATTGGAAACGGACGCCCTTATCCCTCCCCTCGCTGGGGAGGGCGACTCGCACGGGTCAGCGGCGCGAGCGGGGGTTGGGGCGAAACCACAACGACGAGTGGGCGGACCCCTACCCCGCTCGCTGACGCGAGTCGCCCTCCCCGCAGGGGGAGGGAGAAGCGCGTGAGCCGCTTTACGGACTATTCCTTCGGCGGCGTGGTCGCGAAGGTCGAAGGATCCTTGTAGCCCGGCTCGCCCGGCAGGACGAACTGGGTCACGCCCTCGGCGGTCTTCACCACGTTGGTGTTCTCGTTGCAGGACCACATGTTGATCCGCAGGTTCGGCGTGGTGACCGGTCCCGAGCCCCAGATCACGTGCCAAGGCTTCTGCAGCGATTCCGGGTCGTAGACCGTCATCCGGGTCTCGATCAGGCCCTGGGCGTTCTTCTTCACCAGCTCGACCGTCTCGGTCTTGTCGCTGTATTCCGGCTGGATGCGGTTCCAGCTCCCCGGCTTCACGCTGATGGTGTGGATGATCAGGGTGTCGCCGTCCCAGATACCGATCGAGTCGCCTTCGAACAGGGCGTAGCTCTCATCCTCAGGCACGTGGCCGCGGCCGTCGGTGTAGATGCGCCGGGTCTCGGACTGCTGCTCGTTGGTCATCCACGTCTCTGCCGGCGTGGTGATGAACTCGCGCAGGAAGGGCTCGGTGTACCAGCGGGGGAAGCCGGCGGGCAGGCAGTAGGACAGGTAGTCCCATTGGATGCCGCGGGAGACGCGGTCCAGCTCCTCCTCCAGCTTCTTTTGGTAGGCCGGGGTCAGTAACGGGCGCTCGGGCTGGGGCGCATTGGCCGCCGGCGCGGGCTGGCCCGGGAAGGCGGGGCCGGTAGCCGTGGGGGTCCCCGGCGCGTTCTGGTAGCGCACGGTGCCCCAGCCCGGCTGGCGGGTCGAGGTCCAGATGCCGGACCAATCGGGGATGGTCAGCTTGGTGTGCTTGACGCCGCCCTTGGCCGCCGCGACCAGGGCCTTGTAGTGCGCCTCGGAGGTGGGGAAGGTTCCGTCCTTCCAGTTGTTCCAGCGGCCGTCCTTGGTGGCCCACGAGGCCGGGGCCGACTGGGCGAAGCCGGCGGCCGGGGCAAGCATCGACGCGGCCACGAGCACAGCGGCCAATTTCAGGGTGTTCAAAGCGATCCTCCGGTTTTGAGTCTTTTCGCCGTACGGGCGCAGCTCGTCGGCTGGTTTATGGGTGCAATATTGCGCTCAGATTACAGCCCAGACCAGTCCCACCCCCGCGGCCGGCGCGGTTCGCGCCAAAAAAAACGCCCGGGCGGTGGGGCCCGGGCGTTTCCTTGCGCTTGTCCTTTGCAAGGGCCCTATTCCGCCTTGGCGATGCCTTCGGGATGCTGGTCCTCGTACACGTCGAGGGCCGATTCCGCCCCGTGGCCGGACTTGGCCAGGCGCGGCGCGGTCTCCCGGTAGGCGAGACTGACCAGCACGCCGACGACCAGGCCGCCCAGCGCCAGCCACAGCACGTTCTGGATGCCGAAGTGGCCGGCGATGTAGCCGCCGACCGCGGGAGCCACCCCGCCGCCGAACACCTCGCCGACCATGACGATGACCCCGGTCGTGCCGGCGATCATGCCCAGGGGCGCGGCCTCCGACGCGATCGGCCCGGTGATCAGACTGAGCAGGCCGAACGAGAAGCCAGCCGAGATGAACAGCACGATGAACAGCAGCGGGACGTTGTCGGCCCCGAGCTGCATGAACATGTAGAGGAACACCGCACCGACCAGGAAGCCGATGATGGCCATGGTGCGACGGCCGAAGATGTCGGAGGCCCACGACAGCAGCCACTGACCGAGGAAACCGCCAAAGCCGATCGCCGAAGCGACGCCCGCGACGGTCTTGTTCTCAAGCTTCAGGTAGCCGCCGAGGTAGGCCGGAGTGAAGGCGCTGAGCACGAAGATGCCGCACATGGCGCACAGCAGGGCGATCATGCTCAGTGGCACGTTGCGGTGGCTGAACATGGCGGCCACCGACAGCTTGGGCGCCTTGGTCGAGGCGATGTCGGCGGCGACGCCCGATTCCTTGGCGGCGCGTCGCGCCTTGATGGTCGCAGGCTCGCGGACGGTCATAGCCACCAGGATGGCGACGATGATGCCGGGGATGCCGACGATGGCGAACACCCAGCGCCAGCTGACGAAGTCGAGCAGATAGGCGGCGATGATCGGCCCGAAGCCCAGGCCAATCAGGGCGAAGGCGCTCTGTTGCAAGCCGAGGTTGAAGCCGCGGCGCTGGGGCTTGGAGGCCTCGGCGACGGTGGCGAAGCTGGTCGGGCAGAAGGCGCCTTCGGACGCCCCCATGACGGCGCGGAACAGCATCATCATGCCCAGGCCCGTGGCCATGCCCGAGAAGCCCGACAGCAGCGAGAACACCACCAGGGCCGGCACCAGCACCCGCTTGCGTCCGAACAGGTCGGACAGGTTGCCCATGAATAGGGAGGAGATGCCCCAGGCCACGCCCAGGACCGAGATGAGGTTGCCGATGTCCTGCGGCTTGAGGCCGAGGTCGGCCACCATGGTCGAGGCCGGCAAGCCCGCCAGGTCGGCCAGCACCCAGCGGTCCAGCCCGACCAGGCCGAAGCCGATGGTGAGCAGGGCGACCGTCTTCCATTCGTAGTTCGTATCCCAGCGTCCCGAGGTTTCCGTCCCCGCGCCGGCCTGGTGGGATGCTCCCGCCATGATCGCCGTCCTCCCTGATCTTTTGTTGAAGGAGGCCAGGATTGCCCGGCCTTCTCGTTCTTTAGCTTCGCCATTCCATACCTTCGGCGGACGTTTAATCAACCGAGCGCTGAGCGGGCCCCGATTTTAGCCGCCGGGCCGGTTGCGAACCTTCCGGGCGTGGCGGCGTTGGCCAGGGCGTGGATCATGCCCTGACAACCCTGGCCGGCGAACTACGGCCTATGGAGGCCAAGCTGGTGGACGCCCTGCCCGAGGGCCCCGGCTGGCAGTTCGAGCCCAAGTGGGACGGCTTCCGTTGCCTAGCCTTCCGCTCGGGCGGCGACGTCGCCCTGATGGCCAAGTCGGGCAAGCCGCTGGGGCGCTACTTCCCGGAGGTCGAGGCCATGCTGCGCGCCCTGCCGCAGGAGCCCTTCGTGGTCGACGGCGAGCTGGCGATCCCCACCGCGGGCGGCCTGTCGTTCGACGCCCTGCAGATGCGGCTGCACCCGGCGCAGAGCCGCATCCGCCGCCTGGCGGCCGAGACCCCGGCGATCCTGATCCTGTTCGACTGCCTGATGACGCCGGGGGCGCCCGATCTCGCCGCCGCGCCCCTGGCCGATCGACGGGCCGCCCTGGAAGCGTTCCACGCCGGGGTCGCCGCCGCGGCGCCGCGGCTGCGCCTGTCGCCCTGCACCCGCGACCGGAACGAGGCGAAAGGATGGCTCGACCGTTCCGGCGGCGCCCTGGACGGGGTGATCGCCAAGCGGCGGGACGGACGCTATGCGCCGGGCGAGCGGTCCATGCTCAAGGTCAAGCGGTTGCGCAGCGCCGACTGCGTGGTGGGCGGCTTCCGCTACGAACAGGGGACGAAGGTGGCGGGCTCGCTGCTGCTCGGCCTCTACGACGACGCCGGCCTCCTGCATCATGTCGGCTTCACCTCGACCTTGCCAAAGGCCGAGCGCCCGGCCCTGACCCGCCGGCTGGAGGCGATCGCCCAGCCGCCCGGCTTCACCGGCGACGCGCCCGGCGGCCCCAGCCGGTGGAGTACGGAGAAGTCCGCCGAGTGGACGCCGCTGCGCCCCGAACTGGTGGTCGAGGTGCGCTACGACCACGTCGGCGGCGGCCGCTTCCGCCACGGGACCCGGCTGTTGCGCTGGCGCCCCGACAAGGCCCCGCGGCACTGCACCTTCGAGCAGATAGCGCCGCCGGCCCGGGCGCCGGCGCTGGTCTCGGCGCTGATCGGCGGCTAGGACTTGGAAAAAAGCCTACTGGAGGATTCCCGTTGCGCACCCAGGTCGCCATCGTCGGCGCCGGCCCCGCCGGCCTGTTGTTGTCCCAGCTGCTCTACGTCGCCGGCGTCGAGAGCGTGGTGCTGGAGCGGCGCGACCAGGCCTATGTCGAGGATCGCATCCGCGCCGGCCTGCTGGAGCAGGGCACGGTCGCCCTGCTGGAGAAGGTGGGGGTGGCGGAGCGAATGCACGCCGAGGGCCTGATCCACGGAGGTTTCAGTCTGGCCCTCGACGGCGTCGCCCATCGCATCGACCTGACCGGGCTGACCGGCAAGTCGGTGATGGTCTATGGCCAGACCGAAGTGACCAAGGACCTGATCGAAGCCTGCGCCGGCCGGGACATGCCGGTCCAGTTCGAGACGGCCGACGTGGCCCTGCACGACGTGGAGGGCGACGCCCCTTTCGTGACCTTCACCCGCGAGGGGCGCGCCCAGCGCCTCGACTGCGACTTCATCGCCGGCTGCGACGGCTTCCACGGTGTCAGCCGACCGTCCATCCCCGAGGAGCTGCGCCGGACCTTCGAGCGGGTCTATCCGTTCGGCTGGCTGGGCATCCTGGCCGACGTGCCGCCCTGCCACCACGAGCTGATCTATTCCAACCACGAGCGCGGCTTCGCCCTGGCTTCGCTGCGCTCGCCCACCCGCAGCCGATATTACGTCCAGTGCGCCCTGGACGAGCAGATCGAGGACTGGCCCGACGAACGGATCTGGGACGAGCTGGCGATCCGGCTGGGCGAAGAGGCCCACTGCGCCATGACCCGCGGCCCCTCGATCGAGAAGTCCATCGCCCCCCTGCGCAGCTTCGTCTCCGAGCCGATGCGCCACGGCCGGCTGTTCCTGGCCGGCGACGCGGCCCACATCGTGCCTCCCACGGGCGCCAAGGGGCTGAACCTGGCGGCCTCCGACGTGGCCATGCTGAGCGAGGCGATCGCCCTTCACTACCGCTCCGGCGACCGGACGGGGCTGGACGAGTATTCCGGGCGTGCGCTGGCGCGGGTGTGGAAGGCCGAGCGCTTCAGCTGGTGGTTCACCGGCCTGACCCACCGTTTCCCCGACATGGACCCCTTCGCCCGCAAGATGCAGGTGGCCGAGCTGGAATACATCTTCAGCTCGAAGGCCGCGCAGACGACGTTGGCGGAGAACTACGTCGGGTTGCCCTTAGCTTAGGTCCCCTTCCCCCTCCCCATCGAGGAGAGGGAAAAGAAAACGGCGGGAGGATCGCTCCTCCCGCCGCCAAACTTCACGCACCGTGGGAGCCCTTAAACCCCCACGACCCGGGTGAACTCGACCACCTGGGCGGATTCGCCGTGGACCGGGGCCGGGGCCTTTTCCAGGCGACCGACCAGGGCCTCGTGCTCATCCCACAACTCGGTCGGCAGGCGGTCGCCGAATTTCTCGTAGGCCGCCGGGATCAGCGAAGCCTCTTCCTTCCAAACCGACCGGTCCACCGACAGCAGCAGGAACAGCTGGTGCTCGGTCAGGCCCAGGCCTTCGACGTCCAGCGACTCCTTGGTCGGCAGATAGCCGATCGGGGTCTCCTGGGCGTCGGCCGTGCCCTCCAGACGCTCGACGATCCACTTCAGCACGCGGCTGTTCTCGCCATAGCCCGGCCACAGGAACTTGCCGTGCATGTCCTTGCGGAACCAGTTGACGAAATAGATCTTCGGCAGCTTGGCGCCCTCGCGCTTGCCCATCTTCAGCCAGTGGCCGAAGTAATCGGCCATGTTGTAGCCGCAGAACGGCAGCATCGCGAACGGGTCGCGGCGCAGCTCGCCGACCTTGTTCTCCGCCGCGGCGGTGCCTTCCGAGGCCACGTTGGAGGCCAGGAACACCCCGTGCTGCCAGTCGAAGGCTTCGGTCACCAGCGGCACCGCGGTGGCGCGGCGGCCGCCGAAAAGGATGGCCGAGATCGGCACGCCGTTGGGGTCCTCCCACTCCGGCGCGATGATCGGCACCTGGCTGGCCGGCACGGTGAAGCGCGCGTTCGGGTGCGCGGCGGGCTCGGGGCTGGCGGGGGTCCAGGGACGGCCCTTCCAGTCGGTCAGGTTGGCCGGCGGGGTGTCGGTCAGGCCTTCCCACCACACGTCGCCGTCGGGGGTCAGAGCCACGTTGGTGAAGACGCTGTTCGAATGCAGGGAGTCGATGGCGTTCTTGTTGGTCGCCAGGCCGGTGCCCGGGGCCACGCCGAACAGGCCGGCCTCGGGGTTGATGGCGTAGAGCCGGCCGTCGTCGCCGTAGCGCATCCAGCAGATGTCGTCGCCGATGGTCTCGGCCTTCCAGCCCGGCAGGGTGGGCTGCAGCATCGCCAGGTTGGTCTTGCCGCACGCCGACGGGAAGGCCGCGGCGATGTAGTGCGAGACGCCCTGCGGCGAGGTCAGCTTGAGGATCAGCATGTGCTCGGCCAGCCAGCCCTCGTCGCGGGCCATGACCGAGGCGATGCGCAGGGCGTAGCACTTCTTGCCCAACAGGGCGTTGCCGCCGTAGCCCGAGCCGTAAGACCAGATCTCGCGGGTCTCGGGATAGTGGACGATGTACTTGGTCTCGTTGCAGGGCCAGGGCACGTCCTTCTGGCCCGGCGCCAGGGGGGCGCCCAGGGTGTGGATGGCCGGGACGAAGAAGCCGTCGTCGCCGATGCCCTCCAGGGCGGCCTTGCCCATGCGGGTCATGACCTTCATCGAGATGGCGACATAGGCGCTGTCGGTGATCTCGACGCCGTAGGCGGAAATCTTCGAGCCTATGGGGCCCATGCAAAACGGCACGACGTACAGAGTGCGCCCGCGCATGGCGCCCTTGAACAGACCGTTCAGGGTGGCGCGCATCTCGGCCGGATCGGTCCAGTTATTGGTCGGGCCGGCGTCGATCTCGTTTTCGGAGCAGATGTAGGTCCGGCTCTCGACCCGGGCGACGTCGCGGGGGTCCGAGGCGGCGTAGTAGGAGTTGGGGCGCTTTTCAGCATTCAGGGGCGTCAGGGTGCCCGCCGCGACCAGTTCCTTGCACAGCCGGTCGTATTCCTCTTCGGATCCGTCGCACCAGTAGACCCGGTCGGGTTCGGTCAACTCCGCCATCTCGCGCACCCAGGCGACGAGCGCGGCGTGCTTGGTCGGGGCCTCTTCGAGGCCGGGGATGTTTGCGTTGGACAACTGCGGTCTCCCTCACGCATCACTCGGGGGAACGCATACGTGCGCGGTCCCTCCGGTCACGGTACCGGTACGGTCGAAAAGCCGGTTGGTAGCCGCCCGGAGGCCGCTGAGCAAGCCCACGAGCCTGACAGGCGAGGGCCAGTCGCCTCAACAGGGCGCCGCCGAGCCGTCGTCCAGGTCGATGCGGAAGCACTGCTGATAGCCCGTCTCAGTGTCTGTGACGGTGATGGAGACCTCCCCCTCCACGGACTCGGGCATCCAACGCTCGACGAACAGTAGCGCCGCTTCGAGGGGGCTGGAAGCGTCCGGCACGGGATGGGCGTGGGCGCGGACGTCGGCGGTGGCGCGCGCTGTGAAAGGGGCGGGCATGGGCGGCTCCGGCTTCGGTGTCCCTTGAACGCCCGGGCGACGAAAAGGATTCTGCAAAGGTGGCGCGACGCCCGTGCGCCTGGCCGCGATCGTCGGCTTCGCCTTCTTCGCCACGGCCGCCGCCCAGGCCCCGCCCCGCGGCGGGTCCGTGCCGGTGAAGGAGGGCCGAGGGGCGTCAGATCAGCAGGCCGCCGCCCGCCACCAGGACCTGGCCGGAGATGTAGTCGGACTCCGGCGTGCACAGCAGCCAGACCGCGCCGGCGGCCTCCTCGGGGGTCCCGGGGCGCCCCAGGGGGATGACCGCGCGCATCATCTCGCGCATGTGCGGCTGGATCCCCACCCCGACGGCGTGGCCGGCCACGTCGATGGTCGCCTGCTCGGCCCCGATGGCCTGGGTCAGCCGGGTCTCGATCCAGCCGAAGGCGACGCAGTTCACATTGACGGCGTAGCGGCCCCACTCCTTGGCCAGGGTCCGGGTCATGCCCACCAGGGCCGCCTTGGCCGAGGCGTAGGCCACCTGGCCGGCGTTGCCGTAGAGGCCGGCGATGGAGGAGACGTTGACCACCTTGCGGTGGACCGGCCGGCCCGCGAGCGCCTCGGCCTTGGCCAGGCGCCGGATCGGCTCGGCGGCGGCGCGCAGGATGCGGAACGGGGCTTCGACGTGGACCTCCAGCATGGTCCGGAACTGGTCGTCGCCGGTGTTCTGGATGGTGGAGTCCCAGGTGTAGCCGGCGTTGTTGACGACGATGTCGAGGCCGCCGAAGCGCTTCAGCGCCGCAGCCACGAACCGTTCGCCGAAGTCGGCCGCGGTCACGTCGCCGGGGAAGGCCAGCGCCTGCCCCCCCGCCGCGGCGACCTCGGCGACCACCGCCTCGGCCGGACCCGGATCCAGGTCGTTCACCACGACCCGGGCGCCGTCAGCGGCCAGCTTCAGCGCCACCGCCCGGCCGATGCCGCGCCCGCCGCCCGAGACCAGGGCCGTCTTGCCTGTCAGCTTCACGCCCATCCCCTCGTTCCGCGGCCAAAGGCCCCTTAACCCTTTCCCTCAACGCGGCCTTAAGCGTAGCGGGCGGACCCTGTGCAGCCGGTCGCCGCCGATCGCTCCGCCCCCCGGATGCGTCCAAAAGGACGCTCTCGCGAGAGGTCGGCGGCCGGCCCCCGACTCAGCGCTCCGGAACCACGTCGAAGGCCGTCGTCAGCCGGGTCTCGTCGCCCGAGAACGGCGCCGTGCCGTGCCACATGTACGACGGGAACAGCACCAGCTTGCCCGGCGCCGGCCTGACGAAATGCTCCGCCTCGAGCGGCGGGCGGGTCGGCAGGGCCGGCTGCCCGAACTTGATCCACCCTTCCCGCCCCCCATTCCCGATCGCCTTGGGCAGCTCGACATAGAAGGCCGACGACAGCCAGCCGTCGGGGTGGATGTGGTCGGCGTGGAAGCCCTCCGGCTCCAGCTTGACCGACCACGCCGCCTTGACGCGATGACCGCCGCCATTGCGGGCGCGCAGGGGGTCGCGGCCCCTACCCAGCCGGGCGGTATAGGCGCGGATCGGGGCGTCGACCGCGCGGAAGAAGGCCTGCAGCACCGGATCTGCCGACAGGGCCAGGTTCTGCTCGGTCTGGACCCCCTTGCGCAGGGACTGGTCGAGGGGGTCCCCGCGCATGGCGTGCATCCGCTTCAGGGTCGAGGCGAGGTCGGCGAGGAAGGCCTCCAGGCTGGACCAGCCCGGCGGCGTCTCGATGATCGCCTCGCCGACCATCGTGTCATAGTCGTAGAGCGCGCGGTATCGGGGGTCGCCCAGCACCCGCCAGGCCACGGCCTGCAGGGCGATGAAGGCCTGGTCGTAAGGGCGCTCGGCCAGCAGGGCGGCGGCGATCTCGGCGGTGCGGGCGGGCTGGCCCGCCGCCAGGCAGGTCTCCCCCAGCAGGGCCCGGATCCGCGGCGCGCCGGGGGCGACGGCGTGGGCGCGCTCGGCGTAGGCCAGGCCGGCTTCGGCCTGGCCGGCGTGCACCGCCGCGGTGGCGGCGGCGGCCTGCAGCAGGGCGTCGCCCGGCGCGCCGTCGGCGGCGTGGGCCAGGAGGGCGTAGGCCTCGGCCGCGCGGCCCGCGCGGGTCAGCAGCTTGGCCTTGAGCGCGACCAGCATCGGCGTCGGCTGCTGGCGCAGCACCGAGTCCAGCGGGGTCCAGGCCCGCTCGGGATCGGCGGTCCGCGCCCACAAGAGGGCGGCCAGGGCCTGGTGCGAGCCGGGGTCGAAGGGCGCCAGCTCCAGTGCCTTGCGGTAGGAGGCCTCGGCTTCGTCGTGGCGGCCCAGGGCCTGCAGGGCGCCCCCCAGCACCGACCACACCGCCGGGTGCTGGCCGGCCGTGGCGAAGCCGCGGCGGGCGGCGGCCTCCGCCTCGGGGTAGCGGCCGAGTTCGCGCAGGACCGCCGACGCCGCCAGCACGGCGAAGGGGCTGCCGGCGGCCACCGCGCGTTCGTTGCAGGTCAGGGCCTCCTCCAGCCGGCCGAGGTGGGCCAGGGCCTCGGCATGGAGCTCCAACACCTGGGCCACCGCGTCGGTCCCGGCGGCCAGGGGCGCGGTGACCTGGAGGGCTTCGGCCGGACGGCCCAGCGCGATCAGGAACTGGGCCAGGCCGACGACGCTGCCGCGGTGGCGGCGGTCGATCGAAAGCCCCGTGCGGTAGCTCTTCTCGGCGTCCGCGGCGCGGCCGGCGCGCTGATGAACCTCGGCGAGGCTGACGTGGACCGCCGGACGGCGCTTGTCGACGCTGAGCGAAGCCCGCAGCGCCCGCTCGGCGGCATCGAGGTCGCCCAGGGCCAGTCGGCAAAGGCCGATCAGGTGCTGGGCCGGCGCCGAGCGCGGCTCGGCCTGGACCACCGCCGCCAACAGCCCCAGCGCTTCGGCCGGACGACCCTCCTCATAGGCGGCGCGCGCGGCGTTGAACCTCTGGGCGACAGGCGATTGGGTGACGGTGACCATGAGACCCTTGTCGTAGCCGCGCCGCGGGGGCGGCGGCAAGGCCGGGCGTTTACCCTCCATTAATCCGCCGCTGTCTTTTGTTAAGCTTCAGCTCTCTCAAGGGTTGTATTGCTAAGCTTGGTCGCCTCTGGGGTGATTGCCGGGAGACGGATATGGCCAAACTGCGGTACGCGGTGGTGCAGTTCGCCGAAGAGTGGAAGGTGGTCAGCGGCAGGAGCCGAATGGGCCATTTCGCCACCCAGGCCCTCGCGCTCAACGCCGGCGCCCGCCTGGCGCGGGAGGCCATGGCCGCCGGCCACGACGTCGAGTTGCTGGTGCAGGACTGGGCCTCGTGCCTGCTGTCGTACGACGTCCTGCCCACGGCGAGCTATCTCGACGAGATCCAGGGCGGCTCCTCCGGACCGGCCGACGAAGGCCCGTCGCAGCCGGGGACCCGGGCGCTTGAACTCTAGCCGCCGCGCCATCATCTAAGGGGTCGCGGGCCGGGCCCCTCTGGCGACACCTCCCTTCGGGAACCGGGTCGCGATGTCGGACCGCATCGGGTGCGCTCGATGCCGGTCGGAATGGTCCAGACCCCAGCAGGACGCACCCTCGAGACGAGAGGCGCGAAGACTGCGATGAACCACCTGAAGACCTACGTCCTCCTGGCCGCCATGACCGCGCTGTTCGTCGGCGCCGGCTACATGGTCGGCGGCCCGGCCGGGATGCTCACCGCCCTGGTCCTGGCCGGGGCGATGAACCTGATCTCCTACTGGAACGCCGACAAGATCGTCCTGCGCATGTACGGCGCCCAGGCCGTGGACGAGACCCACCCGGACGCGCGGGTGCGCGCCTTCGTGGCCGACGTTCAGGCGCTGGCGCAGGGGGCGGGCCTGCCGTCGCCGCGCGTCTGCCTGATCGAGTCCGACCAGCCCAACGCCTTCGCCACCGGGCGCGACCCGGCCCATGCCGCGGTGGCGGCCACCACCGGCCTGATCGGCCTTTTGGACCGCGACGAGGTCCGCGGGGTGATGGCCCACGAGCTGGCCCACGTGAAGAACCGCGACACCCTGACCATGACGGTGACGGCGACCATCGCCGGGGCGATTTCGGCCCTGGCCAACTTCGCCTTCTTCTTCGGCGGACGCGACGAGAACGGTCGGCCCAACGGGATCGCCGGCGCCATCGTGCTCGCCATCGTCGCGCCCCTGGCCGCGGGCCTGGTGCAGATGGCCATCAGCCGCAGCCGCGAATACGAGGCCGACCGCATCGGCGCCGAGATCGGCGGCGACCCCGAGGCCCTGGCCCGGGCCCTGCAGAAGATCGAGGCCTACGCCCGCGGCGGGGCGGTCAACCACGAGGCCGAGCGCCATCCGGCGACGGCTCACCTGTTCATCATCAACCCCCTGACGGGCGGCGGCCGCGACAGCCTGTTCTCCACCCACCCGGCCACCGAGAACCGGGTCGAGGCCCTGATGCGGCTGGCGACGACGGTCGGACGGCGACCGGCGCGGGCCGTCACCGCGGTACCGACGACGGGGCCGTGGAGTTAGGGTCGCGGCGAGCTTTCGGCCCTACGCCGCCGGCTTGACGGCTTCGCCCTGGACGATGCGGCCGGAGCCGGCGATGTGCTGCTCCAGCCGCGCCGGGCGGGTCGTTAGGATCACGTCGCCCGAGCCGGCGATGTGGATCTCGGCGCTGGCCTTGGGCGACAGCACCGCCTTGCCGGAGCCGGCGATATGCACCTCGGCGTCGTCCGCGGCCACGCCGCCGAGGTCGATGTCGCCCGAGCCGGCGATATGGATCTCCACCGAACGGGCCCGGCCATTGGCGACCGCGGTGCTGCTGCCCATGACGTGCACGTCGAGCCTGTCCTGGTCATAGCCGGCGATGGTGAGCCGCTGGGAGCCGTGCAGCATGAACTCGCGCACGTCGGGGGCCGTCATGACGATCCGCATCTCGCCCGGGCTGCGCACCCGGCGGTCGAAGCGCAGGGTCTCGTCGTCGAAGCGCAGGTGGTCCACCGCCCCCTGGGGCCCGGTGACGACGACCCGGCTCACCGGTCCCTGGGTGTAGGCGATCGTGGCCGGGACGTTGACCTGCAGCTCCTCCCCGCCCGGCCAGGCCAGCTCGCGGGTGACGGTGGGCCCGCCGCCCGTCGCCGGCGGGCCGCGGTCGCGGCCGTGCGGGAAGTCCCAGTCCCAGTCGGACCAGGGGATGGGCCCCAGGGCCAGGGCGATGGCGAAGCTGAGCAGGGCGGCGACGAGCCCGCAGCCGGCGACCAGCAACAGAGGTCGGGTCATGGGATAGGTCCTCCGCATCAGGTTTCGACGGCCGGCTTCAGCAGCCGGTAGTGGAGGCGCCCGTACCAGACCAGGGCGTTGACCAGGCCGATCACGAGCAACATCAAGAGGGCGCCGACAGCGACCGCGGCGGACATCAGGCCGATGCCGGCGAACACCGCCTGCAGCCCGCTGGGGCCGTCGTCGGGGAGGCGTCCGGTCAGACCGGAGACGAAAACCCAGGAGCCGGCGATGAAGACGCCGATCGACGCGACGACGAAGCCGAACAGGGCCCCGCCCGCCGCGATCAGGATCGGGAACAGCACCAGCAGGTCGAAAGTGGCCAGCCCCAGCACAGCCAGGACGGCGCCGGCCGCCGCCGAGGGGTTCTTCTCCTCCTCCCAACGCCGGATGCCCTGCTCCACCCGCAGCTCGCGGGCCAGCCGGCCGGGATCGCCCAGGGCCTGGGCCACCTCGGCCTCGCTGCGCCCGGCGGCCAACCCTTCCGCGAAATGGGCCTCGTAGTCGGAGACGACGTCGTCGACCGCCCCGGAAGGCAGGCCCTTCAGTCCGTCGCGCAGCCGCTGGAGGAACCCCTGCCGCGTCATTGGCCCGGCTCCTCGATGATGGCCTCGACGGCGCGGGCGAAGGCCGCCCACTCCGCCTTCTGGGCGGTGAAGCTGGCCTTGCCGGCCTGGGTCAGGCGGTAGTATTTGCGCGGCGGCCCGGCCGGGGATTCCACCAGATAGGTGTCCACCAGGCCATCGGACTGCATCCGCCGCATCAGCGGGTAGATGGTGCCTTCCCCCATGTCGATCCCCTCGGCCAGCCGGCTTGCGATCTCGTAGGCGTAGCTGTCCTGGCGCGAGAGCAACGCGAGCACGCACAGCTCGAGCACCCCCTTCTTCAACTGGACCTGGATGGCTTCCACGGCGACGCCTCGATCAAACCCGAGCTATGATGTAGCGCATGGTAGTGCGCTATGCAAGGTAGCGTATTTCAAAACCCGTCATCCTCCGGCGAAGCGAAGGGCGGGTCGAAGGATGACGGGCGATTTGGGGAGAAGCGCGAACGTCCGCCTCGAACCCCGACCGCGCCCCGGCTATATCCGTCCGGTGACCGCCGCCGATTCCCTCTCCACCGCCCGTGAGATCCTGCGCCGGACCTTCGGCCACGTGGAGTTCCGCGGCTTGCAGGCCCCGGTGATCGGCGAGGTGCTGGCGGGGCGCAGCGCCCTGGCCGTCCTGCCCACCGGCGGCGGCAAGAGCCTGTGCTATCAGATCCCCAGCATGATGCTCCCGGGGCTGGGGCTGGTGGTCTCGCCCCTCATCGCCCTGATGAGCGACCAGGTCTCGGCCTTGCAGCAGTCCGGCGTGGCCGCGGCGCGGCTCGATTCCACCACCGACCCGGACGGCCGCGCCGAGACCTGGCGGCGGATCGAGGACGGGAGCCTGGACCTCCTGTACGTCTCCCCCGAAGGCCTGATGCAGCCGTGGATGTTGGAGCGCCTGTCGCAGGTCCGGCTGGCCCTGATCGCCATCGACGAGGCCCACGGCGTCAGCCAGTGGGGCCACGACTTCCGCCCGGAGTACCGCTCGCTCGGCCGGCTGGCGGAAATCTTCCCCGACACCCCACGGCTGGCCGTGACCGCCACCGCCGACGCCCGCACCCGCGCCGACATCGCCGCCCAACTGCGGATCGAGGACGCCGAGGTGTTCGTCGACAGCTTCGCCCGGCCTGAGCTGCAACTGGCCGCCGAGCGCAAGCGCGGCCAGGGCCACAACCGGGTGCTGGAGCTGGTGGCCGAGCGGCCGGGGCGCGCCGGCGTGGTTTACGCCGGCTCCCGCGACGGGGTCGAGAAGCTGGCGGCCAAGCTGGTCGAAGCCGGAACCGCCGCCCTGCCCTACCACGCCGGCCTCGACAAGGCGGTGCGCGAGCGCCGGCTGCGCAAGTTCCTCGACGAAGACGCCGCGGTGATGGTGGCGACCATCGCCTTCGGCATGGGGGTCGATAAACCGGACGTCCGCTACGTCATCCACGCCGACCCGCCGGCCTCGGTCGAGGCCTATTGGCAGGAGGTAGGGCGCGCCGGCCGCGACGGCCTGCCGGCCGAGGGCATCACCCTCTACGGCGCCTCGGACCTGGCCTGGGCCCTGCGGCGCATCGGGACCCGCGACCTCGGCCCCGAGGTGGTGCAGGTGCAGAACCGCAAGGTGCGCCAGCTCTACGCCATGCTCGACGGCATGACCTGCCGCGCCGCCGCCGTGCGGCGCTACTTCGGCGAGGCCGAGGCCCAGGCTTGCGGCGTCTGCGACCTGTGCGTCGCGCCCCCAGAGGCCATGGACGTCACCCAGGCGGCCCAGAAGGCCCTGTCGGCCGTGCACCGGCTGGGCGGCCGTTTCGGGCGCGGCCGCATCGTCGACCACCTGCTGGGCAAGACCAAGGACCCCTCGCCGACCGAGGCCGCGCTCTCCACCTTCGGGGTCGGCCAGGAACTGGCGGTCGGAGGCTGGCGCGACCTCCTCGACCAATTGACCTTCGAAGGACTGCTGCTGGAGGACCCCAACGACGGGCGCCCCCTGGTCATGCTCGGCGAGGCCGAAGGGGTGCGCGCGGTCTACCGCGGCGAGCGGCGGATTCGGATGCGCCAGACGGAGGTGCAGAAGAGCGCCCGCCGCGGCGCCGCGCGCCAGGCCCGCACCGGCGGGGTCGGCCTGGCGCCCGCCGACCAGCCCCTGTTCGAGGCGCTCAAGGCCTGGCGCCGCCGGGAGGCCCAGGCCCAGGGCCTGCCACCCTACGTCATTTTCCACGACAGGACCCTGATCGAGATCGCCTCGCTGCGGCCCGACGACCTTACCGCCCTGGCCGCCTGCGGCGGCGTCGGCCAGGGCAAGCTGGAGCGCTACGGCGCAGCGGTGCTGCAGGTCCTGCGCGACGTGGCGGAAGCGGCGTGAGCGGGGTCGCCCCATCGCTGGCGGACATCGAGGCCCTGGCGCGGCGGGCCTTCGACAACCTGCCCGAGCCGTTCCGGCGCAACGCCGGCGACGTGGTGTTCCATGTCGAGGACTTCGCCGACGCGGAGACCCTCGACGCACTGGAGATCGACGATCCGTTCGAGCTGACCGGGCTCTATCGCGGCGTCGACCGGCTGCACCGCTCGGTGACCGACCCCGAGCCGCACACTCCGCGGGTGTTCCTCTACCGCCGGCCGATCCTGGACGAATGGGCCGAGCGCGGCGACGTCACCCTGGCCGCCCTGGTCGAGCACGTGGTCGTCCACGAGATCGGCCACCACTTCGGCCTGTCGGACGCCGACATCGAGGCGATCGAGGCGCGGGACTGAGCGCTTGCGGGTCCGAACGACGAGGTGGTGGCGCCACGGAAACCGCGCCGCCTCCCGCCCGTTCTATCCCCATGCCCAGGCTGAAGGTCTACGCCACCCGGATCGGCTTCCACGACGCGGTGGTGGCCGCGCCCAACCAGAAGGCGGCGCTGGCGGCCTGGGACGTGCGCGAGAACCTGTTCGCCCAGGGCGCCGCCAGCGTCGCCACCGACCCCCAGGCCGTGAAGGCCGCCAACGCCGCGCCGGGCGAGGTGCTGCGCCGCGCGGCCGGGTCGAAGGCCCCCTTCGCCAAGGCGCCCGCCCCGCCCGAGGCCCCGAAGGTCCCTAACGCCGGCCGCCCGCGAGCGAAGGCGGCGGCCGCTAAGGCCCCGCCCCCGCGAAAGCTTGGCCACAGCCCCCTAGAATCGGCGGAAAGAGCCCTTGCGGCCTTCGAAAAGGACGCAGCGCGGCGGCGCAAGGCGCTGGAGCGCGACCTGGAACGGGAACGAGGCGTGCTGGCGAGGGAACGGGACCGGTTTTCACGCGTCTAGCTGCAAGCAAGGGCACGGGATGGCGCCAGTCAGGCTGATCGAAAAACCCGTCCGACGGGACGCCGCCGGCGCCCCCCTCGACATGAGGCTGGCCTGGCTGCTGATGGCCATGGCCTGGGTCTTCGCCGGCTACTTCGGCGTGCGCTTGCTCGACCCGAGAAGCGACCTGCAGACCACCCTGCTGACCCTGTCGATGGTCACCGCCTACCAGGTCTGCGCCTTCGCCGTGGCGGCGCGGGCGCGTAGCCCCCGCCGCTGACACGCGCCCGCCCCAGCCTATTTGACGAGATTGGCGACGTTGTTGAACGTGCCGCTCAGGTTGGTGCCGAGGCCGGTGACCGCGGTGATGATCACCACCGCGATCAGGGCGGCGATCAGGCCGTATTCGATCGCCGTAGCGCCGGAATCGTTGCTGATAAAGCGTTTGATGAAGCTGTGCATGTTCGCCCCCAGAGTCCGAAATGGCTGCCCGCGAAAAATGGGGCCTGCTCCCTAACCAAAGTTGAACCGACGGGGTAAACGCGACCTTATGACAGTTATTATACTTGTGAACATTTTACGGAGACCTAAGCGCACAGACCTCGCGAGGGTGTGAGACGCCCGACGCTTGCGCGCGCCCCATTTGAGGCGTTGCATCGATCCCACGCGGCGCTCGACGCGCCCGCGCGGCGGCGTCGCGCCGACCCGCCGCCCTCGACGGTGGGAGTCTGGTCTGATGCGCAAAGGTAAGGGAGGAGTGCGGGCCATCGCCCTGGCGGGGCCCGGGGGCGTAGGCAAGACCACGCTGCTGGAGGCCCTGGCCCACGCCGCGGGGGCGGGCGACCGCCAGGGATCGCTGGGCGACGCCACGCCCGAGGCCAAGGCCAGGGGACAGTCGGTCGAGCTGAACCTGGCCAATTTCGAGTTCATGGGCGACCGTTACGCCGTGGTCGATTGCCCCGGCTCGGTGGAGTTCGCCTGCGACGGCGACGCGGCCCTGCCGGCGATGGACCTGGCCCTGGTGGTCGCGGACCCCGACCCCGCCAAAGCCGTGCTGCTGCAGCCGACGCTGAAACAGCTCGAGGCGCTCGGCGTCCCCCACGCCATCTTCGTCAACAAGATCGACCAGGCCCGCGGCGACGTCCGCGACCTGATCGCCGCCCTGCAGCCCGTCAGCCGCCTGCCCCTGGTGGCCCGGCAGATCCCCATTACCGAGAACGAGCACGTCACCGGCTTCGTCGACCTCGCCCTGGAGCGGGCCTTCGTCTACCGCCCCGGCAAGCCGTCCGAGCGCATCGACATCCCCGCCGAGCTGGCCGAGTTCGAGGCCGACGCCCGCTTCCACATGTTGGAGCAGCTGGCCGACTACGACGACGACCTCATGGAGCAACTGATCTCCGACATGACGCCGGACCCGCAGCTGGTGTTCGCCGACCTGATGCGCGAGACCGGCCAGGGCCTGATCGCGCCGGTGTTCTTCGGCTCGGCCCTGAACGGCTTCGGCGTGCGCCGCCTGCTCAAGGCGCTGCGCCACGACACGCCCGAGCCCGAGGCCGCCGCCGAGCGCCTCGGCGTGGTCGGGCCGTCCGCCTATGTGTTCAAGACCACCCACGCCGGCCAGGCCGGCAAGCTGGCGATCGCCCGGGTCCTGGGCGGCAAGCTCGCCGACGGGGCCGAGCTGACCCGGCCGGATGGCGACAAGGGCCGGGCCAGCGGCCTGTTCCTGCTGCACGGCCCGACCACCCGGAAAGTCGCCGAGGCTCAGGCCGGCGACATCGTCGCCATCGGCAAGTTGGACGCCGTCCGCGCCGGCGAGCTGTTGTCGACCGACGGGAAGGGCCGGACGGCCAAGCTCAGGGCCGCGCCCCGGTCCCCCGTCTACGCCCTGTCGATCGCCACCCGCGACCAGAAGGACGACGTGCGCCTGTCCGGCGCCCTGGCCAAGCTGGTGGAGGAAGACCGCGGCCTCGACCTGGCCCACCTGGCCGACACCCGCGAAGTGCTGCTGCGCGGCCAGGGCGAAGCGCATCTGAAGACCACGGTGGAGCGGCTGAAGCGGCGCTTCGGCCTCGACGTCGTCACCCACCGGCCCAAGACCCCCTACAAGGAGACCATCAAGAAGAGCGTGACCCAGCGCGGCCGCCACAAGAAGCAGACCGGCGGCCACGGCCAGTTCGGCGACGTGGTGGTGGACATCCGGCCCCTGCCCCGCGGCGCCGGCTTCGTGTTCGAGGACAAGGTCACCGGCGGCGTGGTGCCGCGCCAGTGGATTCCCGCGGTGGAACAGGGGGTGCGCGACGCCCTGGAGCACGGCCCCCTGGGCTTTCCGGTGGTTGACGTGGCGGTGACCCTGCACGACGGCTCGTCCCACGCGGTGGACTCGTCGGAGTTCGCCTTCCGCGCCGCCGGGCGGCTGGCCATGCACGAGGGCCTGCCCAACTGCCAGCCGATCCTGCTGGAGCCGATCGAGAAGCTGACCATCCACGCACCCTCGTCGGCGACCTCGCGCATCACCTCGGCGGTGTCGGCGCGGCGGGGCCAGATCCTGGGCTTCGACACCCGCGAGGGCTGGCCGGGTTGGGACCGGACCGAGGTCTACCTGCCCCAGTCGGAGCGCGCCGACCTGATCCTTGAGCTGCGGTCGGTGAGCCAGGGCCTGGGCGCCTTCGAAGCCGAGTACGACCACATGGCCGAACTGACGGGACGCCTGGCCGACGAGGTGACCAAGGGCGCGAAGGCGGCTTAGTTTTCCGTCATCCTCGGGCGCAGCGAAGCGAAGACACGAGGACCCAGCCGCGCGAAGGCGAAGCTGGGCGACTGCAGCGTTGAGAGTGGGGGTGCTGGGTCCTCGGGTCTGCGGCTCTTCGAGCCTCCGCCCGAGGACGACGGAGTTTGAGGACCGCCCCTACCCCGCTTCCGCGGCGCGGCCCGGGTCGGCGTCGCGGAGCCAGGCGAAGGTCATCTTTTCGTTGCGCTTGACGTCTGCGGGGAAGTCCATCTCGCCCCAGGACAGGCCCTCGATCGACATGACCCCGACCTGGCCGGCGGTCCTGGCCAGGGCGTCGATCACCGACAGGTACCACTGCTTCAGCCCCTCGGGCCTGCGCATGGCCGCCTCGACCGCGTCGCGGAACGCCCGGCCGCCCTCGGCGGTAAAGCGCAGGAAGCCGATCGATTCGCCGTCGACCCGCGCCGGGTCCAGGGTCTTGCCGATGGCCACCAATTGGGCGCCCTCGGTCTGCACCTTCATGTCGTCGGCGTCATAGACTTCCTTGCGGTCGACCGTGACGGTGATCGGCGCGGTGGGGACGTGGTCGATCAGGCGCTCGGCGATCTCCACCTCGAACAGGGTGTCCCCGTTGAGGACCAGGAACTCGCCATCCATCTCGCTGCGCGCGGCCCAGCAACTGCCCAGGTTGTCGGCGACGGCGAAGAAGGGGTTGTGCAGGGTGCGCACCGCCAGGCCCGGGACCTGCATCACGCGCAGGGCCGATTCGACCGGGTCGGCCCCGAACCCGGTCACGACCACCGCCTCGCCGAGGCCGGCGGCGGCCAGGTTGCGAAGCTGCCATTCGAGCAGGCTGCGCCCGGCCAGGGGAATGAGGCACTTCGGGCGCTTCTCGGTCAGCGGGAGCAACCTGCGCCCCTGGCCAGCGCTGAGGATGATCGCTTTCATGGGTCGTCAAAATTCCGCGACGATCGTACGAACGGCAAGGGTCCCGCTTGATCCGGCCATCCGTGAACCTTTTGCAACGGCCAAGGTATTTGGAGGCTCAGGAGCGGAATTCCAGCCTTGATGCTTCGCAAATCGTCCATCGCCGGCCCATAAGATAAGCGAAGACCATCAAATGTGGGCTTTTGCGGCGCCGCCGCCGTGAAATCCAAGCAACCGGCCGTAATGCCAGAGGCAAAGTGCGGCGCTTTTCGCTTGCGGAGACCTGAACCGGGCCTCCAGCCGCCGACACTTCAGACATCCCCCGCGGGAGGCGGTCCCGGCCGCGGAATATCGACCGTCAGGTCCTGGCGCTCGGTGAATCGCCGGTCCGTCCCCAAGGTGCGGCTGGAGACGCTCAGCCGCCAGTGATCGTTCGACGGGACCACCTCGATCCGCCGCCAGCCCGCCGGCTCGCCGTGGGCCTCCGGCGCCGCCGAGGCGGACGGGGCGCCGACCACCGGGATCGGTCCGTCCGGCCCCGGCGTGAACGCGACCGAGGCGGTGTGGGCGTGGCCGTGCAGCACCAGTTCGGCGCCCGCCCGCGCCAGCACCGCGCGCAGGGCGGCCCGGTCGGTGAGCGCCTTGCGGCCCGACACCGCGCCGTCGGTGAGCGGGTGGTGGATCAGCACGATCCGGAACAGGCCTTCGCCGCCGAGCTGACGCAGCAGCCTGTCCAGGCGCCCGAGCTGGGCCTCGCCCACCCGCCCGGTGGCGAGGAACAGGCCGGTGGGAACGGCCGACGACACCCCCACCAGGGCCACATCCCCCACGCGCTTGACGAACGGCAAGGCGTCCTCGCCGTCGGCCCCGCCCATCCAGCCGCGCCACGATCCCGGCCCCCGGGACCAGTCGCTGCGGACCAGGGTGTCGTGGTTGCCGGGGATCGCCGTGACCGTCTCGCCGGTCCCGGCCGCCTCGAGCCAGGCGCGGGCGCGGGCGAACTCGTCGGGCAGGGAAAGGTTGGTCAGGTCGCCGGTCACCGCCAGGTGGTCGGCGCCGCGCGCGGCCACGTCGGCCATCAGGGCGGCCAGCACCTCCGGGCGGTGGACGAAGCGGCGGTTGCGCCGCCACGACAGCCAGCTGAAGAAGCGCTTGCCCAGCAGCTCGCGCAGCCGCGGCGGGCGCGGCGCCAGAGGCAGGTGCAGGTCCGAAACATGGGCGAGACTGAAGCTGTTCACACCGGCTCCCACGCCGGCGGGCGGGCTTGGCCCTACTGGCAATCCGCCGACAGCTGGCTATCTAGATCGGAAGCCGCGTCTTTGGCAGGGGGAGACAATGGCGGCGATACGATCACCCTCCCCGGCGGACTCCCCGGCGACGCGCGCCCTGGCGTCGGTGGGGATCATCGTCGGCGATTCCCCGGTCAGGCTGTGGGGCATGACCCCGGCCGAGCGGCTGCGGCGCACCCTGGCCCGCGCCGGCGTTCCGGAACGGCAGGTCGAGGAGGCCCCGGCCGGGGGGTCGGCCCTGGTCCTGCGCGGCGACTGGGTGTTCGACGAATCCCTGGTCAGGGCCCTGGCCGCGCGCCCCGGCCTGGCCCTGGCGGCGTCCACCGGCGAGGCGGTCGCCGCCCACGTGGCCGGACCGCTGGCGGCGACGGCGGGGCGCTGGCTGCAGGGCGGCGACGCGGGCGCCCCGCCCCCCGGCCTGGTCCTGGTGGGCGCCGAGGCCCTGGTCTCGGACTACAACGTCGCCCTGCGCAAGCGCGAACCGGCCATGCTGGTCCGGTTGACGCGGGAGAGCGCGCCGGCGGTGGAGGCGCGGATGTTCGGCGGCTCGTACAAGGGCGTGACCGACTTCGTCACCAAGCACGTCTGGCCCGCGCCGGCCAAGGCGGTCACCCGGCAGTGCGCCCAGGCGGGGATCACCCCGAACCAGGTCACCCTGCTGAGCGCCGTGCTGACGGTCGCGGCCTTCGTGCTGTTCTGGCGCGGCGCCTTCGGCTGGGGGCTGGCCTGCGCCTGGGCCATGACCTTCCTCGACACCGTCGACGGCAAGCTGGCGCGGGTGACCCTGACCTCCTCGAAGTGGGGAAACGTCTTCGACCACGGGCTCGACCTGGTCCACCCGCCGTTCTGGTGGTGGGCCTGGATCGTCGGCCTCCAGGCCGGCGCGACGCCCCTGGCCGACCCCGGCCCGGTGCTGGCGGTGGTGGTCGCGGGCTACGTCGCCCAGCGGCTGCAGGAGGGGCTGTTCCTCGCCCGCCACCGGCTGGAGATCCACATCTGGCGGCGCTTCGACAGCCGCTTCCGCCTGGTCACCGCCCGGCGCAACCCCAACCTCGCGATCCTGACCCTGGCGACGGCGGCCGGGCGGCCCGACCTGGGGATGGCGGCGGTGGCGGTGTGGACCGTGGCGTCCTTCGCCGTCCACGCGGTGCAGATCGTCCAGGCCGAAGCGGCGCGGCGGCGCGGGCCGATCGTGTCGTGGATGGCGGGGTGAATGGCTGACGTCGTGGTTCCGCCCCACCCCGCTCGCGCAGTCGAGCTGCGCGAGTCGCCCGCCCCATCGAGGGCAGCGATATCAGCGCCACCAATCCCTCCCCCGTGTGGGGAGGGCGACCCGCGCCGGCGAGCGGGGTTGGGGTCGGCCGCCCCCAACGCCAACCCGTCGCACGCCCCGGGCTGGGCTCCGGCCCCCACCTGCGGTATGGAGTCGGTCCGGCGCCGGTCGCGCCAACCCCTTGAGAGCGCGAGAGAGTCCTTGCCGGAAAAGGCGCAGTTCCTGTTCACACGCCGGGCCGAAGCCAAGGTCCACGACCTCGGCAAGATGGGTCTGCGCGAGCTGATCCCGGCCTACTTCACCTACCCCGCGGTGATCGTCTACCTCACCCTGGGCGCTTTGGGCCTGGCCGCCGCGGTGTGGCTGGGCGCGCTGCAGACCCCGATCCGCACCGCCCTGGCGTTCGCCTCGGCGATCGCGATGTATCCGGTGATCTGGTACCTGCTGCACCGGTTCGTCCTGCACAGCCGCTTCCTCTACCGCTTCCCCTCCACCGCGCGGTTGTGGAAGCGCATCCACTACGACCACCACCAGGACCCGAACCGGCTCGACGTGCTGTTCGGGTCGCTGACCAACACCATCCCGACCCTGCTGATCTCCACCGTGCCGGTGGGCTATCTCATCGCCGGCAACTGGAGCGGGTCGGCGACGGCGGCGGCCTCGGCCATGCTGTTCACCTGCGTCTACGAGTTCTGCCACTGCATCCAGCATTTGAACTTCCAGCCCAAGAACCCGTGGCTGAAACGGATCAAGAAGCTGCACATGGCCCACCACTTCCACAACGAGACCGGCAATTTCGGCATCATCAGCTTCTGGCCCGACCAGATCCTCGGCACCCGGTACGAGGAGATGACCGACCGCCCCCGCAGCCGCACGGTGTTCAACCTGGGCTACGACGAGGCCGAAGCGGCCCGCTACCCCTGGGTGGCGGCGCTCACCCCGGCAGGCGCGCGCCGGCGCGCCGCAGCCCCGGCCCCCGATTGAAGCCGGCCGCCGGCCCGCCGGGGACCGGCCCGGCGTCGCCGTCGAACCCGGCCCCGCTGTTCCGCACCGTCATGGCCAACGCCGCGCTCCTGCTCGGCGGGCGCTCGCTGAACGCGCCGCTCAGCCTGGCCTATCTGGCCCTGTCGGCCCGGGCGCTGGGCGTGCACGACTTCGGGGTCGTGGTGCTGGTCAACGCCTTCGCCCTGACCCTGGGCTCGGTGGTCAAGTTCGAGTCGTGGCAGGCGGTGCTGCACTACGGCACGGCGCCCCTGACCGAGGGCCGGCACGGCGATTTCCACCGCATCCTGCGTTTCAGCCTGTTGCTGGACGGCCTCAGCGCCATTGCCGGCCTGGCGCTGGGCCTGGCCGGCGCGGCCTTCCTCGGCCCCCTGATGGGCTGGCCGCGCGAGGCGACCCTGCCCGGCATGGCCTATGTCACCTCCACCGTCTTCATGGTCGCGGCCACTCCGACCGGGGTGCTGCGGGTGTTCGGCCGCTTCGACCAGCTGGCCCTGCAGAGCCCGATCGGCTCGGCGGTGAGGGTGGCGGGAGCCGGGGCCGTCTTCCTGCTCCATGGCGGCGTAGGCTGGATGCTGGCGGCCTGGTACGCCGGCGTCGTCGCGTCGTTCCTGGCCCTCTCGGTCGCCGCCGTCGTCGAGCTGCGGCGTCGCGGCCACGGCGGCGCCTGGCGAGTGCGCGGGCCGCTGACGGCGGGCTTCCCCGGCCTGTGGCGCTTCGTCTGGGCCACCAACCTGTCGTCCAGCCTCGACCAGGTGTTCACCCAGACCGGGTCGCTGGCGGTGGGCGGACTGCTCGGACCCGCCGACGCCGGCTTCTTCCGGATCGCCCGGCAGGTGGCCACCGCCATCGCCAAGCCGGCCCAGTTGGTGGTGTTCGCCCTGTATCCGGAGCTGGCCAGGTTGCAGGCGTCCGGCGACCACAAGCGCCTGCGCCAGCTCGCCGGCCAGGTCGGCCTGGCCGGGGGCGCGGTGGGCACCGCCCTGCTGCTGCTGGCGGTGCTGCTCGGACGGCCGGTGCTGACGGCGGTGCTGGGTCCGGGCTTCGCCGCGGCCGAGCCCGTCCTTGTGTGGCTGGTGGCCGCAGCGGCGATCGGCATCTGGGCCCTGCCGCTGGAGCCGATCCTGATTTCGACCGGCCGGGCCGGTACGGCGGTGCGGGTGCGTCTGGCGGTCTCGGTCGCCTTCCTGGCCGTCCTGTTCCCGGCCACCCACGCCTTCGGACTGAGCGGAGCCGGCGCAGCTTCGGTGGCCGCCTCGCTGATGATCTTCTTCGGATTGCTGATTGCCGTGCTACGGTGGTCCAAGCACCTCGACGCGAGGACGGCTGGATCGCCCGCGCCTGCTGCGCTAGACCCCGACATGCCCGCATCTGCGGCCGCCGTCACCGACGGTGAATATGGATATCGCCAGTGAGTCCCACGCCTTCTCTGAACGCCACCCTGCCCCTGCGTCATGGCGACTTCGCCACCTTGACCGAGGCCCTGGACTACGCCGCCCGGGGAGAGACCGGGATCAACCTGCACTCGCCCAAAGGCGAGCTGGCGGAAGCGATTCCCTATTCGGTGCTGCGTGACGACGCCCGGGCCCTGGCCTGTCGCATGTTGGCCGCCGGGCTGAAGCCCGGCGACCGGGTGGCGATGATCGCCGACACCGACGCGCCCTTCGTTCGTGCGTTTTTCGCCTGCCAATACGCCGGCCTGGTGCCCGCGCCGATGCCGCTGCCGGCGGCCTTCGGCGGCAAGGACGCTTACGTCGCCCACATCCGCCGCATGATCCAGAGCGCGCGGGCCACCGCCGCCCTGGGCCCCGGCGACCTGCAGGCCTGGCTGGCGGAAGCTGCCGAAGGGCTGGACCTGCTGAAGGTCGGCGGGCTCGACGAGTTCCCCGAGACCGGGGTCCCCGAGGGCGACCTGCCGGTCATCGAGACCGAGGCCCTTTGCTACCTGCAGTTCTCCTCCGGCTCGACCCGCTTTCCCCTCGGCATCTCGGTCACCCAGAAAGCGCTGATGGCCAATGCGGCCTCGATCTGCCGCGACGGGCTGAAGGTGCGCCGCGGCGACCGGGCGGTCTCATGGTTGCCGCTCTACCACGACATGGGCCTGGTGGGCTTCCTGCTCACCCCGCTCGCCTGCCAGCTCACCCTCGACATCATGCCGACCCGCGCCTTCGCGCGCCGGCCGTTCCTGTGGCTGGAGCTGATCAGCCGCAACAAGGGCACCCTCTCCTACAGCCCGAGCTTCGGCTACGACCTGTGCACCCGACGGGCCGAGACCCTGAGCTTCGACGGCCTCGACCTGTCGACCTGGCGCGGCGCCGGCATCGGCGGCGACATGATCCGGCCGTCGACCCTGAACGCCTTCGCCGACCGCTTCGCCAGCGCCGGCTTCGCGCGCACCGCCTTCGTGGCCAGCTACGGCATGGCCGAGGCGGTCCTGGCCCTGACCACGGCCCCGCTGGAGCTGGGTCTGAACACCGAGACCGTCGATTCCACCCTGCTGGAGCACGACGGCAAGGTGGCCGCCCCCCGCTCGGGCGACCGCGCCCGCGAGTTCGCCCTCTGCGGCGTCCCCCTGCCCGGCTACACCCTGGAGGTCCGCGGGCCCGACGGCGCCCCCGTGGCGCCGGGCGCTGTGGGTCGGGTGTTCGCCCGCGGCCCCAGCCTGATGCAGGCCTATTTCGACCAGCCAGAGGAGACCGCCCGGGTGCTGTCCGCCGACGGCTGGCTCGACACCGGCGACCTTGGCTACATGACCCAGGGCCAGCTGGTGGTCACCGGCCGGGCTAAGGACCTGATCATCGTCAACGGCCGCAACATCTGGCCGCAGGACCTGGAGTGGACCGCCGAGGCCGAGGCGGCCAACCTGCGCTCGGGCGACGTGGCGGTGTTCTCGGTGGACGCGGGCGAGCAGGAGCAGGTGGTCGCCCTGGTGCAATGCC
Source organism: Caulobacteraceae bacterium (assembly GCA_035493215.1). Taxonomy (GTDB): domain Bacteria; phylum Pseudomonadota; class Alphaproteobacteria; order Caulobacterales; family Caulobacteraceae; genus NCED01. The sequence continues at coordinate 34,995 of DATJIO010000068.1, forward strand.
GCATCCGCGACGAGGACACCCGCCAGGCCCTGCGCGACGAACTGGCCAAGGTGATCCGCCAGCGCCACGGGCTGGAGGTGTCGGTGGTGCTGGTGCCCCCGCACGCCCTGCCCCAGACCTCGTCGGGCAAGCTCAGCCGCTCTTCGGCCAAGGCCCTGTACCTGCGCGGCGCCTTCCCCGACGCGCAAGACCGCGGTCTAGCCGCGGCGGTATGACCCGCCCTCTCGCCGCCCTGACCGGAGCCACCGGCTTCCTGGGCGCGCAGCTCGTCCGCGCCCTCGATTCGGCGGGCTTTTCCGTCCGCGCCCTGGCGCGTCGCGAGCCTTCGCCGCCGGGATGGGGCGAGGTCCGGCCCGAGGTCGTGGCGGGCGACCTCGCCGACGAGGCCGCCCTCGAACGGCTGGTGGACGGCGCGGCGGTGGTGGTCCATTGCGCCGCGGCCATCAAAGCGCAGGACGCCGCCGGCTTCATGTCCGTCAACCGGGACGGGACCGCCCGCCTGGCCGAGGTCGCGCGCCGGCGGTCGCCGGAGGCGCTGTTCCTGCTGGTCTCCAGCCTCGCCGCCCGCGCGCCCCGGGTCTCCAGCTACGCCGCCAGCAAGGCGGCGGCCGAATCGGCGGCCGCCGCGACCCTGTCCCCGGACCGCCTGGCCGTCGTGCGGCCGCCGGCCATCTACGGGCCGGGAGACCGCGAGACCCTGACGCTTTTCCGCGCGGCCGCTTCCAGCCCGGTGCTGCCGGTGCTGTCGGGACCGGCCCGGACGGCGCTGATCCACGTGGAGGACGCGGCCGCCCAAGTCGCCGCCCTGGCGGTGCGCGGCGGCGGCGGATCCTGGGCCCTGGCCGACGACCGGCCCGAGGGCTATGGCTGGCGCGAGATCCTGCAGGCGGCCGGGGTCGCCGTCGGGCGCCGGCCGTGGCTGGCGCCCATTCCGCCTTCGATGCTGCCGGGATTGAACCGCGCCACCGGCGTGGTAGGTCGGCTGTTCGGAGGCTGCGCCCTGATGAGCGACGACAAGCTCGGCGAGCTGATGCACCCCGATTGGGCGGTCGGCCGCGCCGAGATGGCGGCCGGGCTGCCGCCGCCGCGATATGATCTGGCGACGGGATTCGCCTCGGCGGTGCGTTGGTACCGCGCCGCCGGCTGGCTAGGCCAATGAGGGTTTTCCGGGGGTGTTGAAGCGCCGCACTAGCTTCCCTGGGCTTTGCTGCACTATTATGAAGGCTTGAGTCGGCTGGGGAAGCCTCAGGACAGCGTTGGATTATCGATGGAAACAGTAGACCAGGAGGTCCGCTCGCGGATTTCCGCGGCGCTTCAAGAGGTGGTCGGCCGCCCCGTTGCGGTGTCCGACCAAACCGACATCGTTAACGACCTGGGGCTTGATTCTCTCGCCATCATGAACTTCGTCATGGCGCTGGAAGACGAGTACGATATTTCCATGCCGCTCGATCGCATGGCCGAGGTGCAAACCGTCGGCGATCTTGTCCGCACGATCGAGGAACTTCGAGGGGATTCGCGGAAATGACGATTATGGCGAAGTTTGCGCCGCTCAAAGAGGCCTACGACCTGCTCAAGGCCCAGGGCGCCGACCCCTTCTCGCTCAAGTTCGACGAGATCCTCTCGCCTACGGAGGGGGTGCTCAACGGCAAGCGCACCATCCTGCTGGGCACCAACAACTACCTCGGCCTCACCTTCGACGAGGGCTGCATCGAGGCCTCTGTGGAGGTGCTGCGGCTCCAGGGCACCGGGACCACCGGCTCGCGGATCGCCAATGGCTCCTACAGCGGCCACAGGCAGCTCGAGATCGAGATGGCCAAGTTCTACGGCCGCAAGGAATGCATGGTCTTTTCGACCGGCTACCAGGCCAATCTGGGGCTGCTGTCGACCGTCGCGGGCCGCGGCGACCACTTGGTGATCGACGCCGACAGCCACGCCTCGATCTATGACGGCTGCCGCCTCGGCCACGCCGAGGTGGTGCGCTTCCGCCACAACGATCCGGACGACCTCTACAAGCGCCTGCGCCGCCTGAACGACCAGCCCGGCGACAAGATCATCGTCGTCGAGGGCCTCTACTCCATGCTGGGCGACACCGCTCCGCTGAAAGAGATCGCCGCGGTCAAGCGCGAAACCGGCGCCTATCTGATCGTCGACGAGGCCCACTCCATGGGCGTGCTCGGCGAGAACGGCCGCGGCCTGGCCGAGGAGGCCGGCGTCGAGGCCGACGTCGACTTCGTGGTCGGCACCTTCTCCAAGAGCCTGGGCAGCGTCGGCGGCTTCCTGGTCTCCGACATCGACGACTTCAACATCCTGCGCGTCGCCTGCCGGCCCTACATGTTCACCGCCTCCCTGCCCCCGGCGGTCATCGCCTCGACCATCGAGGCCCTGGCGCGGATGCAACAGCAGCCGGAACTGCGCGGCAAGCTGATCGCCAACGGCAAGCGCCTATACGACGGGCTCAACGCCCTGGGCTTCACCACCGGGCCGCAGCCGAACCCGGTGGTCTCGGTGTCGATGCCCGACCGGGCCTTCGCCATCGCCTTCTGGAACGCCCTGCTGGAAGCCGGCCTCTACCTCAACCTGGCTCTGCCGCCGGCCACCCCGACCGGCACGCCGCTGCTGCGCTCGTCCGTCTCGGCGGCCCACACCGAGGCCCAGATCGACACCGCCATCGAACTGTTCGCCGAAGTCGGCCGCACCCTCGGCGTCTTGCCGACGCGGACCCCGGAGCGGATGTCGGCTTAAAAAGCCCTCCCTTTTCGGGGAGGGGATAAATCACCGCAGCACGCCCTTCTTCCACAAGGTCCACGCCACGCCCGGCGCGGCCAGGATCGGATGCCGGCGCCGCCACCGGGTGACCTCGATCCTCACTCCGGTGTGGCGCTCGATCTTCCAGGCGGCGTAGTCGGCCGCGCCCTGGAAGGTGAAGACCGCCTTCATCAGCCGCAGCACCGTCAGCGGCTTGCCCAGCCCCCTGCGCCAGCGCCAGGCGCGGCGGCCACGGGCGCGCTCGGCGTCACTCAACTGCGGCATGTGCGTGTCCGCGAGCCCATGGCTGCCGATCCCCGCGTCCAGCCATGCGAGCGGCAGCAGCGCGGCGTAGCGTTCCCCCGCGGCGTCCAGGATCGCCCGTTCGCGGCCCTTGGGTTCGATCCTCAGCTCCGCGGCGTAGGTCTGGCGGAACAGGGCGTTCCAGAAGGCCTCGGCCCGGCCGGATTCCGGCCCGAGCAGGGCCGCCCAGCGCGCGGCCGTGGCGACGGCGAGCGCCACCGAGGCGATGGTGTCGTCGCGGGCGGCGCCGTCGCGCGCCCACACCAGGGCGGCGGGCTGGGCGAAGCGGGCCCAGACGGTGGTGTCGAGGCTGTCCGGCCCGGCGGCGGCGCGGAACTGGCCGGCGGTCATCACCGCGATCTTGGCGCGCAATTGACCGAACGCGCGGAACTCCACGTTCGGCGGCAGGACCGTCCCGGCGACGGCGGCGGACCTGGGCTGCGGCCAGTCGGCCTGACGGTCAACCAGGACGTAGAAATCCAGCACCCCGTCCAGGTCGCCCGTGCGCAGGGCGCTGCCGTAGAACAGCACCGCCCTTACCGAGCCGCCGCCGATCCGCGCCAGGTCGGCGGCGAAGGCGGCGGCTTGCGGCGCCGCCGGCCGCGAAAGCTCGGCGGCGGTCCACGCGCGCAGCGTCGTGCTCACGGGACGATGAAGTCGAAGCTCTGGCCCGCGCGCAGCCGCACCCGGCCGCCCGGGCCGGGCTCGAACTGCTCGCCGTCGACCACGAAGGGCTCGGTCAAATGGAGGTCCAGGACCGAAGCCACGCCGCTGCGATAGCCCTCCGCCTCCATCCAGGGACGCGGACGGCCGCGCAGGCCCGCCGGTAGGGCGGCGGCCAGCCGCCGCGGCGAGCCGGCGATATCGAGGTAGCGCAGCGCCCCCTCCCCTTCGCCCCAGAACGGCCAGAGCCCGAGCAACAGCTTGTTCAGGGTGGTCGCGATGAACAGGAAACGCGGGCCCTCGACCATCTCCGCGCCGTCTCGGGCGATGCCCATGGGCTCGCCCCTGAGCCAGCGCTTGCGCTGGGGCCCCGCCAGGGCCTGGGCCATCGACGAAAGCAGGGTGACGGCCACCCCCGCCCCTTCGTCGACTCCGCCCTGGCGCACCAGGCGGTGGGAGATGTGGGTGGCGCGGGTGAAGGCGGCGGCGCCGACGAACATGCCGGAAATGGTCGGCTGCGAGCCGTCGGGCCAGCTCACTTCGATTGTGGCCCGCCGTTGCAGGCTGGAGGCCTGGGGCCCGGCGTGCGCGATCTGGCTCAGCATGGCGATCGTGGCCGGATCGGCCCGGCCCGCGCCCACATCGGCGGCGATCAGGTTGGTGGTGCCCGAGGCCAGGACGGCCAGCCGGGGGGGCGCGTCGCCATAGGCTTGCGGCAGGGCGCTCAGCACCTCTCGCACCGTGCCGTCGCCGCCGTCTATAACCAGCAGGTCCACCTCGCGGCGGGCGAAGTCCTTGAGGGTGTGCACGAGGTCGTCGGCGGTGACCGGCTCTGCACGCAGCAGGTCGGGGTCGCCCAGGTCGCGCCACCAGGCGTGGCTGCGGCCGGTGCGGTTGCGGCGGCTCATCGGATTGCGCACCAGTCCCGTACGGCCGCCGCGCTGCACGCGCTGGCCTGGGTCAGGGATCAGGGTGTCCTCCAGGGTGACCAAACCACATCGCCTTCGCCCAACTGCTGCGACGTCTTAGCGAAATGGGGGTCTTGGCGCCACCGCGTCGCAATTGGGAACGTGCCGGGCGCGCCGCGCCTCGTCGTGGGCGTGGACGCGAAACGCTCGGCGCCCCGCCGCAAAGCCGGTATATGGGCCGTATGCTTGCGTCGTCCATCAATCCCCCTCCCGGGGCCTCCGCCGCTCGGCAGCCGGCGTGATGGGCGGCGTGCTGTTCCGATACCTGTCGGTCATGCTGCTGAAGCGGACCCTGGCGACCCTGGCGGTGCTGGTCGCGCTGCTGCAGCTCGTCGACCTTTTCGACGCGACATCCCAGGTGCTCGAGCGCGGCCTGGGACTGGGCGGCATCGTGCACTACGAGCTCCTGCGCACCCCCGGCATGATCGAGCAGATCCTTCCGGTAAGCGTGCTGATCGGGGCCCTGACCTGCTTCACCGGCCTGGCGCGCAACAGCGAGATGTCGGCCCTGCGCGCCAGCGGCGTCACCATCTACCGCATCGTTCTGATGATGCTCCCGGCCGCAGGCGTGATGGCGGCGGCTCATTTCATCATCGCCGACCAGATCGCGCCGCTCAGCCAACGGGCCTTCACCGTCTGGTGGAACGCCCACGCCCTCCCGGAGAAGGCCCCTACGGACGCCCCGGCCAGGAGCGCCAACGGCGCGCCGAAGGTCGCGCCCAAGAAAAACAAGACCGTATGGTTCCGCACCGGACCCTACCTGGTCTACGCCGAAGCCGCCGCCGCCGACGGCCGGCGGCTGGAGGGCCTGCGCATCTACCACCGCGACGCCCTGGGCCGGCTGGACCAGCGCATCGTCGCCCAGTCGGCCGCCATCGGCGCGGACGGCAAATGGCGGCTGCAGAGCGCGGAACTGCTGGGCGTGGCCCCGACCAAGCTGGCCCCGGCGGCCCGCGGCGACAGGGTCTGGAACACCGAGCTGGCGCCCTCCGACGTGGTCTCCGTGTTCTCGCCCGACGACCACATCTCCGCGGGCCGGGCGCTGCGGGCCATCAACGGCGACCGCCCGGCCGACAAGTCCCCCGCCTTCTACGCCACCCGGGTGCAGCGTGCCCTGGCCGAGCCCCTGGGCGCCCTGGTCATGCTGCTCCTGGCGGCGCCGGCGGCCCTGGCGCAGCAACGCAATAACCAGACCACCCTTTTGCTGTTCAGCCTCGCGGCGGGCCTCCTGTTCATGATGGTCGACGGGGTGCTGACCGCGCTCGGCCAGACCAACGTCCTGCCGCCGCTGCTGGGGGCCTGGGCGGGTCCCCTGCTGTTCACCGCGCTGGCCGGCGCCACGCTCGTTCACCTGGAAGGCTGAGCCTTGGCCGCAACGATAGAGATCGTCGAAGTCCTGACCCCCGCGGAGATGGACCGTTTCGTGCGGCTGCCGATGCGGCTGAACGCCGGCGACCCCGCCTGGACCCCGCCGCTGGTGATGGAGCGCAAGGAAGCGCTCTCCCCCAAGATCAACCCGTTCTTCCAGCACGCCGAGGCCGCCTTCTGGCTGGCGGTGCGGGACGGACGCGACGTCGGCCGCATCAGCGCCCAGATCGACCACCTGGCCCCGCCCGACCCGGACGGCCCGGCCGGCTACTTTGGCATGATCGCCGGCGGCGACGACGACGCGGTGTTCGCCGCCCTGTTCGCGACCGCCGAGGCCTGGCTGAAGGCCCGCGGCAAGGTCAAGGCGCTGGGCCCGTTCAACCTCTCCATCAACGAGGAGGTCGGCCTGCTGGTCGACGGCTTCGACCGGCCGCCGATGTTCATGATGGGCCACGACCCCCGCTACATGGGCGCGCGGATCGAGGCGCAGGGCTACGCCAAGGAGAAGGACGTCTTCGCCTACGTCGTCGACACCGCCACCGACGTGCCCGCCGCCGCCCGCCGCCGCCTGGACCGCGGGCCGCCCAAGGGGGTGGTCCTGCGCCCGCTCGACCTGAAGCGCTACGACGAACAGGTCCGGGTGATGACCGACATCTTCAACGACGCCTGGGCCGGCAACTGGGGCTTTTCGCCCCTGACCCAGGAAGAGACCGCCCACCTCGGAAAGTCGCTGAAACTGCTCTTGAACCCCAAGCTGTTCTGGTTCGCCGAGGTCGACGGCGAGCCGGTGGGTTTCGGCGTGGTCCTGCCCAACCTCAACGAGGCGATCAGGGACCTCAAGGGCGAGTTATTCCCGTTCGGGATCGTCAAGATGCTGTGGCGGCTGAAGGTCGCCGGGGTGAGCTCAGGCCGCCTGCCCCTGATGGGCATCAAGCGCTCGGCCTTCAACAGCCCCAAGGGGGCCATGCTGCCCTTCCTCATCATCGACAACCTGCGGCGCGAGGCGCGCCAGCTCGGGATCAGGACCGTCGAGATGTCCTGGATCCTCGAGGACAACATGCCGATGCGCCGGATCATCGAGGCGGTGGGCGGCGAGCGCTACAAGACCTACCGCGTCTACGCCAAGAGCCTGGCTTGAGGGCCACGACGGCCCTGGTGCTGGCCGGGTCCCGCGGCACCGGCGATCCCCTGGCGGCCTATGCCGGCGTCAGCCACAAGGCGATGATCGAGGTCGGCGGCCGGACCATGCTGGCCCGGGTGGTCGAGGCCCTGGCCGCGGCAGGCCTGAACCGCATCGTCGTGGCCATCGAGCGGCCCGAGCTGGTCGAGGGCCTCGCCGTCGCCGGCGCCGTGGTCGAGACCCTGCCGGCGGCTTCGGGCCCGAGCGCCAGCGTTCAGGCGGGCCTGGAGGCCCTGGGCGTCCCCTTGCTGGTCACCACCGCGGACCACGCCCTGCTGCGCCCCGAATGGGTGAACGCCTTCCTGGACGCCGTGCCGGCCGGCGCCGACGTGGCCGCGGCGCTAGCCCGTTCCGAGGTGGTGATGGCCGCCGCGCCGGACACCGAACGCACCTTCCTGCGCTTCGCCGACGGGGCCTATTCCGGCTGCAACCTGTTCTATCTCGCCACCCCGGCTGCGGCGCGGGTCGTGGCCCTGTGGCGCGAGGCGGAGGCCCGGCGCAAACATCCGCTCAAGCTGCTGGCCCGGCTGGGGGCGTGGACGGCGCTGCGCTACGCCGTGGGCGCGCTGCCCCTGCGCACGGCCCTGGACCGCCTGGGCGCCCTGGCCGGCGCGCGGGTGGAAGCGGTCGAACTGCCCTTCGGCCAGGCCGCGATCGACGTCGACAAACCCGCCGACCTGGAGCTGGTGCGGCGGTTGGTGGGCTGACTCAGGCTCGGTTCAGTGCGGACCTTCGCCCTCGCCTGCCCCGCCGCTGTCGCTGCGTCGGGTGACCACCCATGGCGCCAGCCGCAGGTGCGGCGGCGGCGGGCCGGGATCGAAGCCGTCGCGCAAGGCCAGGCAATACTCGACCGCCGCGTGCACCGAAGGGGACGAGTAGGGCTTGACCACCACCCCATACGCCCCGCCGAACTGCTCGGGGATCAACTCCGGCTCGGCAGTGGCGAACAGCACGGTGACGCCGAGCTCCGACGCCATCTTCTGAGCCACGGCCACGCCGGTGCGGCCGTCCCTGAGGTTGATGTCGACGATGGCGAGGTCGGGCTTGGCGGCGATGGCCAGGGCGAGGGCATGGCGGGCGTCGGTGGCGATGCCGACCACCTCATGGCCGGCGTCGATCAGGGCGAACTCCAGCTCCATTCCCAAGATGGCCTGGTCCTCGACGACCAGGATGCGCCGCGCGGTCGGCGACCTCACCCTCGAAGCCCGCCCGACAAGCGGACATCGCTTTCGATCCGCCCCATGGATCCCCCCAACCCCACGCCAATTGCCTACAACGCGTCAACCACATTGTCGGGTTCCCGACGTATCCCGCTTTTATTTGCCGGCAAGCATTCGCAAGTTGAGCCGCCCCGTTTTTTCGCTTGCGGCTCGCAGCCGGGCGTTTTAGCCGGGGGTGGGGGAGAGCGGTATGATCGGTCCAACGCAAGAGGTCGGGAATCTGCTCCTCAGCGAGCTACGTCACCGGCTTTCCAACAGTTTCCAACTGCTCCAGGCCGTCATCCACATCCGCCTGCGCAGCGCCGACGACCCGGAAAGCCGCCGCCACCTGTCGTGGCTGCTGGACGTGGTGACCGCCCTGGCCATGCTGCAGCAGCGTATCGGCGTGGTGGGGTCGAGCGACTTCGGGGCCTACCTGGTCGAAGCCGCGTCGTACTGGCGGCGGATCTGCGAAGGCCGGCCGATCGGCATCGTCGTCAACGTCGATTCGGTGCAGGTGTCCGAGTCCCAGGCCTCGACCCTGGCGCTGATCGCGCACGAGCTGATCACCAACAGCATAGAGCACGCCTTTCCCCACGGCCGTGCCGGCTCGGTGGAGCTGAAGTTCTCGGAGCGCCGGGACGGGATGCGCGAGCTGACGGTGCGCGACGACGGCGCGGGCCTGGCCGAGGGCCCCGCCGGTCCTGCGCGCCAGGGCCTGGAGCTGGTCCGCGGGCTGGCCGCCCACCTCGGCGGCGCCGTCGAGATGGTGGCCGAAAACGGCGTCTGCGTCCGGGTCAGCGTGCCGCGCGAAGAAGGCCCGCGGCCCCACTAACCCGGTGGAATTGGGAGCGCGTCCGAGCGGCGCCCCGAAGCGCTCAGACTTTCGCCTGATCCGTCCGCTCGTCCGCGGCCTCGAGGCTGATGCATGGGCCGTCCGCGGCCGGCGACGGCGGCAGGACTTGCGCGGCGTGGTCGCGGACCCGATGGTAGCATTCGCAGGCCCGGCGCTCGAGACCGGGCCGGTCCACGATGGTCATCCGCCCGCGCTGATAGCGGATCAGGCCAGCCTCCTGCAACATGCCCGCCACCTGGCTGACGGTGGTGCGCTGCACCCCCAGCATCATGGCCAGGAATTCCTGGGTCAGGCTCAACTCGTCGTTGCTGGTGCGGTCGTGACAGGTCAGAAGCCAGCGGCAGAAGCGCTCCTCGACGTCGTGCAGGGCGTTGCAGGCCACCGACTGCTGGGCGTTGGCCAGCAGGGCGTCGCAGTGGCGCAGCATCACGTCGCGCAACAGTGGCGAGGCCTGGGTTAGGGCGCGCAGCCGGGCGGCGTCGATCTTAGACGCGACCCCCGCCGACTGGCCGACGATGCGGCTGAAGGCGGCGATCGGGGTCAGGCCGGCCATCACCCCCACGGCGCTTTCCCGGCCGATGGTCGAGGTTTCGATAGCCGAGCCGTCGGCCATCACGCTGAGCAGCGACACCACGCCGGAATGGGGGAAATAGATTCCGTCGATGGGCTGGCCCGGTTCGTAGAACACGTCGCCGCGCTCGAACGCCACGGGGGAGAGAAAGGGGGCGAGCTGGTCGTAGGTGGCCACGTCCAGGGCGCAGAGGAGGTCGTTTCTGAGATTTGCATGCTCCATGGCGGGTGAAACGGCCATCGAGCTTGACCGTTCCCAGGACGGGACGGGCTTTGCTGGTCCAAAAATCACCCGCCGGCGAAGGCGGCGCGCACACTTCAGCCTGCCGCGACCCGACGGTTCAGACCCGCTCTATGGCCAGGGCCACGCCCTGCCCCACGCCCACGCACAGCGTGCACAGCGCCCGCTTGCCGCCGAGCTTCTCCAGCGCATGGGTGGCGGTCAACGCCAGCCGCGCACCGCTCATGCCCAGAGGATGGCCGAGCGCGATGGCCCCGCCGTGCGGGTTCACGTGGCCGCCGTCGTCGGGCAGGCCCAGGGCGCGCAGCACCGCCAGCGCCTGGCTGGCGAAGGCCTCGTTCAGCTCGACCACGTCGAAGTCGCCGATCGTCAGCCCGAGGCGGGCCATCAGCTTCTCGGCGGCGGGGATGGGCCCCACGCCCATCACCCGCGGCTGGACCCCGGCGGTGGCCATACCCAGGATTCGCGCCCGTGGGGTCAGGCCGTGCGTCTTCACCGCCGCCTTCGAGGCCAGGATCATGGCCGCCGCCCCGTCGTTGACCCCCGAGGCGTTGCCCGCCGTCACCGTGCCGTTCGGCGGGAACAGCGTCTTCAGCCTCGCCAGGACTTCTACGGTGCTGTCGGCGCGGGGGTGCTCGTCCCGGTCGAAGGTGAAGGGCTTGCCCTTGGCGTCCTTGGCCTCGACCGCCACGATCTCCTCGGCGAAGAAGCCGGACGCCTGGGCGGCCGCCGCTCGGGCCTGGCTGCGGGCGGCGAAGGCGTCCTGGTCCTCGCGGGTCACCTGGTAGTCCTGGGCGACGTTCTCCCCCGTCTGGGGCATGGAATCGACGCCGTACGCCGCCTTCATAAGCGGATTGACGAAGCGCCAGCCGATGGTGGTGTCCTCGATCTGGGCCGAGCGTTGGAAGGCGCTCTCGGCCTTGCCCATGACGAGGGGTGCGCGGGTCATGGATTCGACCCCGCCGGCGATCACCAGTTCGGCTTCCCCGGCTCGGATCGCCCGGGCCGCCGTTCCCACCGCGTCCAGGCCGGAGGCGCACAGGCGGTTCAGGGTCACGCCCGGCACGTCGACCGGCAGTCCCGAAAGCAGGGCGGCCATGCGCGCGACGTTGCGGTTGTCCTCCCCGGCCTGGTTGGCGCAGCCCAGGAACACTTCGTCGACGGCGTCCCAGTCCACGCCCTCGTTGCGGCCCATCAGGGCGCGGATCGGCAGAGCCGCCAGGTCGTCGGCGCGGACGTGAGCGAGGGAGCCGCCAAAGCGGCCGATCGGCGTGCGCACCGCGTCGCAGATGAAAGCGTCCTCGATCTTGCTCACGCGGCGCTCTCCTGGCCTGCGACGTCGTCGTCCGGCGACAACCGTCCTTGTCCGCGGACCTAGAGTGGCCGAGGGTCGATATCAAGCCCCGGGGGTAGGATCGCGGACACCGCATTTTTATCGCCGCGCCCGGTTTCGTCCCGGCCGGGACCACGCTAGGTGTTAGCCATGGAAGCGGTACCGAAAAAGGCCGTATGGGCCGTAGCCTTCGTCCTGTTCGGCTTGGCGCTCCTCGGCGCCTACCAAGGGTGGCGACGCAGCACGGTGGACGACACCCAGACGGCCGCGGACGGCAGCCTCTTGCCGACCACCGCGGCGGTGGCCGGCGTACGGCCGGCCGCGGCCCTGGTGGAAACCGCGCAGGCGGGCCTGAACGAGGCCCAGATCCGCGAAATCGCCCGCCAGGAAGTGCGCGCGGCCCTGCGCGGCGACACCGGCGCCAGCAACGAAGCGGCGGCGCCGGCCGCCGACGCGCCGGGGGCTGCGACGCCCGGGCCCCCTGGGGCGCCGGGAGCGCCCAGGATCGGTCCGATCGCGCCCGGGGCGCCGCGGACCGGTCCAGCGGGGGCCGCCCCGCCCGCCCCCGCCTCCGCTGCGCCGCTTCCCGCAGGCCCCGCCGACGCCGGCGGCCCCCCCCTGTTCTAAGGTTGGCTTGACTTTGCGACGGGCTTGGCGCCCTCAAGTCGCCGAAATCCTCTGCTGGTACGGGGAGCGGACCCCGGCGTCCCCCACCCGGCTTCGGCGGCTTCGACGGAGACTGCACGAGAGATGAGGCGCGTCCTTCCCCCCATCGCGGCCCTTGCGGCCAGCCTTCTCGCCGCCGGTCTGCTGGCCGCCTGCGCCACCTCGGGGCCGACCCCGTTCCCCCCCCCCCCGCCCCCCCCGCCGCCGCCGCC
>DATJIO010000069.1:0-39308 GCA_035493215.1 Caulobacteraceae bacterium
ACCGACGCCCTGATCGAACAGCTGTCCGCCGATCCGTCGACCGCCGAGCAGCGGGTGGCGCAGGCGGCGGCGCGCCGGACCGCCCCCAGCGCGTCGTCCGGGGTGAACCCGTTCACCGTCTTCATCATCTTCGTGTTCGTCGTCCTGATGATCCGATCGGTGCTGGGCGGCGGACGCCGGCGTTCGGGCCTCGGCGGCCTGGCGGCCCCCATCATCTTCGGCAGCGGCCTGGGCGGCGGCTGGGGACGCGGCGACTGGGGCGGCGGCGGTGGAGGAGGCTTTGGCGGCGGCGGGGGCGGCTCCTTCGGGGGCGGCGGCTCGTCGGGGAGCTGGTGAGATGCTGAGCGAAGCCGACCGGGCCCTGATCGCTGCGGCGACGGTCAAGGCCGAGTCCGAGACCTCCGGCGAGATCGCCTGCGTGGTGACCGAAGAGGTCTCGGCCTATCGCGAAATCCCCCTGGCGGCCGGCGCCGGGGTGGCGCTGCTGGGCCCGCCCCTGGCCGTGGCCCTGGGCCTGAGGCTGGAGGCCTTCACGGCGCCCTTCGCCGGCTGGACCGCCGCCCACGGGCCGGCGTCCGCGGGGCCGATCCTCACCGTCTACGCCGTGGTCCAGGTGATGCTGTTCGCCCTGGCCGTGGCCCTGGCCTCGGTCCCGGCGGTGCGTCGGGCCCTCACGCCGCGCGGGCTGAAGCAGCGACGGGTGCGCCGTGCGGCCCTGCAGCACTTCGCCGGCGCGCGCCAGCACCTAGCGCCCGGTCAGACCATGGTGCTGATTTTCGCCTCCCTCGGCGACCGCCAGATGGAGATCGTCGCCGACGAGGCCATCCACGCCAAGGTAGGCCAGGGCGCGTGGGACGAGGCCGTGGCTCAGGCCCTGGCGACGATGCGGACGTCCGGCGCGGCGGCCGGCCTGGCCAAGGCGGTCGAGGTCTGCGGCGCGACCCTGGCGGCGCACTTCCCCGACGACGGCGGCGGCAACGCTTTCCCGGACCGGGTGCTGGAGCTGTAGGCGCCCATGAAACCGCTCATCCCGGCTTCCGCGGGGATGAGCGGGCCAGCCCTATTTCGCCCGCTTGGCGTTGACCGTGACCGTGACGGTCACCTCGAACGGCACGGTGTCGGCGCCGGAGAACTGTCCCTGGCCGACGTTGAACTGGCTGCGGTTCAGCACCGTCGTGCCGGTCATCTTCGCCTGGTCTCCGGTGATAGCCAGGGTGAAGGGCAGCACCACCGGGCGGCTCACGCCCTTCAGGTTCAAGGTCCCGGCGGCCTGATAGCGGTCGCCCCCCAGGCTCCTGATCGCGCCGGTGGTGAAGGTGGCGCGGGGGGACTTGGCGACGTTGAACCACTCTTCGGTCGGCAGGGTCTGGTCTCGGTCGGCGTCGCCGCTGGCGGCCGAGGCGAGATCGATGGTCACCACGGCCTTCGAGCCCGCCAGGTTCTTGGGATCAAAGTTGATCTGGGCGTCCCAGCGGGAGAAGCCGCCCTCGAACGCCGTGCCGCTGAAGGCGCTCTTGAAGCGGATTTTCGACGTGGCCTTGTCGATGGTCCAGGCCGGCGCGCCCGCGGCGGGCTTGGCGGCCGGCGCCGGCGCCGTCTTGGCGGGAGCGGCGGCCAGGGCCGGGCCGGCCAGGGCGAGGGTGAGGGCGAGGCAGGCGGCGGGCTTCAGGATGGAAGACATGATTCGCTTTCTTCTTAGGTCCGGGCGCCGATCCTGAGGAACGGGGCCATGCGATACAGCACCCCGTCCTTGTTCCAGAACTGGTGCTTCAATGCGGCGCCGACGTGGAGCAGCAACAGGCAGATGGTGGTCCACGCCAGCACGACGTGGACGTCGCCGACCTTCTCCTCGAGCATCCGGCGCGTAACCATAGGCAGGCTGTGGATGAACCCGAGGTGAGGGAAGGGGACGGTTTTGAAGATCAGGGTGGGGATGTTGGTCGGGCTGGCCGAGACGATGACCCAGCCGGTCAGGGGCATGCCGATCATGATGCCGTAGAAGCCCCAGTGCACCGCGCTGGCGGCGTGCTTCTCCCAGGGCTTCATCGTGGCGGGGTAGGGCGGCGGCCGGTGGATCAGCCGCCACGCCAGGCGGACCAGGCTCAGAGCCAGGATCGTGAAGCCGACCGACTTGTGCAGCTGGAACACCTGGAACTTGAGCAGGGGGGCGATGGCCTTCTTCACCGTCCAGCCGACGTGCCATTCCCCGAGCGAGAGCAGGTCGACGCGGACCGCGCCGCCGGGCAGCGGCTTCAGCCCGTTCATCTCCATGCCCAGGACGATGTTCCACAGGATCAGGATCGCGAGGGTCCAGTGCAGGACGATCGCGGCGGAGGAGTAGCGGTCGCGGGAGGCTGCCACGGGCGATCAGCTCTCGTCGGCCGACAGGGTGCGCGTCATTCAGGAAATCCCCCCGGCGGCCACGTCGTTGTCGCCGCCACGATACCTTGTCCCGGCGGCGGCGCAACGTGAAGCCTGGCTGTGCGGTCCGGAACGTGGCGGCCCCGACAGGCCAAATACGCACCGTGTCCGGCGATCCCTCACGGAAATCCCCGGCCGGCGCAGATATTCTCTCCTCTGGGGCAGCGCCCTTGACAACCCCGGCCTGCTGGCGGAAGTGGGCTGAAATCGAGACGCGACCTTTGCCATAGGTCTTGCGATCGCGGCCGGTCAACGGTCGGGTCCGGACGCTGGGCGGGTCGTGAGGTCCAGATGCTACGGGGAGGTTGAGTGACGCATCCGCGTCCAGACCTGACATGTCCGCAACCGCCTGTGGCTAGCCATGTGCGGCGCGCGGCGCCCCAAGCCTCCGTACCATCGACACCACAGGCGCGCTGAGCAAAAGGCCCTTTCATGCCCCAATCCCTGCACACCTTCTGCAACTGGCTGGCCAACACACCGCCGAGCCAGCTTTTCCAGAACGTCGCCTGGATCATTCCCGCGGTTCAGTCGGTGCACATCTTCTGCATCTCGCTGGTCATGGGCTCGGTCGCCCTGATCGACCTGCGGCTCCTGGGGATCACCGGCCGCAGCCAGTCGATCTCCGGCATGACCAACCGGTTGCTGCCCATTGTCTGGGTCTCGATCGTGATCCTGTTCCTCACCGGCGCGGTCCTGGCCATCGCCGAGCCGATCCGGTCGCTCGAGAACCCTGCCTTCCAGGCCAAGATGCTGATGCTGCTGTTGGTCGGAACCTTGACCTTCTTCTTCCAGGACATGCTCCGCGGCGACGTGGCGTTCTGGGAAATGTCGCCGGCCCGCCGGGCCACCGCCAAGCTCACCGCGGTGGTGTCCCTGCTGCTCTGGGTCGGCATCGTCTTCGCCGGGCGTTGGATCGCCTACATGGACACGTCGTACGGCGGCTGAGCCCGTACGCGATCGTCAGCACCCAATACCTTAAGCTCGGGGGAGCCGATTAGATGCCCTTTCAAGCGTTGTTTATGTGGATCGAACAGTCCCCGGTCGGCGTGTTCATGCGCGAGAACGTTATCGCGTTCCCGTTGGTGGAATCGATCCACGTGCTCGCCCTGACCCTGGTCGTCGGCTCGATCAGCATGATCGACCTGCGCCTGTTGGGCGTATCGGCCCGCAACCATGCGGTGACCAAGCTCTCCAACGAAATCCTGCCCGTCACCTGGGTCTGTTTCGTGGTCGCCGCGACGACCGGCTCGCTGCTGTTCTCCAGCAAGGCGGTGGACTACACGCACAACTTCTTCTTCCTCGGGAAGATGGTGCTGATGGCCTGCGCCGGCCTCAACATGATGCTGTTCCACTTCATCACCTGGCGCAGCGTTGCAAACTGGGACACCGACACCCCCGCGCCGTTCGCGGCCAAGTTGGCCGGGGGCCTGTCGCTGCTGTTCTGGATCGGCGTCATCATCTTTGGCCGCTGGGTCGGCTTCACGATCGGCGGCGCTTTCTAAGAACGAAAAAGGCCGGCCCCATAAGGGGCCGGACCTCATAAGAAACGACCGGGTGGACACATGTCTCGGGCTTCCGTCGGCGCCCTGGCGCTGCTTGCGCTGGCGGCTGTCGTCGCGGCGGCCGGGATTTCGTGGTCATACCAGCGCCGCGCCGACGAAGCTCGGATCCTGGCGCTCAAGGCCGACCGGCTTCCCGAGGACCCCAGGCTGTTCGCCGTCGCCCGCGCCGCCGGCGCCCCCCTCTACGCCCGCCACTGCGCCGGGTGCCACGGCGCCGACCTGAAAGGCGACCGCGACCGCGGTGTGCCCGACATGACCGACGAGGACTGGCTCTATGGCGGCGGCCTGATGCCCGACCTGGAACAGACCATCCGCTACGGCGTCCGCTCCGGCCATCCCATGGCCTGGAACCTGACGGTCATGCCGGCCTACGGCAGCGCCTCGCCCCATTCGGTCGACGCCGACGAGAAGCTGCCCCACCTGGACGACGGGGAGATCAGCGACCTCGCCGACTACTTGATGAAACTGGAGGCGCAGCCCTTCGACGCGGCGGGCGCGGTGCGGGGGCGCGCGCTTTTCCACGCCAAGGCGATCTGCTTCGACTGCCATACCGACAGCGCCCGCGGCGACCCGTCGACCGGGGTTCCCAACGTTCACGACCGCACCTGGCTCTACGGCGACGGCTCCAAGGCCGCGACCGTCCGCTCGATCTTCGAGGGCCGGGCCGGGGTGTGCCCCGCCTGGATCGACAAGCTGGGGCCGCTGGGGGTTCGCCAGGTGGCGGCCTATGTGAAATCGCGCTCGAAGCAGAGCCCGTTCGCGATCCGCGCCGAGGACCTGACGCCACCCCTGCCCAACGAAATCCCGCCGCCGCCCCCGCCGCCGGAGGCCTGAGGGAACCCTCGCTTTCGATCTATGTTTGATCGGTAAGCCAAGGAGCCGTCCCATCAAGATCTCCCGGATCGAGTGTTTCCGCGTCCCGCCGCGCTGGCTGTTCGTGCGCGTGGAGACCGACGACGGCGCCGTCGGCTGGGGCGAGGCCAGCCTGGAGGGCTGGGCCGAGGCCGTGGAGGGCGCCTTCGCGGCCCTGCGCGACCGTTTCATCGGGGCCGACCCTTTCCGTATCGAGGACGCCTGGCAGGTCGGCTACCGCGGCGGCTTCTACCGCGGCGGACCGGTGCTGATGTCGGCCCTGTCTGGATTGGACCAGGCGCTATGGGACCTCAAGGGCAGGGCCATGGGCCGGCCGGCCTGGGAGCTGATGGGCGGCAAGGTGCGTGACCGCATCGCCGTCTATGCCTGGATCGGCGGCGACCAGCCGCACGAGGCCGGCGAGGGGGCCAAGGCGCGCAAGGCCCAGGGCTTCAACGCCGTGAAGATGAACGCCACGCCGGAGCTGGGCTGGCTCGACCGCTTTTCGGCCCTGGACGCGGTGGTCAGCCGCGTCGAGGCGGTGAAGGCCGCAGGTATGGACTGCGGGCTCGACTTCCACGGCCGGGTGCACAAGCCGATGGCCAAGCAGCTCGCCCGGCTGCTGGAGCCGCTGCAGCCCCTGTTCATCGAGGAGCCGCTGCTGTCGGAGAACATCGAGGGGCTGGAGCAACTGGCCGGGCTGACCACCATCCCCATCGCCCTGGGCGAGCGCCTGTTCAGCCGCTGGGATTTCAAGCCGTTCCTGGAGTGCGGCGTCGTCGACATCATCCAGCCCGACCTCAGCCACGCCGGGGGGCTGTCGGAATGCCGCCGCATCGCCGCCATGGCCGAGGCCTACGACGTGGCGGTGGCGCCCCACTGTCCCCTTGGGCCGCTGGCGCTGGGGGCCTGTCTGCAACTCGCCGCCACGACGCCCAATTTCGTGATCCAGGAGATGTCGCTGGGCATCCACTACAACACCGGCGGCCACGACCTCCTGACCTACTGCGCCGACCCGTCGGTGTTCGACGTGAAGGACGGCTACGTCGCCGTGCCGGAAGGGCCGGGGCTGGGGGTGGAGGTCGACGAGGCCCGGGTGCGCGAAGCGGCCAAGGACAGCCACGCCTGGCGCAATCCGATCTGGCGTACGCCCGACGGCGGCTACGCGGAGTGGTGAGTGCCGCTCAGGCCATTCGGACGTAGATGGTCTCGACCCCCTGGAGCTGAGCTTCGGCCTGGGCGGCGGTGAGGGCGGAGTTGAGCGAGGCGAAGGCCCGTTCCATCACCACTGCCGTCTGCAGGCGGGACGAGGGGCTGATGTAGAAGTCGTCCCCGCGGATACGGCCCTGGCGGGTGACCAAAAGGTAGCGGTCGCCGCTCGGCGGATCCTCTCCCCACTTCAGATGAACGACGCTGGACATAGGCTGAGCCTAGCACGCCGCCGGCTGTCCGGAATTCACATCGGTGTAATGGCCGCGGTTGCGGAGCCGGAGGGGCGAGGCTATTACTGACCCATCGGTCATCAAGGTCGCCCATGCCTGACGCCGTCCCTGCCGCTCCCCGTTGGCGGCGCCGCAAGACGGCGCGGCCCGCCGAGATCGCGGCCGCCGCGCTCGAGGTGTTCGCCGAGCGGGGGTTCGCCGCCGCCCGGCTGGAAGATGTGGCCGCCCGGGCCGGGGTCTCCAAGGCCGCGCTGTATCTCTATTTCGCCACCAAGACCGACCTGTTCAGGGCGGTGGTGGCCCAGGCCGTGAGTCCCCGCCTGGACCAGGCCAGGCTGCTAGCGGCGGTCGAGGACCAGCCGCTCGACCGCATCGTTCCAACGCTCCTGTCCCTGATCGCCGCCGTGGCCCAGGGGTCGCACATCGGCGGGGTCGCCAAGATGGTGATCGGGGAATCCCGCAACTTCCCCGACCTGGCGCAGATATGGCATGATCAGGTGGTGTCCCAGGCCCTGGGCGTTCTGACCGCGGTGGTCGAGCGAGCTCAGGCCCGCGGCGAAGCGCGCAGCGGCGACGCACGCCTCTATGCCTTTTCGTTGGTCGGGCCGATGGTGACGGGCATCCTGTGGCGCGAAGTGTTCGTCCCCGTGGGCGGGGCGCCCCTCGATCTGGCCGACCTCGCCCAGCAGCACGCGCGGGCGGTGCTCCACGGGCTGGTCACGCCGTCTCGGGCCGCCGCATGAAGCCCCCCGTCCGCCTGATCGGCGTAGCCGTGGCCGCCGCCGTCGCCGGAAGCCTGCTGTGGCTGGCTTGGCGGCCCCGCGGAGACGACGGCGCCCAATTGTCCGGGTACATCGAGGGCGAACAGCTCTATCTCGCCGCCCCCGCCGCCGGGCCTGTGACGTCGGTCGCGGTGGTCCGGGGGCAGAGGGTGGCGGCCGGCGCGCCGCTCTTCACCCTCGACGCCCGCCAGGTGGGAGCCCAGACCGAGCAGCGCCAGGCCGAAATCGTCCAGGCCGGGGCTCAGGTCCAGGCCGCCCAGGCGGAATACGATCGGGCGCGCAACGCCGCGGAATCCGCCCGCGCGGTGGCCGGCGACGCCCGCAGCGTGGCGGACCGCTACGCCCGGATGAAGCGCGACGATCCCGGAACCGTGGCGACCCAGGACGTCGAGCGGGCCCAGGCCACCGCGGCCAGCACCGCCGCCCAGGCGCGCGCCGCGGCCGAACAGGCCAAGGGCGCCTCGGCGCAGGTCGCCGCCGCCCAGGCGCGGGTGGCGCAGGGCCGCGCCGGCCTGACCGACATCGGCGTGCGCGCCGACCAACTCGCCCCCCGGGCGCCGGGGGCGGCGCGGGTCGAGGACGTGTTCTTCCAGGCGGGCGAATGGGCGAACGCCAACCAGCCGGTGGTGAGCCTGCTCCCGGACGACCGCATCAAGCTGAGGTTCTTCGTCCCCGAGGGCGCGGTGGCGGCGTATCGGCCGGGGGCGGAGGTGCGTTTTTCCTGCGACGGCTGCGGCGCTGAGCGCCGGGCCGCCATCGCCTACGTCAGCCCGCGCCCGGAGTTCACCCCGCCGGTGATCTACAGCCGCAAGACCCGCGACCGGCTGGTGTTCATGGTCGAGGCGCGGCCGGCCGACCCCGCGGGCCTGACCCCGGGCCTGCCCATCGACGTGGTCCCGCTGCCGGAGGCGGGGAAGTGACCCTGGCCATCGACGTGCGCGGCCTGAACAAGAGCTTCGGGTCCAAGCACGTGGTCAAGGACGTCTCGATCCAGGTGGAGACGGGGCGCATCTGCGGCTTCCTTGGCCCCAACGGCTCGGGCAAGACCACCACCTTGCGGATGCTGTGCGGCCTGTTGAAACCCGACAGCGGCGAGGGGGCCTGCCTGGGCCTCGACATCCGCCGCGAGGCCGCGGCGATCAAGCGCCAGACCGGCTACATGACCCAGCGGTTCTCGCTCTACGAGGACCTGACGATCGAGGAGAACCTAGCCTTCACCGCCCGGATCTACGGCCTGGACCGCCGGCGCGAGCGGGTGGACGCGGCGTTGGAGCGCCTGGCGCTGACGGCGCGACGCGGACAGCTGGCCGGCGAGCTTTCCGGCGGGTGGAAGCAGAGGCTGGCCCTGGCGGCCTGCACCCTGCACGAGCCGCGGCTCCTGTTGCTCGACGAGCCCACAGCCGGGGTCGACCCAAAGGCGCGGCGGGACTTCTGGGACGAGATCCACGCGCTGTCGTCCCGTGGCCTGACCGTGCTGGTCTCCACCCACTACATGGACGAGGCCGAGCGCTGCCACGAGATCGGCTACATCCTCGACGGCCGGCTGATCGCGCGGGGGACCGCGGCCTCCATCATCGCCGACTCCCACCTCATCACCTTCCGCGCCGCGGGTCCGGGGGCCGACAGGCTGGGTCCGGACCTGGAGCGCAAGGCCGGCGTGCTCACCGCCACCCCCTTCGGCCAGGCCCTGCACGTGAGCGGGACCGACCGGGATGCGCTCGAGGCGGCCATCGCCCCGTACCGTCGCGAGCCCTTCGCCTGGACCGAGGTCCAGGCGACCCTGGAAGACGTTTTCATCCGCCTGATGGCCGACGCCCGCGAGGAGACGGCCTGATGGACAGCTTCTCGCCCCTCCGTGTCCTGGCGGTGCTGGCCAAGGAATTCACCCAGCTCAGGCGCGATCGGCTGACCTACGCCATGATCCTGGTGATGCCGATCGTTCAGCTGATGCTGTTCGGTTACGCCATCAACAACGATCCGCGCCACCTGCCCACCGCCGTCCTGGTGCAGGACCAGGGCGCCTTCTCCCGCTCGATCCTCTCGGGCCTGCACAACAGCGGCTATTTCGACCTCTCCCGCGTGGCGCGCTCTCCCGCCGAGCTCGACCGCCTGATGGCGTCCGGCGAGGTGCAGTTCGCGGTCACCATCCCCGGCGACTTCACCCGGCGGGTGGTGCGCGGCGACAAGGCCCAGCTGCTGGTCGAGGCCGACGCCACTGACCCGGCGGCCACCGGCGGCGCCCTGGCGGCCCTCGCCAGCCTCCCGGCCGAGGCCCTGCGCCACGACCTCACGGGCGCCCTCGGCCCCCGGCAGGATGCCCGCCCCCCCTTCGAGGTGGTGGTCCACCGCCGCTACAACCCGGAGATCGTCACCGCCTACAACATCGTGCCGGGCCTGCTCGGGGTGATCCTGTCGATGACCCTGGTGATGATGACCTCGCTGGGCGTCACCCGCGAGCGGGAGCGGGGGACCATGGAGAGCCTGCTCGCCACCCCCGTGCGGCCCATCGAGGTGATGGTGGGCAAGCTGGCGCCCTATGTGGTGGTGGGGGTGATCCAGACCCTGGTGGTCCTGACCCTGGCCCGGGCCCTGTTCCAGGTGCCGATGGCCGAGACGGTCGGCTCGTGGGGGACCCTGGCGACGGGGATCATGCTGTTCATCGTCGGCAGCCTCGCGCTGGGCTTCCTGATTTCGACGGCGGCCAGGACCCAGCTGCAGGCGATGCAGTTGTCGTTCTTCTACATAATGCCCTCGATCCTGCTCTCGGGCTTCGCCTTCCCTTTCCGCGGGATGCCGGGTTGGGCCCAGGCGCTCGGCTCATGCCTGCCGGTGACCCATTTCCTGCGGGTTGTGCGCGGCGCGCTGCTGAAGGGCGTCGGCTTCGCCGAGCTGGTCCCGAGCCTGGCGGCGCTGGCGGTGTTCGTCGTCGCCGTGGCGACCCTGGCGATGCTGCGCTACCGGACGACGCTGGACTGAGCAGGCCGTCTTGCTGCAGGCTCCTCCGCAACAAGAACCGCGGATGCGGAACCGGAGGAGACGGCATGGGACCCAGGATCATCGCGGGCGGACTCGCCCTGAGCGCCGCCGTGTGGATGGCGGGCCCGGCCGCAGCGGCGACGACGGGCGGCGGGGCCGCCGCAGCCTGTTCGGCTCTGGCCGGCGCCACGGTAGAGGCGGGGCGGATCGCCCTGCCGACCCGGGGTGCGGCGGTCACCTCGGCGACCCTGACCGACAGCCCGGCGCATGGGGAATACTGCAAGGTGCTGGGGGCCATCCATCCGGTCGACCCGACCGCTCCCGACATCCGCTTCCAGCTCAACCTGCCCACCGCCTGGAACCGCAAGGCGGTGCAGTTCGGCGGCGGCGGTTATGACGGGACCGTGGTGACCGGGGAGGCGACTCAATGGGCCGCCCCCGGCCAGCTTTCCGCCATCAGGCAGGGCTACGCCACCTTCGGCAGCGACTCCGGCCACGATGCGGCGGCCCAGGGTCAGGACCCTGCGGCCTTCGCCCTCAACGCCGAGGCCTGGAACAATTTCGCCAAGGACCAGCTGAAGAAGACCCACGACGCCGCCGGGGCCCTTATCGCCCGGCGCTACGGCGCGGCCCCCCGGCGCCAGTATTTTTCCGGCGGCTCGCAGGGCGGTCACGAGGGCTTCCTCGTGATCCAGAACTGGCCCCAGGACTACGACGGGGTGGTGGCCTTCTACCCGGTCTACGACCTGACCGCCCTGCAGCTGAACGGGGTGCTGGTCGGCCAGTCGCTCTACAACACCCCCGGCGCCTGGATGCCGCCCGAGAAGATGGCGATGCTGCACGAGGCGGTGATCGCCGCCTGCGACGGACTGGACGGGGCCAAGGATGGGCTGATCGCCAACCGACCAGCCTGCCGCAGCGGCTTCAAGATCGCCGGCCTGCGCTGCCCCGGCGGCGGAGAGGGGCCCGCCTGCCTGTCCGACGCCCAGATCGGCTTCGTCGGCGGCTTCGCCTCGGACCGCAAGCTGGGGATTACCCTGTCGGGGGTCGACACCTTCGCCCGGTGGCCGATCCTGGAAGGCGCCGACATGCTGCGGTTCTCGCTGGGCAAGCAGGCCCGGCCGTCCGTTCCGCCGCGCCAGGCCACCGACGCCACGGTCTATTTCATGGGCGACCAGCTCACCCGCTACGCCGTGCTGGGCGACGCCAAGGCCGACACCCTGACCTTCAAGGCCGCCGACCACGCCGCGCAGCTGGAAGCGGCGTCGAGGACGACCGACGCCAGCGATCCCGACATATCCCGGTTCCAGGCCCGCGGCGGCAAGCTCATCTTGGTGCACGGGACCATCGACACGGCGGTGACGCCCTACAACACCATCGCCTATTGGGAGCGGGTCCAAGCCCGCTTCGGCGCGGCGCCGCTGCGGCGGTTCGCCCGCTTCTTCCTCGTGCCGGGCTTCGGCCATGGCGACGGTTCGTTCGTGGTCGGATGGGATGCGCTCGCGGCCCTGGACGCCTGGGTCGAGAAGGGGCAGGGCCCCGACGGGCCGGTGGCGGGCGACACCGCCAGGGCCACCGCCGGCCGCACCCGGCCCCTGTGCGAATATCCGGCCTGGCCGAAGTACAAGGGCGCCGGCGACGCCGCCGCGGCGGCGAGCTTCGCCTGCGTGGCGGAGTAGCTAGCCCCCCCGCTTTTGGGCGTTGAGGACGTTCGACGGCGAGTACTGGTCCGTGAGGATGCGCGAAGCGGCGTCCCAGTCCTTCCGTACGCGCATCATCGGCAGCAGGGTGGCGAGGCCAGTACCGCGCCGGACGAACTCGGTCTCGAACTTCTGGGCGTTGGCGCGCAGCTCGGCCGGGTCGGGCAGGCCGCCGTCGCGGATCAGGATCACCCGGTTGTCGAGCTTCATGTTGAAGAAGTCGCCGAACACCGACTGGTAGGTGGCCGACTCGTGGTCGTAGAGGCCGCTGGAGGACCAGGTGTTGGCCACCAGCACGCCCTTGGGCGCCATGATCGCCTTGACCTCCTGCAGGAACTCCCGGGTCAGCATGTGCTCGGGGATGTAGTCGCTCTCGAAGGCGTCGAGCATGATAAGGTCGTAGGTCTGCTTGGCCCGGCCGGCCCGCTTCACGAACACCCGGCCGTCCTCGATCCTCACCTTGGTGTTGGCGGTGGGCTTGAAGTCGAAATACTTCCGCGACACCCGATCGACCGCCGAGTCCAGTTCGACCACGTCCATCTTGGCGTCGGGGACCAGCTCCTGAAGGGCCGACGGCAGGGTGGCGCCGCCCAGGCCGATGACCAGGATCCGCTTGGGCGAGGGATTGGCGTAGAGGCCCGACAGCATCATCTGGGCGTATTCGAACACCAGGCGGTCGGGGTTCGACATCAGCTTGCAGGACTCGCGTCCCAGGCCGCGGCGGGCCCGGAACAGCAGGCACCGCTCGTCCCCGTCCTGGGTGACGAAGATGTTGCGGTAGAGCGAGCGCTCCTCATGCAGGGTGTCGTTCTGGCGGGCGGCCAGCACGGGCAGGGCGGCCCCGGCGCCCGCGAGCAGGGCCGTGGTCAGGAGCAGGGCGTGGAGGCGCTTCATGCGGACTTCCCCGAGGCTTTGTTGCGGTTGGCCAGGGCGCCGGTCGCGCCCAGCAGGATCGAGACGCCGACGCCGGCCAGCAGGATGGTGTTCACCTCGAACAGCAGCACCAGATAGAAGGAGGTGATCAGGGTGCCCGCCGACGAGCCCACCGTTGAGACGAAATAGAGGTAGCCCGCGCTGCGGCCCGAGGTGGCCTCGTCACGCACGATCAGCCGCACGGCATAGGGCGAGACCATGCCCGACAGCACCGCGGGGACGAAGAACAGCAGGAAACAGGTGAGCAGCGAGCCGGTGCGCGGGTCGCTGGTGTGGTCGAAGATGGCGTTCAGGGCGGCGTCGCCGAACAGCACCACCGGCAAGGTGGCGACCGCCGCGGCCGCCAGTATGGCGCACAGGCGCGGAACCGACGCCCCGACGCGCGACCAGATTCCCCCCAACAGGTAGCCCACCGCCAGGCCCAGCATGAAGACGAAGATCACCGCGCCCCACACGTAGATGCTGGAGCCGAAGAAGGGGGCGATCAGCCGCCCGCCGATCAGCTCCACCAGCATGACGAAGAAGCCGGACCACCCGGCCACGGCGTAGCACCAGATAGAAGATCGAAGCTTCGGCTCCGTCACGGCGGCGGTGGTCATGGGTCTGGTCGCGGCTCCGTCAGGCTTTTTCGCACATTAGCGGCTAAGCCGGCCGCCTGTCCTACTTGACCGTGGCCAGGTAGGCGATGATGTCTGCCCGTTCGGCAGGGTTGGGCACCGCGATGACCATGAAGGTGCCCGGGACCATGGCCGCCGGGTTGGTCAAGAATTTGTCCAGGTTCGCCGGGGTCCAGGTCAGGCCCGAGGCCTTCAAGGCCGCGGAATATTTGAAATTGACCACCGTGCCGGCCTTGCGGCCGACGACGCCCTTCTGGGTAGGGGCCGGGCGCGGAGTCGTATCGACCACGGTCGAATGGCAGATCGAGCAGCGGGTCTTGACCAGGGCCTCGCCCCTGGCGGGGTCGCCCTTGGGCGCACCGGCGGCTTGCGCCATCGCCGGCAGGGCGAGGGCGGCGAGACCCAGCAGCAGGTTACGTAGGCGCATGATGGTCCTTTCAGCGGGTGGGCGCCGCGCCGCGCAAGGCGGCGGGATCGGTGGGGAGCGGCTTGTCCGCGGGGGGCGCTCCGGCGGCCTGCAGCATGAAAGCCATGATATCGGCGTAGGCTTGGGCGCCGAGTCCGCCCGGCTCGGACGGGGGCATGGCGGTGTTCATGTAGTTCAGCATGTCCTCGGCGGTCTTGCCGCGCCAGTAGGCCGCGTGGGCGGGACCCTTGAGCGCCGGGGCGAACTCGCCGTCGTCGAGGCGCGGGCCGTGGCAGAGCGCGCAGTTGGCCTGATAGGACTCGGCGCCGCGCTTGGCCTGGTCCTCGGAGAAGCCGGGGGTCTGGCGCGTGGCCTGGGCATGGCCGACGGAAGCGAGGCCGGTCACGAGGGCGGCAGCCAGGATCGGCAAGGTCGCGACGCGAACTGACACGCTCATCTGCAGGTCCTGAGACTTTCCGGCCGGGCGTGGTTACGGGCGGATGCTGCCCGTGTCCAGATGAACCCGTCCTGAAGCCGCGCGGCCCTAGCGTTTGGTCAGAGCCGCGGCGATGCGGTGGGACGACGGTCGCCCCGCCAGGCCTCGCTCGGGAGCGATGGTGATCTTGACGGTGTCGCCTTTGGCCTCGGCGACCGGGTTGCGGCCGAGGTCGAACCGCACCTTGCCGAAGCGCGCCAGCTGGCGGCGGCCGCGGTCGCCGGTGGCCGCCACCTCCACAAAGGCCTCGCCGACCAGGGTGGCGGCGTCGGCGATCAGAGCGGCGGCGCCGGGGGGAAAGTTCTCCGCCTGGAAGAGCAGCGACCGACCGGCCGCGCGGCCGGCGCGCCCGCTGGCCTGGGTGAAGCTCTGCAGCAAGGCCGAAGCGCTGAACACCGGCGGCGGCCGCAACGCGGGCCCCTGGCCCATATAGGCCGCGGCCATCCCCTCCGGCCGGTCGGGGGTGAAAAGGGTCAGGCCGCCCAGGCGCGTGGCCCTGAGTATGGGCTCGCCCATGTCGTCCTTGTAGATCACGTCCCCGCGGGGGCCGGGGGTGGGGTTGAGCGCCCAAATCTCCGGGCTGGCCTCGAACTTCATGTACACTTCGCGCCCGGCCGACCTATCGAGCACGAAGGGCTCGCCGGCCTCTGGGACAAACCGGGCCACGTCGGGGGTGGCGAAGTTGCGCTCGTCCTGCGGCGCGCCGAACAGGTGGTCGCGCAGGGACATGGGTTGGGCGACCGCCGACGCGGCGAGCGCCGTCGCCGCCAGCGCCCCCCAAGCGCAGCCCGCGAACCTGGATACAAAACTCATGCGATTGCAGATGCTGGTGGAGTGGGGCGCTTTTAGGACGAGAGCGAGGCGTGGCGCCGCCGGGAAAACAAGTCTTTCGAGTGTGTTCCGGCGGCCACAGCCCCCCGCTCCGCCGGGGGGGCGCCGGCGTCACCCCGTGTAGTACTGGCCGCCGTTGGCGGTGATGGTCGTGCCGGTGATGAAGGAGGCGTCCTCGCGGGCCAGGAAGGCGACGCAGGCGGCGATCTCCTCGCCCTTGCCGAGCCGACCGACTGGGATGTTGGCGATGATCTTCTCAAGCACGTTCTGGGGCACGGCGGCGACCATCTCGGTGTCGATGTAGCCCGGGGCCACGGCGTTGACGGTGACGCCCTTGGAGGCGGTCTCCTGGGCCAGAGCCTTGGTGAAGCCGATCACCCCGGCCTTGGCGGCGGAGTAGTTGGCCTGGCCCATCTGGCCTTTCTGGCCGTTGATCGAGGAGATGTTGATGATGCGGCCATAGGACCGCTCGCGCATGCCCTCGATCACATGCCGGCTCATGTTGAAGATCGACGCGAGGTTGACGTAGATCACCTCGTTCCATTGCTGCGGGGTCATGCGGTGCAGCATGGCGTCGCGGGTGATGCCGGCGTTGTTGACCAGCACGTCGATGGGGCCGAGCTCGTTCTCGACGAGCTTCACCGCGTTGCCGCAGTCCTCGAAGTCGCCGACGTTCCCCTTGACGATCATGACGCCGAGCTCCTCGGCGCAGGCCTTCGCGGCCTCCTCGTTGCCGGCATAACCGGCGGCGACGGAGAATCCGTCGGCCACCAGCCGTTCCACGATCGCCCGGCCGATCCCGCGCGTCCCCCCCGTAACCAGGGCCACCCTCGCCATTTGCAGTCTCCAACCATGGTCCGGGCCATTCGGGCCGGTCCTTAGAACCAACGCTCCACAAGCGGAGCCGTTTCGATGAATCTCGTCAGGTCGTCAGGTCGTCAGGTCGTCAGGTCGTCAGTCGCGAGCGACGCAGAGCGCGACGCCCATGCCGCCGCCGACGCACAGGGTCGCCAGGCCCTTCTTGGCGTCGCGCCGCTTCATCTCGTGCAGCAGGGTGGTGAGGATCCGCGCGCCCGAGGCGCCGACCGGATGGCCGATGGCGATGGCCCCGCCGTTGACGTTGACCTTGTCGCCGTCCAGACCGAGCTCGCGCACCACGCACAGGGCCTGCGCGGCGAAGGCTTCGTTGGACTCGATCAGGTCGAGGTCGGCCAGGGTCCAGCCGGCCTTGGCCAGCGCCTTGCGGCTGGCCGGGACCGGGCCGGTGCCCATGATCGCCGGATCGACCCCGGCGTTGGCCCAGGAGACGATCCGGGCCAGGGGCTCGATTCCCCGGCGCTTGGCCTCGTCGGCGCTCATCAGCACCAGGGCGGCGGCGCCGTCGTTCAGACCCGAGGCGTTGGCTGCGGTGACCGTGCCGGCTTTGTCGAAGGCCGGGCGCAGGCCGGACATGGATTCGTAGGTGGCGCCGGCGCGGATGTATTCGTCCTGGTCGACGACGGTGTCGCCCTTGCGACCCTTGATGGTGACCGGAACGATCTCGTCGGCGAATCTGCCCTCAGCGCGGGCCTTCTCGGCGCGGTTCTGCGAGGCGACGGCGAAGCGGTCCTGGTCCTCGCGGGTGATCTGCCACCTGGCGGCGATGTTCTCGGCGGTCTGGCCCATGTGGTAGCCGTTAAAGGCGTCCCACAGCCCGTCCTTGATCATGGTGTCGACCATGGCCAGGTCGCCCATCTTGGTCCCGTTGCGCAGGTGGGCGGCGTGGGGGGCCTGGCTCATGCTCTCCTGACCGCCGGCGACGACGATGGCCGCATCGCCCATGGCGATCTGCTGATAGCCAAGGGCCACCGAGCGCAGGCCCGAGCCGCAGATCTGGTTCAAGCTCCACGCCGGCGCCTCGATCCGCACTCCGGCCTTGACCGCCGCCTGGCGAGCCGGGCCCTGGCCGGCGCCGGCCTGCAGGACCTGGCCCAGGATCACCTCGTCGACCTCGTCGGCGCCGACGCCCGACCGCTCCAGCGCCGCCTTGATGGCGATGGCGCCAAGGTCGTGTCCGGCGAGGGGGGAAAGGGCGCCGTTGAAGGAGCCGACGGGGGTGCGGGCGGCGGCGGCGATGACGATGTCGGTCATGGGTGTCGGCTCTCGGTTCCGGCGTTCAAAGGGGTGGCGGGCCGCTCCTTACAAATCGGGCGGCTCTCATGGGCGGGTGGTTAGCTGGCCCGGCTCCCGACACATAGCGCCAAATGCGCCCACAACCGAATTGACGCTCGCGTCAAATTGCGCTGCACAAAATTGCTGCAGGCGCCGCGCAACCGTGCTGCGAAGCAAGGAACCCCTAGCGCCCCAGGACGAGGTTCGTGCTAATATCTTCGCGTACGCACAAAAACCTGCGGAGCGAAATCGTGGCCGACGCGTCAGAGCCTGCACCGAAAAGCGCCCGCCCTGGGAAGAATCCCGGCGATAAGATCGTCATCAAGAAGTACGCGAACCGGCGGCTCTACAATACCGGCTCCTCATCCTACGTCACCCTTGAGCATCTGCGTGAGATGGTGAAGGAGGGGGTGGATTTCGTGGTCTACGACGCCAAGACCAACGACGACATCACCCGCTCGGTGCTCGGCCAGATCATCTTCGAGGAAGAAGGGCGCGGGCAAAACCTGCTGCCG
The DNA here is from genome assembly GCA_035493215.1 of Caulobacteraceae bacterium. GTDB lineage: Bacteria > Pseudomonadota > Alphaproteobacteria > Caulobacterales > Caulobacteraceae > NCED01. Next base: position 17,685 of record DATJIO010000069.1, read on the forward strand.
ATACAGTTCCTGCGCCAGCTGATCGGCTTCTACGGCGACCAGATGCAGTCCCTGGTTCCCAGCTATCTGGAGATGTCGCTCAACGCCTTCACCCAGCAGCAGGAGAAGATGCGCGAGCAGTTCGGCATGAGCGCCTTCGGGGCCACCGACGGCTACGGCGCCTTCCAGGACCAGGTGCGCCAGAACATGGCCATTTTCGACCGGGCGATGAAGATGTTCACCCCCTTCGCCTATCTGCGCCCCGAAGACGCCGCCGGCCAGAGCGGCGCCGCCCCCGACCCGGCCAACCCGCCCCGGCCTGCCGCGCCTGCTGCCGCGCCTGCCGCCCCGTCGACGCCGGGGGGCGATTCCCTGGCCGAACTCAAGGCGCGGGTCGAGGAGATGCAGCGCCAGATCGAACGGCTCGCCGGCGGACGCTAGGGGCTGGCACGGCGCGGCAGCGGCACGGAGGTTGCGTGCCGGCCCTGCGAGACCCGCCGGAGTGTGCCGCTATGAGCCTTTCTTCGAACCTTCCCGTTCCCGTCGGTCCGGCCGTGGACGCCCGCCGCGAGCGCGCCGGCGCACAAGCCCGTTCCAGGCCGGCCCAGGTCCGCGCCGGCCCCTTCGACGCCCACCTGCTGGGCCAGGACGGCGCCCGCCGCGGCCTGAAGGGAGGCGCGCCGGTGCTGGGCGCGGCGCGCGCCGCCTACCTCGGCGCCGAATATTCCGGCGAGGCCGATCGCCGGCCTGTGGCGGGGATGCTGAGGGTCAAGGCGGTCTGACGGTCCGCCCGCTCATCCCGGGGGGGGCGTGGTCCGGGTCTTGCATGGCCCGCAGCGCCAATCGCGGAGCCGACCCATGTTCCATCCCATCGCCCTCAGGGCCTTCGACGTCCTGGTCGCGGCCCTGATCTTTACCGTCCTCGCCTAGGCAGTTTCGCCCCTCCGGCGTCAGCCGATCACGTCGATGTCGCGCCGCGAGGCGACGATGGTGACGATAAAGCCCGCCAGCACGTCCAGCAGCACCATCGTGGTGAGCAGGAAGAAGGCCGAGGTGGAGAAGGCGCGGAACAGCAGGAACTCCACCAAGCAGACGATGAACAGGATCATCGACAGCGAGTGGTTGATGATGGCGATTCGCCGGCTGGTGGTGGCCTTCAGCAATTCGATGAACAGGATCAGCAGCGAGGCGAACACCAGAAGGTCGCCCAGGCTGATCGGCCAATAGCCGCCCGAAGCGGTCGGGATGGCGAACAGCTGCTGGGCCATACGGTCCTGGGCCAAAGCGCTGCGGAAGCCCTCCGGCATGGCCGTCAGCGCCAGGGCGTTATAGAACAGCACCGGCAGGGCCAGGAGCGGCAAGGCGGCGAACATATCGAGAGACCCCCTCTCGCGCTTCCCGGCCGGGAAGTTGGCGCACGGATCGAGGGTGCGCGTATTCGCTCGCGCAGGCAATTGCGGCTCAGCCGCGCAGGAGAAGCATGGGCGAAGGGGACTCCATAACCGCCGAGCTGGAGGCTGCGCCGCGTCCGTCGGCGGTTTTCGGGCAGGGATTCCTCCATGGCCTCTGGTATTTCGCGGCCCTGAGCGCGGAGTTGAAGCCCGGCCGGCTGAAGCGTTTCGAGTTGCTGGGCGAGCCGGTCCTGCTGGGCCGCACCCGCTCGGGCCAGGTCTACGCCCTGCGCGACGTCTGTCCCCACCGGGCCTCGCCTCTTTCCGCCGGACGGCTGAAGGCCGACGAGACGGGGGCCGAGGTGGTCGAGTGCCCCTACCACGGCTGGACTTTCCGCACCCGCGACGGCGTCTGCACCAAGGTCGCCTCCCAGGTCGCCGGTCAGGACTTCGAGGCCGAGCGGATCCGGGTCCGGAACTATCCGGCGTGCGAGCAGCAGGGCCTGGTGTGGATATTCATGGCCGAGTCCGTCCGGTCCCCGGGGCCGGACGGACCGCCGCCCCTGTTCGAGGGCGTGATGGGCGGCGCGCCCAAGCTGGTCGAGAGGATGGACTTCAAGGTCCATATCGACCACGCGGTGGTCGGGCTGATGGACCCGGCCCATGGCCCCTACGTCCACCGCCACTGGTGGTGGCGGTCCTCCTCGGGCCGGTACGACAAGCAAAAACGCTTCGAGCCGCGCGATCTGGGCTTCGTCATGCTCAGGCACGAACCCTCGAAGAACTCGCGGGCCTACCGCATCCTGGGCGGCGAGCCCCTCACGGAGATCAGCTTCCGCCTGCCGGCCTTGCGGTGGGAGCACATCACGGTGGGCAAGCGCCAGGTGCTGGCCCTGACCTGCCTGACGCCGGTCAACGACGGCCTGACCCGGATCACTCAGATCTTCTGGTCCGACCATCCGGTGTTCAGCCTGATACGGCCGGTGATCCGCCTGCTGGCGCGTCGCTTCCTGCGCGACGACGGGGACATGGTGAACCTGCAGAACCAGGGCCTGGCCTACGATCCGCCGCTGATGTGGGTCGACGACGCCGACCGCCAGGCCAAATGGTACCAGCAGCTCAAGAAGGCCTGGGCCGCGTCGCGGGCCTCGGGCCGGGCCTTCGTCAACCCGGTGGAGCCGGCGCTGCTGCGGTGGCGCAGCTAGCCCGCTTCACGTCCCCTCAGCCGCTGCATGAAGACCGCGCCGGCCTCGCGCAGCAGCCCTCGCAACCATTGCAGCGCCGGCCCGTCGTTGTCCCTGCGCCAGAGGGCGACGATGTCCCGGTCCGGCGACGGATAGGGCGGCTCCATCGCCTTCAGCCCCAGGGCGGACCCGAACACCTTGACCAGCCCCAGGGGCACGGCCGCGGTCATGTCCGACCGGGCCACCACCGCCAGGGCGGCGTGCATGTCCGACAGGGTGAGCGCCACCTTCCGGCCAAGCCCCCGCGCCGTGAGTTCGTCGGAGAGGACGCTGTCGTCGAACGCCACCCGCCGCTCCACGCCCTGCTCCAGCACGCTGCCGTGGACGATGTCGGCGGGGTCGGCGGTCGCTACCGCCAAGTGCGACAGGGCGGCCAAGCTCTCCACGGTCAGGGGCCGGCTCGCCGCGGGATGGTCGGCTCGGAGCGCCCACACCATGCGGTCGCGGAACACCGGCTCGCTGTCGAACCGCTCCGGGGTCCGCCCGAACATGCCAATCACCAGATCGCAGCGGCCGGCGTCGAGCTCCTCCACCGGTCCGCGGAAGGCGCTCTGCACCCGGATCGACGCCCGTGGCGCCTGGAGGCGCACCCGCGCGATCATCTCGGGCAGCAGGACGCTGGCGGAATAGGCGCCGGCGGCGATGACGAAGTCCCGGTCGCTCTCCGCAGGGTCGAAGGTGGCCGGCGCCAGGGCGGTTTGCAACTGGCCCAGGCCCTGGCGGACCCGCGGCGCAATCTCGACGGCGCGGGGGGTGGGCTGCATACCGGAGGGCCCGCGTACGAACAGCTGGTCGTCCAGCCCGTAACGCAACCGGTTCAGGGCGTGGCTCACCGCCGATTGGGTCAGGCCCAGGCGCGTTCCGGCCCGGGTTACGCTGCCCTCGTCGAGCAGAGCCAGGAACACCCGCAGGAGGTTGAGGTCGAGGGTGCGTAAATGAGGCATGTTCATTGCCGGCGTGACCAACTCTCATTTGAGTCATAGCGCCGAGCGCTTATTTCTGCACGCAATTCGACCGGACGTTGTGGTCCCCAGGGCCTATCCTGCCGTCGTAGGGGAATCAGGGACTCATGGCGGCACTGGAACAGAACGGCGCGGGCGCCGGGGCGGCCCCAGCCCGATCGCAATCCCTGCTGCGGCGGCTGCGCTGGCCGTTGATGGCGATCGCCCCCATCGCGATCGTGGCGGCGGCGGCGGTCGCCTACCTGAACGGCGGGCGCTATCAGTCCACCGACGACGCCTATGTCCAGGCCGCGCGGGTGGCGATCAGCGCCAGCACCTCCGGCCGGGTCATCGAAGTTCTGGTCCACGAGAACGAACAGGTGAAACGGGGCCAGGTCCTGTTCCGCCTCGACCCCCGCGACTACGACGCGGCGATCGCCACCGCGCGGGCCAAGGTGGCCGAAGCGCGGCTGCAGGTGCGCTCGACCCAGGCGTCCTACGAACCGCGCCAGGCCGAAGTGAAGGCCGCCCAGGCGGAACTTGCCTATCGGTTGAAAGAGCTGGAGCGTCAGCGCCAGCTCACCGCCAGCGAGGTGGGCTCCCGGCGCGAACTCGACGAACGGACCAACGACGTCAACGTGGCCCGCTCGCGCCTCGCGGCCGCCCAGGCCAACCTCGCCCAGGCCCTGGCCACCATCGGCGGCTCGCCGAAGGGGCCCACGGACGTCAACCCCAGTGTGCAGGGCGCCCAGGCCGCGCTCGACAACCTGATCCTCGACCGGGGCAAAACGGTGGTGATCGCCCCCCAGGACGGCCTCGTCACCAAGGTCGAGCAGTTGCAGGTGGGCTCCTACATCAACACCGCCCAGCCCCTGTTCACCCTTGTGGCGCCGCGGATGTGGATCGACGCCAATTTCAAGGAAGACCAGCTCAACTACATGCGTGAGGGGCAGAAGGGGGAGGCCGAGATCGACGCCTATCCCGGCCAGAAATATCCCGTGCACGTGGAGAGCCTGAGCCCCGGCACCGGCTCGGCCTTCTCGCTCCTGCCGGCGGAGAACGCCACCGGCAACTGGGTCAAGGTGACCCAGCGTCTGCCCGTCCGGGTCGCCTTCGACCATCCCGAGGCCATAGGGACGCGGCTGCACGCGGGGCTCAGCGTCAAGGTGAAGATCGACACCCAGCACCGCCGCACCCTTTTCGGCCATGTCCCGCCGGCGCCCGTGCCGGGCCCGCGCCCATGAGCAGCTTCTCGGCGGCCATGGAGGCGCGCCGAACCGGCCCGGTGAACCGGCCGATGGTCACCCTTGCGGTGATGACCACGACCCTGATGATCGTGCTCGACACCACCATCGCCAACGTCGCCCTGCCGCACATGCAGGGTAGCCTCAACGCCGCCCAGGATCAGGTCACCTGGATTCTGACCTCCTACATCGTCGCCTCGGCGATCATGACCCCCTTGACCGGCTGGCTGGCGGCGCGGCTGGGTCGCAAGACTCTGTTCCTCGTCTGCATCGCCGGCTTCACCATCGCCTCGGCTTTGTGCGGGATCGCCAATTCGATCGAGGAGATCGTGCTGTTCCGGCTGCTGCAGGGGGTGTTCGGCGCTCCCATGCTGCCGATGGGGCAATCGGTCCTGCTGGATATCAACCCCAGGGAGAAGCACGGCCAAGCCATGGCCATCTACGGCATGGGCGTGATGGTGGGACCGATCCTCGGGCCGGTGCTCGGCGGCTGGCTGACCGAGGCTTACACTTGGCGGTGGTGCTTCTTCATCATCGTGCCGGTCGGTCTCGCCGCCGCTGCAGGCATATTCTTCTTCATCCACGGCGACAGACAAGCCGTCCCGCCCAAGCTCGACCTGGCGGGCTTCCTAATGCTCAGCCTCGGCATAGGGGCGCTGCAGATGATGCTGGACCGGGGCCAGGGCGAGGATTGGTTCGCCTCGCCTGAGATTTGGGCCGAGGCGGCGCTGGCCTTCCTCGGCTTCTGGTGGTTCGTCATCCGCACGGCCACGGCGCGGGAGCCGTTCGTCGATCGGGCCCTGTTCCGCGACCGCAACTTCGTGACCTCCTGTGTGCTGGGCTTCTTCCTCGGGGTGATGCTGTTCTCGACCCTGGCCCTGCTGCCGCCGCTGATGCAGCGGCTGATGGGCTATCCGGCGATGCAGACGGGTATCGTCCTGGCCCCGCGGGGGATCGGCACCCTGACCGCCATGCTGCTGATGGGCCGGCTGGTGGGAAAAATCGATTCGCGGCTGATCATCGCCATCGGCTTCGGCCTGAACGGCTTGGCGCTGTGGGCGATGACGCATATGGCGTTGGGCCAGGACGACCGGCTGATCGTCATCGGCGGGGCGCTGCAAGGCCTGGGACTGGGCATGGTGTTCGTACCCCTGACCACCATTGTCTTCGCCACCATCCCGCCGCAGCTGCGCACCGACGCCTCGAGTCTGTTCACCCTGGTGCGCAACATAGGCTCCAGCGTCGGCATCTCGATCATCGGCGCCATCCAGCTCAACAACATCGGCGCGGCGCGCAGCTCCCTGGCCGAGCATGTGCGGCCCGACAACCCGATCCTGCAGGGCGGGGCCTTCGATATAGACACCCAGGTCGGGCTCGCCCAGCTGAACGCCGAGGTCGGGCGGCAGGCGGCGATGATCGCCTATATCGACGCCTTCTACGTCACCGGCATCCTGTGCCTGGCCTGCATTCCGCTGCTGCTGCTGGTGCGCTCGCCCCGACGCCAGGCGGCCACGCCCGAACCCGCCCACGCCGTGATGGAGTAAGGCGCCCGTGTCCCGAACCCCCCTCGCCGGATACGCCTCGACTCTGGCGCTCGCTGTCCTGCTGACGGGGTGCAAGACCGTGGGCCCGGACTTCGTCCGCCCGCCGCCGCCGGCGACCCCCGGCTATGCGGCCGCCGGCGAAACCGGGCCGAACGCCCAGCAGGTCCTTGTGGGCGAGGCCGTCGCGGCCGACTGGTGGCGCTATTTCGGCTCGCCGGAGCTCGACCAGGTGATGCGGCTGGCGGTGGCCAACAACCCGTCGCTGCAGGCCGCGGACGCCACCCTCGCCGCGCTCAGGGTCCAGATCGAAGCCACCCGTGCGCAGAAGTCACCCGAGGTGACGCTGAACGCCAGCGGCGTCGGCCAGAGGCTGAACCTCGGTTCCTTCGGCCTGGACACCACGAGCTTCCCGGACCTCGACGCCAATCCGGCCTTCGTCCTCTATTCGGTCGGGGCGGGTGTGACCTATCCCTTGTCGCCCTGGGGCCAGAACAAGCGGGCGGTGGAGGGGGCCGAGGCGCGGGCCGAGGCCCAGGCCCACCAGGTCGACGCGGCCTATCTCAGCATCACGGGCAACATAGCCCTGACGGCGGCGCAGATCGCCGCCGTCAGGGCGGAGATGGCGACCCTCGAAGCCATCATCGCCGACGACCGGCGCACGATCGACCTGGCCCGCAAGGCCGAGGCTGCGGGCGCTGAGGCCCGGGGCCCCCAGGTCGGGGCCGAGGCCCAGCTCGCCGCAGACCTCGCCTTGCTCCCGCCCCTGCGCCAGGATCTGGCCGCGGCCCGGCACGCCATGGCGGTGCTGGTGGGCAAGGCCCCGGCGGACTGGTCGCCCCCCGACTTCGATCTGGCGCAACTGACCCTTCCCGTCCGCATCCCCCTGAGCCTGCCGTCGGAGTTCGTGCGCCGCCGCCCCGACATCCTGGCCGCCGAAGCCCGGTTGCACGCCGCCACCGCCGACATCGGCGTGGCCACCGCGCGGCTCTACCCCAGCCTCAACCTCACCGGCTCCATGAACCAGACGGGCACGTCGCTGGAACAGCTGTTCTCGACCGACGCCACCGTGCTGAATCTCGGGCTGGCCCTCACCGGGCCGATCTTCGACGGCGGCCGGCGCCGGGCCGAGCGGCAGGCGACGCGGGAGACCGCGCGGGCGGCCTTGGCGACCTATCAGGCCACGGTCGTGTCGGCCTTCGGCCAGGTCGCCGACCTGCTCCAGGCCCTGGCCCATGACGAGGAGGCCTTGGCCGCCCAGGCGCAGGCCCGCGACGCCGCGTCCAGATCGCTGCAGTTGGCCCAAGCTGCCTTCCGCGGCGGGGCCACCGGGGTGCTGCCGGTGGTGGACGCCGAACGGGTGCTCAATGCTGCACGGCTGGCGGAGGTGCGGGCCCAGGCCCAGCGTTACGTCCACACGGTCGAGCTGTTCGCGGCCACCGGCGCCGGGCTCGGCGAGGCCGCTCGGTCCATCCCGCCTGCGGCCTAGGTCGGCTCAGCGCGTCCGCGCGCCGTCGAACAGCAGATTGAGCTGCCGCCTGACCCGCTTGTCGAGGTCCTCGGCGCGCAGACCGGCGTAATGGGCGGTGCGGAAGTTGCGTTCGTATGCGGAGGTGATCAGCTCCACCAGCAGTTCCAGGCCCGCCTCGGGTCGGATCTCCCCGCGGTCGACTCCGTCCTGGAGCATTTCGCCGAGCACCTGTCGCAACCGGCGGTGGAGCTGGCCGCATTGTTCCTCGAGCTTTTGGTTCCAGCCGTAGGAGGCGCCGATATAGGCGACCACCATCTTCAGCCGGGGAACCTCGCGGGCGTGGCAAAGGGAGACCACCGCCTCGATACGGTCGCGGACGGGGCCGGTCAGGGTCGGGACGAGCTGCTCTATCTCGCAGATGAGGCTTTCGCGCTGCTCGGCCAGTATCTGGCAGAGGATGGCGACCTTGTCGTCGAAGGTGGTGAATACCCCGCCCGGCGACAGCCCGGCCCGTTCAGCGATCATGCGGACGGTGGTTTCTTGAAAACCGACCTCCTCGAACAGTACCCGGGCGGCTTCGACGACGCGCCCCCGGCTTGCCCGCTTCTTTGCGTCACGTATTCGCACAAGAGCCCCCGCCGCGCCCAATGTTCAAATGGGCTCGTTACAGGGACTAACCGCTGTAGCCTCGTCATCACAAGGGCAGAACGCGCGACGTTAGCGCGCACCATCACATACTTCGGCCCAGAATATCGGCTAACACGTTCGCCGACCATGTTCAACACCTGAGCGGCGATTGGCGAATCCTCGGCTGGCGCGCCGCGAACCGGCGGCCTAGACTTGGACGATGGAGACCCTGTTCAACGTCTTGATCCCGATCTGCCTCGCGGCGGTGTTCGTCACCTTGTGCGTGGGGGTCTACTCCCTGTTCCGCGGGGGGCAGTTCGGGCGCAGCTATTCCAACAAGCTGATGCGGCTGCGCGTGTTGCTGCAGTTCATCGCCGTCCTGGTATTGATCGCCGCCTTCGTCTGGAAAGGCTCTCGCCACGGTTGAGCGGCGGCCCGGTCCCTAGAACGCGGGCCGCGGATCGGCGGTGACCTGAGGCGAGCGGCGCTGGGCCTCCGGGAGGCCCTGAATGGCGGCCCGGGCGCGAGCGGGGGTCCCCACCGGCCGGCCGGTGATGTGGGGCAGGTAAATGGGCGTGGCGCAGGCCCGGGTGGAAGGGTCCCACCAATGGCCCGCCTCCTCGCATTTCTGCGCCGGGATCACGTACATGATCTGGTAGCCGACGGCGGCCGCGACCGCGAGAACGAACACGCCGCAGAAGCCCAGCATCAGCCGATTGTAGAAACGCGTCATGAGCTCCTTTATGGGTTCGGCGCGCGAGCGCGGCAAGTCCGCGCGCCGAATGTACAGACGGAGACGCCATGAAGGTCCTGGTCCCGGTCAAGCGGGTGATCGATTTCAACGTCAAGGTCCGGGTCAAGGCCGACCAGACCGGCGTCGATCTCGCCAATGTGAAGATGTCGATGAATCCCTTCGACGAAATCGCAGTGGAGGAGGCGGTGCGCCTGCGCGAGCAGGGGGCCCTCACCGAGGTGGTGGCGGTCTCCATCGGCCCGGCCCAGGCCCAGGACACCATCCGTACCGCCCTGGCCATGGGCGCCGACCGCGGCCTGCTGATCCAGACCGACCAGGATTTGGAGCCGCTGGCGGTGGCCAAGCTCCTGAAGGCGGTGGTGGAGGCGGAAGGTCCCAAGCTGGTCCTGATGGGCAAGCAGGCCATCGACGGCGACAACAATGCCGTGGGCCAGATGCTGGCCGCCCTGCTGGACTGGCCCCAGGCGACGTTCGCCTCGAAGGTGGAGCTGGACGGCGAGAAGAGCGCCAAGGTGGTCCGCGAGGTGGACGGCGGCCTGCAGACGCTGGAGGTGGACCTGCCGGCGGTGATCACCGCCGACCTGAGGCTGAACGAGCCGCGCTACGCCAGCCTGCCCAACATCATGAAGGCCAAGAAGAAGCCGATCGACGTCAAGCCAGCCGCGGACTACGGCCTGGACCTCGCGCCCCGGCTGAAGGTGGTCAAGGTCTCCGAACCGCCCAAGCGCGGCGGCGGGATCAAGGTCGAAAGCGCGGCCGATCTGGTGATGAAGCTGAAAAACGAAGCCGGGGTGCTCTGAGATGGCCGTTCTTGTCCTCGCCGACCACGACAACGCCCACCTGCGCGACACCACTGCCAAGACCGTGACCGCGGCCCTGGCGCTGTCCCCCGACGTCGACGTGCTGGTGCTGGGGCAGGGCGCCCAGGCCGTCGCCGGCGCCGCGGCGAAGATCGCCGGCGTGCGCAAGGTGCTGCTGGCCGAGAGCGCCGAGCTCAAGGCCATGCTGGCCGAGGCCGTGACCACCGTGGTGGTCCCGCTGATGGCGGGCTACGACGCCTTGCTGACGCCGGCGACCTCGGTGGGCAAGAACGTCGCCCCGCGAATCGCCGCCAAGCTGGACACCAGCCAGCTCTCCGACGTGATCGAGGTGATCGACGGCTCGACCTTCGTGCGGCCGATCTACGCCGGCAATGCGCTGGAGACGGTGTCGTCCTCCGAGCCGAAGAAGGTGATCACCGTGCGGCCCACGGCGTTCAAGCCGGCGGCGGAGGGCGGCTCGGCCGGGGTCGAGACCATCGCCGCCCCGGCGGTCCAGGCTCACGCCCGGTTCGTGTCCGAAACGGTCACCGCCTCCGATCGGCCCGAGCTGGGAGCGGCCAGGATCGTCGTCTCGGGTGGCCGGGCCCTGGGCTCGGCCGAGGAGTTCAAGGCGGTGTTGGAGCCCCTCGCCGACAGATTGGGCGCGGCCATCGGCGCCAGCCGGGCGGCGGTCGACGCCGGCTACGCCCCCAACGACTACCAGGTCGGCCAGACCGGCAAGGTGGTGGCGCCGGACCTGTACATCGCCGTCGGCATCTCGGGGGCCATCCAGCACCTGGCGGGGATGAAGGACAGCAAGGTCATCGTCGCCATCAACAAGGACGCCGACGCCCCGATCTTCCAGATCGCCGACTATGGCCTCGTCGCCGATTACAAGACCGCCGTCCCTGAGCTTATGGCGGCCCTCGGGTAAGGCGCCTGGGCTCAGTTAAAACGGGGCTTCTTCAGCACCGAGGTGCGGTCGATCGATCGCACCTCCACGTCGAAGACGTCGCCGCCCCGCTCCAGGGTGAGCAGGGCCACGACGCCGGCCGGACCGAGCTTCCACAGGCGCCGGTAGAAGTCCGCCAATCCCGAGACGGGCCGGCCGCCCACGGCGCGGACGACGTCGCCGCGGCGCAGTTCGGCGCGTGCGGCGGGGCCGCCGCCGGCGACAGACAGGATCACCACCTTGTCGTCCACCTCCTGGGCGAAGACCCCGAGCCACGGCCGCGGCGGACCGGTGGGGCGGCCGCGGGCGAGGTCGCCCAGAATCGGGGCCAAGAGCTCGGCCGGCACGCACATGTTGAGCGGCGTCACGTCGCCCTGTGAGGAGTCGCGCTCCACCCGCAGCGATCCGACGCCGACCAGGTCCCCGGACGGGCCGATCAGGGCCGCACCGCTCCAATGGGGATGGGCCGGCCCGGTGAACAGGGCTTCGTCCAGCATGTATTCCCAATAGCCGGCGAAGGGCTCGCGGGCGACGATCCGTCCGGCCGCCGCATGGGCCTGGCCGCCGGCGCCGGCTATCACCACCGCGTCGTCGGCCCGCAGCCGCCGGGAGTCGCCGAGGGTCAGGGCGGGCAGGTTCAGCGGCTCCAGCGCGTGGACGAGGCCGAAGCCCGTCGGCTGGTCGTAGCCCAGCACATGGGCGGGTACGCGGCGGCCGTCGCCGGTGGTGAGCGTCACCTCCCGGGCCTCGGTGATGAGGTAGCCTATGGTCAGCACCAGGCCGTGCTCGTCGATCAGCACTGCATTGCCCGCCCGCTCGGTCCCGAGCGCCGTGGCGGTGAAGGCGTCGTCGGGCACGCTCGCCTCGAGGGCGACCACGGACAGCAGGGCGTGATCGAGGTCGAAGCTGAACGCCCGCGCCGAAGGCCGCATGTCCTTGCGGACTTCCAGCCCCGTGAACGGCGATGCCACCGGCCGACCTCCTTCATCCCCCTAGGGCAGGGGACCCTTGCTGCGCCGAAGCTCCGGCGCGATTCGCATCCAGGCGGCCTCAAGCGCGTTCCGGAACCGCGCATGGGACCACTGCCGCGCCGTTTCCCGCGCCGCTTCCAGATAGTGCGCCAGCCGCGGTCCGCCAGTGAGGATCAGGTCGGCGGCCGTCGCCAAGGCGTCGGCGGCCGCTTCGCAATCCTCGTCGGGGACCCAGAAGCCGTTTTCGGCGGTCGCGTACTGCAAGCCCCCGACCCCGGTGAAGCCCGCGCACAAGCAGCCGCTCGCCATGGCTTCGAGGGTCGTCATGCCGACCGACTCCAGCCTGTTCAAGCTGAGGTATAATTCCGACTCCCCGAACGCCTGGGCGACCCCCGTCTCGTGGACGCCCTCCAGCCCGATCCAGTCCAGCGCTTCGTGACGGGGATGCAGCTTGCGGACCAGGGCGCGGATCGCAGCCGCTTCGATGGGGCGTTTGCGGGGGGCGAAGGCGACGGCGAACCGCTTATGCGGCCGGGGACGGAATAGCCGCTCGTCGGCGAAACAGGGGACGACCTCGACCGTCGCCTGGGGATAGGCGCGCCGGATTGTTGCGGCCAGCCCTTCGCTCACCGCCATGAAGGTGGCGAACCGGTCGGGCGGGAAGAGGTCCAGCACCTCGAACGCTTCCCCGGCGAAGAAATAGGGATTCTGCGACAGGATGACCGTGCGTATCGACGTCGGCCCGATCACCCGCATCGGCGTGGTGGCGTCGTCGGCGATGACCAGGACGTCGTCCGGGCCGATCGCGGGTGCGACCTCCATCGGCGCACGATGATCGAACCATGGCGGCGACACGCCGCCGGCCGCCAGGTAACACACCGCATCGAAGCCCAGGTCCCGGAGGGCCTCGACGTGCCGGACAGCGACCTTGTGGCCGCCGGAGACGTTCCCCTGGGTCACGATATTGTACAGGATCCGGGACAATCGTCGCTCCAGGCTCGTTGCTCAGGAATCTGTCCCCGGGCGCAGCCTGCCAGAAGACCGTGCGCCAGCGATTCAGCTCGCGGTCAGGGTCCAGAGTTTTTCAACCGCCATCAAGACAATCCGTTTTCGAGCTTCAGGCCCGAAGAGGGGCGCGACCTGCTGAAATGCCCCCTTGCGGGCGAGCGGTTATCATCTGAGTGTCCGCCATGGCCGCCGCCCGCCGCTGCTGCTGCCGGAGCCTGTTTTCCGCATCGCAGCAAAGACTTTTCCGCCCACCGCCGTCTCGTGCTAGAAACGGCCGGTTATCGATCGTCAGTTGAGCCTGAAAGGCGCTGCGTGCATGGCTGATATCAAGACCGTAGGCATAGTCGGCGCCGGTCAGATGGGAGCGGGCATCGCCCACGTCTGTTCCGCCGCGGGCTATCAGGTCCTGTTCCACGACGTCTCCCCCGACCGGATCCAGGAAGGCCTGGCCATCGTCCGCCGCAACATGACCCGCCAGGTCTCCAAGGGGCTTTTGGCTCAGGCGGACATGGACGCGGCCCTGGCGCGAATCGGCGCCGCCGACGGAGTCGAGGGCCTGGGGGCCGCCGACCTGGTCATCGAGGCGGCGACCGAGAACGAGGAGGTCAAGAAGTCGATCTTCCGTGCCCTGGTCCCGCACCTGAACGCCACCGCGCTCCTGGCGTCGAACACTTCGTCGATCTCCATCACCCGGCTGGCCTCGGTGACCGACCGGCCCGAGCGGTTCATCGGCCTGCACTTCATGAACCCGGTGCCGGTGATGAAGCTGGTGGAGATCATCCGCGGCATCGGCACTTCGGTCCCGACCTACGAGGCGGCGCGCGAATTCGCCCGCTCGCTCGGCAAGACCACGGCCAACGCCGAGGACTTCCCCGCCTTCATCGTCAACCGCATCCTGGTGCCGATGATCAACGAGGCGGTCTACACCCTGTACGAAGGGGTGGGCACGGTGGAGGCGATCGACACCGCCCTGAAGCTGGGCGCCAACCATCCGATGGGACCGCTGGAGCTGGGCGACTTCATCGGCCTGGACACCGTCCTGGCGATCATGAACGTGCTCTACGACGGCCTGTCGGATTCGAAGTACCGGCCCTGCCCGCTGCTGGTGAAGTACGTCGAAGCCGGCTGGCTGGGCAAGAAGACCGGCCGCGGCTTCTACGACTACCGCGGCGAGGTTCCGGTCCCGACGCGTTAGGTTTCGCCGGGGGCCAGGTGTAGGAACCGTCCCATGCGTGCTTTCGCCGCCGCCCTGTTCGTTCTCTCCTTCGGCGCCGTCGCCTTTGCGCAGGACGCGCCGCCCCCCGGACAGCCCGCGTCGCCCACGGCCGACGTCGACCTCGGCAGCCCTGTGGTCGAGGCGCTGGAAGTGGTGGCCCAGCCCCCCGGGCCGGCCCTGTGGAAGGTGACCAAGGGCGCCTCGGAGGTCGTGGTGCTGGGGGCGGTCCGCCCCTTGCCGCATTCGCTGGTGTGGGATTCCACCCGCCTCGACCGAGCGCTGGACGGGGCGTCGGTCCTGCTGGTCCAACCCAAGTTCACCATTGGCCTGATGGACATGATCCGCTTCAAGGTCGGCGGAACCGACGCGCGGCAGGACAAGCCGCTGGAGGAGACCCTGCCCCCAGCCCTCCGGGCGAAGTTCGTCGGGGCCCGCACGGCGGCGCGCCAGCAGGCCAGCCGCTATGGCAAGCTCAAGCCTTATGTCGCCGCCTTCATGCTGGTCGGCGACTACCGGGAGGCCGCCGGCCTGTCCGCCGCCAAGCCCGACAGCACGGTCCTGAAGCTGGCCAAGGCGCACAAGGTGGCCGTCCGCCCTGTGGCCGAGTACCGGGTGGCCTCGGCGATCAAGACCGCCAGCCCGATGAGCGAGGCCGCCAGCTTCGCCTGCCTGCAGGACGCCGTCGACGAGGTGCAGTGGGAATCCGACCAGTCCCGGGCCGTCGCTGCGGCCTGGGCGGTGGGCGACCTGAGGGCCGTGCGGGCCGCCTATCCGCCTTCGCCGCTCGAACGCTGTTTCCAGCAGATGCCCAACGCGGCGGTGGTCGAGCGGGGCACCGACGATTCCACCCGCGCCATCGCCGCCGTCCTGGCCAAGCCCGGCAAGGCGGTGGCCATCGTCGACCTGAACTTCCTGCTCCGGCCGAACGGGGTGCTGGACCGGCTGAAGGCCCAGGGCGCGACGGTGACCGTGCCCCCGGGCTGAGCGGCCCGGCTCAGTCCATCAACAGCCTGTCCACCACCGCCCTGGCCTCGGGCGTGGACCAGTCGGTGTCGCCGGAGACGCGGCCGCGCTCCTGGCCCAGGCGGTCGAACAGCACCGTGGTGGGAAAGCCCGGCGCCGGGGGCTTGAAGGCGAACGGCAGCTCCAGGCTGGCGTCCTGGTAGAAGGCCAGGGGCGCGTGGCGGGCGATGAAGGCCTTGGCCTTGTCGGTGTCCTTGGCGGTGTCGATGCTGATGGCCACCACCTTCACCGGCTTGCCCTCGTAGGTCTTCTGCAGGGCCGCCAGGGTCGGCATCTCCTTGACGCAGGGGCCGCACCAGGTGGCCCACAGGTTGACCACCAGCACCTGGCCCTTGAGGTCGGAGATCCGCAGGGTCTTGCCCGCGCCATCGACGAAGGTGGCGCCCGGTGGCGGTGTCGGAGGGGTTTCCTGCAGCTTGGCCATGGCCCCCTTGGCCAGGGGCCGCAGCGCCGTGGAGCTTGCGGGTTTGAATGCGGCGCCTCCCATGACGTATAGAACCGCAGCGCCGCCCACCAGGACGGCGGCCACGATCGCCAAGGTCAGGCTGCGGCCCAGGCCCCTCTTCGAGTCACCGACCATGTCCGACCGCTCCCGTCCGCCCGGCGACGACCGCCAGACTCCGCAGGGCGGCAGTCTATGGGGCGGGCGCTTCGAGACAAAGCCCGCGGCGCTGATGCAGGCGATCAACGTCTCGATCGGCTTCGACAAGCGCCTGTGGGTCCACGACCTCGCCGGCAGCCGCGCGCACGCTGCCATGCTGTTGCAGCAGGGGATCATCTCCGGCGCGGACGAGACGGCGATCCAGGACGGGCTGAACCGGATCGAGACCGAGATGGCGCTGGGGACCTTCCCCTTCCGCGACGAGTACGAGGACATCCACCTCAACGTCGAGGCGCGGCTGGCCGAGCTGATCGGCGAGGCGGCCGGGCGGCTGCACACGGCGCGGTCGCGCAACGACCAGGTGGCGACCGACTTCCGCCTATGGGTGCGCGAGGCCTGCGAACAGGCGGGGCTGCGGATCGCGGCCCTGCAGCGGGCCCTTCTGGCCAAGGCGGAGATCCACGCCGCGACCCTGATGCCCGGCTTCACCCATTTGCAGCCGGCCCAACCGGTCACCTTCGGCCACCACCTGATGGCCTATGTCGAGATGTTCGGCCGCGACGCCGGACGCTTCGCCGACGCGCGGACGCGGATGAACGAGTGTCCGCTCGGGGCAGCGGCCCTGGCCGGCTCGCCCTTCCCGATCGACCGCTTCGCCACCGCCAAGGCCCTGGGGTTCGAACGGCCGACCGCCAATTCGCTGGACAGCGTCTCGGACCGCGACTTCGCGCTCGAGGCCCTGTCGGCGGCCTCGATCTGCGCGGTGCACCTGTCGCGGCTGGCCGAGGAGATCGTGATCTGGGTGACGCCGCAGTTCGGCTTCATCCGGCTGACCGACGCCTTCACCACCGGCTCGTCGATCATGCCGCAGAAGCGCAACCCCGACGCCGCCGAGCTGACCCGCGCCAAGGTCGGCCGCATCCTGGGGGCGCTGACCAGCCTGACCGTGGTGATGAAGGGCCTGCCCCTGGCCTATTCCAAGGACATGCAGGAGGACAAGGTCCCGGTGTTCGAGGCCTTCGACGCCCTGGACTTGTCCCTGGCCGCCATGGCCGGGATGGTCGAGGATCTCCAGCCGGACGCCGAACGTATGGCCGCCGCCGCCGGGGCGGGCTATTCGACGGCGACCGACTTGGCCGACTGGCTCGTGCGCAAGCTCGACCTGCCGTTCCGCCAGGCGCACCATGTCACCGGCGCGGTGGTCAAGCGGGCCGAGGCCCTGGGGCTGGGCCTGGCCGAGACGCCGCTGGCGGAACTGCAGGCGATCGAACCGCGGATCACCGCCGAGGTCTACGAGGTGCTTTCGCCGGCGGCTTCGGCGGCGAGTCGCGTAAGTTATGGAGGGACCGCGCCCGACCAGGTGCGGGCCCAGGTCAATCGCTGGAAGGAGCGTCTCGGATGAACCGCCACCAGGCTCTGAGGCGCGCCGCCGCCGCGGCCGTGTTGCTCGCCGCCTGCGCATCGCTGGCGGCCTGCGGCAAGCAGGGGTCGCTGGAACAGCCCGCCCCCCTGTTCGGCGCCAAAGCCAAGGCCGCCTTCGAAGCGCGCAAGGCCCAGGAGGCCAAGGACGACGCCCAGCGGGCCACCCAGCGCACGACCGCGCCCGCCGCGCCTGAGGGTTCGGTCCAGACCGGCAACGACAACGCGCCGTTGACCACCCGCGACGTCCTCGACCCCGCCCAGCGCCTGTCGCCGGCCAGTTCCGCGCCGCTGGCGGGGGCGCCGAACCCCATGGGCGCGCCGGTGCAGACCCGACCCTGATGAACCACTTCGAGGTCCGGGGCGGCGAGCTCTGGTGTGAGGACGTGCGGCTGGCCGACATCGCCGACTCGGTCGGCTCGCCGGTCTACGTCTATTCGACCGCCACCCTGGAGCGGCACTACCACGCCTTCGCCGACGCCTTCGAGGGCCAGGCCCTGATCGCCTATGCGGTAAAGGCCAATTCCAACCTGTCGGTGCTGAAGACCCTGTTCGACTTGGGGGCCGGGGCCGACACGGTGTCGGAGGGCGAAATCCGCCGGGCGCTGGCTGCCGGCGCGCCGTCCGAACGCATCGTCTTCTCCGGCGTCGGCAAGACCGCCGGCGAGATCGCCTTCGCGCTGCGTGCGGGGGTGGCCGAGATCAACGTCGAATCCGAACCCGAAATGGCGACTGTGGCGGCGGTGGCGGCCGAGCTGGGCTTGCGCGCCCCGGTGGCCTTCCGGGTCAATCCGGACGTGGCGGCCGGCGGCCACGCCAAGATCGCCACCGGCAAGGCCGAGAACAAGTTCGGCGTCTCGTTCGGAGAGGCCCGGCGTCTTTACGCCCAGGCCTCCAACCACGCCTACCTGAACCCCGTGGGCGTCGCCTGCCACATCGGCAGCCAGATCACCGACCTCGCCCCCTTCGAGGCGGCGTTCATGCGGATGCGCGGCCTGGTCGAGGACCTGCGGGCCGAGGGGCTATCGGTGGAGCGTCTCGACCTCGGCGGGGGGCTGGGCGCCCCCTATTTCGACCAGCCGGAGCCCCCCAGTCCGGCCCAGTACGCCGCCATGGTGCGCCGGGTGACGGCGGGCCTGGGGGTCAAGCTGGCGTTCGAGCCCGGACGGGCGATCGCCGCCAACGCCGGGGTGCTGGTGAGCCGGGTGATCCACGTCCACGAACGCCGGGAGGGACAGCGCTTCCTGGTGGTGGACGCGGCCATGAACGACCTGGTGAGACCGGCCATGTACGACGCCTTCCACGACATCCGCCCGGTCAGTGCGCGCGATGGCCAGCTTCGGCCCTACGACGTGGTGGGCCCGGTGTGCGAGACCGGCGACACCTTCGCCCGCAACCGAGGCCTACCGGCCTTCGAGCCCGGCGACCTGGTGGCCTTCATGTCGGCGGGCGCCTACGGGGCTGTGATGTCGAGCGAGTACAACACCCGCCCCCTGGTCCCCGAGGTCCTGGTCAGGGGCGACCGCTTCGCCGTGGTCCGCGCGCGCCCGACCTACGAGGAAATGCTCGCGCGCGAGCCGCTGGCGGATTGGCTCTAGGCGCTACTTCACGAACGGGAGCTTGAGTCCCGGCCCATAGATATAGCCGTCCCAGATGTGGAAGCCCGTGGACACGTTCGCCGCCCCGCGCGGGCCCCAGATCCAGCCGTCGGTGACCCAGTAAGGGGTGTTGACGTCGGCGGCGCCGACGGGACCCCAGACCCAGCCGTCCCTGATCCAGTATTTGCCACTCTGTTGGGGGTCGTTCGAGTAGATCCAGCCCCCCTGGACCCATCCGGCTGCGACGACAGCCATGGTCTAAGCCTCCAGCTCGACGTCCCAGTAGAGGTAGTCGAGCCAGCTTTCGTGCAGGTGGTTGGGTGGGAAGCGGCGGCCAAGGTGCTGCAGCTCGTAAGCCGTCGGCCGCGAGGGCGGCCGGGCCGGGTGCATACGGGCCTCGGCGGGCGTGCGGCCGCCCTTCATCAGGTTGCACGGCGCGCAGGCGGTGACGATGTTCTCCCAGGTTGTGCGCCCGCCGCGCGAGCGGGGCCGCACATGGTCGAAGGTCAGGTCGGAGCCACAGCCGCAGTACTGGCAGGAGAAGGCGTCGCGCAGGAAAAGGTTGAACCGGGTGAAGGCCGGCGCCCGGTCTTGGGAGACATAGTGCTTGAGCGACACCACGCTGGGCAGGCGCATCTCGAAGGACGGGGAGCGGACGGTCTGCTCGTAGGTGGAAATCACGTCCACCCGATCCAGGAACACCGCCTTGATCACCTCCTGCCACGGCCATAGCGACAGGGGATAGTAGGAAAGGGGCCGGAAATCCGCGTTCAGGACCAGGGCCGGACAGCCGGACGGCGGGCGTCTAAGCACCTGCATGGCAGGCCCCGCGGACGGTCGGCGACAGGATCAGGGACGCTGGACTGAAAGCGCACTCCTACGGGTTCGGGGCGCCGGGACCGACAGAACCCTCCCGGCGGCGGCCACCATAGGCGATTCACCGCGACGGCTCCATGACGTCTTCATGTCAGGCCGGCTTTCGCACCGGCGAGGCCCAATCGCGGTAGCGGCCGGCGAAGGCGCTCCGCAGGAACTGGCCGCCGAGCAGGAGGGCGTCCTCGGTGATGGTATGGCCCGCGCCCTTGCACAGACGCCACAGGGCGGGTGTCCCGGCCGCGGCCAGGCCTTCGGCGGTCATGAACAGGGCCTGCGGCGGGATCACGTCGTCGCGGTCGCCGTGGACCAGGCAGACCGGCGGGCGGCTGGCGATCTCCCTGGGCAGGGCTTCGACGGCCGCCAACATGCCGGAATAGCCGAGCACCGCGCCCAGCGGCTGCTTGCGGCGCAGGCCCACGTGCAGGGCCATCATAGTTCCTTGGCTGAAGCCGACCAGGGCGCAGGCGCTGGCGGGCAGGCCGTAGCGGAGCAGTTCGGCGTCGATGAAACGGTCGAGCACGGGGCCGGCGCCGCGCACCCCGGCCGCGGTGGTGACCGGGTCCAGTCGCGCCAGGGGGAACCACTGACAGCCGCCGGGATAGCCGGGCACCGGCTCCGGGGCGTCGGGCGAGACGAACACCGCGTCGGGCACGGCCTTGGCGAAATAGGGGGCCAGGCCGATCAGGTCCTGGCCGTTGGAGCCGTAGCCGTGGGCCAGGATCACCAGCTTGGCCGGCTTGCCGCTGCGCGGGGGAACCCGCGGGCCGTCGAGACCGAACATCACGCCTCCTCCATCGCCGGAGCCGCGATCTCGCCCCGTTTCACGCCGCTGTAATAGGCCCACAGCAGATGCGCCGCCACGCCGCGGTCGGGCCGCCAGGTTTCGGCGCGGGCGTAAAGCCCCTTTTCGTCGAGGCGGACCGCACCGCCCTCGGCCATCCGAAGGCCTTCCTGCAGGGCGAGGTCGCCGGCGGGGAAGACGTCCGTCCGCCCCTCGCAGAACAGCAGATAGAGCTCGGCCGTCCACAGGCCCACGCCCCTGATCGCCGTCAGCGTGGCGACGGCGGCGTCGGCGTCAAGGTCGCGGAGGTGGGAGAAGTCTATGGCGCCGCCGTCTTGCGCCTCGGCGATGGCCCGGACGTATCGGGCCTTCTGGCCGGACAGACCGTATTTGCGCAGGTCAGCCTCGGCGGCGGACAGAACGGCTTGAGGGGTCACGGCGTCCAGGCCGGCTTCGAGCCGGCCCCAGATGGCGTTGGCCGAGGCGGTGGAGACCTGCTGGGAAACGATCATCTGCAGCAGGCCGGCGAAACCACCGGGGCGGGCGCGCCACGCGAACGGCGGGACGGCCGCGTGGGCCACGGCCAGAGCCGGGTCGCACGCGGCCAGCCGGAGGCGGGCCGCCAGGATCATCTGCGCGTCGGGAGCCTGCACGGGCGGTTCATCACCCGGCCGGCGTCCGGCCGCAAGCCCCGAAGGGCGCGAGCCTTAGCCGCCGACGATCAGCACGGCGACGGCGGTGACGACGCTGATGGCCAGGAGGAAGGCGGACCCGGCATTGTCGGCGGCTTGTTTGACGGTGGCGGAGGTCATTGGAATTCCCCAATTTTTTTGGCCGGACCCCATGTCCGATCCGATCTTGACGGCGCTTAAATAGGTACCGATCCACGTGCTGTCAAGTTCAATCCTAACGACGCTCAATTACGGAGTTCTTTACGGCGTTCAGACGCCGCGTTAGGGTTCCCTCCGTGAGCGACGACGAAGCGCCTCAGGATCCGATGGAACCCGCCCTCCCCGGAGGTGCGGGCAAGGCCGCCGACTCCCGGCCCTACCACCACGGCGACCTCCAACGGGCCCTGGTGGACGCCGGGCGCCGACTGCTGGAGCGCGAAGGCAGCGCGGCGCTTTCCCTGCGCGCGGTGGCTCGGGAGGCCGGGGTCAGCGCTGCGGCGCCCTACCATCACTTCA
>DATJIO010000070.1:0-10907 GCA_035493215.1 Caulobacteraceae bacterium
CCAGGAAGCCTTCGGCGTGATCCGCACCGCCATGGAGAAGTCCGGCCAGATCGCGCTCGGCCGCGTGGTGATCGGCACGCGCGAGCGCATCCTGGCCCTGGAGCCGCGGGACAAGGGCATCCTCGCCTACACGCTGCGCACTGACGCGGAAGTGCGCAACCCCCACGAGATCTTCGATGGCATCAGCGACAAGGCCCCCGACCCGGCGATGATCTCCATCGCCGAGAAGATCATCGAGCAGCAGGAGGGGCCGTTCGATCCCAGCCAGTTCGTGGACCGCTACGAGGAGTCGCTGAAGGAGCTGATCGCCGAGAAGCAGAAGGGCCACAAGGTCAAGGCGGTCGCCGAGCCCGAGGACACCAATGTGGTCGACCTGATGTCGGCCCTTCGCGCCAGTCTCGAGGCCAAGGGCAAGGGGGCGCCCAAGACAGCCCCCAAGACGGCGGCGCGCGAACCGGAGAAGCCCAAGGCGTCGGCCCGCCCCAAGTCGACCGCCTCAGGCCACGGCCACGGCCGGACCCGTAAGAAGGCGAGCTAGTCTGCTCCGCCCGCCTTGCGGTAGGCCTGGCGGGCAGCGACCACGGCCGCCGTCGCGGCCTTGCGAGCATCGACGTAAGCCGCCTGCGCCTGGGATTTGCGCTCTTCGAGCGCCTCTTCCTCGGCCCGAAACGCCGCTTCCTCGGCCTTGCGCCGCTCGTCCAGCGTCCGCAGCGCCGCCTCCGCGGCGTCGAGCTTCGACCGGTCGGCGGGCGCCTTGGGCTTGGCCGCCGGCTTGCCGAGCGGCTTGGGCGCCGGCGTACGCTTCGGCGCGTCCGGTATGTCCGGCAGGCCCTTCGGCTCCAGTTCGAATGGGGCATTCGACCCCACGGGTCGGCGCAGAGGGGTCTCGGGGTGCTCGAGCGCGGCCTTGACGGCTGCTTCGTCGGTCGTGACGCGCGCGTCTCCGCTGGCGAACAGATTCTGGTGCGTCCCCCAGGCGCGCAGGGCAGCGGCCTGGCTCGGGGCCGCGACCACCGTGTCGAAGAAGCCGAACTGGGCCTGGAAGACCTTCAGCTTTGTGCGTCGCGCCTCAGCCATGCCCAATCAAGCTCGACGACGGCGCCTTGTTCCAGCGCCCTTCTGGTTCGGCCGCTGCAGGAACGAGCTTGGGCGGCCAGAACCTGCGCCGCCACGAGGCGTTGAACTTGGACAGCCTTTGGAGTTGTCCTTGAAATCTCGAGTCGTCTGTAGCGCGGGCCTGGCCGTCCTCCTGGCCATGGGCTCGTGGAGCGTGGACGCGCGTCCGGCCGCCTCCCCCTCCCCCTCCCCCTCCCCTTCCAAGTCTGACGCCGCGCCCCTGAGGGCGAGGGATGTCGCGCTCATGCGCGAGACCCTCGCCGGGGCGTCCGCCCAGGGTCTCGATCCGAAGGCGCTGATACCGCCGGGCCTGGACCGGCTGCTGGACGCCAAGGACAGCGGCCAGCGCCTGCGGGGCGAACGGCTCCTCAAGAGCGCGGTCCTGCGCTACGCCCGGCAGGTCCACGCGGGCCGGCTGGCCGCCAGCGATTTCGATGAGGAGTGGGACCTGCGCCCGCAGCCCTTCGATCCGCGCCCAGGCTTGGAGGCAGCCCTGGCGCAGGACACGGTGGCGCAGTGGCTGGCGGACCTGCCGCCGAAGCAGGCGGGTTACCAGGCGCTCGTCAAGCAACTGGCGGCCTACCGGGCGCTGGCCGACAACGGCGGCTGGAAACCCATCCCGGGCGGCCGAAAGCTCACGGCGGGGGAGCAGGACGCCCGCGTGGTCGCGTTGCGCCAGCGCCTGGCGCTGGAAGACGCGTCCGTGGCGCCGAGCGGCGACGACCTGTTCGACCCGAGCCTGACCGAAGCCTTGAAGGCCTATCAGCGCCGGCACGGCCTGACGGACGACGGGCAGTTGGGCCCGGCCACCTTGGCGGCGCTCAACGTTCCCATCGCCCGCCGCATCGCCCAGATCACGGCCAACCTCGAGCGCTGGCGCTGGCTGCCGGACCTTCCCGCCGATCGGGTCGACGTGAACATCGCCGGCGCCATGACCACCCTGGTGCGCGACGGCAAGGTGGCCCTGGCGATGCGCGCCGCGCCGGGGCGCAAGACCGACCACACGCCGATGCTGGCGTCGGTGATCACCGCCATCGTCGTCAATCCGCCCTGGAACATCCCGGACTCGATCGCTGAAAAGGAGATCCTGCCGAAGGCCGCGGCCGATCCCGGCTACCTGGAGTCGGAGGATATCCAGGTCATCGACCTGCCGGACGGCCGCCGACGCCTGCAGCAGCGGGCCGGTCCCAAGAGTTCGCTCGGCCAGGTGAAATTCGAGTTCGACAATCCGTTCGGGGTCTATCTGCACGACACGCCGGCGAAGGTCGCCTTCGACCACGAGACCCGGATGGTCAGCCATGGCTGTGTGCGCCTGGAGAAGCCCAAGGAACTCGCGGCGCAGCTGTTGCAGGGCGAAGACAACTGGAGTGCGCAGGCGCTCGACATGGCGATCGGCGCGGGCGAGACCAGGCGCGTGTCCCTGGATCGGCCGATGCCCGTGTTCCTGTTCTACTGGACCGCCTATGTCGGGCCGGACGGCCGGATGATCTTCTATCCCGACGCCTATGGCTGGGATCAGGAGCTCCTGGATAAGATCGGGGCGAGCGCGGGCGCCAAGGCGTGAAGCGAGATCAACGCCCATCCCTACGCCTCGACAATGACTGGCTGCCGAGCGCGAGACCGCCGGATCCGCCACGAACGCCGTCCTGATGCCGACAGGCGGTTACAACACGTAGCCGGCCCGCAATCGGCTTGCCACATGGCTGTGGTCTTTGGCGCCCAGCATCTAAGCCAACTCGGGCCGCCCTTCGGGGCGGCCTTCTTTTAGGGGACGCGGCCGATGCTCGCCTTCAGCCCCCTTTCGCGACGCCCGACGTCTTCACCAAACCGCGCCGACGGCGTGTCTCCGCCGGGGAGCGCCAGCGACGCCTCGACTCCATACGGAATTGGCGGGATCCCGGCTTGATCGGGGTAGTCCCAGGCGCCTGAGCTTCAAAATGGCTCCGGCGCCACTCGCTCACCCGCCTCGCTTTCCATCAGCCGGCGTACAGTAATACATGACAAGATATTCCATCACCGCATTGTATTCTTCATCGCTCATCTGCGCGCCGTTGCCGATCATGCGCGACATGACATCCATCCATTCTTCGCGGGATCTTGCTTGCTTGGTGACCACGTCGATGTTGTGGCACTGGGCGCATACCGTTTGAACCACGGCTTTTCCCTGCCCTGCGGGCAGGTCGCGCGGCTGAGGGCCGGCGCCGGCGGAGGGCGAGGGTTTCCCCGGGATGGCGGCCGGCGGCTGAGCCAGGGCGACGTCGGCGAACAACATCGCAGCGGCGAGAAGCAGGATTTTCCGTGTCATGGCCAAGTCCCGCGCGCGGTCAGGCGTGGCGCGCGTGAGGGCCTTCGGCCGGGGGATCGACGGCCCCAGCCTCGGCCCTGCCCGCGCCCCCGGACAGCTCGCGCTGAAGCGCCGCGCGGTCGAGCTGCTTTTCCCAGGCGGCGACGGCCAGGGTGGCCACGCCGTTGCCGCAGAGGTTGGCCAGCGCCCGGCATTCGCTCATGAAGCGATCCACGCCCACGAGAACAGCCAAGGCGGAGATGGGGATCGACGGCACGACGGCCAGGGTCGCGGCCAGGGTGATGAAGCCCGCGCCCGTGACGCCCGTGGCCCCCTTGGAGGTGAGCATGGCCACCACCAGCAGGGTGGCGATCTGCATGGCGGTGAGATGGGTGTTGGTGGCCTGCGCCAGGAACAGGGTCGACAGGGTCATGTAGATGTTGGTGCCGTCGAGGTTGAAGCTGTAGCCGGCGGGAATGACCAGGCCGACCACGGGCTTGGAGGCGCCGAGCCGCTCCAGCTTCTCCATGATCTGCGGCAGCACCGTCTCGGACGACGAGGTGCCGAGCACCACCAGCAACTCCTCGCGGATGTAGCCGAGGAACTTGAGGATCGAGAACCCTACCAGCCGGGCGACGCTGCCGAGGACGACCAGCACGAACAGGATGGAGGTGAGGTAGAAGGTGGCGACCAGGGCGCCCAACTGGACCAGGGAGTCGAGGCCGTACTTGCCGATGGTGAAGCCCATGGCCCCGAAGGCGCCCAGCGGCGCGAACCGCACCACCACGTGGATGATGCTGAAGAAAATCTTGCCGATGCGTTCCAGGACCTCGGACGCCTGGTCTCCGGCGGGGCCGAGGCGGGTGCAGGCGATGCCGGTGAGCATGGCCACCACCAGGGTCTGCAGGATCTCGCCACTGCCCAGAGGGCCGAAGAAGCTGTCGGGGATCAGGCGCAGCACATAGTCGGCGAAGCTGTCGCCGTGGGCGGCCTTGGCGGCGTAGGCGGCGGCGACGTGCGGGTCGAGGCTGGCCGGGTCGATGTTGAATCCGCGGCCGGGCTGGACGATCAGGGCGGCGCCGACGCCGAGAACCAGGGCGAAGGTGGAGACGACCTCGAAATAGATGATGGCCTTGCCGCCGACCCGGCCCAAGGTGCGCAGGCCGTTCATGCGCGCGATGCCGCCGGCCACGGTGCAGAAGATCACCGGCACGATGGCCAGCTTGACCAGCTTGATGAAGCCGTCGCCCAGGGGCTTCAGCGACACGCCGACCTGGGGCCAGACCGCTCCGACGAACGCCCCCAGCGCGATGGCGATCAGCACCTGGACGTAGATCGATTTCAGACGCCGCATTTGCACTCTCAAGTCCTGTCTTGACGCTGTCTTGCGTTGGCTTTCGCCGAGTTTGGGGGCGCGGGGAGCCTGCGGACGCCGCGCCCCCGGCGCCCGTTTCGGAAGTCCAAACTGTCAATCGACGGCTCGCGGTGGCGGGCGCCCCCGCCCGGGCGGCGTCAGTCCGGCGACGCCAGCCCTGCCCCGCCCCCAGTCGCGGCGGCCGCCCCGGCCACCGGCTCGAGCCTCAGCAACATGCCGTCGGTGTCGTTGGGCCCGCGCAGCCGGCCTTCTGTGAGGACGTAGATGTACCCGTCCGGTCCCTGGGCGATGTCGCGGAAGCGCACGTTCAGCTCGCGCAGCATCAGGTCACCCTGGGTGACAAAGTCCCCGCTGATCACGATCCGCGCGATCTTCTTCGAGGCGCCCGCGACCAACAGACCGCCCTTCAGGCGCGGGAACTTGTCGCCGGTGTAGAAGATCATGTTCTCGGGGTTGAAGGTCGGGTTCCAGAAGAACATCGGATTGTCCATGCCCTCGCGGAACCAGGGCTGGTCGGAGACCAGGTGGCCAGAGTAGTGGCGCCCCATCGACACCAGCGGCCAGCCGTAGTTGTGGCCGGGGAGCTCCTTGTTGATCTCGTCGCCGCCGGAGGGGCCGAACTCGGACGTCCACATCTGGCCGGTCTTCGGGTCCCAGGCGATGCCGTACACGTTGCGGTGGCCGTAGCTGTAGATCTCGCCCTTCGCCTTCGGGGTCTTCACGAATGGGTTGTCGGGCGGGATCGAGCCGTCGTCGCGGACGCGGAGGATCTTGCCGATGTGGCTGGCGAGGCTCTGCGCCTGGGGACGGGCGCTGGAGACGTCGTTGTGGGTGGTGCCGTCGCGGTCGCCGATGCTGATGTAGAGCATGCCGTCGGGCCCGAAGACCATCCGGCCGCCATAGGTGCCGAGCGGGCTCTCCCAGGCCTCGGCGACGAGGATGTCCTTCACCTCCGTCAGGCGCCCGCCCTCGAACCTGGCGCGGGCGACAGCGACGGTGGTGCCTTTCTGCGGCTCCCGGTTCTTCGAATAGGAGACGTAGAGCAGGTGGTTCCTGGCGAAGTCGGGATGCAGGACGACGTCCTGCAGGCCGCCCAGCGCGACGTGGTCCATGGCTGGCAGGCCGGCGACGGGCGTGGGGTCCATCACCCCGTCCTTGACCAGGCGCAGGCGCCCCGGCCGCTCGGTGATCAGCATGGTGTGGCCGTCCGGCAGGAACACCATGCCATCCGGATGCGACAGGCCCTCCGCCAGCTTGACCACCCGTATCGCCATGCCCCCTTCGCTCTTCAGCTGGACAGGCTTGTCAACCGCGGCGCCGGTCAAGGTGTTGGTCGGGTTCTCGCGGGCGATCTGAGCCGGGGTGAGCGGCGAGGTGACGCCGGGCGTGTCGACGGGCTGCGCGCGCGAGGCGAGAGGAACGGACGCCAGGGCCGACAGGATCAGGCCCAAGGCCAGACTTTGTTTTCGACTCATGGTCCCCCCAAGGGCAGGATACAGGCGGTGGGTTGTTCCGGATGGCTGCATGGCGGGGCGCTATTCGAGGCTCATCGCCACCAGCTCGGCGGGGTGGTCAACCGAGCCGACGCCGACGACGATGTATTGCTTGCCCTTGTAGAGGTAGGTGACGGGCGGGGACGTCGTCCCCGCGCCGAGGTCGGCCTGCCAGACGACCTTGCCCGTCTTCTTGTCGTAGGCGCGGAACATGTTGCCGCCGCCGAACTTGGGCATGCTCTGGCCGGCGTCGCTGCCCTCGCCGATGAACAGGAAGGACTTGGTCAGGAGCGGCGCGGCGCGGCCGGGCTGCCCGAGCGGCGGAAGATGCAGGTCCTTCAGGAGCGGGTGGTCGCGAGGACCGTCGCCGTTGGGGACCATCCACAGGTGATCGCCGCTGTTCATGTCGATGGCGGTGATGCGGCCGTAGGGCGGCTTGACCAGCGGCAGGCCCTGCGGGCCGTCCAGATAGAGGCTGCCGCCCTGGGTGCGGGCGCGGCGGTAGCCGCCCTTGCCGTCGGACTCCAGGCCGGCGACCCAGGGCACGCTGACGGAGGGGACGTAGATGACCCCGGTCTGCGGATCGAGGGCGGCCCCGGTCCAGTTGGCCCCGCCGACCCAGCCGGGCATGTAGAGGGTGCCGAGCTTGCCGTCCGGGCCCTGCACCGCCGACGGCGGGGTGAAGATGCCGCCGTGCGTGTAGTGGCTGAGGATCTGGACCGCCTCGGCGTGCAGCGCGGGCGTGAAGTCGATCAGCTGGTCCTCGCTCATGCCCTGCCGGTCGAAGGGCTTGGGCTTGGCGGGGATCGGCTGCACCTTGGCGGCCTTCTCGCCAGGGATGGTCGACGCCGGCACGGGCGTCTGCACGATCGGGAAGAGGGGCTCGCCGGTCGCCCGGTCGAAGGCGAACACGAAGTCGGTCTTGGTGACCTGGATGGCCGCCTTGCGCAGGCGGCCGTTGACCTTGATGTCGGCCAGCATCGGCGGCGTCGGGATGTCGTAGTCCCAGAGGTCGTGGTGCACGGTCTGGAAGTGCCAAACCCGCGTGCCGGTTCGAACGTCCAGGGCGACGAGGGAGTCGGAATAGAGGTCGTCGCCGGGCCGGACCCCGCCGTAGTAGTCGTTGGGCGGCGCACTCAGAGGGACATAGACGTAGCCGAGTTGCTCGTCGGCGCTGAACCCGTTCCAGGTGTAGGACTTGCCGCCCTGGCGCCAGGACTCGTCGTCCCAGCTCTCGGTCCCCGCCTCGCCTTCGTGCGGCACGGTGTGGAAGGTCCACAGCAGCTTGCCTGTGTGCACGTCGTAGCCGCGGATGTCGCCGGCCAGGGACGCCTTGTTGACGTCGGTGACGCCGGTGGCGATCGGCTGGCCGCCGATGACGATGACGTCCCTGACCACGATGGGGCTCGGCGTGCGCCAGTAGAACAGGTTCTTGGGGTCCGCCCGCATGTCGACGCGGCCCTTGTCGCCGAAGCCCGGAACGACCGCGCCGGTCTTGGCGTCGAGCAGGTAGAGATAGGGGCCGCGCACGGTGACGATGCGGGCCTTGGGCCCCTCGCCCCACATGGCCAGACCGCGGCTGGAGCGCAGCGCGGTCAGCGGGCCGTCCCCCTCGAAGTTGGCCTGGCGCCAGATGACCTTGCCGGTGCCCGGGTCGCGGGCCTCGACCTGGCCGATCTGGTTGCTGATGTAGATGACGCCGTCCACGACGAGCGGCGCGTCCTGGTAGTTGTTCGAGAGCGCCAGCTGGGGGTTCTCGGCCTTCACGGCCGGATCCATGGCCGGCGCCCGCCAGACGATCTTCAGGCGCTTGATGTTTGCGGCATTGATCTGATCGAGCGCCGAATACTTGGTGTCGCCGATGTCGCCGCCGGTGTACGCCCAATCCGCCTTGGCTTCGGCGTGCGCCGCCGTGGCCAGGACGGCGAGCGCCAGGGCGAGACCCGTCGTCTTCGGCGCCTTCATGGGGTTTGTCCTTCCACGCTCTCTCACGGTCAGCTGTCGACGGCGATCTAGTAGCTGACGGCGTAGCCCATCCGGCGCGGGTCCGAGCCGGCCATGCGGGTGTCGTAGCCGGACTCCAGGATCGCCTGGATGCTGCCGATCGAGTAGGGGCCGACGGTCTGCACCTTGTGGCCCATGGCCTTCAGCCCGGCGATGGTCTGGGGCGAGAAGCGGGACTCCGCCTGCACGGTGATCGCCGCCCCCGGGGTGTAGAAGCCGGGCCGGGCGTCCAGCGCGATGCGCGGCGCCTCGATCGCCGCCTGCACGGGCATCTTGCGGTCGATGACGTTGATCAGGTGCTGGAACTGGGTCTGGCCGATGGTCTCGCCGCCGGGCGAGCCGAAGATCATCTTGAACTTCCCATTGTCCAGGACGATCGAGGGGCAGTTGCCGAGCAGCGGGATGCGGCCGCCCTGCGGGAAGTTGGGATGGCCCCGGTAGGGCGCGGTCGAGCCGCTGCGCAGGCCGTTGTTGCAGATCAGGCCGGTGTTGCCCATCACCTGCACGCAGCCGAAGCCGCCGCCCAAGGTGGTGGTCACGCCGACGGCGTTGCCCTCGTGGTCGACGATCGAGATGTTGGTGGTGTCGCCGGGCTCCCGTTCGACGGGGCGCGCGCCCACCACCTGGGGCGGATAGTCGCCGATCTGGCCGCCCGTCGGGAAGGCGATGGCGCGGTTCAGGTCGATCAGCTTGCGGCGCTCGGCGGCGAAGTCCTTGGAGGTCAACTCCGCCACCGGCGTCTTGCCCGTCTTCGGGTCGCAGGCATAACGGTAGACGTCGGCCTTGGTGACCTTGATGCACTCGGCAATGAGGTGGACGGCCTGCGGGCTGTCCGGATCCATCGAGGCGATATCGAAGCCTTCCAGCAGGTTCAGCTGTTCGCAGGTCTCAAGCCCGGTGCGCGAGGTCAGCGGGGCGCAGATGACGTCCAGGCCGCGATACTTGGTCTGCACCGGTTCGGCCCACCGGGGCTTGTAGATGCGCATGTCCTCCATGCGCAGCCAGCCGCCGGTCTGCTGCGAGAAGCGCGTCATCTCCTGGGCGATGGGGCCGGTGTAGAAATAGTCGTAGGCGGCCTGCAGCGCCTTCTCGCGGTTGGCGCCGCCCTTAAGGGCCCGGGTTTCGGCGTCGGCCAGGGCCTGGAAGGTCTGGGCCAGCGGCACGTTCTTGAACAGCGAGCGCGGCGGCGGGGCCTTGCCGCCGGGCAGGAAGATCGCCGCCGACGTCGGGAACTGGCCGAGCTGTTTGGCCTGGCGCGAGATGGTCTCCGAGATCGACGGGTCGATGGGGTGGCCGTCGCGGGCGTAGCCGATCGCTGGCTCCAGGAGCTTCGACAGCGGCAGGCGCCCATAGCGGCGGGTCAGCTCGATCCAGCCGCCGAAGGCCCCCGGGGTCACCACCGCCTTGGGGCCGATGGTCAGGTCGCGGGTGCTGGCGGTGTCGTCCAGCGCCTTGGGGGCGTGTCCGGTGAAGGCCAGAGAGATGATCTTGCCCGTCTTCTCGCGGATCGTGGCCAGGCCGTTGCCCGCCGCGCTGGAGGCCCAGGGCTCCACCACGTTCAGCACGGCCATGACCGCCACCGCCGCGTCGGCCGCGGTGCCGCCCTGCATAAGCATGCGCAGCCCGGCCATGGAGGCCAGCGGATGCCCTGCGGCCACCGCGCCGTTGACGTAGGGGACCTCCACGCGGTGCTGGACGACCGTCGCCGCCCCCGTGCGGGGCGCGTCGGGGGCGTTGCGGCCGACGCCGGCGTCGTCCTGGGCCTTGGCCTTCGGAATGCCGGCGGCGACCGCGACCGCCCCGCCGGAGAGGCTGCCGATGAGCAGCTGACGGCGACCGATCCCGTCTTGAACGACGGCTTTGTCCTTGGTGGTTTCCTTGGTCATGTCGGGCCTCCCGGGGGGATGGGGAATCTTGTTCTGGGAAAAGCGGGTCTGAAGGAGGCGATCGCCCCTTACTTCGGCATGGGGATGGTGGGCTTCCCGTCGCGCTTGTAGATGACGCCGCCCTTGATCACGTCCTGCACGTCGGCCAGGTCGGTCAGGTCCGAGTAGAGCGGGTTGCCCGACACGACGATGATGTCGGCCAGCTTGCCGGCCTGGATGGTGCCGAGGTCCGGCTTGCCCATGATGCGGGCGTTGACCCGGGTGGTGTCGGAGATGACTTCCAGCGGCGGCACGCCTTCGTCGGCCAGCACCTTCATTTCGCGGATCAGCCCGTCGGTGTTGAAGTTCATCGGCGTGCCGCTGTCGGTGCCCACGCCCATGACGGCGCCGGAGGCGATCCATTGCTTCACCAACGGCTCGCGGAACTTCATCTGGCGATCGATCTGGGTGAAGTAGCCGATGTCGGTCCAGTTCTTCAGCGAGTCCTGGAGGGCGTCCCAGATGTCCTTGGGGAACATGCTCCTCAGCACCGGATCCTTCAGCCGCTCGGGGAAGGCGACCGTGTCCGGATAGATCCAGCTTCGATGGGCCGCCGTCAGCACGATGGGGCGGTTGGCCTCGGCGATCGCCCGCACCAGGTCCGGCGAATAGGTCGGGTTGCCGGCGGAGCCTACGTGCTGCAGCACGTCCACGCCGGCCTCGAAGGCGTTGCGCAGGGCCGCCTCGTCATAGAGGTGGGCGTGCACCTT
>DATJIO010000071.1:0-30900 GCA_035493215.1 Caulobacteraceae bacterium
CAGACCGATAGTTGTATCGGTTTTTGATCATACGGGACTTGACGCGAAATTGTCTATTATTGTCGACAGCTCGAAAGTTGATACCTCGGTCGCATCGGGCATATTGCAACATATAATTGCATCTATGACCAACTAGATTCCGCCTCACTGCGCGCCCTTCCAGCCGAGTCCCTCGACTTCCGGCAATGCCTGCTTTCCTTGGCACGCATTTCCGGCGGAGCAACGCGCTATGGCAATTTAACTCGGCGCACATTAGGCGCTAAAAATCTCTGCGCTCGAAGAACTTTCTTATCGATTCTTTTGGATTTCTATATCCAGCGCCGTGCACTGCACTAATAGGATTATCAGATAACGCTTCGCCCACGCTTGAAAAGGCGAACAGTGCTCTCTAATGGCGGAGTTTCTTGCAATTTTAACCGTCAGCCACAGAAGTGCGACGCTTCCCAAGATCAGATTAGCGCGGGCTGCGATCAGTATAATGTTAAGCAGGCTACCTCCGGTTGGACGTAGCGCGCCAAGCGGTCGCATTTCTAGCTCCTATTTTATAACTCGAGCGGCGGGTCTTGGCCTGAAGCTGAAGCTCAGCGGCGAGAAGGATGAGGCGGCCCCTTTGGACCGAAACCGCCTGGTGCTCAGCAGCTCTATTAAGCCATTCAACGGTCGCTCGTAAGTCCCTCTGGCGATATCCCATGGTCGGCTCCTTGCGATGGCGCACGACCTTAGCAGCTCAATTTTTTCGGAACAAGCCGGGAACGTCCGGGTCGTCGGCCTGCGAAATAGCTGGCGTATGCGCCGCACGGGAGGAGCGTCACCTAACGATGGGCACGCCCTCATATCGCCTTTCACTCAACGTGGGACGGGTACACCCTTCCCAATTGCAGCCTACCCTCCCCATAAAAAATCTTATCCCGGTGGAAGTTCTCTGCGCTGATTCGGGCTTGGCCTACCCCCGCTGACGGCCCGCGGAGAGACCGCCAACCTCGACCACGTCCGTGTTAGAATCCGCTTTCAGGAGAAGCGTGCTGGATGCCTGGAGGGCGGCGATTACCTTCTGGCGGTCGACCTTTCCAACCGGAGTAAGCGGTATGTGGTCACAAATTATAAGCCGCGCAGGCCTCAACGGCCCAGGCAACTCAGATTTAATGTACATATCAATCTTGGCCTTGGTGACGTTAGCATGCTCTTGGGCAACCACTATCGTTCCCGGCACTGTGCCCAAACGCTCATCTTCAAGAGGGACAGTCACACACGCGGCCACTCCAGGGCACTTCAGGATCATCGCTTCGATCTGGTCTGCAAAAACCTTCACGCCCCCTCGATTTATCACGTCGTTGACGCGACCTTCGAGATACAACTCACCGTTAGCGCCCAACCGCCCCAGGTCACCAGTCCGATGCCACGTTGTATTCGGCGCTTTATAAGTGGACGGTTCACCTTCTACAGCATACCCCGAAAATAACTGGTCCGTTTTCACGGTGATTTCGCCGAGAGCGCCAGCTGGAAGGGATTTTTCATCAAAGCCGATAATGTCGACCGTCACCGATTCTATTACCCGACCGACTGATCCGTTTTCCGGGTCGCGTTTTGCGGGCGGCGAAACAGCAACTGTACCCGTTTCGGAGAGGCCATAGAACTCTACGAGTGTTACGCGTGGTAATCTACATTTAACGATCTCCCGTATTTTGCTGCTAAGCGGTGCGGCCGCATGAAATATCCTAGTCAGACTCACGCGATCGTCCAGCTCTACCGAATGTGCCAAATCGAATATTTGTGCCGGCACGAGGAATACACTATCGATCCGGCTCTCGGAGATAATGTTGCTAGCGTCTTCCTTCTTCCATTGTCGCAGTAAAACGATGGTGGCCGCAGCCGCAATCCCAGGCATAACCCAGCTAAATAGGCCGGCTGAATGAAAGAGCGGGGTTGCCACCCCCAGCTTATGGCCCCTCTGAAGTGCAAACGCCTCTTTCAAGGCGAGAGCAGTCGCGACACGAGCTCGATGAGAAGTGACAACCGCCTTGGGCCTACCAGTGCTTCCGCCGCTGAATGTGATTGCAAGCGGCGCCTCTGGATCATCCAAGCGCCGATTGAGCGGCGCTTCCGAAGCCCAGTCCCCGCCGCGATCGGCGACCCACAATGCGGTGATAATCTCGCTTCCGGGAATGTTTACGCACAACACTACCCCACGGAACTGCAAAATATCATCCGTCTTGAGCAATTCGGCTAGCGAATCGTCGGTCACAATAAATTTAGGGTAAAAGTGTTTAGGCATCAGAGGCAGCTGTGAGAGTCCGCTTCCTCTGGTGAGATGGATCGCGGCTACGCCCATTTTCGCAAGGGCGAAATGTATTACTATGTAATGAATGGAATTCCGGAGGGCTATTGCTGCCGCATCTCCTTGGCGCAAGCCAAGTTCGGCTAGACGGTCTGCCACTCTATTTATGCGTGAGACCAGGTCTCTATAGGTTATACTCTCCTCCGCGCTCATGATCGCGATATTTTCTGGCGCTGTGGCCGCCACTCTTTCAAGAATGTCGGTGATCATCATTTGAGCTGCCCGATCAGTTGCTTCCCACCCGACGCGTCGGGCGTTCGAGGTGAAAGTTAGAAAAGCCCCCCCCTCCCCGGGCCGCTTCATGCTGACACAAGGCAGAGTGTTGTAAACAAGGTTTTGGTAAGCCTTTTCTTTCTATAGACGGATCAGGATGGAGGGTCATTGAGACACAATGCTGAGGAACTCAACAGCGCGATTCGTACAATTTGGCGATTGCGATCCAGCGGGCATCATATATTATCCGCGATACTTCGTTTTTTTCGATGACGCGACCACCGAGTTGCTTTCGGTTGCGCTAAGATGCTCCATTCACTTATCCCCTATCCGAGGCCGCTCGATTGGTGTTCCGGCAGTACAAGCGGATGCGACATTTCTCGCCCCGGTAAGTTTCGGGGATCTACTGAAAATCGAGACTTCTGTTACAAATGTTGGGCGATCTAGTTTTTCGCTTGAGCACTTGGTTAGGGTTGAAGATGCGGTTCGCGCGCGAGGAACGGAAACCAGGGTTTTGGTTAAGCGGGAAGTAGATAACGTCGCGCGAGCCACGGTGTTGCCTGATGACTTGCGAACGGCCCTCTTAGAGCTGTAGTTTTCGTTGGATATTAATCAGGACACAAGCAATAAAAGGCTTTTCGGATTTCAATTACAGGTGCGGTCGATTAGGTTGGCGGAGGCATCATAATTGGACTGGGTTAATCAAGGGAGGCACGGTAAGGGTTCCGAACGTGATGCTGTTCATCACGGGACTTCGTCTTACTACCCAGGCCCGCTCTAGCTATGAGGTCGATGTTGCGCTCAATGCCGCGGCTCAGGCCAAAGCCGAGATCTCCGCCGCCGCGCAGGGATTGCAGCACGGCACGGTGCTGCTTCCATGCGGCTCAGCCGTTGCGTTTGAGCCGGCAATTGTTTGAGACGCCGATCTCTGCATCAAGAGCTAGGCTAGAGGTGGTGGCCACGGCTTGGGCAGCCGAGCTTGGCGGCATACCGCGTCGGACTGCCCGCGCTTCCGACAACGGGCGTGCTAACCTTGGAGCGTCTTTGTGCCTCCGCGCAACTCGGACGCATGCGGGCCAACCGCCATTTCCCGGAGACGTTTGGCGGCCCAACTGACCCCACTACCACTCGTTCCCGCCGGCAACCGGCCTGAATTCTCCCCCCGCCAATTGAGCCGTGAAGTCCGCGCCTTAGGGCGACAACGGTCGGGTCTATCGGCTCTCTGGGCCCAGCCCAGCCCCCTTGGCGCAGCGCCGCAAGATCCAGTGGCCGGGTCGGCCCGGCATGGCCGACGCCGCCCGACACGAAACAGGCCGGCTCCCGGACGTTGAAGCCCGTCCGGCGCGACGTGCAGTCGGCGCGCGTTGTTGGTCTCGTCCTAGTAGAGCGTGTAGGCCGCGTCTGCCTTGGTCAGGCCGTGGAGAATCATCCATGCGCGGGCTTCGCTCATGTCCGTCATGGCTCAGGCCTCCGCCGGGCCGGGCCCCTGAGCGAGGACTAACCGGCACTACGCTAACGGATACCTCCCAAACGGAGCGACGATTCGATCCGTCTGAAAGCGGCCCTTCCGAAGTTCGCCTAAGAGGCAGGATCAGCTGTTCGCCGGCCCGATCCCGACGCGCTCCAAATTCCGCGCCTAAGCGCGATTAGGCAAAGAGCCGCGCGAACTTGCTGCTCGGCGGCACGATCATTTTGGCAACACGCGCGTGTAAGCGTCCGGGCAGGAGATTTGGCGCTGCCCCCGCTACCACTCCAGCCCAGAGCGGCTGCTCGGCCCACCGGACTGATTGGGGGGCGACCGGATTCGCCACCAGCCACGCTGAACCTCGGCCACAAGCCCCTCGACGGGCCCCAACCCTCTTAGCGTCGAACGCGGCCCGATGGCGTTCGCGGCCGATCTCGGCCTATGTTGTCCGCGTGTCCTAGGGACCGATGGGCCTGAAATAGCGATCCCGATGACTGAGCGGCGAATCCCGCGTCCGGTTCAGCTAGCGACGGAGGTGAGGACCGATCCGGGCGGCTCGGCTTCGCACCCTGAGCCGCCCGCCGAGACCGCCAGCGCAGCGAAGCTGGAATGGCTCATGCGGTCGCTGGAGCAGTTGCGCGGCCTGTCTTCGACCCTGGCGATTCCCCGCAAGGACAAGGTCCCCACCGACGAATTCCGCGACCTCCACTACGCCGCCAACTGGCCGGTGCTGATGGCCGGGGCGGTGGAGAGATGGCCGGCGGTTCGCCGCTGGACGCCCGATTATCTGAAAGCCGTCGTCGGGAACGCTCCCGTCCAGGTCCAGGTCGACCGCACGGCCGACCCCGACTTCGAGCGGCGCATGGCCGACCACGCCGCCACCCTGCCCTTCGACGCCTTCATCGACCGGATCAGCCGGCCGGACGCCGGCAACGAGGCTTATATGACAGCCTATAATTCCGCCCAGAACGCCCAGGCCCTGGCCCCTCTGCACGCCGACCTGGACTTTCTCGGCGCTTACCTCAGCCGCGACGCCGACCGGCCGCACGGGATGATGTGGATCGGTCCGCGGGGCGCCTTCACCCCCCTGCACCACGACCTGACCAACAACCTGCTGCTGCAGTTGGTCGGCCGAAAGGTGGTGCTGATGGCGCCGCCCGGCGAGACGCCCAGGCTCTACAACGACCACCACGTCTACAGCCGCATCCGCGACCTGACGGCGCCGGACGTCCTGGCGCGCTTCCCCAAGCTGGAGGGGGTTCGTGTCCACCGGGTGGCCCTGGACCCCGGCGACGCCCTGTTCATCCCCCTGGGCTGGTGGCATCAGGTGAGCGCGCTCGATTTCAGCGTCACCATCACCCACACCAACTTCCTGTGGCCCAACGACGCCTACGCGACCTATCCCCGGACCTGAGCCGGCCGCCGCCCTGGACTATTTGGGCGTGTCCAGGCCGGTGACAGGGTGGCCGATCCCCAGCGGCTTGGCGTCGATAAGGACGAAGGCGAGGCGGGCGGGCTTGTTGCTGCGGTTGGCCCAGGCGTGGTCGGCGCCGCGCTGGACCACGATGTCGCCAGCCTTCAGCTTCACGGTCGACTTGTTGGGCATGTCCATGTCGATCTCGCCGTCCATGACGATCACATAGTCGATCGTCTCGGTCCGGTGCATGGCGGGCGTGTTGCCCGGCGGGTAGTCGATCACCGTGAACCGCGAGCCGTTCGGCGGCGGCGTCGTGCCGAGCTTGCGCGCGCCCATGTCCTCCGGCCGGTCACCGACCGGGATCGCCGCCGGCGTGCCGTCGGTCGACCACACCAGGGTCCCGACCACGCCGGGCCGCGGCGACTCGGCGTTGGTGGCGGGGCCGTCCATCAGGACCTTGGCGACATGGTCGTCGCCATAGCCGGTCACCACGCGACGGATCGGCGGGTATCCCGTCGGGGCCGCCGCCCGCGCCGAGACGCAGACCACGGCCAAGACGCAAGCCAGAGCCAGACTGGAAGTCGCACGCATCTTGGACCCTCTCCCGCATATCGCCGGGCAGACTACCGGGTGTCGCGGTAGGGTCCAGCCGGCATCGCGGGCGGCCGCCGGGAGATGGTCGGCCTGCGCCCACCGCCGTCGCGAAGCCCCGGGACCATTCCGGTGGCGAAAAAATAGGCGGCCCCGCCCTTGCCTTGGGCGCTGGCGCCCAGGTTATGGTCACCCCTGGCCGCGCACCGGAGTCGCGGCGCGGCGGGGGAGCGATCGGGGATGGCGGGTTCGGCGTTGCGGCGGCTTGCGCCGATAGGGACGGGCGCGGGCCTGCTGCTGGTCCCTGCCGCCGCCAGCGCCCAGGCGCCTGCGGCGTTCGACCCGGCCAACACCGCCTGGGTCCTGACCGCCACCGCGCTGGTCCTGTTCATGACCCTGCCGGGCCTGGCCCTGTTCTACGCCGGGCTGGTGCGGGCCAAGAACGTCCTGTCGGTGATGATGCAATGCGTAGCCATCGCCTGCCTGGCCTCGGTGTTGTGGGTGGCGGTCGGCTACAGCCTGGCCTTCGCCGAGGGCGGTCCGCTGATCGGCGGCCTGTCCAAGGTCCTGCTGCTGGGCGTGTCGCGGACCAGCCTGTCGGGGACCTTGCCCGAGACCGTGTTCTTCATGTTCCAGATGACCTTCGCGATCATCACCCCGGCCCTGATCGTCGGCGCCTATGTGGAGCGGGTGCGCTTCCAGGCGGTGGTGCTGTTCAGCACCCTTTGGCTGCTGGTGGTCTACGCCCCGGTGGCCCATTGGGTCTGGGGCGGCGGCTGGCTGGGGCAGCGCCACGTGATGGACTACGCCGGCGGGCTGGTGGTGCACGCCACCGCCGGGATCTCCGCCCTGCTGTTCGCCCGCGCCCTGGGCCCCCGCGACGGCTTTCCCAAGGAGCTTCGGCCGCCGCACAATCCGGGCATGACCATGATGGGCGCCGGTATGCTGTGGGTCGGGTGGTACGGTTTCAACGCCGGCAGCGCCCTGGCCGCCGACGGCAACGCCGGCATGGCCCTGGCCGCAACACACCTCTCGGCCTCGATGGGCGGGCTGGTGTGGGGGGCGCTGGAATGGAAGCGGTTCGGCCGGCCCAGTATGATCGGCATGGTCACCGGCGTGGTGGCGGGCCTGGCCACCGTCACCCCGGCCTCCGGCTACGTCGGACCCCTGGGCGGGCTGATCCTGGGAACCTGCGCCAGCGTGGTCTGCTTCTTCGCCGTCGACCTGGTCAAGCACCGGCTCAAGATCGACGACTCCCTCGACGTCTTCGCCGTCCACGGGGTCGGCGGCATCCTGGGGACCCTCCTGGTCGCGGTGCTGGCCTCGCCTGCCCTGGGCGGCGTCGGCTACGGCCCCGGCGGAAGCATGGGGGCCCAGGCCCTGACCCAGGTGATCGGGGTCGTCGCCGTCTGCGCCTGGTCGGGCGTGGCCAGCCTGGCCCTCCTGGCGGCGACCAAGCGGCTGACAGGCCTGCGGGCCGACGACGCCGAGATCGAAGAAGGCCTGGATTTCACCTACCACGGCGAGCGCGGCTACACGCCTTGAGGAGACCTAGCGATGAAGATGGTGATGGCGATCGTCAAACCGTTCGCGTTGGACGCGGTGCGCACGGCGCTTTCGGGCATCGGCGTCGACGGAATGACCGTTTCGGAGGTCAAGGGCTACGGCCGTCAGAAAGGACATACGGAAATCTACCGCGGGGCCGAATATCAGGTGGCCTTCCTCCCCAAGGTGAAGATCGAGGCGGTGGTCGCCGACGGCCAGGTGGAGGCGGCCGTGGCGGCGGTCTCCCAGGCCGCCAACAACGGCCAGATCGGGGCGGGCAAGATTTTCGTCCTCGACGTCCTGGAGGCCGTGCGGGTCCGGACCGGCGAACGAAATACGGCGGCAATCTGACGCGGCCGCCGCGTTTGTGACTTTTTTCTGGAATCTATTTCAGGGTTGCTACAAGATGTCCGTCTAGGGATGGACTCTCAATGACAGCACACGGCGCCACGACCGCTAGAGTTCGGGTACCTGTCAAGACGATTGACCGCGACCGGTATTTTCCGCAATTCATTTCGAGCATCGCCAACAAGATTTCGCGTGGCGGCTCTCGTGTCTACCTTCAGTTGTTTGGGATTGGGATCATAGAGTGGCGGATTTTATCCGTCCTCGCGCACAATCCGAAATCGACGGCCAACGTGATCTGCAACACCATAGATCTCGACAAGGCGGCCGCCAGCCGAAGCATCCAGGTTCTGGAACAATTGGGGTATGTAGCCACCGCAACCGATCCGGGTGACGGCCGCAAACGCTCGGTCTCGTTGACTCCCGCCGGGCAAGCCCTGCACGACCGGGCGATCAAGGTGGCGCTGCAGCGCGAGCAGCAGCTACTGGTCGGGTTCGACGATCACGAGCGTGAGGTGCTCCTCGGCCTGCTGCGGCGGATGCACGCCAATGCGGTGGAGATGGACTCCTTCGACTATGCGACGCTCGACCCGGCGCCGGCGATCAGCCAGCCCGCCCGCGCCCGTCGCAAGCACGACGCCCACGCGGCTTAGCCAACCCCTCCCGCTCCTTACGAACCCGCCCCGGCCACGTCGAACACCAGGGTGGTCTGGACGCCCCCGCCGGCGCGAGCCCAGTCAACCCGCCAGCCGCCGGCCTGGCGCTCGGCGCGGAAGGCCGCGCGGCCCAGGGGGGCGGCCCGCGAAACCATCACCGCCGCCTGCGCCGGCGCGGCGCCGTCCATCTCGACCCGCAACCGGCGCTGGCCGGGCTCGAGCGGCCGGCTGGCCCCCAAGACCGCGAACCGGCCGCGGGCGTCGGCCTGGTCGAGCCCGGCCTGGATACCGTCGATGCTCAGCCGCACCCGCGCGCCGGCCGGGCTGACCCCCGCCACCGCTGCGCCGCCGCCCTCGTCATAGTCCAGCGCCGTCAAACTCAACCCCCGCGAGGGTCCCTCCAGCGGAAGGGCCGCGACCCCCGCCCGCGCCAGCAGGGCTGGGGGACCGGGAAGCGGCAGGGCCAGGACCGCGCCCTCGGCGCGCACCACCCGCTCGCCGATCCTGGCGGACAGGGCGTACATGGCCGGAGCGGCGGCGGGCGCGGGAACCGACAGAGACCACATCCCCCGGCCGTCGGCCTTGGCCCCCGCGGAGCTACCATCCGGAGAAGCCAGAAGAACCTCCGCCCCCGCCGGCGCGCGGCCGCTCAGCACCAGGCGTCCCGCCTGGCGCGCGGCCCCGACCAGTTCGGGTGGCGCGACATAGCCGGTGTCGGCCTGTACCGGCCCATCGCCCGCGGCGGCCGGCGCGCCGGGCGCCGGACCGCAGGCGGCCAGGACGGCGGCGAGGAGGAACGGGGCGAGGTGGAGGACGGTGCGGGTCATGGGCCGGCTTGTTTTAACCCGATGCGACATGATCTTTGCTAGACCAAGTGGACGCGCAACCGCGCTTGTCTGCGCCTCCGAAAGGATTGTTCGCATGCTGCAGGCCCCGCCGGCCGAAAAACTGCGCTCGGTCTGCCTGTTCTGCGGTTCGTCGAGCGCGGTCGACCCCGCCTACCTGCAAGCCGCCGCCGACTTCGGCGCCGCCCTGGCGGCCGAGGACATCAAGCTGGTCTACGGCGGCGGCGGCGTCGGGCTGATGGGCGCCGCGGCCAAGGCGGCCCACGGCGCCGGCGGTCGGGTGCTAGGGGTGATGCCGGAGTTCCTGCGTCGCCGCGAGCTGCTCTACGACGAGGTCGAGACCGTGGTCGTGCGCAACATGCACGAGCGCAAGCGGATCATGTTCGACCAGTCCGACGCCTTCGCCGTGTTCCCGGGCGGCATCGGCACCCTGGAAGAGGTGGTCGAGCTGATCTCCTGGCGCCGCCTGCAGCTGCACCGCAAGCCGATCGTGTTCCTGAACCTGAAGGGGTTCTGGGAGCCGTTCTTCGCCCTGATCGACCATACCGTGCGAGAAGACCTCTCCCCGCCCTGGCTGGCGAGGGTGTGGGGCAAGGCCGCCACGGTGGCCGAGGTCCTGCCCCTGATGCGCCAGATGGTCGCCCACGCCCCCGAGGACGAGGGCGAGGTGGCGGCGAAGGCTTAGATCGCAAGATATTCCCCCGCGCTCTTGTGCGTGGGGAAGTGCCCCGGGGCCAGCCGGGGGTTGGGGGCTTTGGGGCGCGGCCGTCAACCGCCATTTCCCCCTCCACCACCCTTCGGGCGGTCCCCCTCCCCGTTTCGCAGGGAGGAACTAGGAGGCTACGGCAACCGCCCGAACGCCGCTTGGCCGCGCAGGGTCCGGGCCTTGTCCAGAGCGTGGGACTCGGCGGCTTTCCAATAGGCTGAATCGAAGCGCTCGACCGCGGCGCGGCGGCGCTGCGCGGCGTAAGCCAGCATCAGGGCGTGCATGGCCCGAAGGCTCTGGACGCAGTGGGCGGGATCGCCCGGCAGGACGGGGGACGACTCGGCGCGGGCGCCCAGGAAGGCGACGGCGGGCGAGGGAATCCAATGCAGCATTACGGCGCTCGACTGCGACCTGCGGGCTCCAACGCTGTCTGCGCTGAAAACCGGGCCTGGAAGCAAGCGCCGTTCTGGCGGGGTCACATCGTTAAGAGGCGACCCGGCAAAATGTTCCCACAGGCTGTGGACTAAATTTAGGCGGTCTCCCCCGCCAACCGCTTCAGCGCCCGCTCGCGGCCGATCAGGGGCAACAGGGACGCCATGTCGGGGCCGTGGTCGAGGCCGGTCAGGGCCTGGCGCAGGGGCATGAACAGGCCCCTGCCCTTGGCGCCGGTCTCCTGCTTGACCGCGTCGGCCCAGGCGCCCCAAGCGCCGACGTCGAGGGTCTCGGGCAGGAGGGCGGCGGCGCGGGCCAGGAAAGCCGGGTCTTCGGCGGTCGAGGTCACCGGGCCGCGGACCACCCGGGCCCAGTCGGCGACGTCGCCGAAGACCTTGAGATTGGCGCGCACCGCGACCCAGAAGGCCTCGCCCAGGTCCGCGCCCAGGGCCGCCAGCCGAGCCTGCGCGTCGGCATAGTCCATGGCGTGCAGCACCGCGGCGTTCAGCCGGGCCAGGTCGGCGATGTCGTAGCGGGCCGGCGCCCGGCCGAGCTTGCCCAGGTCGAAGCCCTCGACCAGGGCCTGCAGCGAGGCGCCCGCCTCGATCGCCTCGGCGGCGCCCAGCTTGGCCATGTGGCTGACCACCGCCAGCGGCTCATAGCCCTGCTCGCGCAGGTCCTGGATCGACAGGGAGCCCAGCCGCTTCGACAGGGCCCCGCCTTCGGCGTCGGTGAGCAGGGAGAAGTGGGCGAAGCCGGGCACGGGGGCGCCCAGGGCCTCGAACAGCTCGATCTGTACGCCGGTGTTGGTGACGTGGTCCTCGCCGCGGATAACGTGGGTGATCCCCATCTCGATGTCGTCGACCACCGACGGCAGGGTGTAGAGGAAGGCGCCGTCCTCGCGGATCAGCACCGGGTCGGACAGGGAGTGGGTGTCTACCTGGTTGTCGCCGCGGATGGCGTCGGCCCATCCGACCCGCTTGCCGTCGAGGCGGAAGCGCCAATGCGGCTTGCGGCCCTCGGCCTCCAGCGCCGCGCGCTCGCCTTCGGTCAGTTTCAGGGCCGCACGGTCA
This sequence comes from Caulobacteraceae bacterium, assembly GCA_035493215.1. Taxonomy (GTDB): domain Bacteria; phylum Pseudomonadota; class Alphaproteobacteria; order Caulobacterales; family Caulobacteraceae; genus NCED01. The sequence goes on from DATJIO010000071.1 coordinate 11,624, forward strand.
TAGACCGGGGGCTGGCCACGGGAGAGCTGCACCTTGCGGCGGCGGTCGAGCTCCTCCTGGGTCTCATAGGCCGGATACAGCCGACCATCCGCCTTCAGCCGCTCGGCGGCGGCGCGGTAGAAGTCGAAGCGGGCGGACTGATTGTGGCGCTCGTCCCAGGTCAGGCCGAGCCAGGCCAGGTCGGTCTCGATGCCGCGCTCGTACTCAGCGGTCGAGCGGGCGAGGTCGGTGTCGTCGATGCGCAGGACGAAGGCCCCGCCCTGGCTGCGGGCGAACAGCCAGTTCGTCACCGCCGCACGGACGTTGCCGACGTGAATCCGCCCCGTGGGGGACGGAGCGAAGCGGACCTTGACGGTCATGGAACGGCCTCTCTCGCGAAGCGGCGTAGGTCGGACGCGAGCGGGGACGTGTCAAGGGCGGTCGAAGCCGCCGTGGTCGGCAGGCCCGAAAGCGCCGCAGAGGCGGATGCCTACTTCATCGCCATCACCTGGCCGCGGAGTTCGCCGCCGGGATGGGCCATGGAATGGACATTGACGTACCACTTGCCGGCGACCAGGTCGGCGATCTGGGCGTCGGTGAGGGTGGCGGTCCCTTTGATCGGGCTGGCCGCGGGCGACAGGGGAACGGTGGGGCCGGCGTTGGCGCCGGGCGCGGCCGGGCCGTGGAAGTGGGCGGCGGTCGCCGGTCCGGTCAGACCGGAATAGGTGATGTCATAGGTGAAGGCCTTGGTGGCCGTGTCCAGGGTGGCCATGGCCATCCCCGTACCCTTCTCCGTGTTGGCCGGGACCTCGGAGGCCCCGTTCAGCATGGCGTGGAACTTCAGGGTTTCGGCGTGGGCCGACCCGGCGGCGAGAGCGGCGATGGCGGCGGCGAAGAGCAGGCTGCGCATGGGGTGATCCTCCAACGGCCTAAGGGCGCGGGAAGGAAATCCCCCAACGGAGGCTGTGTAAAGCTTGGCCGCGGAAGAGTCCGTCAGTCGTCGCGGTGGACGCGCTCGCGGCGCTCGTGGCGCTCCTGAGCCTCGAGGCTCAGGGTCGCGATCGGCCGGGCCTCCAGGCGGGCCAGTCCGATCGGCTCCCCGGTCTCCTCGCAATAGCCGTACGACGCGTCGTCGATCCGACGCAGGGCCTCGTCGATCTTGGAGATCAGCTTGCGCTGGCGGTCACGAGTGCGAAGTTCGAGCGCCCGGTCGGTCTCCGACGAAGCTCTGTCGGCCAAATCCGGGTGATTTTCGGTTTCGGTCTGCAAATGGGACAGCGTTTCCCGGGATTCCCGCAGGATATCGTCCTTCCATCCCAAAAGTTTGCGACGGAAATACTCAAGCTGTCGCTCGTTCATGAAGGGCTCATCCTCGCGAGGACGATAATCCTCAGGAAGAGCAACTGCTTCATCTTCGACGACTGATGTGGCCGTCTGCATACGACGCCCTCACGCTCGTTTAATATTACGCGCTCCCTACCAGCGCGACGTGCTTATAGCCAGCTTGTCTGACTCGTTCAATGAACCTCGCGTGAAGATAGAGCGGCGCAAGGTCGCGGCGGGTCAGGCGGCGGCGCGGGCCATCTCCTGTTTGGCGAGTTCGACGGCGGCCCGGGTCTCGATTTCGTCCAACACCCCCTCCAGCCGGGGGTCGTCGGTGGCGGCGCGGGCCTCGCCCACCGAACCCCGCAACCGTTCCAGCGCCGCTCCCGACACCTCGCCGTCGAGCAGGGCCAGTTTGACCGCGTCGAGCATGTCCAGCACCCGGCCGGCGCGCAGCACCGCGCGCTTGCGGCGCTCCAGAGGACCGCCGGCTTCCTGTAAGGCCAACAGGGCGTCGAGGGAGGAGACGCCGCTGGCCGCCGCGGTCATGGCGGCGGGGGCGGCCTCACGGGCGGCGTCCACGCCGGTCGGCGAAAAGCCGCCGCCGTCGCCGCGCTTGGAAGCGCCCGGCCCCCCGACCGGCCCGCCAGACCTGGGCCCGCTCACCTTCATCGACGTTCACGCGCGTTAACCATGACGGCAAGATTCACCCCACGACCCTTGGCGAAGGGTTAACGGCCCCGGCAGATTCTGCCCAGGCGGCGGGGCCACACTTTCGCGTTCATGCAGTCAATTGATCAGAAAGGATTTTTTTTCCGATCCGACTGGCACGATCATCGCATCGGCCTTCGCGCCAGAGCCGCGTCCCGCGGCATCGTGCATTGTCGAGGCGCGTCCGTACCGATGGCTTTCCCGCGCATCCTCCTCGCTCTCGGCCTCGGCCTGACGGCCCTGACCCTGGCCGTTCAACCGGCCTGCGCACGCTCGCGGATCAAGGACATCGTCAGCTTCGAGGGCGTGCGCGAGAACCAACTGGTCGGCTACGGCCTGGTGGTGGGGCTGGCCGGGACCGGCGATTCCCTGCGCAACGCGCCCTTCACCAAACAGAGCCTCGAATCGATGCTGGAGCGGCTGGGGGTGCAGACCCGCGGCGCGGCGGTGGACACCAAGAACGTGGCCGCGGTGATGGTCACAGCCCGCCTGCCCGGCTTCGCGGCGTCCGGCTCGCAGATCGACGCCTCGGTCTCCGCGCTCGGCGACGCCAAGAGCCTGCTCGGCGGCACGCTCCTGGTCACCCCCCTGCTCGGCGCCGACGGGGAAGCCTATGCGGTGGCGCAAGGCACGGTGCAGACCGGCTCGGTCTCGGCCTCGGGCGCTTCGGGCTCGTCGGTCACCCGCGGCGTGCCGACCTCGGGGCGGATCGCCGCCGGGGCGGTGGTCGAGCGCGAGCTGGGCTTCCAGCTGGCCAACCTCGGGCAGATGCGCCTGACCCTGCGCAATCCTGACTTCACCACAGCGCGCCGCATCGCCGAGGCGATCAACGCCAGCTTCCCCGGCTCGGCCAGCGCCGACAACCCCACCATCGTCACCGTGCGCACGCCCCCCGGGGCCAACCAGATCGGCTTCATCACCACCCTGGAGCAGCTCGAGGTCGAGCCCGACGCCCCGGCCAAGGTGGTGATCGACGAAGTCGCCGGGGTGGTGGTGATGGGCTCGGACGTGCGCATCTCCACCGTGGCCATCGCCCAGGGCAACCTGACCATCACCGTCCAGGAGACCCCGCAGGTCAGCCAGCCCGCCCCGTTCAGCCAGGGTCAGACCAAGGTCGTGCCCCAGAGCACGGTCAGCGTCGACGAGGAACAGGGCAAGAAGCTGATCGTCCTGAACTCGGGGGCGTCCCTGGCCTCGCTGGTGGCCGGGCTGAACGCCCTGGGGGTCAACCCGCGCGACATGATCTCCATCCTCCAGACCATCAAGGCCGCAGGCGCCCTGCAGGCCGACATTCAGGTGATGTGACCATGGACGCCGACCTGACCGCCCCGATGACCAAACTGCCGGATGTGCCGGCCCTGCCCGCGGCCACGACCGAGCAGCGCGCCAAGATCGCCAAGGTGGCCAAGGACTTCGAGGCCTCGTTCCTGCAGGTGATGATGGGCCAGATGTTCGACACCGTCTCCACCTCCAGCTTCGGCGGCGGCGAGGGCGAGGCGGCGTTCAAGTCCTTCCTCACCGATTCCTTCTCCAAGGAGATGGCCGCCCACGGCGGGATCGGCCTGACCCACCAGCTCACCCGCGAGATGCTGAAGATGCAGGGGCTCAGCGAGCCGACACCGAGCCAGGGAGCCCCGGCATGATCGCCGCCGCCGACACCGACGACCGCGTGGCCCAGCTCACCGGCCTGACCGAGCGGCTCACCAAGCTGCTGGCCGCCGAGGCCGCCGCCTTCGAGGCCCGCCGGCCGCAGGACACCGCCCCCTCGGCCGAGGAGACCATCCGGCTGGCCAACCTCTACCGCCACGAATCGGTGCGGATCAAAGCCGACCCCTCGTTGGTCGCCGGGACCAGTCCGGCGGCGCACAAGCGGCTGATGCAGGCGACCCAGACCTTCGAGGCCGTGCTGGCCCGCCACGGCCGCGCCCTGGCCGCGGCCAAGACGGTCACCGAGGGCCTGGTCCAGGCCATAGCCGAGGAGGTCGCCGCCACCCGCAGCGCCCGCTCCCCCTACGGCGCCAACGCCCGCGCCCCGGCGGCGGACGCCTCGGCCATCACCCTCAACAGGCGGGCCTAGCGGCCCGCCTCTATCTGCGCCGTTCGAGACGCCGGCGCTCTACAAGCCGAGCCCAAGACCTCGCGGGTCCCGACGCACACACTATCGCCGCCGCGCCAACCAAGGCTAAGCTCGCGAACATCATCGAGGGGGAAAACCGATGCCGCAGTGGATAGCCGCCGTCCTGGACAGCCGAATCGTCTCGCGCCTGGCGCGGGTGGTCCTGACCTTCATGTTCTGGTCCAGCGGGATCGCCAAGATCCTGGACTGGAACTCGGGCATCGGCGACATGACCCACTTCCATCTCAATCCCCCCGTCCTCTTCAACGTGGCGACCATCGTCGTGCAGTTGGGGGGCTCGGCCCTGCTGATCTGGGGTCGCTGGGCCTGGCTTGGAGCCGGCGCGCTGGCGGTCTTCACCGTGCTCACCATCCCCATCGCCCACGATTTCTGGGCCATGACCGGGCCGCGGCGGATGGGCGAGATGTACGTCGCCGTCGAGCACATCTCGATCTGCGGCGCCCTGGTGCTGGCGGCGATCGTCTGCCGCAAGGAAGAGGCGCGGCTCTAGGCCCCGCCGCCGAAGTTCCCCAAATGTTCTTGCTGAATCGGCGGCTCTGCGTACTACATAAGGCGGCTGCCACCGCCCGGTGAGCGCTTCCTCGAGCGACCTGCCCCGATGCCTGTGACCAACAGCTATATCCGCGTCCGCGGCGCCCGCGAGCACAACCTCAAGGGGGTCGACGTCGACATCCCCCGCGAGCAGCTGGTGGTGCTCACCGGCCTGTCCGGCTCGGGCAAGTCGAGCCTGGCCTTCGACACCATCTACGCCGAGGGCCAGCGCCGCTATGTCGAGAGCCTGTCGGCCTATGCGCGCCAGTTCCTGGAGCTGATGGGCAAGCCCGACGTGGACCTGATCGAAGGCCTGTCGCCGGCCATCTCCATCGAGCAGAAGACCACCTCGAAGAACCCGCGGTCCACCGTGGGTACGGTCACCGAAATCCACGACTACATGCGCCTGCTGTGGGCGCGGGTGGGCGTGCCCTATTCCCCCGCCACGGGCCTGCCTATCGAAAGCCAGACCGTCAGTCAGATGGTCGACAAGATCACCGTCCTGCCCGAGGGGACGCGCCTGTACCTGCTGGCCCCCGTCGTGCGCGGCCGCAAGGGCGAGTACCGCAAGGAGATCGCCGACTGGCAGCGCCAGGGCTACCAGCGCCTGAAGATCGACGGCGAGTTCTACCCCATCGAGGACGCGCCCAAGCTGGAGAAGACCTTCAAGCACGACATCGACGTCGTGGTGGACCGGATCGTGGTCAAGCCGGGGCTGGAGCAGCGGCTGGCCGACAGCATCGAACAGGCCCTGCGCCTGGCCGACGGCATCGCCACCGCCGAATGGGCCGCGGCGGAAGACGGCGAGACCGAGCCGCGCCGAATCCTGTTCTCCGAGAAGTTCGCCTGCCCGGTCTCGGGCTTCACCATCAGCGAGATCGAGCCGCGGCTGTTCTCGTTCAACAACCCCTTCGGCGCCTGCCCGGCCTGCGACGGTCTGGGCATGAAGCTGAAGTTCGACGCCGACATGGTCGTCCCCGACAAGGACAAGACCCTGCACAAGGGCGCCGTCGCCCCGTGGAGCCGGGGCCCGTCGCCGCTCTACACCCAGACCCTGCAGGCCCTGGCCCGACACTACGGCTTCTCGATGGACAAGCCCTGGCGCGACCTGCCCGAGGCCGCCCGGAAGGTGGTGCTGTACGGCACCGGCTCGGAGAAGGTGAAGTTCACCTACGACGACCAGGCGCGAAAGTACGAGGTCTCCAAGGTGTTCGAAGGCGTGCTGCCCAACCTGGAGCGGCGCTGGCGCGAGACCGACAGCGCCTGGGTGCGCGAGGAGCTGGGCCGCTACCAGTCCGACACCCCTTGCGAGGTCTGCCTCGGCGCGAGGCTGAAGCCGGAGGCCCTGGCGGTCAAGGTCGGCGAGCGCTCCATCGCCGAAGTCTCGGTGCTGTCGATCCGCCACGCGCGCGAATGGTTCGAGGCGCTGGACGCCGGCCTGACGCCCAAGCAGGCCGAAATCGCCCGCCGCATCCTCAAGGAGATCAACGACCGACTGCGGTTCCTCAACGACGTCGGCCTGGAGTACCTGAACCTCGCCCGCGCCTCGGGCACCCTGTCGGGGGGCGAGAGCCAGCGCATCCGCCTGGCCAGCCAGATCGGCTCGGGCCTGACCGGCGTGCTCTACGTCCTCGACGAGCCGTCGATCGGCTTGCACCAGCGCGACAACACCCGCCTGCTGGAGAGCCTGAAGGGCCTGCGCGACCTCGGCAATTCGGTGCTGGTGGTGGAGCACGACGAGGAGGCGATCATGACCGCCGACCACGTCATCGACATGGGTCCGGCCGCGGGCATCCACGGCGGCGAGATCATCGCCAAGGGCCTGCCGGCCGACATCATGGCCGAGCCGCGCAGCCTGACCGGCCAGTACCTGCTCGGGACCCGCGAAATCCCCATCCCGGAGGCCCGCCGGCCGATCAACCGCAAGAAGATGCTGCGGGTGTTGGGGGCGCGCGGCAACAACCTGAAGAACGTTGACGGAGAAATCCCCGCCGGGGTGTTCACCTGCATCACCGGCGTCTCGGGCGGGGGCAAGTCCACCTTCACCATCGAGACCCTGTACAAGGCCGCGGCGCGGCGGCTGAACAACGCCTCGGACGCGCCGGCCCCCCACGACCGCATCGAGGGGCTGGAGCTGTTCGACAAGGTCATCGACATCGACCAGTCGCCGATCGGGCGCACCCCGCGGTCGAACCCGGCGACCTATACCGGCGCCTTCCAGCCGATCCGCGACTGGTTCGCGGGCCTGCCGGAGTCCAAGACCCGCGGCTACGGGCCGGGGCGGTTCAGCTTCAACGTCAAGGGCGGCCGCTGCGAGGCCTGCCAGGGCGACGGGCTGATCAAGATCGAGATGCACTTCCTGCCCGACGTCTACGTCACCTGCGACGTCTGCAAGGGCAAGCGCTACAACCGCGAGACGCTGGAGATCCTGTTCCGCGGCAAGTCGATCTCCGACGTGCTCGACATGACGGTCGAGGAGGCCGCCGACTTCTTCAAGGCCGTGCCGCCCATCCGCGACAAGATGGAGACGCTCAAACGGGTGGGCCTGGGCTACGTCAAGGTCGGCCAGTCGGCGACGACGCTGTCAGGCGGCGAGGCCCAGCGGGTCAAGCTGTCGAAGGAGCTGTCGCGGCGGGCGACCGGGCGGACCCTCTACATCCTCGACGAACCGACCACCGGCCTGCACTTCGAGGACACCCGTAAGCTGCTCGAGGTGCTGCACGAGCTGGTCGACCAGGGCAATACGGTGGTGGTGATCGAGCACAACCTGGACGTGGTTAAGACCGCCGACTGGCTGCTCGACTTCGGCCCCGAGGGCGGCGACGGAGGCGGGGTGATCGTGGCCACCGGCACGCCCGAACAGGTGGCCGCCGACAAGGATAGCTGGACCGGCCGCTACCTCAGGGTGGTGCTGGAGCGCCACGAACAGCGCCGCCGCGACCGGGTGGCGGGGCTCAAGAAGAAGCGGGCGTAGCGGAGTAGCGTCCTACCTCAGCGCGAGGACCCGCCGCGTCAGTCTGGGATGGCTGCGGAAAATTTCGCTGATGAAGCCGAAGATCGGGGGAACCATGGCTTCCTGCGCCATGAAGGCCTCGCAGTTCATCTGCTGGTTCAGCCGCGCGCAACCGCAGCCGAGCATCTGCAGCGCGCCCCGGGAGATTTCACGGCTTTCGGCGAGGTGCGCGCCGATGCTGTCGCAGGTGTATTCCCGCGCCCGCGAGTAGGCGGGCTGGAGGAAGGGGATGACATAGGCGGGCAGCTTTATAATGTTCGTCACCGGGTCGAGGTGCCCCGCCGCATGATGCCCCAGCTCATGTCCGATCACGAACCGCACCTGCTGATCGTCATTGCAGTCGACTAGGCCCGAGGTCAGGAAGACGTATCGTCCGCCAAGTAGCCGGCGCGCGAAAGCGTTGATCAGGCCATTGGAGTTGAAGAGGAAGGTTTTGGGCGCCTGCTTCATCCCCAGGGCCCTGGCGCCATCGAGCACCATGGCGTGGAGTTCGGGCAACTGGTTGGACCCAAGCAGGATCATGTTGCCGAACGCCGTGGCCCGGTAGACGGCGCTCGATATCCAGTAGAAGGCGACGAAAGCCAGGGCGTAGAAGCCGTACACCAGGACGGCGGTCTTCGCCCGCGAGCTGCCCCCGGTCAGGGCGTACCACACTCCCCAAGCAATGAACGCCCAAAGGACGGCGCCGAGGACCAGCATGGCCCCGCCATAAATCTTCTCTCTCGGCTTCCTGAGCTTATCGGCCAAATTCGACACGTCACCCCCTTCGCTCGGTCGCGTGCGGCCGCATGGACCAGCTCTCCCCCTCACGCAGGCCGGATAGTTTCATAGGCTGAGGCGCGCGAGAAGAGCCTGCGCCGCCCCCGGACGAGGCGCGCTAGGCCTTTTCCTCCGGCGGTCGCAGGCCGCGGAACAGGTAGGCGACCAGGCCGACCCCGAGGGGCAGCTGTAGATAGGCCACCACCAGGCCGGGGAGCAGGCCCACGATCAGGGCGCCGGGCATGGCGATCTGCAGGGCGCCTTCGGGGCCGGTGGGGTGGCCGGTCTGGCGCACCACCACGGCGAGCACCAGGGCGGTCACGATCGACGGCAGGCTGACCAGCAAGGTGGCCAGCAGGACTGGCCATGCCTGGCCCTTGGTCAGCCGCCAAGTCTCGAACACCGAGATCCGCTTGCGCGACACCGTGGCGGCCGGGGCCAGGCTGATGCGGACGGCGGCGTAGATCATGCCGACCATGAAGGCGATCATCAGCAGGCCCAGCACCGTGGTGGCGCCGGGGCCAAGGGCGGCGAGCAGGGCCTCGGGCGTGGCCCCCTCCTTCACCGCCCCGCTGACGCCGGAGACGACGAGCACCAGCATGGCGACGAAGATGACCATCAGCAGCGCGATGACATAGGCGAACAGGACCAGCAGGGCGACGCCCAGCAGCCGCCACTCGGGCCTGCCCCACTGGAAGCCCTGCGGGCCGGGCCGGAACTCCGGGTCGTCCGGATGCTCGTCGGCGAAGGCCAGGCGCATCAGGGCGGCGTAGGCCATGGCCGTGGCGACGAGGTAGATCACCTCGCCGATCCCGCGCAGGCCGACATTGCCCGAGAGTTCGCCGGCGGCGTTGAGGGTCCCGCCCACCGCCACGGCCGTCAGGACCCCCGTCACCCGCCGCCAGTGCAGGCGGCGGAATTCGAGCGCGGCGCGCGCCGACTGCAGGATGGGGACCTTGGACATGGCTTCTCCGGGGCCGGGCGGAGGGGCCCGACAAATAGCGTCTTAACCTGCCAAAGGCTCCGGTTCGAGCCGGGACTCCGGTTTGCGGCCGAAGGCCATCCGCACGGTGAGCCAACGGCGCCGTTCGCGCCCGTCGCGGTACAGATAGCCCAGCACTCCCACCGTCAGGGGCGCGTGGACGAAGGCGGCGATCAGGCCAACGACCAGGCCGCCGACGACGGCGTCGGGCAGCGGCCAGCGGTTGAGCGCACCCACCACCGGGTCCTGCAATTCCAGGGAATCGACCAGGGCGATCAGGGCCGCCGCCAGCAGGGTCGGGGCCTGGGCCAGGGTCAGGGACGCCAGGACGATCGGGACCCGGCCACGGCCGAGGTCCCAGGCCTCCCGCAGCACCAGCCGGCGCTTGCCCACGGTGGCGGCTGGGGCGAAGGCCACGCGGGCGCAGGCCCAGACGAAGCCCAGCAGGGCCGCCAGCCAGACTCCGGCGACGACCAGGAACGAGACCTGGACCGAGCCGAGCGGGCCGAGGGCGACCTGGCCGGCGCCGTGGAACAGGACGAAGACGATGGCCGAGACCGCCACGACCGGCAGCCAGATCAGGGCGACGGCGGCGAGGAAGGCGATGGTCAGGACGATCAGCCGGATTTCGGACGAACCGAACTGCACGCCCGCGGGCCCCAATCCCCGGCCGGCCGCGCCGCCCAGTTCCAGCCGGTACAGCCCGGCCCACAGGGGCGCGGCCGTGACCAGGACGGTCCACCAGCCGATCCGTCCCAGGTCGGCGGCGTCGGCGGGGGACATCCGCCCGCGCAGGGAGACGAACAGCAGGGCCACGCCGAAGGCGCCGAGGAGCTGGACGCCCCACAGCCGGTGCGCCGCCTCGCGGGCGAACACGGCGGCGGACGCCGACGCGTCCTCGACCATATGTCCGGGCCTGGACATGGAATGCATCCTCTCCCCCATCGCGATGCGGCGCGCGGGCCCGTCCCACAACGGGTCGCACAAACCGAGTTCGCGCGGCCCTCGCAAGGGTCGAGCCGGACGGGTAAGGAGGGCCATGAGCAGCCCCATACACGTCATCGGCGCCGGCCTGGCCGGTTCGGAAGCGGCCTGGCAGATCGCGCAGGCCGGCGTGCCGGTGGTGCTGCACGAGATGCGCCCCGTCGTCGCCACCGCGGCCCACCACACCGGGGGTTTCGCCGAGCTGGTCTGCTCCAACTCGTTCCGCTCCGACGACTGGGAGCACAACGCTGTGGGCCTGCTGCACGCCGAGATGCGCGCCTGCTCGTCGCTGATCATGGCCGCCGGCGACGAACACCAGGTGCCGGCCGGCGGCGCCCTGGCGGTGGACCGCGACGGCTTCTCCCAGGCCGTCACCGCCCGGCTGGAGGCCCACCCGAACGTCACGGTGGACCGCGCCGAGGTGGCGGGCCTGCCGCCGGCCGACTGGGAGCGGGTGGTGGTGGCCACCGGCCCCCTCACCTCGCCTGCGCTCACCGCCGCCATCCTGGACCTGACCGGCGAAGAGAGCCTCGCCTTCTTCGACGCCATCGCCCCGATCGTCGAAGCCGACTCGATCGACATGGACATCGCCTGGCGCCAGTCGCGCTACGACAAGCCGGGGCCCGGCGGCGACGCGGCCGCCTACATCAACTGTCCGATGGACAAGGCCCAATACGAGGCCTTCGTCCAAGCCCTGCTGGACGGGCCCAAGGGCGAGTTCAAGGACTGGGAGAAGGACACCCCCTATTTCGACGGCTGCCTGCCGATCGAGGTGATGGCCGAGCGGGGGCGCGAGACGCTGCGGTTCGGGCCGATGAAGCCGGTGGGCCTGACCAATCCGCACCGGCCCGATGAGCGGGCCTATGCGGTGGTGCAGCTGCGCCAGGACAACGCCCTGGGCACGCTCTACAATCTGGTCGGGTTCCAGACCAAGCTGAAGCACGGCGCCCAGGTGGAGGTGTTCCGCACCATCCCGGGACTGGAAAACGCCCAGTTCGCCCGGCTGGGCGGCCTGCACCGCAATACCTTCATCAATTCGCCGCGGCTGCTCGACGCCTCGCTGCGGCTGAAGGTGCAGCCGCGCCTGCGCTTCGCCGGCCAGATCACCGGGGTCGAGGGCTATATCGAGAGCGCGGCGGTGGGCCTGCTGGCCGGCCGTTTCGCTGCGGTCGAGGCCCTGGGGCGGACCCTGGAGCCGCCGCCGCCGAGCACGGCGCTGGGCGCCCTGATCGGCCACATCACCGGCGGCCACCTCGAGGGTGGGAAGGGCAGCTTCCAGCCGATGAACATCAACTACGGCCTGCTGCCGCCGCTGGAAGGCCCGAAGAAGGCCGAGGACGGCCGCAAGCTGTCGCCCACCGAGCGCGGCCGGGCGAAGAAGCGGATCATGTCGGTGCGGGCGCTCGCCGATTTGGAGGCGTGGTTGGCGCAGTAGCTCCGGCGTCGGTGCGCGGCCTCGTCCTTCGACGGACTTCAGGGAGGCCGAGCGACAGGGGCGGTGCGGCCGCAGAAAGCCCCGTAGAAAGCTTCATCCTGAGCTTTTCAAAGGACGGGTTTCGGCCCTGGGCGTTAGAGGCGTCCCCTCAACACCGCCGCCACCAGCCGGACGCGTTTCTCCAGCTCGCCCGGCCTGGAGCCGTGGGCGTACTGGCGGGCCAGGGTGGCGTAGGCGACCGCCGGGAACGAAGCCACCGGCAGTCCGCGCAACTCCTCCTCGGCCTCGTCCAACGCGGCTTCGACCCGGTGGGCGACGTGGGCCGAGATGTCGGCGTCGTCCGCGTCGGCCCAGGCCAGCGGGGTCCAACGGCGACCCTGGGCGGCCCACGCGGGACCGGACCGCCCCAATCCGGCCCAGCCCCAGGCGCGCGCGGCCCCGCGCACCATGGCCGACTCGGCGGCCGGGTCGAGCAGGCGGGCGCACGCAGCCATCAGGCTCCCGGCTGTGGCGTCGATATAGGCGACCAGGGCGTCCTCGTCGGCGAAGGGCGCGGGCTCGAGGTCAGGGGCGCGGGCCTCGACCATGGCTTCCAGCAGGGTCGCCTCCAGTCCGGGCAGACTGCTCAGGGCGGCCAACACCGGATGGGCTTCGCGGCGGCCGGCCGCGATCCCCTCGCGCCACCAGGCCAGGCGGATTTCACCCAGCATAGGGGTCGAGACGGTCTCGGCCACTCGGGCCAGCTCGTAGTTGAGGGCGTACAGCGCCGACAGGTCCTCGCGGCGCCGTCCGGCGAAACGGGCGGCGAGCCAACGGTCGGGGTCCACCCGCCGGACCAGGGCGTCGAGGGTTTCGGTCATGCGCTTACAAAAGTCCGGGGCGCTCACGAAAAAGGCCCGCCGCGAGGGCGGGCCTTTCCCAAGGTGGGTGGGCGGGGCTCAGCCGAACAGGGTCTGGTTCATGGCCATGGTGGTGAGCATCGGCAGGGACAGCAGGGTGTTGGTGCGCGAGAACAGGGTGGCCAACCGGGCGGCCTTGGCCTTGGCGTCGGCGTCCGCGTCGACCAGGCCGAGCGCGATCTTCTGGTTCGGCCAGATGAACACCCAGACGTTGATGAACATGATCGTGGCCAGCCACATGCCGACGCCGATCATGCTGTAGGAAATGTCCACCGCCCGGTCGTAGCCGCCGTAGAAGCCCAGGGTGATGGTCTCCATGAAGAAGTTGGTCTTGGTGAAGCTGCGCAGCAGGGCCAGGACGATGCCGGCCACCCAGGTCGCCAGGGCGGCGTAGCGGAACCAGAACAGGGCCTCGGGCGCGATGTACTTGGAGATCGCCGGCTTCAGCTCGGCGGGGATGTCCGGCATCTTCCGAATCTGGACGAAGTTGAAATAATACAGCAGGCCGATCCACAGGATGCCGAAGCTGACGTGGACCCAGCGCACGGTCGCTTCCCAGAAGGTGACGCCGAAGCCGGCATGGACGCCATAGCCGACCACGAAGAGGATCGCGATCGCGATGCTCAGGATCATGGTGTTGCGGAAATTCAGAAGCAGACCAGCCATAGCTCGCCCCCCATGGGTGTGTCCCGGGCCCCGCCCGTAATGCGCGCGGAGCATAGGTCGGTCGGGGGGGCGTAGCAATTCGCGAGTTCCGCGTGGCGCGGGCTGACGCGCCCCCCCACTCCGCTCGCTTCGCGAGTCGCCCTCCCCTCCGGGGGGAGGGAAAGAAAAGACGCGCTTACCCTCTACCCTCCCCCTGGAGGGGAGGGCGACGGGGCGTCAGCCCCGCGGGATGGGGGCAGGTGTCCGGATGCGTCTCAGACCGCGATCAGCGCCGCGGCCACCCGGCGGCCTTCCTGGGCCATGACGTTGTAGAGACGGACGGCCGAGGGGGTGTCCATCACCTCCAGCCCGACGCGGGCGGCGGCCAGGGCCTCGCGCACCGCCCGCGGGGGCGGCGCCATGGCCGGGCCCAGGCCCAGGAGCACGAACTCCACCACGGCGGGGCCGACCGCCAGCACGGCGTCGAAATGCACCGGCGTCAGCTCGGCCAGGCTGGCCACGGGCCAGGGCCCGACACGGTCGTCGAGGATCAGGATCGAGCCCTGGTGGCGCTGCTCCGCCACGCGGAAGCCGCCGCCGCCATAGGCTTCGATGGCCGGAGGGCGGCGCATCGGTTCAGGGCCGCTGGGTGGCGGACTTGATCGGGGCGGCGGGCTCATCGCCTCGGTTGACGCCCCACAGCAGGATCACCGGCAGGGCGACGTAGATCGACGAATAGGTGCCGACGACGATGCCGAAGCACATGGCGAAGACCAGGGGGAACAGCGAAGGCCCGCCCAGGAACAGGGCGCCTACCAGGGCCAGGATGGCGGTGGTGCCGGTGATCAGGGTCCGCGACAGCCGCTCGTTCTCGGACAGGTTGATGACCTCGCGCAGGGGCTTCTTGCGGAACTTGCCCAGGTTCTCGCGCAACCGGTCGAAGGTGATCACCTTCTCGTTCATCGAATAGCCGATCACCGTCAGCAGGGCGGCGATGGAGGTCATCGAGAACTCGATCTGCAGGGCCGACAATATGCCCAGAGTCAGGATCACGTCGTGGGCGATGGCGATCACCGCCCCCAGGCCGAACTGCAGCTGGAAGCGGAACCAGATGTAGACCAGCATCAGGGCGATGGCGATCGCCAGGGCCTTGAAGCCGGAGACGAACAACTCGCCGGAGACCTTGGGGCCGACCACGCTGACGTTGGTGAACTGGATGCCCGGGACCAGTTGGGCCAGGCGCTGGCGCACGGCGTTCACGGCGTCGACGGCGTTGGTCCCCTCCTCCGGCTTGAAGCGCAGCAGGGCCGAATCGGGGGCGCCGAAGCCCTGGACCTGGGGATCGTGCACCCCGATCTTGAGCAGGTCGGCGCGCAGGGCGCCCAACGGGGCGGGCCCTTGCGTCTTGACCTCGATCATGGTGCCGCCGGCGAAGTCGATGCCGAGGTTCAGCCCGTGGGTGGCGAAGGAGAAAATCGACCCCAGCACCGCCAGGGTCGACAGGATGGCGGCGAAGGGCGCCAGCTTGACGAAGTCGAAGTGGGTGTGGCTGGGCAGGTAGCGGATCAGCGGCCAACGCATGGGTGTCGTCCTCAGATCGGGAGGGTTTTCGGCCGGGCGGCCTTGAACCACCAGCCGATCAGCACCTGGGTGATCAGGAGCGCGGTGAACAGGGAGGTCAGCACGCCCACGCCCAGGGTCCAGGCGAAGCCCTTCACCGGGCCGGAGCCGAGGCCGAACATGATCACCGCCGAAATCAGCGTGGTGACGTTGGCGTCGAAGATCGAGACCATGGCCAGCTTGTAGCCCTTGTCGATCGAGGCCAGGGGCGCGTGCCCGTCCCGAGTCTCGTCGCGCATCCGCTCATAGATCAGCACATTGGCGTCGACGGCCACGGCCAGGGTCAGGATCAGGCCGGCGATCCCCGGCAAGGTCAGGGTGGCCTGGGTCACGGTCAGCACCGCCACCAACAGCAGGATGTTGATCAGCAGGGCGACGGCCGCGAACACTCCGAACAGGCCGTAGGCGAAGATGATGAAGACGAAGATGCCCACCGCCCCGATGGCCAGCGAGATGGTGCCGGCGCGCACGGCGTCGGCCCCCAGCTCGGCGCCGACGGTGCGCTGCTCCTCGACCTTCAGCTTGGCCGGCAGGGCGCCGGCCTTCAGCAGCAGGGCCAGCTCGTTGGCCGATTCCGGCGTGAAGTTGCCTGTGATCTGGCCCGAACCGCCGGTGATGGCCGACTGGATGGTGGGAGCGGAGATGACCTTGTCGTCCAGCACGATGGCGAAACGCTTGCCGATGTTGGCGCTGGAGGCGTCGCCGAAGCGGCGCGCGCCCTGGCCGTTGAAGGCGAAGGACACCGCCGAGCGGTTGGACTGGTCGAAGGACGGGAAGGCGTTGGTCAGCATCTCCCCGGAGACCAGCACCCGGCGCTGGACCAGGAGCTCGGTCTCATAGCCATCCACCGACTGCAGCAGGACGGAGGACGGCGGGATGCGACCGGCGGCGACGTCCTCGGGCGGCGTCGTCTCATCGACCATCTGGAACGTCAGCTTGGCGGTCTGGCCGATGATGCGACGCAGCTTCTCCGGATCGCTCTCGCCCGGGGCCTGGACCACGATGCGGTTGATCCCCTGGCGGACGATGGTCGGTTCCTTGGTGCCCAGGCTGTCGATCCGGCGGCGAATGACCTCGATGGAGCGGGTCACCGCCTCGGCGGCGGCCGCGGTGTCGGCCTCGGCCACCCGTTTCAGGGTGATGTCCTGGCCGTTGCGGCCGATGATCAGGTCGCGGCCGCCGGCCGCGCCGGCCAGAGGCTGGGCCAGCTTACCCAGGGCGTTGAAGGCCGTCTGCGCCTGGGCCGGGTCGGTGATGTGGACCTGGACGGCGCCGTTCACCGCGCCGAGGCCGGTAAAGGCGATACCGGCTGTCTGCAGGTCGCGGCGGACCTCCTCGACCAGGTTGACCAGTGTCTCGCGCTTGAGGTCGTCGGTGTCGACCTCGAACAGGAGGTAGGAGCCGCCCTGCAGGTCCAGCCCGAGGTTCAGCCTTTGCTGCAGGAAGGCGGGCAGCCTGGCCGCCGCCGACGGCGGCATGAGGTTGGTCGCCGTAAAGGTGACGCCGAACAAGGCCGCGAGGACGACGAGGATGACCTTCCAACGCCTGAGCTGAATCATGACCGGGCTCCTCGAGACCTAAGGGGCGCGGTTCAGGACTTGGGGTCGTTGGCGGGCGCGGGCTCGCCGCGGGTGCGCACTTCCGAGAGGGTGGACTTGACCACCTTCACATTGACCCCCGACGCGATCTCGACCTGGGCCTCGGCGTCTTCGACCTTGGTCACCTTGCCGATGATGCCGCTGGAGAGCACCACGGTGTCGCCGCGCTTGACCCCGGCGATCATCGCCTGGTGCTGTTTGATCTTGGCCTGCTGCGGGCGCAGGATCATGAAGTAGAACAGGGCGACCAGGGCCACCGGCAGCATGTACTGCAGGATGTTGGCGCTGGCTGCGGCGCCTCCGGCTGCAGTCTGGGCGAAGGCGGGGGTGGCGAACATCGGGTTCTCTCGTCCTGGGGACACGACTGCGGCGGCGAAGGCGACCGCGCCGGTGCGGAAGCCGCGGAAGCTATGCGCTGGCCGCCGGGTTTGCAACGGCGGGACCGGCGATTGCGCCAAGGGCGCGGAGCGGGGCTTTTGCAAAGCGTCGCGGTCGCGGCTAGGAAGCCCCGGTGACGACGCCCGTTCCCTCGACCGCCGACCTCATGCTGCGCCTCGTCGCGGCGCTCGAGCGCATGGCCCCGCCGCCCGAGCCGACCCCCGACTTCGCCGCCGGCCGCATGTTCCACTATGACGCCGGCAGCGGCCTCTTCGTCCCCGCCCCCGACTACGGCCTGGCGCTGGACCTGCTGGTCGGCATCGACGACCAGAAGCAGCGCTACGTCCAGAACCTGCGCCGCTTCGCGGGTGGCCTGCCCGCCAACCACGCCCTGCTATGGGGCTCGCGGGGGGCTGGCAAGAGCTCCCTGGTCAAGGCCGGCTTCATGGATCTGGCCCTGGGCGGCTCGCCCGGCCTGCGGATGGTCGAGATCGACCGCGACGCCATCTCCGCCCTGCCGGCCCTGTTCGCCAAGCTGCGCGGCCGGCCCGAGCGGTTCGTGGTCCTGTGCGACGACCTGTCCTTCGAGGAGGGCGCCTCGGCGGCCAAGTCGCTGAAGTCGGCGCTGGAAGGCGGCGTGGCCGGGCCGCCGGACAACGTGCTGTTCGTCGCCACCTCCAACCGCCGCCACCTGATGCCGCGGGGCCACGACGATTCCAAGGGCCTGCTGGCCACCGCCGAGGACGCCGAGGAGACCATCTCGGCCTCGGACCGGTTCGGCCTGTGGATCGGCTTCCCGCCGATGGACCAGCCCGCCTATCTGGCGGCGGTGACGGCCTACGCCGACCGCTTCGGACTCAAGGCGGCGGGAATGGACAGGAAGGCGCTGCAATGGGCCCAGAGCCGCGGCGGCCGCTCTGGCCGGGTCGCCTTCCAGTTCATCCGCGACTTGGCGGGGGAACTGGGCAAGCCGCTGTCGATCTGACCGTTAAGCACGCGGCTTATCGCCTACCCCGCCTTGGGTAGCAGCATGGCCGGGTCGACGGGGACGGCCTTGTCACGAGGGTTCGCGGCGTAGCGGATCTCGAAGTGGAGCTGGGGTCGGTCGACTAGGCCGGTCTGGCCCGACAGGCCGAGCTCCTGCCCCTGGGCCACGGCGTCGCGCATCTTCACCCCGATCTTCGACAGGTGGGCGTAGGCGGTGACGAAGCCGGTCGGGTGTTTGACCAGCACCAGATTGCCGAAGCCGGGCAACTCGCCGGCGAAAACCACCTGGCCGGCGGCGGCGGCGCGGACGCTCGATCCCACCGTGGCGGCGATATTGAGCCCGTCGTTGCGCTGGCCCGGCCCCTTGGGGCCGTAGGTCGACAGCACCTCGCCCTTGAGCGGCCAGGCGAACTTGCCGCGGCCGGCGGCGGCGACTTGGTTCTCGGTCGGGGCCGCCGGAGCGACGGGGACGACAGGCGCGGGCGGAGGCGGCGGCGCGGACCCGAAGGCGCCCGCGCCGGAGGGCAGGGGCGCAGTAGGCCGCGCGGCGGGGGGCCGGGCCGGCTGGGCGCTGGCCAGGTTGGTGGAGGCCGATCCCGGCGGGGCGGCGCTGCGGGCCTGGGGATTGCCCCCCTGGTCTCGGGCCAGGGACGGCAGGGCGATCTTCTGCCCCAGGCGGATGGGCGTCTCAAGCTGCATCCCGTTGAGGTTGGCCAGGGAGCGGGCGTCGATGTTGAAGCGCCGGGCGATGCCGAACAGGGTGTCGCCCTCGCCCACCGTGTAGAACAGCGGCG
Organism: Caulobacteraceae bacterium; assembly: GCA_035493215.1. Lineage (GTDB taxonomy): Bacteria > Pseudomonadota > Alphaproteobacteria > Caulobacterales > Caulobacteraceae > NCED01. Next base: position 30,399 of record DATJIO010000071.1, read on the forward strand.
GCGGCACCCGCAGCGCCGTGCCCGGGGTCAGGGCGTAGGGCGGCTGGAGGGCGTTGATCTCGATCAGCGCACGCACCGGGGTGCGCACCCGCTCGGCCACGTCGAACAGGGTCTCGCCGCGCAGGACCGTGACCCGATCGGGGAGCGTCCCAGGCGAGGCGGGCTGGGCCCAGGGGCTGGGGTTGGAATCGGCCGCGGCGGCCGGGGCGAGGCCGGCCTGGACCGGACCAGCCTGACCTGAAGCGGCCTGGCGTGGGGCGGGCGGGCGTTGACCCACGCGGCCGACCGGCGGCAGGGGCGCGCTCTGCACCGGCGTCGACGGCGCCCCCAAGGGGACCTCGGGGTCGCGCGGTGGCGGAGGCGGAGGCGGAGGCGGCGGCGGCGGCGGCGGCGGGGCAGGCTGCGGCAGCGGCGGAGCCGGCTGGCCGGCGCTGATCGGATAGCGCGGACCTTCGGCGCACGCGGACAGGCCAAGCGCCAAGCCCACGACGGCTATGGTTAA
>DATJIO010000072.1:0-51130 GCA_035493215.1 Caulobacteraceae bacterium
GCTCGCGGGTCGAGAGGGCGCGGACGTTGGTGGCCAGCACGTCGCGCTGGCGCAGCAGGTCTTGGTAGCGCGGCTCCAGGGCGCCGAGCTGCTGGCGCCGGGCCGAGACCTGGCCGAGGTCGGCGAGCACCGAAGCCAGGCGCCGTTTCAGGGCGGTGCTCTGGGCCTCCAGCTGGTTCTTCTCGGTCTGCAGCCCCTGGGCCACCGGATTGACCCCCACCCGCCGGGCCGCAACGCCGGCGGCGCCGCCGGCCTGGATCAGGGCCTCCAGGGCGCCGATCTTCTGGTCGATCTCGCGCACCGGCTGCGATTCGGGACGGTAGCGCGACAGCAGGTCCTGGCGCTCGACCCGCAGCGCCGTCAGCTTGGCGGCCGCGGTGGGGTCGGCGTCCTGGTACAGGCCGATCTCGGCGGGGGCGGCGGCTGCCTGGCGGCTGGTCACCCCCAGCCGGCTGTCGGCCTCGCTGACCTGGGCCTGGATCGAATAGCGCTCAGTCATCAGGGCCCCGTAGACCTGGGCGAGCGAAGCCTTTTCCGAATCGAAGTCGCCGATGCCGTTCTGGGCCAGGAAGGCCTGGTACTCGGCGTCGGCCGCCTGCAGCCGGGCCTCGAAGGTGCGGCGCTGGAGGTCCAGAACCCCCCCGTCTCCGCCGATCAGCACCGACTTGCGGTAGGCCATGTACTCGTCGACCAGGGTGTTGAGCACCTCGGCGGCGACCAGCGGGTCCTCGTGGGTGAAGGCCAGCCGCACCACGGAGGTCTCCGGCGCCGATTCGATCTTCAGCGAATCCTGCATCGTCCTGATCGCCGCGCCCCAGATCAGCCTCTGCTCGGTGCGGTTGGCGCGGGCGTAGTCCTTGGCCAGCTTGGGGTAGACCCTGGCCAGGCCGATTCGCTGCAGGACCCGCTCCTTGACGGTGGAGGAGCCCAGGATCTCCAGCTCGGATTGCATGATCTGGCCGGCGCTGGAGGCGGCGCCGCGGCCGGCGTCGCCGACTCGCGGGTTGTAGACGTACTCCTCGCCCAGCTGCACCACGAGGCTGGAGTAGGCCTGGTAGCTCTTCTTCATCGTCAGGGAGAAGGCGACGCCCAGCGCGAAGATGACCAGGAACACCCCGATCATCAGGAACCGCTCGCGCCACAGCAGGGCGACGAAATCGCCCAGGCCATAGGGCGGCGCCCAGCCCGCGCGCGGGGGCGGGCGTCCGATCGGCGGGAGGGTCTCCCTCGAGGTCCAGGCGTCGGTACTCATTACACCGCGGCGGTTTGGGGCTCAGGACCGCAGGGTGAACGGCCGGTGTTAACCCGGCGTTACCTATTAACCTTAACCTTTGGGTCATCGGGCGAGGGCTAGCCAGGGTCCCCGGCCCGAAGTTCGCGTACCCCCCCGGGATTCCCGCATGACCCGCCTCCTGCCTTCGCTGCTCCTCGCCGGCCTCGTCGCCGGCTGCGCGGGACCGTTCGCGCCAGGCTCCGCGGGCCTGCTGGCGCGCGGCGATCCGCACGCCGCCGGCTACCGCTCGCCGCCGCCCTACGCGCAGCCGCCGCAACAGGCGCGCGGCGGCGGCTTCGTCGACATCCCCTACGCCACCTGGACCGACGACGAGCCCGACTACCGCCTCTATCCCGGCGACCAGCTCGACGTTTCGGTGCTGTCGGCGCCGGAGCTGAGCCGCAGCGTCACGGTGCAGCCGGACGGGCGCATCACCCTGCCTCTGCTCCCGCCGATCATGGTCGCCGACCGCTCCACGCCCCAGGTCGAGGCGGCCCTGACGGCGGGCTACGCCGGCCAGTTGCTGCGCCCCACCGTCAGCGTGTCGGTGAAACAGGCGACCTCGCTGAAGGTTTTCGTCGGTGGCGAGGTGGACAAGCCGGGGGTCTACGACATGCCCGGCGATATCAACGCCCTGCAGGCCGTGATCATGGCCGGGGGCTTCAAGACCTCCGCCAAGTCGAAGGACGTGGTGATCCTGCGCCGCGGCCCCGGCGGCGAGGCGATGATGCGCACCGCCGACCTGCGCGGCGCCGCCCGCAGCCCCTACGGCGTCGACGCGGTGCCGCTGCGGCGGTTCGACGTGGTGTTCGTGCCGCGCACCGGCCTGTCGGAGGTGGGGGTGTTCGTGCAGAAGATCCGCGACGTCCTGCCGGTGCAGTTCAGCTACGTCGTCAACGGGATGTACGTCACCACACGCTAGAGCCGTCGGCTCAGCTTGACCGCCTCGGTCGGGCGGCCGACATGGCGGCATGAAGGCGGACGAATACCGGGCCCGCGCCGAAGAAATGGGCCGCCTCGCCGCTGGCGCCGAGACCCCTGAGCAGTTCAGGGGCTATCTGGAGCTGCGGCAGGCCTTGCTGGACATGGCCGCCATCGCCGAACGGGTCGAGGCCCAGCGCTCCGAAGACGGCGCCTGAGGCGAAGCTCGAAACCGCGGACGGGTTGGGCTAGACCGGCGGCCTCATCCGCTTGGAGAAGCCCATGGTCGACGCCTCCGACTTCCTCGGCCCCGACGAATTCGCCGACGACGAGACCGCCGAGCCGCCGGAGGTGGACGAGACCCAGGACCTCGCCGCGCTGAAGGACTGCCTCCAGGCCCTGGCCGACGCCATCGCCTCGACCAACCTCGCCGTCATCATGGGCGTGCAGGGCGACGCGGCGGCCGCGAGCGGCCGGGTCCAGGCCTCGGTCGGCGCGCTGAAGCGCTTCCACGACGCCTTCGCGATCCTGAAGGCCGAGCCGGGCGAAGACGAGGAAGAGTAGCGGTTCTAGGCCTGTTGCAGCCACTCGCGGGCGGCGCGCTGGGCTTCGTTGACGGACTCGCGGTCCATCTCGGCCGACAGCTCGCGGCGGTAGCGCTTGGCCTCTTCCGAGCCGCGCATGGCCGCCAGGTTGAACATCATGTGGGCCGAAACCAGGTCCAGCGGCGCGCCGCCCTGGCCGGTCGAATAGAGCAGCCCCATCTTCATCAGCTCGTCGCCGGACGAGTCCGGCTGCGGGAGGGGCATACCCCCGTCAATCGAGCCTTGGTCGAACGCCATCTGCATCACCAATCCCCTCGAACCGGGCGGTAGGCGCATTCGGCGCTCCGCGTCTCGGCCGTGTTCATGGCCATAGAAAAGGGCCCTCGCTCTAAAAATAGAGTTAAGGCCGAAAACACCACAAATATTCTTTGTGGTTAATCAAGAGTTCTTGCTGGAATTCTGATTCAGATCTCGTAAAGGCGAGATTACTTCTTATTTACGCGCCCTCTGCCCGAACAGCAGATCGCGCTCCTGTTGGGCGTCCTTGGTCCGGTCGCCGAGCTGGGTGGTGCGCAGGGCCGCGCCGACCTCCATGCCGACCTTCACCGCGGGGCGGTCCGCCATCCGCGCCTGCCAGGCCTTCACCCGCGGGAACTCGGCGACGTCGATCCCCTGATTGGCGAAGCTGGCGGTCCAGGGATAGGCGGCCATGTCGGCGATGGAATAGTCGCCGGCGAGGAAGTCGCGCCCCTCCAGCCGCCGGTCCAGCACCCCGTAGAGCCGGTGGCTCTCGTTGGTGTAGCGCACCGCCCCGTAGGCGGTCTGGCGGCTGTCGGCGACGATGGCGGGGGCGTATTGGCGGAAGTGGTGGGCCTGGCCGGCCATCGGCCCCAGGCCGCCCATCTGCCACATCAGCCACTGGTCCACCTCGACCCGACCACGTTCGTCGGCCGGATAGAACTGGCCGGTCTTGCGCCCCAGGTACTGCAGGATCGCCCCGGACTCGAACACCGAGATCGGCCGCCCATCCGGGCCGTCGGGATCGACGATGGCCGGCATGCGGTTGTTCGGGCTGATGGCCAGGAACTCGGGCTTGAATTGGTCGCCCGCGCCGATGTTCACCGGGACCAGGGTGTAGGCCAGGCCCATCTCCTCCAGCGCGATGGAGATTTTCTTACCATTGGGCGTGGGCCAGTAATGAAGCTCGATGGGCTGGGCCATGCCGGGCGCTCCTGAGGATGAGGGCCGACCATGCCCGGGACGGACCGGGAACCGCAAGCCGGCTTATGGTTTCTGAAGTGGCCGTTCAGGGGCAGTTCAGGCGACGGGGGCGATCCTGCCCAGCGTCGACTTCCCTGTATTCTGGGGCGTCCCTGATCGCCTCGCCTCCCTCAGGAAGGAAAACCGGATATGAAACGTCTGATTATAGCCGCCGCCGTGCTGTCGCTGATCGGCGGGACCGCGGCCTCGGCGCAGAACCGCCCGAACGGCGACCGTGACCGGGACGGCGTCCCCAACCGTTACGACGCCCGCCCCAACAACCCGGGCAATGGCGACCGCGACCGCGACGGCATCCCCAACCGCGTCGACCGCCGCGACAACCGCTTCACCTACGGCGGTCGCCAGTACGACCGCTACCGTGGTCCGGCCTACGTCTATCCCCGCGGCTACGCCTATCGCAGTTGGGGCCGCGGCCAGCGCTTGCCGGCGGGCTATTTCGCCGCGCCCTATTACGTCGACAACTGGGCGGCCTATCGCCTGCGCCCGCCGCCCCGCGGCTACCGCTACGTCCGGGTCGGCAACGACGTGGTGCTGGCGGCCATCGCCGGCGGTTTGATCGCCGAAGTCATCAACGGCGTCTTCTACTAGCGTCCCCGGCCGCTCCGGCATGTGCGCCGGAGCGGCCTCCACCTCGAGTACCCCGCCTCGGTCCTCCGACGTCGGGAGGAGATCGGACCATGAAAAAGCTCGTTGTCGCCGCCGCCGCCATCGCCCTGCTGGCGCCCGCCATGGCGTCCGCTCAGCTGCGGAACGGGGAAGCCAATCCCAACGGCTGGGGCCGTTTCCAGGGCGCCCCCGACGCCGGACAGCGCGGACCCGGCCCTGCCGACACCGGCCAGGGCGGGCAGCGCGGCGGCGGTCGCGGCGCGGACCGCGCACCCCCGGCGGCGGCCCCGGCCCCGGCCGCGCCCCAGACCCAGGCGCCCCAGAACGACGGACGCGGCCAGCGCGGGCCGGGGTTCCAGGGCCGGGCCGACCGGGGCGGCGCCGTCCAGGCCGACCCCAACCGCGGCGGCCGGAACTTCGACAACGGTCGCCAATATGGCGGCGGCCAGTATCGGGGCGGCCAGAACGGGGCCGTCCAGGACGGGCGCAACTTCAACAATAACAACAATTTCAACAACCGCGGCTACGCCCAGCGCGGCGGCACGTTCAATTACCGCGGCCGGACCTACGACCGATTCCGCGCCCAGCCCTACCGTTGGCCCGGCGGCTACCGCGCGGCTGCGACGTGGCGCCCGCACCAGTTCCTGCCGCGGAATTTCCTGCTCAGGGACTACTTCATCGACAACTACTACGACTTCGGCTTCGGTCGCCCGCCCTACGGCTACGAATGGATACGGGTCGGCGACGACGCCCTGCTGGTGAACGTCTACACCGGCGAGATCGTCGAAGTGGCGCCGGGCGTCTTCTACTGGTAGCCCTCCGGGCGAAGGAGGCGTCGATGAAGCGCATCGCCATCATCGCGGCGGCGGCCCTGCTGGCCGCCACCTCCTTGGCCTCCGCGGCCGACGCCCAGGGCCGTGGACGCGGCGGTCAGCGGGACGACCGCGGTCGCGACGCCCCCGCCGGCGAGCGCCGGGACGAGCGCCGGAACGAACCTCCCGGCGACCGCCTCCCCCGCTACGACCCCCGGCCGGACGCCCGACGCCGCGACGACCCGCGCAACGCGCCGCCGCCCTACGCCGCGGCGCCGCCCCGCGCCTGGCGTCAGGGCGAGCGCCTGCCGCCAATGTACCGCGAGGGCTATGTGCGCAACCCGGAACAGCTGCGCCTCCGCACCGCCCCGCCCGGCTACGACTGGGTGGGCGTGGGGCCGGACATCTACCTCGTACAGCGCTCGACCGGGATGGTGCGGGACTCGATCCCGGGCGGGTACTGACGCAGACCGGCGCCGCGTCACACCCCCAGCTTGGCCTTCAGGATGGCGTTTACGGCGGCGGGGTTGGCCTTGCCGCCCGTGGCCTTCATCACCTGGCCGACGAACCAGCCCACCGCCTGGGGCTTGTCCTTGGCCGCCGCCACCTTGTCGGGGTTGGCCGCCATGATCTCGTCGACGGCGGCCTCGATGGCGCCGGTGTCGGTGACCTGGACCAGGCCTCGGGCCTCGACGATGGCTTTCGGCGTCCCCTCCCCGGCCCACATGTGGTCGAACACTTCCTTGGCGATCTTCGAGGAGATGGTCCCGTTCTCGATCAGCTCGACCAGGCCGGCGATGTCGGCTGCCGGGATCGGGCTGTCCTCGATCTCGTGGCCGTCCTTGGCCAGGCGGGCGAGCAGCTCGTTGGTGGTCCAGTTGGCGACAAGCTTGGCGTCGCGCCCCTTGGCGGCCTTCTCGAAGAAGTCGGCGCGGCCGGCCTCGATCACCAGCACCCGGGCGTCGTAGGCCGACAGGCCGTACTGCGACTGCAGCCGGGCGCGCTTGTCGTCGGGCAATTCGGGCAGGCTCGCCTGGATCGCCGCGACCCAGGCCGGGTCCAGCTCCAGCGGCAACAGGTCGGGGTCGGGGAAGTAGCGGTAGTCGTGCGCCTCCTCCTTCGACCGCATCGACCGGGTCTCGCCCTTCACGGAATCGAACAGGCGCGTCTCCTGGTCGATCTTTCCGCCGTCCTCGAGCACCTCCACCTGGCGGCGGGCCTCGTAGACGATGGCCTGCTGGATGAAGCGCATCGAATTGACGTTCTTGATCTCGCAGCGGGTGCCGAGCGGCCCGCCGGGCTTGCGCACCGAGACGTTGACGTCCGCGCGCAGGTTGCCCTTCTCCATGTCGCCGTCGCAGGTGCCCAGGTAGCGCACCAGCATCCGCAAGGTCTTCACATAGGCCGCCGCGTCCTCGGGGCTGCGCATGTCGGGCTTGGAGACGATCTCCATCAGCGCCGTGCCCGCCCGGTTGAGGTCGACGTAGGTGGCGTGGGGGTCGAGGTCGTGGATCGACTTGCCGGCGTCCATCTCCAGGTGCAGCCGCTCGATGCCGACGTGGAAGGTCGAGCCGTCGTCGCGCTCGACCTCGAGCACGCCTTCGCCGACGACAGGGTCCTTGAACTGGCTGATCTGGTAGCCGGGAGGCAGGTCGGGGTAGAAGTAGTTCTTGCGGTCGAACAGGGAACGCAGGTTGATCTGCGCCTTCAGCCCCAGGCCGGTCTTCACCGCCTGCTCGACGCAGTAGCGGTTGATCACCGGCAGCATACCCGGGAAGGCCGCGTCGACGAAGCTCACCTGCTCGTTGGGACCGGCGCCGAAGCCGACGGCGGACGCCGAGAACAGCTTGGAACGCGACGCCACCTGGGCGTGGACCTCGAGGCCAAGCACGACTTCCCACTCGCCGGTGCGGCCGGGGATGCGGAACGGGGGACGATCGGTAGCGGTCATGGATGGGTAGATAGCCCGGCCGGGGCGGGGTTTCTATCCCCCCGCCAGGCCTGCGGCGAAGGCGGGACGGCTCAGAGCGCCTCTCTCCGTTCCAGCCAGGCCAGGACCTCGTCGGCCGATGCGCGCGGCGCCGCGGCGCCGGCGTCCGCGCCGTTCAGCTTCAGGCCCTGGGTGATCTCGCCGACCAGGGACGGGATGCGGTAGGCCGCGCTCCTGGCTTCGTCGGCGTACAGGATGGCCGCCACCAGGAAATTCAGCGCCCGCGGCGAAAGTTCGTCCATGCAACCATGCTCCTTCACTGAGCCGCCCGCACCCACCCATCGAGGTAGATACCCGATGGCGAAGACTTCAGCGTAGCGAAGCGAGGAAATTGTGTTCGTGCATGGCGCCTTCGGCGCCCGCCTCAGGTGGGAACCCTGGCCTCGTGGCTGGCCATCAGCACCGCCGCGTCCCTCGCCGCGGTGAACCGGCCGGCGAACCGCAGGTAGGTGGCGGCGAAGTCGGGCGGCAGCAGCTCCACCATGAAGCGGTTCTCGATCCACAGTTCGACAACGTCGAAGTCGCCGCCCCGGCTGCAGACGTGGCAGTCCCACCCCTCTCGCCGGGCGATGGCCTCGATCCGGTCCAGGCCGCAATCGACGCTGAGCGCGAAGTGGACCGCCCCGAACCCCGCAGGCTGGCCGGTGCGCCCGCAGGCGGCGCCCGCGGGGCCGCCGGGCCTGATCGCGGTGTCGTCCGGATAGACCTCGACGCCGGTGCCGTGGCCGTCCGCCGCGACGGCGAGGTAACCGCCCGGGATCGGCGGGAACGGGATGCACATCCCCTCGAACAGCTCGGCGAAGACGCCGGCGACGCGCTCGGGCTCCCGGGCCCCGATGGACAGGTGGTGGATCATCGCGAATTCCTCCCTTTCGCTGCAGGGCTTGCCGGCCGCCCCGGCGCACTTGACAGTCTGTCAACCGTCATCGCCTATAGCTGCGGACTTTACACCATGTCAAGCGCCCCATGACCGTCGCTCCGATGACCACGCGGACCCGCATCCTTGACGCCACCCTGGCCCTGGTCGAACGGGCGAAGGGGCCCATCGCCATGGGCGCCATCGCCAAGGCGGCCGGGCTGTCGCGTCAGGCCCTCTACCTGACCTTCGCCGACAAGGCGGACCTGTTCATCGCCCTGGTGCGCTACGTCGACGGCAAGCGGGGCCTGGCCGAGGAACTGGCGAAGATCCGCGACGCGCCCACCGGGGTCGACGCGCTCATGGGCGTCGTCGACCTGCAGGCCCGCCTCAATCCGGGGCTGAAGCCCCTGGCCGACGCCTTCGGCCTGCTCCGCCGCCAGGACCGGGACGCCGAGAAGGCGTGGCAGGACCGGCTCGAACACCGCCTGGCCGGCTGCCGCGCCGTGGTCGACCGCATCGCGGCGGAAGACAGGCTCAGGCCCGGCCTAGACCAGGCCGTCGCCGCCGACCTGGTCTGGACCCTGACGTCCCTGCGCACCTGGAACGACCTTGTGGTGCACCGGAACTGGACCGCGGACGAGTACCGCGAGCGGGTCTCGGCCCTGCTGATGGCGTCGATCGTCGGCTAGGCGTGTGCCTCGGCCGAGATTTCTTCAAGGACCTCGCCCACCTTCTTGGCGCCGTAGTCGGTGGCGATGTCGCCGAGGGACAGGATGCCGACGAGGGCGCCGGAGTCGTCGGTGACGACCAGGCGGCGGAGCTGGTGGCTGGCCATCTTGCCGGCGGCGTCGGCGACGCTGTCGTCCGGCCTGCAGCTCTGGACGTGGTCGCTCATCACCCCGGAGATCGGCCCGTTCAGGTCGCCGCCTTCGGCCACGACGCGCAGGACGATGTCCCGGTCCGTCACTAGCCCCACCACCTTGCCGCCTTCGAAGACGGGCACGGCGCCGGTGTCGACTTCGGCCATGATCTTGGCCACCGACCGGACGCTGTCGCCAGGCTTGGCCGTCACGACCTGGGCGGTCATGGCTTCGCTGACTTTCATGGGCAGGCCTCATTTGTTGGGACCTACCCAACCCCCCGCAGCGGGGGCGGTTCCATGCCGGGTCAATCTCCGGGCGGATCGTAGCCCAGCACCTGATCGGTGTAGCTCTCCACCACCGCGCTGAACGGGACGCCGGCGGCGTCGAACAGGGTCGCGCGGTGCTCCAGCACGAACGGCGGGATCGCCAATGCGCCGCCCTTCCCCGCCGGCAGGCCCGGCGCCACGTCCCAGCCCTCCGGCAGCGGCTTGAACAGCAGCTCGGCCGACGTGGTCCTTCGCCGGAAGTTCAGCGCCGCCACCGCCCGGCCGAACGGGGTGTCGGTCCCGTCCAGCACCCGGTTCATCTCCGGGGTCAGGCGGGCGGGCACGTACCAGTTGTCGGCCTCGGACAGGACGCGGTCGCCGCAGGCCAGCTGCACCCGGCGGTAGCGCACGGCTTCATCCGGGCCGACCTGCAGGGCCGCGCGCACCTCGGGGCCGGCCGGCTTGTCCGTCTTCACCCGCCGGGCGAGCACCTGCGCGCCCGGCGCCAGCCTGTGCGCGGCGCACCAGGCCTCCAGGGTGGCGGTGGCGCTGTCGTGGGTGAGCAGCTCGACGTTGAGGCTCTGCAGGGCCGCCAGCGCTTCGACGCGGCCGAGCGCCGTGTCCGGCCAGGCCGCCGCCGGGGCGGCAGCCGACAGGAGGCTTAGGGCCAGCAGGCCGCCCAGGGGGATACGACAGGACCGCATCGGGCTCAGATACCGCGACGGAGCCCGGCCGCCCAGGCATTCAGCCGCCATACGACCCGCCTATACGAAGACGGTGGCCACGCCCCAGCAGACCAGCAGGGCGCCGGCCGCCATGCCGAGCCGGCGACCGCCGGCCGTGAGCTTCTCCACCAGCACGAGAGCCGCCAGGACGGCGATCCAGGCCAGGTTCATGACCCCGCCCACGAACAGCAGCGCCATCAGCATCCAGCAGCAGCCCACGCAATAGGCGCCGTGGCGCACCCCCAGTCCCAGGGCGCCCGTCAGGCCCGGCCGCCAATACCGCGAGAGGAAGGCGGCCGGCGAACGGCAATGGTTGAGGCACGCCTGCTTCAGCGGCGTGAGCTGGTAGAGGCCAGTCGCCGTCAACACCGCCGCCGAGAACCATCGGCTCTGGGAGCTCATGGTGGCCGGCGAGACCCAGCCCAGCCGCTGCGCGCTCCACTGCAGGCCCGCCGCCGCCAGGGCGAACCCCAGCCACGCGACCAGATACCCCGCCGCGAACGGCGCGGTCGGGGCCAATCCCGGCTGCCGGGGCGAGGCGTGGCGATGAACGCGGGCGTAGAGCAGGATCGTGGGCGCGGCGCTCGGCGCCATCATCGCCGCCATCATGATCCACCACATGGCGACGGCCAGCGCCCATCCGCCGGCAGTCCAGCCGGAGGCGCGCATCCCGCCGGCCTCTCCGGCGGCGGGCATGGCCATCCCGGCCATCAGCTCGCCGGCCTTGTGCGGAAATAGCGCCAGCGTGGTCATGTCCCACGCGCTCATCCCCATGCCCGCCCCCGCCAGCAGGTAAAGCCACGCCAGCAGCAGGAGCACGCCCAGGCCGCCGCCGGTGATCACGCGGTCGCGTCTGAGCAGGCGCTCCAGCCCGGTGGCGTCGCTCACCCGCGCGCCTCAGGCCGCGGGGCGGGATCGGATCAGGCCGTCGTTGTTCATGTGCAGCCGGGCGAACTGCGCATACTTGTCCTGGATATCGACCACGAGCGGGGCGCCCGTGCGGGTGGAGCCGCTGGCGACCTCGGCCACCTCGTATTCGAACCCGTCCGGCAGGACGATCTGCGCCCTCACCTCGCCGCCGGTGGCCGCGTTCCTGATCGGACGGGCCAGCATGTCGATGTGGTTCGGCACGATCACCCGGCCGGCGCGACGGTCGACGTCGATGTCGATCTCCAGACTGGTGAACACGGGGTCGTGCATTTTCGAGACGGTGGAGGCGAACACCGCGAACATGGTCGCGAACGGCTGGGTGTCCTGGCCGCTCATGATCCGCAGCAGGCCGTCGCGTTGGGCGGCGTCGGCCCGGGCGTCGACGAAGGCCACCGCCTGTCCGTTGCCCTCGTGTATCGCGCCGGGCCATTTGTAGATGCCGGCGATCCGCAGGCCGTCGAGGCGGGCGTCGCCGAAATGACCCTCGTCGATCACGATCGCCGCCACGGCGTAGCAGTGGCCCTTGTCGGGCGTCCCGCCGAATTGACAGTTGCAGCCGTACTCACAGGTGCAGTTGGCCAGTTCCCGGCCCTTGAGCTCCCAGGGCGTCATCGGCGCCTCCTCAGCCAGCGGAAGTCTACAGCCTATCCCTCGTCGAGATCGCCCGCCAGACCCTCCGGAAGGATACGACAGGACCGCATCGGGGTTGGATGGCGACGGAGCCTCGCCGCCCAGGCGTTGAAACCATACGCCCCTCGCTACGGGAGCCGCTCAATGATCCTGCTGGACCGCCGCCACGCCTTGCTGGGCGCCGCCCTGGCCCTCGCCGCTGGCCCCGCCTTCGCCGCCGCCGCGTTGCGGCCGACACCGGCCGAGACCGAGGGCCCATTCTATCCCGACAAGATGCCCGCCGAGACCGACCCCGATCTGGTGCACGTCGGCAGGCGGGCCCTGGCCGGCGGCGAGCTCCTGGACCTTCGCGGCGCCGTCCTCGACCGCCAGGGCCGGCCGATCCCCGGCGTCATGGTCGAGATCTGGCAGGTCGACGCCAACGGCCGCTACATCCACACCGCCGACGCCAGCCGCGGCGGCCGCGACGAGGGCTTCCAGGGCTTCGGCCGCACCTTCGTCGACGCACAGGGGGCCTACGCCTTCCGCACCATCCGCCCGGTCCCCTACCCCGGGCGTACGCCGCACATCCATTACAAGGTCTACCGTCCGGGCGGCCGGGTCCTGACCACCCAGATGGTCATCGCCGGCGAGCCGCGGAACGAGCAGGATGACGTCTACCTGTCGACGGCGCCGGGCGACCGCCCTCTGATCGCCGCCGAGCTGCGCCGCCAGGGCGACGGCTGGGCGACCCGGTTCGACATCGTGCTAGCCTGACCGGGTCCGTCTTCGGATCGCAACCATGGCAATGGAGAAGCTCTTGTCCCGCCACCTCGCCCTCGGCCTCGCCGCCGCCCTCGCCCTCGCCTCGGTCGCGACCGTCGCCGCGGCCCAGGCCGCCGCCTATTCGGTCAAGTCCACCGTGGGCGAGCTGCTGGACAACCCCGAGACCAAGGCCGTGCTGAACAAATACATCCCCGAGGTCGTGTCGGACGCGCGGATCGACCAGGGCCGCGGCTTCCCGCTGGAAGGCATCACCCAGTACGTGCCGACCCTGACCCCCGAAATGCTGGCCAGGATCGACGCCGACCTGGCCAAAGTGGTCAGGAAATAGGGCCTTTCCCTCTCTCCTGCGGGGAGAGGAGAATCATCTCACCACCACTTCGCAGGCTTGTCCCTGAAGCCGGCGGCCTTCTCCATCGCGCCCGCAAGCGAGAACAGCGTGCCCTCGTCGAGGGCCCGGCCGATCAGTTGCAGGCCCAGGGGCAGCCCCTCCGACGACAGGCCGGCCGGGAGCGAAATGCCCGGCAGACCGGCCAGGTTGGTGGTCACGGTGAAGACGTCGTTGAGGTACATCGCCACCGGGTCGTCGGTCCGCTCGCCCAGGCCGAAGGCGGCCGAGGGGGCGGTCGGGGTCAGGATGGCGTCGACCTCGAGGAAGGCGGCGTCGAAGTCGTCGGCGATCCTTCGCCTGACTTGCTGGGCCTTGAGGTAGTAGGCGTCGTAGTAGCCGGCCGAGAGCACATAGGTCCCGATCAGGATACATCGCTTCACCTCGTCGCCGAAGCCGGCGGCGCGGGTGTTCTCATAGACCTCGGTCAGGGTCGCGCCCGGCTCGCGCAGGCCGAAGCGCATCCCGTCGTAGCGGGCCAGGTTGGACGACGCCTCGGCCGGGGCGATGATGTAGTAGACCGGCAGGGCGTATTTGGTGTGGGGCAGCCGCACCGACTTGACCTGGGCGCCCGCCTCTTTCAGCCATTCGATGCCCTGGTCCCACAGGGCGGCGATCTCGGCGGGCATACCGTCGATGCGGTAGTCCTCGGGCACGCCGACCCGCAGGCCCTTCACCGACTGGCCGACGAAGGCCGAGAAGTCCGGGACCGACACCGGCAGGCTGGTGGAATCCTTGGGGTCGTGGCCGGCCATGGCGGTGAGCAGGATCGCCGCGTCCTCCACCGTCTTGGCGATGGGGCCGGCCTGGTCCAGGGACGAGGCGAAGGCGACGATGCCCCAGCGCGAGCAGCGGCCGTAGGTCGGCTTGATCCCCACCGTGCCGGTGAACGACGCGGGCTGGCGGATCGAGCCGCCGGTGTCGGTGGCGGTGGCGGCCAGGCACAGGTCGGCGGCGACCGCCGCGGCCGAACCCCCGGAGGAGCCGCCCGGCGTCAGGGGCTTGTCCGAGCCGCGTCCGCGCCACGGGTTGACCACCGGCCCGAAGGCCGAGCTCTCGTTGGACGAGCCCATGGCGAATTCGTCCAGGTTCAGCTTGCCCAGCATCACCGCACCTTCGCGCCAGAGGTTGGCGGTGACGGTGGATTCGTAGGGCGGGACGAAATTGCCCAGGATTTTCGAGCCGGCGGTGGTGCGGGTCCCGTCGGTGGCGAACAGGTCTTTGATCCCGATCGCGGCGCCTTCCAGCCGGCCGGCCTCGCCGCGGGCGCGCCGGGCGTCGGAGGCCCTGGCCATGGCGATGGCCTTCTCGGGCGTGGCCAGGACATAGGCGTTCAGGGCCGGGTTGGCGGCCTCGATGGCGGCCACCTGGGCGCGGGCCAGTTCCTCGGCGGAGAAGGCCCCGGCGGCCATGCCGTCCAGGGCGCCCTTGAGGGTGAGTGCGTTGAAGTCGGCCACGGCTATTCCACCACCTTGGGCACGATGAAGAAGCCGTCGGCGGACTTGGGCGCGTTCGACAGGATGGCGGCGACGTCGCCGCCATCGGCGACCACGTCCTCGCGCATGGGCAGGGTGGCGTGGACCGCCGAGGTCATGGGGACCACGCCTTCGACGTCCACCTCGTTGAGTTGCTCGATCCAGTTGAGGATCGACGACAGCTCGCGGGCGAGCGGCTCGAGCCGGCTCTCCGGCTCGGCGATGCGGGCAAGTTTGGCGACGCGTCTCACCGTCGCGGCGTCGATGGACATGGGGCGCCTCGGTTCCAGAAGGGTCGTGGGTTAGACGGCAGGCGGCGCCGAGGCAAGGCCCCCCTCACCGCGCCGGCTGCGGCAGCTTGGGCAGGAAGACGGCCAGCAGGCCCAGGGCTGGGAGGAAGGCGCAGACCTGGTAGACGGTGGCGATGCCGGCCCGGTCGGCCAGCATCCCCAGGGCCGCCGCCCCGATGCCGCCCATGCCGAAGGAGAAGCCGAAGAACAGGCCGGAGATCGCCCCCACCCGGCCCGGCGCCATCTCCTGGGCGAAGACCACGATCGCCGGGAAGGCCGAGGCGAGGACCAGGCCGATCACCACCGTCAGCGGCCCGGTCCAGAACAGGCTCGCGTGGGGCAGCAGCAGGGCGAACGGCAGGGCCCCCAGGATCGAGAACCAGATCACGTAGCGCCGCCCGATCCGGTCTCCCAGCGGCCCGCCCAGGAGGGTCCCCACCGCCACCGCGGCCATGAACACGAACAGGTGGAGCTGGGCCTGCCGCACCGACAGGCCGAAGCGGTGGATCAGGTAGAAGGTGAAGTAGCTGGTGATGCTGGCCAGGTAGACGAACTTGGAGAAGATCAACGCCAGCAGGATCAAGATTCCCCGCGCCGCTTGGCCCTCGGGAAGGGACGGCCGCGCCCGGGCCGCCGCGCGCCCCGCCTTCTGCCGCCGCAGCCCGTGACGGCGGTACCACGTCCCGACGTTCCACAGGATCGCGCCCATCAGCAGGGCCAGCAAGGCGAAGAAGGCCAGGCTGGACTGTCCCCAGCGCACCACCACCACGGCGGCGGCCAGGGGACCGAGCGCCTGGCCGGCGTTGCCGCCGACCTGGAACAGGGACTGGGCCAGCCCCGGACGCGGGCCGGCGGCCATGCGGGCCACCCGGGAGCATTCGGGGTGGAACACCGACGAGCCCATGCCGAGCAGGCTGGCCCCGGCCAGGATCAGCCCGTAGCTGTGCGCCGCCGACAGCACGACCAGCCCGGCCAGGGAGAACAGGGTCCCGCCCGGCAGCGCCATCGGCGTGGGCCGGCGGTCGGCATAGAGCCCGACCAGGGGCTGCAACAGAGACGCGGTGATCTGGTAGGTGAGGGTCACCAGGCCGATCTGGCCGAAGGTGAGGCCGAAGTCGGCCTTGAGCTGCGGATAGATCGCCGGGAGCAGCGACTGCATCATGTCGTTCAGGACGTGGCAGAAACTGACCGCGAGGATCACCCCGAACACGGTTTCACTGCCGGGCGGAGCGCCGAGACCGGCCGGGATTTCTGCTGCTGCGGCCTCGTCGCTCACGGCGCTCCCCATCCAGGAGACCCCCGGTTAGCCGCGGGCGCCCCGAGTGGCAAGCGCCCCCGATCCGCCCGTCTCAGGCGGGGGTCGTGCCGATCCAGATCACGTGGCGCGCCTTGCCCTTGCCGGGGCGGGCGCGGACCTTGACCTCCTCCACCGCATATCCGGCGCCGGCCAGCCGCTCGGCGAAGACGGCGTTGGGCGAGGACGACCATACCGACAGCACCCCGCCGGGCTTGAGCGCCCGCCGGGCCGCGGCCAGCCCCGCCAGGCTGTAGAGGCGGTCGTTCTCCCGCCGCGTCAGGCCCTCGGGGCCGTTGTCGACGTCGAGCAGGATGGCGTCATAGGCCGCCCGGCCCGAGGCGATCAGGGCGCCGACGTCGCCCAGGTGGACCGTGGTGCGGGGATCGGCCAGGCCGTCGCCGGTCATGGCGGCCATCGGCTCGCGCGCCCAGGCCACCACCGCCGGGACCAGCTCCGCCACCGTGACCCTGGCGTCCGGACCCAGGTCGGCCAGGGCCGCGCGCAAGGTGAAGCCCATGCCGTAACCTCCGATCAGGACGTGGCTTTTCGGCCGCGCCTCGATGCGGGCGCAGGCCAGGGCGGCCAGGGCCTCCTCCGACCCGCTCAGCCGGCTGTTCATCAGCTCGATCGGCCCCGACATGATCGAGAACTCGGTCCCCCGCCGCATCAGCCGCAGGGTCCCGCCGCCGTCGGGCATGGTCGCGGTGTCGAGCTCGATCCAGGGAGTCATCGCCGCTCAGTAACAGATGCGGCGGCTAGAACGGGATGCGAAAAGGCGGTCCAAAATCATCGCGATCTAGGCGAAGACGATCCAATCGGGGTTGAAGCCGCTGAAGGGCACGGCGGCCAAGCCGATCTGGTCGCCGGCGCCCAGCACGATCATCGCCTGGCCGCCGACGTCGACCACGGTGTAGGCGGTCCCCGGCGCGAGCTGGATGCGGTCGCCCTCGAGGTAGCTGAAGTCGCCCACCCAGTCCTGGCCGCCGCCGGCGCCGAACACGAAGCGGTCGGCGCCGGCCCCCCCGTAGAGGATGTCGTTCCCCTTGTCCCCCGAAAGCCGGTCCACGCCGTCGCCGCCGTAGAGGCTGTCGCCGCCCTGGCCGCCCCACAGGCTGTCGTTCCCGTCGTCGCCGGCCAGGCTGTCGCCGCCCTGGTTGCCCTGCAGGTTGTCCCCGTCGTCGCCGCCCGTGACGCTGTCGATCCCGTCGCCGCCGAGCACGGTGTCGGTCCCGCTCCCGCCCTGGACCGAATCGTCGCCCAGGTCGCCGGAGAGGCTGTCGTTCCCCTCGTCGCCGGCCAGGCTGTCGCCCCCCTGGCCGCCGTAGAGGGTGTCGCGGTCGGGCCCGCCGCTCAGGCTGTCGGCGCCCTGGTTGCCCTGGATGTTGTCGTCGCCGCTCCCGCCCACGACCACGTCGTCGCCCGCGGCGCCGTGGACGCTGTCGGGGCCCGCCCCCAGGATCAGGCTGTCGTCGCCGGGCGGGCGAGGCGGCGGCGTGGGCGTCGGGCTCGGGCTCGGGCTCGGCGTGGGCGCCGGCGTGGCCAGGGTGAGGTTGGTGCCGCCCGAGCCGTCGGCGGCGACCACGAAGTTGACCCCGCTGAAGCTGTCGGCGTCGTTGAAGTCCAAGGTCACGGTGCGCGAGCCGCCGGTCAGGGTCAGCACGTTGCCGGCCCCCAGGGTCGCGGTCGTCGCCGTCCCCATGCCGCGGATGTCGATGGTGTCGCCCAGGGCGAAGGCGTGGAGCTTGACCGACGTACCCACCCCGTTGGTCACGGCGTCCAGCAGCCTGAGCGTCTGGGCTCCGGTCCCGAAGGTGATCTCCCCCGTGCCGCCCGCCTGGACGTGGCCGAGCTCGAGCACGCCCGCGTTCAGGGCCACGCCGCCGGTGAAGGTGTTGGCCACGCCCAGCGACACCGTGCCCGCGCCGCCCAGGGTCAGGCTGCCGGCGCCGGCGTTGCCGCCGGTTCCGCCGGAGCCGGTCTGGTCGGCGATGACGCCGTTGATGCTCAGGGTCGTGCCCGTCGCCGGGGCAAGGGTCACCGCCTGGCTCCCCTGGATGAACATGCCGGAGCCGAGGGCCTGGCCGGCTGTGGCGTCGATGCCAAACCCCTGCCCGACCCCAGCGGCGCCGCCGGTCACGGCGTTGGTGTTCGAGAGCAACCCGTTCCCATAGGTCAGGGATCCACCCTGCTGCACGAACACCGCGCCGCCCGCGCCCAAGCCGCCGCCGCCGCCGCCGAGCGAGCCCGGCACGCTGGCGCCCGCGCCACCGCCGAAGCCGCCGAGGCCGCCGCCGGCCTGGGCGGTCTGGCTGGCGCCGCCGCCGCCGAAGCCGCCGTTTCCGGCCGCCCCGCCGCTTTCACCGCGTGAGCCGCCGCCGCCGAAGCCGCCGTCGCCACCGTTCCCGCCGCCGCCGCCGAAGCCCCCGGGAGCCGGCGCCGCGCCGGTGACCCCGCTGGAGCCGCCCACGCCCCCGCCGCCGCCGGAGTGGACTCCAAAGCCGAAGCCGCCGCCGCCGCCGCCGTTCGCGCCGCCGACTCCGCTAGCCCCGGCGCCGCCGCTCGCGGCGCCGACAATGATGCCGGCCCCGCCCGCGCCAAAGAACGCCCCCCCGTTGGCGCTCAGGCCGACGCCGCCGCCGCCAAAGGCGCCTGCGCCGCCGAGGCCGCCGCCGCTCCCGCCCGATGCGAAGACCTGGCCGCCGGCGCCGCCGACCGCGCTGTCGAGGGTGAAGTCCACGCCTGAGAGCGTGACCGAGCCCCCGGAAGCCACGAACAGGCCGCCGCCGAGGCCGGCGCCCGCGCCGCCGCCGCTGTCGCCGCCGATACCGCCGACCGCCTTGGCGTTGGTGATGACAAGGTCGTTGATCGCGACCGTGCCGGTGTAGACGAAGAAGCCGCGGAAGGCGCCGCCGCCGTTCAGCGTTATCCCCGCGCCGCCGTTGATCGTCAGCCCCGCCCCGCCGGAGAGGTTGAGCGCCCACAGCTCGCTGGTGAGGGTGAAGCTGCCGGTGATGTTGATGACGTCCGCGGTCGCATCGTAGCCGCTCCCGCCCGGGTTCACCGCCAGCAGGGCGGTCTTCAACGAGGCGGTGTCGGTGGCGACATAGGTGGTCAAAGCGGCTCTCCCTGGGAATTCGGGGCGTCCCGTCCAGCGGAATCGCTCGCCCCAGGAAAGGCTCGGAAGTGTTAACGATCGTAAAGGTGGCGCGGGAACTCGCCAATAAATTGCATTTTCCACCAATTACGATCACGGCGACGCGGGCATGGCGGCGCGCTTCACGGGCATCCGCCGCCGGCCCGCGCCGAAACCCCCACGACAGGCGCCGCCCCCCGTGTTCACCCGCGGAATGATCGGCTAGACAGGCGCCATGTCCCCGATGATCGCCGTCTCCAACCTGTCCAAGACCTACGCCGGCGGTTTCCAGGCCCTGAAGTGCGTCGATCTGGAGATCGCCAAGGGCGAAATCTTCGCCCTGCTGGGCCCCAACGGGGCCGGCAAGACCACCCTGATCAGCATCATCTGCGGCCTGGTCGCAGCCACCGAAGGCGCCGTGCGGGTCGACGGCCACGACATCGTCGCCGACTGGAAGGCGGCCCGTTCGCTGATCGGCCTGGTGCCGCAGGAGCTGAAGACCGACGCCTTCGAGCGGGTGATCGACACGGTCAACTTCAGCCGCGGCCTGTTCGGCAAGCCGCGCGACCCCGCCCACGTCGAGAGGATCCTCACCGAGCTGTCCCTGTGGGACCGCCGGGAGTCCAAGATCATCACCCTGTCGGGGGGCATGAAGCGCCGGGTGATGATCGCCAAGGCGCTGAGCCACGAGCCGCGGGTGCTGTTCCTCGACGAGCCCACCGCCGGGGTCGACGTCGAGCTGCGGCGCGACATGTGGGAGGTGGTGCGCAAGCTCAGGGCCTCGGGCGTGACCATCATCCTGACCACCCACTACATCGAGGAGGCCGAGGAGATGGCCGACCGGGTGGGGGTGATCAACAAGGGCGAGCTGATCCTGGTCGAGGACAAGACCGAGCTGATGCGCAAGCTGGGCAAGAAGCAGCTCACCCTGCAGTTGCAGCAGCCCCTGAACGCGGTTCCCGACGGCCTGGCGGATTATCCGCTGGAGCTGGCGGCCGGCGGGGCCGAGCTGGTCTACACCTACGACACCCAGACGGAGCGCACGGGCATCACCCGGCTCCTGGCCCGGATGGCCGAACTGGGCATAGGCTTCAACGACCTGAGCACAGACCAGAGTTCGCTCGAGGAGATCTTCGTCGAGCTGGTGAGGCCCCGATGATGAACTGGCGCGCCGTCCGCGCGATCTACGTCTTCGAAATGCACCGTACCTGGCGCACGCTGATGCAGAGCGTGATCTCGCCGGTGCTGTCGACCGCCCTTTATTTCGTGGTGTTCGGCTCGGCCATCGGCTCGCGGATCAGCTCAGTGGAGGGGGTGCCCTACGGCGCCTTCATCGTGCCGGGCCTGATCATGATGTCGGTCCTGACCCAGGCGGTGTCGAACGCCTCGTTCGGGATCTATTTCCCCAAGTTCACCGGCACCATCTACGAGGTGCTGTCGGCGCCGGTCTCGTGGATCGAGGTGGTGCTGGGCTATGTCGGGGCGGCAGCCTCGAAGTCGATCATCCTGGGGGTGATCATCCTGATCACCGCCTTCTTCTTCGCCCCGGTGCGTATCGAGCACCCGTTCTGGATGGTGCTGTTCCTGCTCCTGACCGCGTCCAGCTTCAGCCTGCTGGGCTTCATCATCGGCATCTGGGCCGACGGGTTCGAGAAGCTGCAGCTGGTGCCGCTGCTGGTCATCACCCCCCTGTCGTTCCTGGGGGGCAGCTTCTATTCGATCGCCATGCTTCCGCCGCTCTGGCGCACGGTCACCCTGTTCAACCCCCTAGTCTACCTGATCAGCGGCTTCCGCTGGAGCTTCTACGGCGCCGCCGACGTCAGCGTGGCGGTGAGCCTGGGGGCCACCGCGGTGTTCCTGACCGTGTGCGCAATCGTGACGTGGTGGATTTTCAAGACAGGGTACAGGCTCAAGACCTGACTCGAGGGAGGGATAAGGCGCCATGAGAGCAGCGATCATCGCCGGACTGGCCGCGGCCGCCGTCACCGGCCCGGTCCCGGATTTCTCCACCCTGAACCCCGCGGCCATCAAGGCCTTCGTCCCCGACAAGATCGACTGGAAGCCCGCCGCGGGCCTGGGCGGGACCGACAGCGCCACCCTGGTCGGCGACGCCGCCAAGCCGGGGTTCTACGTGGTGATGAACCGCTTCCATCAGGGCAATTTCAGCCGGCCGCACTACCACGCCAACGACCGCTACATCATGGTGATCTCCGGGACCTGGTGGGTCGGGACCGGGACCAACTACGACCCGGAGCGCAACACCGTCCCGGTCAAGGCGGGAACCTTCGCGATCCACACCGGCCGCGAAGTCCACTACGACGGCTCGCGCACCGGCAACGGCGACGCGGTTGTGATGATCTTCGGCATGGGGCCCGGCACGCGGATCGAATGCACCGGCCCCGCCGCCGAAACCGGACCCGGACCCTGCGCCGACGCGCTGGCCGCGGCCAAGAAGCCATAGGACCCCTCCCATGCGGATGAAGACGCTTCTGGCCGCCGCGGCGGCCCTGGTCCTGACGGCCACCGGGGCCCAGGCCCAGGCTCTGCGGGTGTTCGTCGGCGGAGCGGCGACCCAGCCCGTCCGCGAGGCGGGGGCCGAGTTCACCCGCCGCACCGGCAAGGCGCTCGACATCGTCAGCGACACCACCGGCTCGCTGCAGAAGCGCCTGCGGGCTGGCGAGAAGGCCGACGTGGTGGTCATCACCGCTCCGGCCGTCGACGCCCTGCAGCAGGAAAAGCTGGTCCTGGTCCCCGGCCGCGTCGACCTCGCCCGTGGCCTGATCGGCGTCGCCGTCAAGACCGGCGCCAAGGCCCCGGACCTGTCGTCGGAGGCCAGCGTCAAGGCCGCCCTGCTGGCGGCCAAATCGGTCTCCTACGTCGACCCCAAGGCCGGCGGCACCTCGGGCGCCTTCTTCGAGGGCCAGATGGCGCGGATGGGCATAGCCGAGGCGATGAAGCCCAAGGTGGTCTATCGCGGCCAGGGCTCGGAAGTGGCCGCCGCCGTCGCCGCCGGCGAGGCCGAGCTCGGCATCACCTTCACCAGCGAGCTGACCCCCAACCCGGGAATCAGGGTGGCGGGGACCCTGCCGGCTCCGATCCAGTTGCCGACCGTCTACACAGCGGCGGTGGCGGCCTCCACGACGGACCTGGCCGCCTCACAGGCGCTGGTGGACGTCCTGAAAGGGCCAGCCGGGATCGCCGCCCTGCGCAAGGCCGGGCTGGACGTGCTGGTGAAATAGCCCCCGCGGGCTACAAGGCCCCATGCCTGTCGTCGACCTGATGGACCTCCCCGCCACCCTACCGCCGCGCACCCCCGTGGCCGGGCTCGATCCCGGGGAGAAGACCATCGGTGTGGCGGTCTCCGACCTGACCCTGTCCATCGCCAGCCCCCTAGCCCTGATCCGCCGCACCAAGTTCACACAGGAGGCCGAGGCGCTGTTCGCCCTGATGGCCGGCCGCGGAGCCGGCGGCCTGGTCATCGGCCTGCCGCGCAACATGGACGGAACCGAGGGCGCGCGGTGCCAGTCCAACCGGGCGCTCGCCCGCAACCTGCTGCGCCTGCGCCCCGACATGCCGATCGCCTTCTGGGACGAGCGCCTGTCCACCGCCGCGGTGGAGCGGATGCTGGTCGACGAGCACGATATGACCCGCGCCCGCCGCGCCGAGGTCGTCGACAAGACCGCCGCCGCTTACATCCTCCAGGGCGCCCTGGACCGGCTGCGGGAGGCCCGCTAGCCTGCGGCCAACCCAAAAATCCCTGGAGGAGCCAAGCCCATGACCAAGACCCGCGCCCTCGCCTGCGCCGCCGCCGTCGCCCTGATGCTGGCCGCCGCCCCGTCCCTGGCGGCCGCCCCGGCCCTGACCGGCGACAAGATCGCCACTTCCAAGGGCGACCTGACCATCCATCCGGTCAACCACGCCAGCTTCGTGATGAGCTACGGCGGCAAGACCATCTACAACGATCCCGTCGGCGGCGCGGCGGCCTTCGCCGGCCTGCCCAGGCCGGATCTGATCCTGGTCACCGACATCCACGGCGACCACATGGACGCCCCCACCCTGGCCGCCCTCGGCAATGCGCCCATCGTCGCCCCGCCGGCGGTGCGCGACGCCCTGCCCGCCCCCTTGAAGGCCCGCGTCCAGGTGCTGGCCAACGGCGCCTCGGGGACCTTCGACGGCGTGCCGGTCCAGGCCGTCGCCGCCTACAACACCACCCCCGACCGGCTGCAGTTCCACGCCAAGGGCCGCGGCAACGGCTATGTCCTGACCTTCGGCGACAAGCGGGTCTACATCGCCGGCGACACCGAGGAGACGCCGGAGATGGACGCCTTGAAGTCCATCGACGTGGCCTTCATGCCGATGAACCTGCCCTACACCATGACCGTGGAGCAGGCCGCCCACGCCGTGGCGGCCTTCAAGCCCAAGATCGTCTACCCCTACCATTCGCGCGGCTCGGACGTGCCGGCCTTCGCCAAACTGGTCGGGACCGGCGCCGACGTGCGGATCCGCGCCTGGTACTGAACCCACGAACGGCGAGCGCCCCGGCAAGGACGCGCGCGCCGTGATCCTGGTCCCCACCGCGCCGGCCGCCCACCTCGCCTTCGACCTCGCCGCCTGGGCGGCCGGGCTGGGGCTGGGTCTGGTCCTCTATCGCTGGCGGCTGCGCGAGGCGACGCAGCGGTTGGCGGTCTCCACCGGCCCCGGCTACGTCGCCGCCCTGGCGGTCGGAGCGGTGGCGGGCGCCTGGGCGGCGGGCTCGCTCAACACCCTGCAAGGACCCTCCCCGGCCCTGTCCCACTCCATCGTCGGGGCCCTGGTCGGGGCCATAGCGGCGGTAGAGGCCTACAAGCTGGCGCGGAGGGTGAAGGGGTCCACCGGCGCGGTGTTCGTCGGCCCCTTCGCACTTGGGGCGGTGATCGGCCGCTGGGGCTGCCTGTTCGCCGGCCTGCCGGATCGCACCTATGGGACGCCGACGAGCCTGCCCTGGGCCGTCGACCTCGGCGACCGCGTCGGCCGCCATCCGGTGCAGGTCTACGAATCCCTGGCCATGGCGGCCTTCCTGGCGGTTTTCCTGATCGGGTTGAAACGCCGTTCGGACTGGACGATCCGGCGCGGCTTCTATGTCATGTGCGTCTGGTACGCGGCGCAGCGCTTCGCCTGGGAGTTCTTCAAGCCCTATCCGCCCGTGCTCGGGCCGCTGAACCTGTTCCACCTGCTGTGCCTGGCCCTGGGGACCTATGGACTCGTTTTCCTCGCCCTCGACCGCCGACGCGAGCGTCTCGCCCGCCCGTAAGAGCGCTCCCTACCTGTTCCTCGGCCAGACCACCAGCCTGTGCGAGACCTGCTACGCCCTGGTCCCGGCCAAGGTGATCGCCGAGGATGATTGCGTCTTCTATCTCAAGCGCTGCCGCGAGCACGGGGTGCAGAAGACGTTGATCGCCGCCGACCTGGCCTATTGGAAATCGCAGCGCGACTGGCTCAAACCCGGCGACCGGCCGCTCTCCACCCAGACCCGCACCGACTACGGCTGTCCCTACGACTGCGGCCTGTGCCCCGACCACGAACAGCACTCGTGCCTGGCGCTGGTCGAGGTCAACGAGGCCTGCAACCTGTCCTGTCCGGTCTGTTTCGCCGACTCATCGACCGCCCGCGACACACATCGCTCGCTGGCTGAGATCGAGGCCATGCTCGACACCCTGGTGGCCTCCGAAGGCGAGCCGGACCTGGTGCAGTTCTCCGGCGGCGAGCCGACGATCCACCCGCAGTTCTTCGACATCCTGGCCGCGGCCCGGCGCCGGCCGATCCGCCACCTGATGATCAACACCAACGGCATCCGCATCGCCCGCGAGCCGGGGTTCGCCGAACGGCTGGCCGAGTTCATGCCAGGCTTCGAGGTCTATCTGCAGTTCGACTCGCTCAGGCGCGAGGCGCTGATGGACCTGCGCGGGGCCGACCTCACCCGCGTGCGGATCGAGGCCCTGGAGGCGCTGGAGCGGGCGAACCTCTCGACCACCCTGGTCGTGACGGTGAAGAAGGGCGTCAACGACGCTGAAATTCCTGAGATAATCCGCTTCGCCCTGCAGTGGCGCTGCGTGCGTGGGGTGACATTCCAGCCGATCCAGGACGCAGGCCGCAACGACGGCTTCGACCCGAAGCGCCACCGCATCGTCCTGACCGAAATCCGGCGGCGGATCGCCGAGGCCGGGGTGTTCGCGCTGGAGGACCTGATCCCGCTGCCCTGCAACCCCGACCAGATCTGTATCGGCTACGGTCTGCGCAACGGAGCCGAGGTGGCGCCGGTCACAGCACTCCTGCCCCGCGAGCTGTTCGTCGCCGCGGTCCCCAACACCGTGACCTTCGAGGCCTATCCCGAGCTGCGGGCGCGAGTGTTCGACCTGATGTCCCTGTCCACAGCCCAGGCGGACACCTCCGACAAGCTCTCGGCCCTGCTGTGCTGCCTGCCGGAAGCCGCCCTGCCCGCCGAGCTCGGCTACGAGCACACCTTCCGGGTGGTGATCTCGCAGTTCCTCGACCGGCACAATTTCGACATCGCCACGGTCAAACGGTCCTGCGTCCACTTCGTCCAGCCGGACGGGCGCATCATCCCCTTCGACACCTTCAACACCTTCTACCGCCCCGGAGCCCCTGGGGCGCACACCCTGCCCGAAGGAGCAGCCATACGATGAGCGAAGTCAGCCGGGCGGTCGGACGGTTCTTCGGGGTCCTGCTGATGGCGGTTGGCGGGCTGATCGCCCTGCTCAGCGGCGCCTGCACCCTGTTCGTGGGAGGAGCGGGCCTGCTCAACGGCAGCGCGAACTCGATGATCCCCGGGGCCCTGATATTCGGCGTTCCGGTGATCGCCCTGGGAGTGGGCGTCTTCCTCGGAGGACGGTCGCTGTACCGCGGGCCCCAGCGGCCCCTGCCGCGCATCACGGACGGCCTGGAGGGGCTGGACGAGCCGTGATCGCTTGAGCCCGTCGCCATTCGTCCGTATAGCCTCCGCTTCGATGGAAACCGGCGCCGACATCGAAGCTTCGATCCGAACCCGGGCCTTTCCGTTTCCTCATCCCCATTTCCTGTCGGTCCAGGGCCTCAACCGGCCCCAGGCGGAGCAATTGCTCGACCTGGCCGACGCCTTCGTGGCGGTGAACCGTCAGGCCGAGAAGAAGCTCGGCCTCCTGCGCGGCCGCACCCTGGTCAACCTGTTCTTCGAGGCCTCGACCCGGACCCAGAGCTCGTTCGAGCTGGCGGCCAAGCGGCTGGGCGCCGACGTCGTCAACATGAGCCCGCGCACCTCGTCCATGACCAAGGGCGAGACCCTGATCGACACCGCCGTGACCCTCAACGCCATGAAGCCGGACCTGCTGGTGGTGCGCCACGCGGCCTCCGGCGCGGCGGCGCTCCTGTCGCAGAAGGTGAGCTGCAGCGTCATCAACGCCGGCGACGGCTGGCACGAGCACCCGACCCAGGCCCTGCTCGACGCCCTGACCCTGCGGCGCGCCTTCGGCAAGGTCGAGGGCCTGACCGTGGCCATCTGCGGCGACGTCCAGCACAGCCGCGTGGCGCGCTCCAACGTCGGCCTGCTGCAACTCCTGGGCGCGCGGGTGCGGCTGGTGGGACCGCCGACCCTGATGCCCTCGGGGGTGGAGCGCTGGGGCGCAGAGGTGTTCCACGACATGAGGAAGGGCGTGGCCGGGGTCGACGTGGTGATGATGCTGCGCCTGCAGCTCGAGCGGATGGACGGCGCCTTCGTGCCCTCGACCCGGGAATATTCCCGCTATTTCGGCCTCGATTCCGAGAAGTTGGCGCTCGCCGCCCCCCACGTCCGGGTCATGCACCCCGGGCCGATGAACCGCGGCGTCGAGATCGAATCCGGCGTCGCCGACGACCCCAGGGTCAGCCTGATCCAGGAGCAGGTCGAGATGGGCGTGGCCGCCCGCATGGCCGTCCTGGCCTCCCTGGCCGCGCGGCTGGAGGCGGGCCAGTGAGCGCCGCCTCCCCCCGCGCCACCGCCTTCGTCGGCGCCCGGCTGGTCGACCCGGAGAGCGGCTACGACGGCCCCGGCTGCCTGGTGGTGGTCGAGGGCGTGATCGCCGACGTGGTCCGACGCCCCACGCTCGACAACCTGTCTGCCGACATCCGGGTGGTCGACTGCAACGGGGCGCTTCTGATCCCCGGCCTGATCGACCTGAGGGTCAAGACCGGTGAGCCCGGGGCCGAGCCCAAGGAGACCCTGAAGTCCGCGGCCCGCGCCGCCGCCGCCGGGGGGGTGACCTCCATGGTGCTGCAGCCGGACACCGACCCGGCCGTGGACGACCCGGCCATGGTCGACTTCATCCTGCGCCGGGCCCGCGACATCGAGCTGGTCCACGTCTATCCCGCCGGCGCCGCGACCAAGGGCTGCGAAGGCTCGCGCATGGCCGAGATCGGCCTGATGCGGGAGGCCGGGGCGGTCTATTTCACCGACGCCGACAAGCCGATCATCGATTCCAAGGTGTTCCGCCGGGTCCTGTCCTACGCCAAGGCCTTCGGGGCCATGGTCGCCCACCGGCCGGCCGACCCCTATCTCAGCGCCGGCGCGGTCGCCACCGCCGGCGAGTTCTCCGGGCGGCTGGGCCTGCCCTCCGCGCCCGCCGTCGCCGAGCGGATCATGCTGGAGCGCGACCTGGCCCTGTGCGAGCTCACCGGCGCCCGGCTGCTGGTCGACCAGATCACCACCGCCGACAGCCTGGCCAGCCTGGAGCGGGGCCGCGCCAAGGGGCTGGCGGTGGCCGCCACCGCCTCGATCAACCACCTGAGCTTCAACGAGCTCGACATCGGCGATTACCGCACCTTCTACCGCCTGGACCCGCCGCTGCGGCCCGAGGACGATCGCCAGGCCCTGATCGACGCGGTGGCCTCGGGCCTGGTCGAGGTGATCGTCTCGGCCCATGCGCCCGCGCCCCCCGAAGACAAGCGCCTGCCCTTCTCCGAGGCCGCGCCGGGCGCGGTGGGGCTGGAGACCTTCCTGCCGGCCTTGCTGGCCCTGCACCACGACGGCCGCGTCGCCCTGGCCGACCTGATCCGCGCCGTCACCCTGGCCCCAGCCCGGCTGCTCGGCCTGGAGGCCGGCCGGCTGACGGTGGGCGCGCCTGCCGACCTCGTCCTGTGCGACGCTTTCGCCCCGGTGGTGATCGACGCCGACAGGCTGATCTCCAAGTCCAAGAACTCGCCGTTCGACGGCCGGCGCCTGCAGGGCCAGGTGCTGATGACCCTGGTCGACGGCCGCGTGGTGCACCAGGCGCAGCCTTGAGGGTCTGCTTGCTTCGCGACGCGCAACTGCGTCGCGCTCCTCAGCATGACGAAACCTTATGCCGTCTCCCACGCTCGTCATCCTGAGGAGCCGGATGAAATCCGGCGTCTCGAAGGACGCACAACGTGAATGCAATCCGGGTCGGCACGGCAGGCTGGCAGATCCCCCGCACCAGCGCCGACGCCTTTCCCCCCGAAGGGACCACCCTCCAACGCTACGCCGCCCGCTTCCCGGCGGTGGAGATCAACTCGTCCTTCCACCGGCCGCACAGGCCGCAGACCTACGCGCGCTGGGCCGAGACGACCCCGGGGGATTTCCGTTTCGCGCTGAAGCTCCCGAAGACCATCACCCACGAGCGGCGGCTTGTGGACTGCGCCGAGCCGATCAGATCTTTCCTCTTCCAGATCAGTCATCTGGGCGAAAAACTTGGACCCCTGGTGGTCCAGCTTCCGCCGAGCTTGGCCTTCGACGCCGGGGTGGCCGGGGCCTTCTTCGCGACCCTGCGCGAACGCTTCGAAGGCGACCTCGCCTGCGAGCCACGGCACCCGAGCTGGTTCGGGGACGCGGGGGAGCGCCTGCTGGTCGAGGCCCGCATCGCCCGTGTCGCCGCCGACCCGGCGAAGGTCCCGGCCGCGGCGGTTGCGGGCGGCTGGCCGGGGTTCGGCTACTGCCGGCTGCACGGCTCGCCTCAGATGTATCGGTCCGCCTATGGCCCTGAACGGCTTGAGGTCCTGGCCGCCGACCTGAGGTCTCGCACGGTCCCGGCCTGGGTCTTTTTCGACAACACCACCTCGGGCGCCGCGGCGGCCGACGCGCTGCGCCTGCAAGCCAGGCTCAGCCCATGAACTGGAACTGGGCGGTCATTTCCTTCTGAACACCCACATCTCGCCCACGGTGTTGAAGGGGGTGATCTTGTCCTCCAGCACCAGGCCCGTGCCGCGGGCGTCCGCTTCCAGGTTCGAGCTGTAGTAGGTCAGGCGTTCGGCCGAGCGGCGCTGCTCGGTCCCGGCGGAGTCGGTCTGGACATAGTCGAGCTGCTGCTCGAACCGGCCGGCGGCGGGGTCGTAGCTCTGGGCGGCCACGTACAGCTTCAGCCGCCGGCCCTCGTCGTCATAGGCCACGTCCAGCACCGTCTTGCCGGGATTCGCCGGCGCGGGGGCGCTCACCCCGTCGGGATGGATGGCGTGCAGGGCCGCCACGCCGCCGGGCTTCAGGTGGCGGGCGATCATGGCCATGGCCTTGCGGCGCGGGCCGCCGCGCGGAAGGTGCGAAAAGCCGAAGAACGGCGCGATCACCGCGTCGAAGGCGTTGTTCAGGTTGAAGGCGGTCATGTCGCCCAGGACGAAACCGGTGCGGGCGGCGACGTCTGCCGCCGCCTTGGCGCGCTTGGCCTCGGCGCGGGCCAGCATGTTGGCGGCTAGGTCCAGCCCCACCACCGCATAGCCGCGCTCGGCCAGCGGCAGGGTGATCCGCCCGGTGCCGCAGCCCAGCTCCAGCACCCACGATCCGGCCGGGACCAAGCCGGCGTAGAAATCCACCTCCCCCTTCAAGGTCGGGTCGAAGTGGGCCACCACGTCGTAGAAGGCCGCGCTGAGCCCCTGGGGGGAATAGTAGTCCAGCCGCTCGGTCATGCCGCGCCGATAGCACGGCCCGTCACTTCTTCTCCAGCAGCAGCATGCCCTGCTTCTTGACCCGGCCCTTGATGGTGTCGGCGATCACGGCCAGGACCGGCGGCAGGTCGATCTCCATCTTCACCGTGTCGGCCAGGACGTGCAGCCGGCCGGTGATGGCCTGGCCCAGGACCTTGGCCGAGAAATGCATGCGGTCGGCGTCCCAGCGCTTCTCCACCTGGGCCAGCCCGCCGGAGATCTGCTGTTCCAGCTGGCCGAAGCCGGATTCGATCCGCGCCTTGGCCTGGGCCACGCCCAGCTGGTGGGGAATGTCGATGCTGACGGGTCGGGACATGGCAACCTCCTCTTCCATAACGACCGACCGAGGCCGTAAGCTCCCACCATGGTGTTCACCCTCTCCCCCGTCGTCGTCCTCGCCTGCCTGGTCGGCGGCTATCTGCTCGGTTCGATCCCGTTCGGTGTGCTGATCGCCCGCCAGGCGGGGTTGGGCGACCTGCGCAAGATCGGCTCGGGCAATATCGGCGCGACCAATGTGCTGCGCACCGGCCGCAAGGACCTGGCCCTGTTCACCCTGCTGGGCGACGGCGGCAAGGGGCTGGCGGCGGTGCTGATCGCGCGCGCCCTGTGGGGTCAGGATGCCGGGGCCCTGGCCGGCGGGGCGGCCTTCGTCGGCCACATCTTCCCGGTCTGGCTGGGGTTCAAGGGCGGCAAGGGGGTGGCGACCTTCTTCGGCGTGCTGCTGGCGGCCGCCTGGCCGGTGGGCGTAGCCGCGGCGGCGACCTGGATCGCCATGGCGGCGGTGTTCCGCTACTCGTCCCTGGCGGCGCTGACCGCGGTGGCCCTGTCGCCCCTGTTCGCGCTGGGATCCTACCAGCCGCGGTCGGTGGCGGCCCTGTGCCTGACGATGGCGTTGCTGGTCTACGCCCGCCACCGCGAGAACATCCGCCGGCTGATGGACGGCCAGGAGACCCGCATCGGCGCCGCCAAGACGCCCCCTTCCCCGGCGACGCCGGAGTGAGTCTGGAGGGCCTGTCCGCAGCGGAGCGGCGCGACCGCCTGCGCCTGGCCCGCACCGGGGCGGTGGGGGCGGTGACCTACGGCGAGCTGATGGGCCGCTACCGCAGCGCCGGCCGGGTCCTGGAGGTCCTGCCCGAGCTGGCCCGCCGCGCCGGCCGGGCCCTGCCCCTGCGCATCCCCACCGTGGACGACGCCGAGCGGGAGATCGCCGCAGGCGAAGCGCTCGGCGCAGAGCTGATCGTGCTGGGCCAGCCCGAGTTCCCGCCCCTGCTGGCGGCGCCGGACCCGCCGCCGCCGCTGATCTGGGTCAAGGGCCGTCCCAGCCTGCTGTTCAAGCCGGCGGTGGCGGTGGTCGGGGCGCGGGTCGCCTCGGCGGTGGGCCAGCGCTTCGC
Organism: Caulobacteraceae bacterium; assembly: GCA_035493215.1. GTDB lineage: Bacteria > Pseudomonadota > Alphaproteobacteria > Caulobacterales > Caulobacteraceae > NCED01. The sequence continues at coordinate 31,376 of DATJIO010000072.1, forward strand.
CCGCCAGCTCGCCGCCGAACTGGGCGAGGCCGGCTATCTGGTGGTCTCGGGGATGGCGCGGGGCATCGACGGGGCGGCCCATACCGGCGCCCTGCCCACCGGGACGGCGGCGGTGCTGGCCGGGGGGATCGACGACGTCTATCCGCCCGAGCACGCCGACCTCTACGCCGCGATCGCCCGAACCGGCTGCCTGGTGTCCGAGCGCGAGGTCGGACGGCGGGCCGTGGCCAAGGACTTCCCGCGCCGCAACCGCATCATCTCCGGCCTGTGCCTGGGGGTGGTGGTGGTCGAGGCCGAGCTGCGCTCCGGCTCGCTGATCACCGCGCGGCTGGCGGGCGAACAGGGGCGCGAGGTGTTCGCGGTGCCGGGCTCGCCACTGGACCCGCGGGCCAAGGGGACCAACGAGCTGATCCGCCAGGGCGCGGTGCTGTGCGAAGGCGCCGAGGACGTGCTGCGGGTGGTCTCCGCCCTGGCCCATGTCCGCGAGCAGGGCGACCTGTTCCAGGGCGCCGAGATGGACCACGACGCCGTCGACGTCGCCGCCGGCCGCCTGCGCGACAAGGTCGAGCGCCTGCTGTCGCCGACCCCGACCCCGCGCGACGAGATCGCCCGTGCGGTCGGCGGCCCCGTGCAGGGGGTGTTCGCCGCCCTGGTCGAGCTGGCCGTCGCCGGCCGCTGCGAACTGCTCCCGGGCGGCATGGTGGCCAAAGGGTATCCGGAGGAAGGATGAGGAAGCCGCTTCCAAATCGGGTCCGGTAGCCCTCCCCCGTAGGGGGAGCCTCGAATGAGCCGGGCCAAGCTGTTCGCCCGCCGTTGACAGGAGACGGGGCGCACCCCCACTTTCGCGCCCCACCGCCTCCGGGCCCCATCTCCAGCAGCGTCCCCTCCCCGCATGAACGTCGTCGTCGTCGAGAGCCCGGCCAAGGCCAAGACCATCAACAAGTACCTCGGCTCCGGCTACATCGTGCTGGCGAGCTACGGCCACGTGCGCGACCTGCCGTCCAAGGACGGTTCGGTGCGGCCGGACGAAGACTTCGCCATGAGCTGGGACGTGGACCCCAAAGCGGCCAAGCGGCTGGCCGACATCGCCGACGCGATGAAGGGGGCCGACAAGCTGATCCTGGCCACCGACCCCGACCGCGAGGGCGAGGCCATCAGCTGGCACGTGCTGGAGGTCCTGAACAAGAAGAAGGCGGTCAAGGGCGCCGAGGTGCAGCGGGTGGTGTTCAACGCCATCACCAAGACCGCCGTCACCGAGGCGATGAAGCATCCCCGCGCCATCGACATGGAGCTGGTCGACGCCTACCTCGCCAGACGGGCGCTGGACTACCTGGTCGGCTTCACCCTGTCGCCGGTGCTGTGGCGCAAGCTGCCGGGCGCCCGCTCGGCCGGGCGGGTGCAGTCGGTGGCCCTGCGCCTGGTGGTCGACCGCGAGGTCGAGATCGAGGCCTTCCGCACCCAGGAGTACTGGACCGTCGACGCCGACGTCTCGGCCGGCTCCGAGCCGTTCATGGCCCGGCTGGTCAAGCTCGACCGCAAGCGGCTGGGGAAGTTCGACCTGCCCGACGAAGCCACGGCCAAGGCCGCGCGCAAGGCGGTCGAAGCGGCGACCCTGCGCGTCGCCTCGGTCGAGAAGAAGCCGGCCCGGCGCAGCCCGCCGCCGCCCTTCACCACCTCGACCCTGCAGCAGGAGGCCTCGCGCAAGCTCGGCTTCTCGGCCCAGCGCACCATGCAGGCCGCCCAGCGCCTGTACGAGGGCGTCGACGAGCAGGGCGGCCTGATCACCTACATGCGGACCGACGGGGTCCAGTCGAGCCCCGAGGCCATCGACGAGGCCCGCAAGGTCATCGCCGACCGCTTCGGCGGGCCTTACGTCCCCGACGCCCCCCGCATCTACAAGACCAAGGCCAAGAACGCCCAGGAGGCCCACGAGGCCATCCGCCCCACCTCCCTGGCGCGCCACCCCTCGTCGGTGCGCCTCGACGGCGACCTGGGCCGGCTCTACGAGCTGGTCTGGAAGCGGATGATCGCCAGCCAGATGGAAAGCGCCCGCATCGAGCGGACCACCATCGAGCTCGACAATCCCGACGGCTCGCTGGGCCTGCGCGCCACCGGCCAGGTGATCCAGTTCGACGGCTACCTCGCCGTCTACGAGGAAGGCCGCGACGAGGACGCCGCCGACGAGGACAGCGCCCGCCTGCCGGCCGTGACGGAAGACGCCGCGGTTCAGGTGCTCGCCGCCCGCTCCGACCAGCACTTCACCGAGCCGCCGCCGCGCTATTCCGAAGCCAGCCTGGTCAAGAAGCTGGAGGAGCTGGGCATCGGCCGGCCCTCGACCTACGCCTCGATCCTGACCACCCTGCGCGACCGCGACTACGTGCGGATGGACAAGAACCGCTTCATTCCCGAGGACAAGGGCCGGCTGGTCACCGCCTTCCTGGAGCAGTTCTTCGAGCGCTACGTCGAGTACGACTTCACCGCCGCCCTGGAGGAGAAGCTCGACAAGGTCTCCGCCGGCGAGATGGACTGGAAGGACCTCCTGCGGGAGTTCTGGAAGGACTTCCACGCCCAGGTGGTGGGCATCGGCGACCTGCGGGTCAGCCAGGTGCTGGACGCCCTGAACGACACCCTGGGTCCGCACATCTTCCCGCAGCGGGAAGACGGCGGCGACCCGCGCGTCTGCCGCACCTGCGGCACGGGAAACCTCAGCCTGAAGGTGGGCAAGTTCGGCGCCTTCATCGGCTGCTCCAACTATCCGGAGTGCCGCTACACCCGCCCGATCGCCGGCGAGGCGAACGGCGACAAGGAGACCGAGGGCGGCGGCGACCGCGAGCTGGGGACCGACCCGGTCTCGGGCCGCGCCGTGTGGCTGAAGATCGGCCGCTTCGGCCCCTATGTGGAGCTGGCCGCCGATCCGGACGACGCCAAGGCCAAGCCCAAGCGCGGCAGCCTGCCCAAGGGCTGGGTCCCGGCGGCGATGGACCTGGAGAAGGGCCTCAAGCTGATCAACCTGCCGCGCGAGGTGGGCGTCCACCCCGAGGACGGCCAGACGATCCTGGCCGGGATCGGCAAGTACGGCCCCTACGTCCAGCACGCGGGGACCTACGCCAACCTGGCCGACGCCGACGAGGTGTTCGACGTCGGGCTGAACCGGGCCGTGACCGTCCTGGCCGAGAAGCGGGCCGGCGGCGCCCGCGGGCGTTCGGGCCCCTCGGCGATCGCCGACCTGGGCGCTCACCCGGTCTCGGGCGATCCCGTGCGGGTGCTGTCGGGGCGGTTCGGCCCCTACGTCAACTCGGGCAAGATCAACGCCAACGTCCCCAAGAGCCAGGACCCGGCGACCCTGACCATGGAGCAGGCCGTGGCGCTGCTGGCCGAGCGCGCCGCCAAGGGACCGGGCAAGGGCAAGCCGGCGCGCAAGGCCGCGGCGCCGAAGAAGGCGGCGGCGGCCAAGCCGGCGACGGCGGCGAAGAAGACGGCGGTGAAGAAGAAGCCGGCCGCGAAGAAAAAGGCCCCGGCCAAGAAGGCGGCGGCGAAGGCCTGATCTATCCGCTCATCCATCGCCTATGGCCTGCCACCTGCCCCCTCCGTCCGCCTGCGGCGGCCACCTCCCCCGCTTCGCAGGGGAGGTGGAAATGCAGTGTGTCCTGCTCCCCTGTCCCGAAGGGGACGGGGGAGCTGTCAGGCGAAGCCTGACTGAGGGGGCCTGTCTCTAGCGGCGCAGCCCCGAAGGTCGAGGCGAACCCCGCAGGCGAGAGGCCCCAGGTCGGCGCAGATCCGCGCCACCACGTCCTGCATCGGAAGGTCCAGGAGGTCGGCGTCGTCCTCGTCGGTCAGCCGCTCCCAGGCGGCCGACGACAGCTGCTCGACCTCGTCCTCGTCGTCGCGGCCGGCCTCGATGGCCTGCTCGATACGGCGATGGATGCGGTCGCGGCGCCGGGCGGCCTCGGTGCGGCTGGAGGCCGCCAGGTCGCCGGCGAGTCGCGACTGCAGGGCGATGGTCAGGCGCACGGCGCGGGCGGCCCGGGCATAGCTGAGCGCCGGATCGGGCCCATCCGTCCCCGCCTCGCCGCCCTCGGCGAGGGCGCGCGCCTTAAGCCCGGCCGCCTCGGCGACCTCCATGCCGATCTCGGCCAGCCGCGTCAGCATGGCGAGCTGGCGCCGGGTCAGATCGCGCGACGGATCGATGGGGTGGATGGCGGGGTCGGGGCGGGACATGGAAGGCCAAGCGCGCGGCGGTTCGGGGCCCTTGTCAAGCCGGCGCCCGGTGCGGCCTCAGTCGAAGGTCTGGCGCAGGCGCAGGTAGAGGAGCGGCCCTGCCGTGAGCCGCCATTCGTCGTGGCGGGTCAGGGCGGCGGTGGTCTTCAGGCCCGCATAGGTGTCCTGCGAACTGAGGACCCGCCGGCCGGGCAGGTTCTGCACCTCCGCCCGCAGCACGGTCCGCTTGGCCGCGCGGTATTCGACGAAGACGTTGGCGTGCAGCCAGGCGCCGATGGCCTGGTCGCCGAAGGGGCGGGGGACCGCATAGGCGCCGGCGTAGAAGGCGTCGACGCCCCAGTTCAGCTTGCGCGCGGCGAAGTCCTGGGCCCAGTGCAGCTCCCAGCGCAGCTTCGGCTGGCCCGAGAGCGGCCGGTCGGCCCCGGTGACGGGGTCGACCACGCTGGAGCGGGCGGAGGTGACCGAGGCCCGGAACACCGCGCCCTTCAGTCCGGACCACCCCATCGGCAGGGTGAGTACGGCGGCGAAGTCGGTCTCGCGGGCGTCGCCGATGTTGCCGACCTGGGCGAACAGGCCTGCTGCGGTGGAGATCACGCCGATGTCGACGATGTCCCGATACCAGTACCGCCGGGCGGTGAGGGTGAGGTCCGCGCCGTTCCACAGCCCGTGCTGCAGCACCGCCTCGCCGACCCAGTCGCGCTGGGGGCGCAGGCCCGCATTGCCCACGCGCAGCGGGCTCGACGAGTAGTCGGCCGCGGTGACGAAGTTGCCGAAACTGATCTGCCCCACCTCGCGCTCCAGGCGCAGGCGCAGCTGGGTGTTCTTGTCGAACGACAGGGCCAGCACCGCCCGCGGCTTCAGGTAGGTCAGCCGGTGCTCGAGGACGACGTCGCCGCTGGCCGCGATATCGGAGCTCTCCACCTTCAGGGTGGTGTCCAGCCCGACCTTGGGCGTCGGTTTCCAGCTCGTGGTGACGCCCGCTTCCCCGCGTCCCTCGTCCACCTTGACGTTGGCGCCCGGCACGGCCTGGGCCACGCCGTTCACCGCCTGGGTGGTGTGGCTCTTCTCGATGTTGGCGGCGTACTCGGCGAAGCCTTCGAGGTTGAAGGTCGCGCTCTTCTTGTAGCGCAAGGTGGTGCGGATCGCCGTCTCGTCGATGTACTGGCGCACATGGGTGAAATAGGGGGTGGGCGGCAGCCGGCTGTCGGTCCCCTGGTTCACCCGGCTCACCCGTTCGAGCAGCTGGGTCTCGGAGGTGACGGCGCCGAAGGCCCGCTCGTAGTTCGCGCCGACCTCGGCCTGGTCGTAGATCTGCTCGAGGTCCCAGGTGAACCCCCCGGGCGCGGAGGTCAGGAATTCGCGCTCGCGGTTGTGGGCGCCGTAGTAGCGGGCCGCCCCGCTGAGCTTCAGCGTCCCGCCGGCCAGGGGGAACTGGTAGAGGCCAGATGCGGTCAGGCGCGGCCCGGCCAGCAGGAAGCCGGAGCGGGCCGCATACTGCAGGGCGCCGGTGGGTCCATAGCGCGCCCAGACCCCGTCCCCGGCGTTGGCGCCGACGTAGAGGTTGCGCGTGAGGTCCAGCGAGACCTGCGAGACCTTGTTTCCCCGCTTCTCCGAGCTGGTCAGGGTCAGGGACGGGAACTCCCGGCCCTTGGCGTCGGAGGTGTTGGCGATCGTGGCCACCCGCTGCACCGTGGCGCTGACTTTGAGGATCACATTGGCGATCACCGGGCGGCCGCGCATGTCGATCCCCGGCGCCCCGCCGACGATGATGTCGATCCGCTCCACCTGGTCGGCGGGAATCCGGCGCAGCACGCTCTGGAGGGTGTCGGTCTTGCTCGTCGGCGGCTTGCCGTCGATCAGCACGTTGCCGGTCGACCCCTCCAGCCCGCGCAGGTCGCGGGTGTCCTCGAAGACAAAGCCCGGAAGCCAGACCACCATGTCCATGGCCGTGCCGGGGCGGACCGGGGTGAAGAAGGTGGGCCTGTAGCCGACGACCCCCTGCTGGAGGTCGCCGGCGACGGGCGCGCGGGCGGTGACCTCGACCTGCCCGACCGTGGCCGCCGGCGCGGCGGCGGCGGGCGGAGGCGGCGCGGCAGCTGCGGCCGCAGGTTCGCTGGCGAGGAGGACCGTCGCGGCAAGGGCCGGCAAGCACACGCACACGGCCATCGGTCCCCGCACGATTTCCGCGCCATGATCGGGGCAGCTCTGCCGTTTGGCAACGGCCGTTGCTTCGACAAGCGCCAGTCAGGCCGGGCTGTAGGTCAATCTGACCACGTCCTCGGCGATCAGACGGTTCTCCACCAGCCGCAGCGGCGGCCGCGGACCGGCGAAGAACGGCTTGCCATGACCCACGACGACGGGGTGGACGTACAGCCGGTACTCGTCGATCAGCCCCAGGTCGGTCAGGCTCCCGGCCAGCGCCGGTCCGGCGACTTCGATGTCGCCCTCCAGCTCGGCCTTCAGCCGGCGCACCGTCGCCTCGAGGTCGTCCCCGACCAGGGTGGCGTTCGGGCCCACCGACGTCAGGGTGCGCGACACGACCCATTTCGGCCGGCTTCGCCAGGCGTCTGCGAACTCGCGCTCTTCCTCGCCCCAATCGGCCTGGTCATCGTCCCAATAGCGCATCACCTCGTACATCCGGCGCCCGTGAACCAGGCCGGCGGTGGCGCGCATGTCCTCGATGAAGTGCCGGAACAGCGCGGGACCGGGCGCGAACGCCTGATGGTCGACGTAACCGTCCAGGGACTGGTTCAATGCAAAGACAAGCTTCGCCATGTCACTACACCTCCGTCTCGAAGCCGCGGCTTTCGCGGCAATGCCAAAGGCGCAGGATGAAGATCGTCCCGGCCGCGATCTCGTAGCGCATCTCATAGGCGCCGACGATGATCCGGCGGACCTCGCGCGGCGCATAGGCTTCGAGCTTCTCGCCGATCCTCGGATAATCGAGCAGCCGATCCGGCGCGCGGGCGAGCTGCTGGACAAGGCGCGCCGCCGCGTCGGGCGCGACGGGGCTCAGATGTTCATACAGACGCACAAGGTCCGACGACGCCTTGCTAGTCCACCGGATGTTCATTTGACCGGCGAAGGCAGCGGCTTGTCCGTTCCGAGGCTGTCGGCCCAGGCCTGAATCGCCCGGTGGTCGATCACCCGGCCCGCATCGACATCCTCCAGGGCCATGAGCGTCATCGCGTGACGCTCCTCCTCCTGATCGACCCAGGCCGCGAGCGCCTGTTTCATGACCCAGCCCCGCGAGCGTTCGAGCCGCGCAGCCATCGCTTCGACCTTTTCCGCGAGCCCGAGCGGGACATGCGCGGTGAACACCTTGGTTTCAGCAGCCACGTTTATCACCCGCTATCAGTGCGATTAAAATATAATCGCACCGAGGGGGAAGGGGCAAGTTGGGCAGGTTGGGCAAGGGGGCATGGACGACGCGCGCCATAAGTCCCGTAAGTTCCGGGGTTTACGTTCTGGTCTGTTGCCCCGACCGGTATCCGTACGGGCGTGAAAGTCCGCTCCCGACCCATGGCGGACGTTGGGAATGTCTGCTTGTTAGCTAACCCGTGGCGGTGGGCGGACGGGCTCCGGCCTTCAACACCCGTTTCGTGGATGCGGGAAAGCGAACGAGCAGTGACACCGGCCGAATTGGTCGCTCAACTAGATTGCCGTCGCAATTCGGGCATCGGCCTTTGTGTATCGTCTCCGAGCACTCGCAACAGAAAGTACATTCGAAGGTGCAAATGCGAGCATCCGGGCTCTCCGGTGGCAAATCGCGATCACAGTGTTCACAGTTCGGGCGCAACTCCAGCATAACTCCTCCGTCTTGACGCTGCCGCGCACGCCAGCACTCGAACTAGCCGCTCAGCATATCCTCTCGGGCCGACAGGACGACCACTTCTGGGTCAGGTGTCAGTGTCCGCTCGTGACCCTCGGTGGACGTTGGGAACATCCGCTCTGGGCGACAGTGAAGGCTAGAAGGCGAGTCTTCCTCTCAGGTCCGCGAATGGAATCATAACGTGCTCCCGGTAGGCGGGCCGACCCTGTAGCCGGGCGAAGTAAGCTTCCACGTTCGGCGCGGGTGGGCGGTCGATATCAACGCCGAAATAGCGGTAGAGCGTTGAGCCAAATGGAATGTCGGCCAAGCTGAATTCTTGTCCGGCCAGGAACGGGCGGTCGGCGAGCACGGCCTCTGCTATTCCGATCAACGCGGCGCACCGTTGCAAAGCGGCCGCGACAGACGTTTCATCGCGGTCAGGCTCAGGCGTGCGGAAGTAGCCCCAGAACACACCCGTCACGAACGCCGGTTCCCAGAGGCTTTGCGACCAGTCCAGCCAGCGATCTGCAAGTGAGCGCGCGTATGCCTGTGAAGGCCAAAGCCATTCCGGGCCGTAGGTGGCAGCCAAATACCGCAGGATGGCGTGCGACTCCCAGACGACTGCTGTTCCGTCCTCGATGACTGGGATAAGGCGGTTCGGATTGAGCGCGCCAAAATTCGCCTCGGCGAGGCGGCCGGATGCCCCACCTGCGGGGATGTGTTCGTGCGGCAAACCTAGTTCGCCAACCAGCCACATCACCTTCTGGACGTTTTGGGCGTTTCGTCGTCCCCAGACCTTGAGCATTATGAGACGGGAGCAGTCCGCTTGGCGCCGGTCAAGGTAGCCAGGTTACGATGCGGCATGAGCAAAACCGTTATTCCCATTGGCGCGGACCACCGCGGATACGCTCTAAAGGCCCAATTCATCGGCTGGCTGGAGCAAAACGGCTATGCGCCCAAAGACCTGGGCGCGCACAGCCCGGAGCGTTGTGACGCGCTGGATTACGCCGAGAAGCTGGCGGCGGAATTCAAATCGAATCCGATCCAATTTGGAATTCTGATCTGCGGTTCGGGCCAGGCGATGACCATGACCGCCAATCGCTATCGGCATTTGCGCGCCGCGCTTTGCGGCAGCGTTGCGATGGCGAAAACCACCCGCGAGCATAACGACGCCAACGTGCTTGTGCTCGGCGCGGATTTCACGCCGCAGGACGAGGCGCTGAAAATCCTTCAGGCATTTTTGGATACAAAATTCCTCGGCGGTAGATATGCCGAGCGCCGCGATGCGCTGACGGCTTTAGGCGGCCTTTGAGCTGGCGGCCAGCAACGGGGATCGTGTCGTGATCAGCCACCTATCCATAGGGGTTTCCAATCTCTCCAGGGCGACCGCCTTCTATGATGCCGTTCTCGCCGGTCTGGGGTACGTCCGGATATTCTCCGGGCCGACATCTGTCGGGTATGGGCCTCCAGGGGGTCCCGAAGGACTTGCCCTCAAAGAACGGCCATCAAGCGCCATCGGCGTGGACGAAGGCTTTCATTTGGCCTTCGTAGCCTCGGATCACGCGGCGGTAGACCGATTTTACGAGGCGGCTGTCGCTCTTGGCGGCGCCGGCGATGGCGCAGCAGGCCTTCGTCCGGAATACGGCCCCCGCTACTATGCGGCGTTCGTCGTGGACCATGACGGTCACAGACTCGAGGCCGTTTGCGAGCAAGCTTGAACAGCCTGCTACGCGAATGCGGGAACAGGGGCGCCATTTCGCAACCCCGAGCAGGCTTGGCTGATCCTAGCCGCCGGTCACCTTGCGTCCCGGCGCAGGCCAGGAACACCGGGGATTAGTGCTCCTGTCCCCGGAAGTTCCGGGGACACTATACTAAATCGAGCCGCGCTGGGTGACGTGGTGCGCCACCCCTCGATCACCACCCGCGCGAGCGCGCCATGGAGGCGAGCGAGTCAATTTAGTATAGTGTCCCCGTAATTCCGTGGACGATGCCGGCCACGCCGCGCATGTCCTCGATGAAGTGTCGGAAAAGCGCGGGACCGGGCGCGAACGCCTGATGGTCGACGTAACCGTCCAGGGACTGGTTCAATGCAAAGACAAGCTTCGCCATGCGTGCGGTCTCCGACCGGGGTTTGCAGGATAGCTTGGGTTGTCCTCACCCGGCCGGACCGGCCAGCTAGGGCATCATGCAGGGCCGCTCCTGTTCCCCAAAAAAAGCCCGGTATTCGGAACGAAGCTGACCCAAAAGTCCGTCGACCCGAAGGCGAATGTCATACTGGACCGCCCCAGTCTGATTTGACGGATTACTAGATCGGCTACGATACGCGTCTCGCACCCAAAATCGAATTTCCGAGATTTTCGGATTCCGGGACACGCATTGGGCCACCCACAACTCCGCGGGGAGGCGCCGCGCCGCGGGGCAATGGGGGTCAAGAACAAACCGCCCTTCTGCTTCCATTGCGCGCCGATGCTCAGCGATTAGCAAACAAAGGGTCTGATCCAGCGCCCTCACGCTGGAACGGGAGGCCAGAAGATCCGCGATAGTTATCTGCCGAGCCCGCTTCACGTCCCAAATCACGGACCTGCGCAACCGGCCCGCTTCGCCATTCTCAGACTCGATCAGGCGAACCTGCTGAAAAGCCGACAACGGCGGCCCAAACGCCTCCCAGCGCCCCTCCCGCTCGTAGAGAAGAGCCGAGGGAGGTGGCGGGGGCCCCCGGCGCGCCTTCAGCATGAGGTCGCGCTGTTTCTCGACGCATCCACCAATGGTGGCGATTTCGGCCTCGGCGCTCGCGCGAAGCGCCGCCCTTAGCGATGGGTCGACCACACCGCCCTTGAGATCGCCCCGCAGAATCCGGACATTTGGCGCCTCAAAGTAGATGCCATCCTGAGCGGCTTGGTCCCGTCTGCTCGGATAACGAAAAGGGTCAATCGCGCCGCGACAAATGCCAGCTACCCGATCCTTCTCGGCGTTCGTCCAGGCGGCATCAGCCGCCTTTGCCGGGGACGGCTGGCCGATCAGCAGAATAATAGCGCTTCCGAGCCATAAGGCCGCTCTGTGGGCCCGCTGCGCCAGAAGGCGAAGAGCTTCTGCACTCGAACCGAACTCTACCTTAACGCGCATTATCCACACATTTCCCTTTTCAGGCGATTCGATCCGATTGAAGCTACTCGATAGTAGCGGCACGTTGAATGGAACTCAGCCCCACACAATCGGGGCACCTTATAGGTAAACGAGCCTTTATCGTGGCGCAATGGAAGCGTTCATTTGGCTTAAGCGCGGCCAAAAATCCAAGATGATCGCGGTCTGCATCGCCTTAGATCTCATATATACTACAGTTTACTAAATAGATGACCATTAAATGCAGAATCGAGCCAATGGCGAGCGCGAGAACGCTTGGCGTTCGCACGAGGCGGTCCAGACGTAACCGCATCTAAAAATCAGGGAGAACCCAAATGGCCGAAGGCAACCTTGATCACGCACTCGATCTGGCGAGCTCAAATAAGTGGGGCTCAACATCGATAACGTATTGGATTACCCAAAATCCCGGGACAGGAATACGGGGACAGGAGCATCATTCCCCCAAGAATACTCGGCTGCGGTTCGCTCCTGAGCGCCGCGCCCCGGAGCGCGGCGAGCGACGGGCCGGCCCAGCCTGCGTTCCAGTTCCGCGACGAAGTCGGCGCTGCCCAAGGGGCGGCCGGTCGTCTCGGCCCCGCGGATGGCCGTGAAGGCCGGGTCGTCGCCGTCCGCCGCGATCAAGGCCGCGAAGTCCGGGGTCCGGTCGAGCACCGGGCGCACGGCGACCAGCCCGTCGTCCTCGCCAGCGAGGTGCGCCCGCGTGCTCGACCACGGCCAGTCCTCAGCCCGAACGGCCAACCGCGCCCGCACCGGATTGAGGGCGACGTAGCGCACCGCCGCGATCAGGTGGCCCTCGTCCATGGCGACGGAGGCGAACCGGCCGTCGAAGAGGTGGCCGCGCCAGCGTCCGCGGGCGTTGACGAAATTGGCCCACCGTCGATGCGCCGCCCCCAGCGCCCGGGCCATGCCGTCCGGCGTGACCGGGCAGAGGATCAGGTGGACGTGATTAGGCATCAGGCAATAGGCCCACACGCCACATCCGCCTTGCGCATCTGCTCGGCAAGCATGTCGCAATAGAGGTCCTGGTCGCCGTCCTCGAAGAGGATCGGCTCACGCCGGTTGCCTCGCTCCGTGACGTGGTGCGGCAGGCCGGGAACGACGATGCGGGCGAGGCGGGCCATGGCCAACTATCGCACAATTGGAACAAAAGGGGAATATTGCTCCTGTCCCCGTATTCCCGTATTCCCGTATTCCGGTCTGCGGGCCTGGAGCCCCACTGGAAACAAAAAAGCCTGAGTTCCGGCTTTCGCCGGGATGAGCGGGGGTGGGAGTGCTATGGGAGCCTCAAAAGGAGTCTCCTTGGCCAAGCCGCGTTTCCCCCGCCCTCCCCGCACCGACCGCCCGCCCCCCGGCCTGCCGGCGCGGGACGAACTGGAGCGCTTCATCAGTGAGCAGGGCGAGACCGAGCTCGACGCCATCGCCCGCCACTACGGGCTGAAGGGCGAGGGCCGGCGGGCCCTGCGCTTCATGCTGCGCGACATGGAAGAGGCCGGGACCCTGGGCAAGCGGGGCCGCAAGGGCGTGGCCAAGGCCGGCGCCCTGCCCCCCGTGGGCGTGGCCGACGTGGTCGAGCGCGACGGCGACGGCGACCTGTTCGTGCGCCTGACCAACGCCGAGGACGCCCCCCTGGTGCGGCTGGCGCCGGGCAAGGGCGAGGCCGCCGCCGGCGCGCCCCGCCTGGGCGACCGGCTGCTGGTCCGCTTCGAGGCGCGCGAGGGCGGCCTGACCGAGGCCAAGCTGATCAAGCGCCTGGGCCAGAGCGCCCACCGCATCCTGGGCGTGGTGCGCAAGGCCCGCCGCGAGGTGCGGATCGAGCCGGTGGACCGGCGCTCCAAGGAGAGCCTGATCGTCCCCGACCTCGGCGACCTCAAGGACGGCGACCTGGTGCTGGCGGAGATCTCCAGCGGCGGCGGCGACCGGCGCTTCGGGCCCAAGCACGGCCGGGTGATCGAGGTGGTCGGCCGCGAGGACCAGCCGCGGGCGGCCTCGCTGATCGCCCTGCACACCCATTCCATCCCCACCGGCTTTCCCGAGGCCGCCGAGGCCGAGGCCGGCAAGGCGCCCAAGCCGACGCTGGGCGCGCGCACCGACCTGCGCGACCTGCCGCTCGTCACCATCGACCCGCCGGACGCCCGCGACCACGACGACGCGGTCTACGCGCAAGCCGACGACGACCCGAAGAACCGGGACGGCTGGGTGGTTTGGGTGGCCATCGCCGACGTCTCGGCCTACGTCCGCACCGGCTCGGCCCTGGACAAGACCGCCTGGGACAAGGGCAATTCGGTCTATTTCCCCGACCGGGTCGAGCCGATGCTGCCCGAGCGGCTGTCGGCGGGGCTGTGCTCGCTGGTTGAGGGCGAGGACCGCGCCTGCATGGCGGTGCGGATGGTGTTCGACAGTTCGGGCCGCAAGACGAGCCACAGGTTCGTGCGCGGCCTGATGCGCTCGGCCGGCAAGCTGTCCTACGAGCAGGCGCAGAACGCGGTCGACGGGGTTCCGGACGACAAGACCGGGCCGCTGCTGGAGCCGATCCTGGCGCCCCTGTGGGCGGCCTATGCGACGATGAAGAAGGGCCGCGACGCCCGCGCGCCGCTCGCCATCGAGACCATGGAGCGGAAGATCCAGCTCTCGCCCGAGGGCGAGGTGACCTCGATCCAGCCCCGCCCCAGCCTGGAGGCGCACCGGCTGATCGAGGAGATGATGATCCAGGCCAACGTCTGCGCCGCCGAGACCCTGGAGGCGCGGAAGACGCCGCTGATCTACCGCATCCACGACACGCCCAGCCAGGAGAAGGTGTTCAACCTGGCCGACTTCCTGGCGAGCATCGGCATGGCGTGGAACAAGGGCGAGCCGCCGCGGACCGACCGCTTCAACCGCCTCTTGGAACAGACCCGCGGCGGGCCCCACGCCGAGATCGTCAACGAGGTGGTGCTGCGCACCCAGATGCAGGCGGTCTATTCGCCGGAGAACATCGGCCACTTCGGGCTGAACCTGACCCGTTACGCGCACTTCACCTCGCCGATCCGCCGCTACGCCGACCTGGTGGTGCACCGGGCGCTGATCCGGGCCGAAAGGCTGGGCGACGACGGGCTGTCCGACCACGAGATCGTGCGGCTGGCCGACACCGCCGAGCACATCACCGCCACCGAGCGCCGGGCCATGGCCGCCGAGCGCGACGCCACCGACCGCTATGTCGCCGCTTTTCTGTCGGACCGGGTGGGGGCGGAGTTCGAGGGACGCATCACCGGGGTCACTCGGTTCGGCCTGTTCGTGCGCCTGCACGAGACCGGGGCGGACGGGCTGATCCCCGTGTCCAGCCTGGGGGACGAGTACTTCGTCCACGACGACCGCATCCACGCCCTGGTCGGCGAGCGTTCGGGCGAGCGCTGGCGGCTGGGCCGGATGGTGCAGGTGCGGCTGACGGAGGCCACGCCCCTGACGGGGGGGCTGCTGTTCGAGATGCTGAGCGAGGCCGAGCCGGCCGACCCCAACGCGCCGCGGCCCCGGCTGGGGATACGGCCGCGCGGCGGCGGGAACGGGCCGCCCCGCGGACGGCCTGCGGGCGTGCGCATCGGCAAGGGCAAGGGCGGGCCGAAGCGGCGGGGGCGGTGACCAATTTCCGCTCGGGATTCTGAAGCGTTGACTAGCGGCCGCGCCTGAGTATTCTCCGCCGCTCTCGATTTCCCGGCCCTGGCCGGCCGCAGGAGTTCCCGCCATGGCCAAACCGGCATCCATCAAGATCCGCCTGAACTCGTCGGCGGACACCGGCTTCTTCTACGTCACCAAGAAGAACGCCCGCACCAAGACCGACAAGATGGTGCTGAAGAAGTACGACCCCGTCGTGCGCAAGCACGTCGAGTTCCGCGAAGGCAAGATCAAATAGCACCGGGCCTGAGCCCTGGAGCTTGACGCCCGGCCTCGCGCCGGGCGTTTTTCGTTTCATGATCGAGCTGGCCAAGACCTCCGACCCCGTCCGGCTGTCGTTCCTGCGCGCGGTGCTGGAGGACGAAGGGATCGCGGTCGTGGTGTTCGACGCCGGCGCCGGCTCGATCTGGCCCGGCGCCATCCCCGCCCGCCTGATGGTCGACGACAAGGACGCCTGGCGGGCCAAGCGCGCCCTGGCGGCGGCGGGGGTCGGGGAAGCCTAGGCCGCCCGCGCGACCACCTGGTTGCGGCCCTTGGCCTTGGCGTCGTAGACGGCTTCGTCGGCGCGCTTGAGCAGGGTGTCGGGGGTGTCCTCGGTGTCGACGGTGCAGGCCACGCCGATGGAGATGGTCACCGCCAGGGGGTCCTCGACCCCGGCCACCCGGAACGGCGAGCCGGCCACGTGCAGGCGCAGGCGCTCGGCGATGCGGTGGGCCACGTCCAGGCCGGTGTCGGGCATGATCACCACGAACTCCTCGCCGCCGTAGCGGCAGGCCAGGTCGATGGCGCGGACGTTGGTGGCCAGGCGCACGGCGAACTCGCGCAGGACGTCGTCGCCGACGTCGTGGCCGAAGCTGTCGTTGATGCGCTTGAAGTGGTCGATGTCGACCAGCAGGGCGGCCACCGGCTCGCCGCCGCGGCCGGCCCGGCGCACCAGCGCCCCCAGCTGCCCCGCCATGTAGCGGCGGTTGTGCAGGCCGGTCAGGGGGTCGGTGACCGCCAGCTCCAGCGAATGGTCGAGGTTGTTGCGCAGGAAGTCGGTGTAGCGCTTGTGGCGGATCAGGGTGCGCACCCGCGCCGCCAGCTCCTCCGGGTCGATGGGGCGGGCCAGGAGGTCGTTGACCCCCAGCTCCAGCGCCTTGACCACCCGGGCCTTCTCACCGGGCTCGACGATGGCCAGGATCGGGGTGTGGCGGCTGGCCTCGTCGGAGCGGATCTGGGCGGCCAGCCGCAGGCCGTCGAAGGCCTTGGCGGCGATGTTGATGATGATCAGGTCGGCCCGGGCCTGGGAGGCGCCGATGGCGTTCTCCGGGTCGGTCTCCAGCACCGGCCGGTGCTCGACGCTGAGCTCCTCGATGATACGGCGGGCCTGGCGCTCGTTGTCGTCGACGACGACGATGCGGCCGCCAGTGGCGCCCAGGCGGGCGCCCACGCCCTCGATCACGCCCATGCGCCGGCCCGAGGCCTCGCGCTCGCGCAGCTCGTCGATCACCAGCTTGAGCCGCGTCAGGCTGCGCACCCGCGCCAGCAGGGTCACGTCGTCGATCGGCTTGGTCAGGAAGTCGTCGGCGCCCGCCTCCAGCCCCGCCAGCCGGTCGCGCCGGCCGTCCAGGGCGGTGACCAGCACCACCGGGATGTGGCGGGTGGCGGCGTCGGCCTTCAGCCGGCGGCAGACCTCGAAACCGTCCAGCTCGGGCATCATCACGTCGAGCAGGATGATGTCGGGCAGTTCGGCGGCGGCCTTCTTGAGCGCGGTGTGGCCGTCGTAGGCGACCGAGACGTCGTAATATTCGGCGGTCAGCTTGGCTTCGAGCAGGCGGACGTTGGCTTCGATATCGTCGACGACCAGGATACGCGCGGTCATGTCAGCTCACCCGAGGAAACGCCGGACGGTGTCGAGGAAATAGGCGACCGAGATCGGCTTGGAGATGTAGGCCTCGCAGCCGCCTTCGCGGATCCGCTCCTCGTCGCCCTTCATGGCGAAGGCCGTGACGGCGATCACCGGAATGTGCGACAGCTCGTCGTCTTCCTTGAGCCACTTGGTGACCTCCAGTCCGGAGATCTCCGGCAACTGGATGTCCATAAGGATAAGGTCAGGCCTATGATGGCGGGCAAGCGCGAGTGCTTGCAGGCCTTCACGGGTCTGTAAGGTCTCGTAGCCCTGAGCGTCGAGCAGATCATGAAAGAGCTTCATGTTCAGCTCGTTATCCTCGACGATGAGGACTTTCTTGGGCGTCATTGATCCAGCCATCACCGCGGGGGAGCTTTTCTAGACTCGCCGCCCCTGTGCCAGCTTTGGTTTTGACACGAATATCCTTAAGTCCGGGTTGACCGAACCAAGTCCGTGGAAAACTCCGTCCCCGCCCTCTGCCGCGACTGCTTCTGGACCGGGCCCGCGCCGGCGGCCCGCCGCTGCCCCGGCTGCGGTTCGCCGCGGCTGGCGGTCCATGCGGAGCTGGACCGGCTCTCGATCGCCCACCTCGACTGCGACGCCTTCTACGCCTCGGTGGAGAAGCGCGACCGGCCCGAGACCCGCGACCAGCCGCTGATCGTGGGCGGGGCCCGGCGCGGGGTGGTCACCACCTGCTGCTACATCGCCCGCACCTTCGGCGTGCGCTCGGCCATGCCGATGTTCACCGCCCTGCGCCTGTGCCCCCAGGCCGTGGTGATCAAGCCGGACTTCGGCAAATACGTCCACTAGAGCCGGCGCATCCGCCAGATGATGGAACGGCTGACGCCCCTGGTGCAGCCCCTGTCGCTGGACGAGGCCTGGCTGGACCTGTCGGGCGCCGAGCTCCTGCACAAGGGTTCGGCGGCGATGACGCTGGCCAAACTGCAGGCGCAGATCGAGCGCGAGGTCGGCATCACCGTCTCCATCGGCCTGGCCCCCAACAAGGTGCTGGCCAAGATCGCCTCGGACCTGGACAAGCCCAGGGGCTTCTCGGTGATCGGGGCGGCGGAGGCGCAAAGCTTCCTGGCTCCCCGGTCGGTGAAGCTGTTGCCCGGGGTGGGCCCGGCCATGGCCGCCGCCCTGGCCAAGGCCGGCTTCACCACCATCGGCCAGCTGGCGGCCGCCGATCCCAAGGCCCTGGCCGAGCGCTGGGGCGCCTATGGCCTGAGGCTGGCGGAGCTGGCGCACGGCCGCGACGCCCGCGCCGTCAATCCGGGCGAGGACCGCAAGGGGATCAGCGCCGAGACCACCTTCAACGACGACCTGACCCGGCTGGACGACCTGGAGGACCGGCTGTGGCCGGCCTGCGAGAAGGTGGCGACCAAGCTGCGCGCCGAGGGCCGGGCCGGACGGGTGGCGACGCTGAAGCTGAAGACGGCCGATTTCCGGCTGATCACCCGCCGGCGCACCTTGCCCCAGCCGGTCCAGACCGCGCGGATGCTGTTCGCGGCGGTGCGCGAGCTGCTGCGGCCGGAGCTGGGCCCCGCCTACCGGCTGATCGGGGCGGGGCTGTCGGACCTGGTGGAGGCGTCGGACGCGGCCGAGGACCTGTTCGAGGGCGGCGAGGCCCGGGCCCGCGCCCAGGAGAAGAACATCGACTCCTTGCGCGCCCGCTTCGGCAAGGACGCGGTGATGAGCGGGCGGGCGCTGCGGAAAAAGGACTGAACAGTCGTCATTCTCGGGTCTTCCCCTCGCTTTCGCGAGGGTACGCCCGAGGATGACGGGGTTTTTAAGCCAGGTACTTGCCGAACCAGCCCATGGTCCGGCTCCAGGCCAGGTCGGCGGCGGCCTTGTTGAAGCGGGGGCCGTTGGTGTCGTTGTTGAAGCCGTGGCCGGCGCCCGGATAGAGGTGCAGCTCGTAGGTCTTCTTATTGGCCTTCAGCGCCGCCTCGAACGCGGGGAGACCGGCGTTGATGCGCTCGTCGTCGCCGGCGTAGTTCAGCAGCAGCGGGGCCGTGATCGCCCCCACCCGGTCGGTGGCCGGCTGGCGGCCGTAGTAGGCCACGCCCGCGGTCAGGTTGCGGTCGGCCACCGCCAGGTCGTTGACCGTGCCGCCGCCCCAGCAGAAGCCCACCGCACCCACCTTGCCGTTGCCTTCCGGGTGGGCCTTCAGGAAGGCGATGGCCGCCTTGCCCGAATCCAGGACCATGTCGGGCTTGAGCTCCATGAACATCTTGGTGGCCGCGTCCTGGTCGACCGGCGTGCCGCCCAGGGGGCTGAGGTAGTCCAGGCCGAGCGCCAGGTAGCCGGCCGCGGCGAAGCGGCGGGTCACGTCCTCGATGTGGGGGTTGAGGCCGCGGTTCTCATGGATCACCAGCACCGCTTTATGGCGGCCGCGGGCCGCAGGCTTGGCCAGATAGCCGCGCAGGCCTTTGTAGCCCGGCACGTCGACCATCTGGGCGGTGATGCGCGGATCGTTCGGCGCGATGGTCTGGGCCTTGGCCATGTCGTTTTCGAGCACGGGAAGGATGGCGTAGGCGGCCGCGGACGAACCGGCCAGGACCGTCAGGCGGTCGAGGAAGCTGCGGCGGTTGATGAAGCCGTGGATGTACTCGTCGTAGAGATGGATGAAGCGCTTTTCCATTTGGTCCTCCCGAGGGCCCTTTTGACGGCGTTCCCGGGCGGCACAGCACCACGACTTCGTTGACTTCGCAAGGTAGTGGCGGGGGCGGGGAAACGGGCCACATATTTGTCATCCCGGACAGCCCGCAGGGCTGATCCGGGACCCAGGGGCGACAGTCGCGCCCGGTCCCCTGGGTCCCGGCTCTGCGCTTCGCTTCGGCCGGGATGACAGCTGTTTGATCAGCGGCGCGTCTCAGATCGAACCTAGCGCCCGCCGCCGGCGGCCATACCCGGCCCTCCTCGAATCGCTCCAAGTTCCGCGTCATGGCCAAGGAAAATATTCATCTGACACCCCGCAGTATCGCCCCGTGGGGCGTCGCGCACTTTACCAAATGGAGCTGAATATTCACGCGTCGTTAAATGAAAA